>JAVKJV010000045.1:0-25900 GCA_031458775.1 Candidatus Fervidifonticultor quartus | reverse complement strand
CCACATAGGTGCGGAGGTCGGCGACGTCGAGATCGTAGACCGGACCCTCGTACCGCTCAAGGGTGCGCGAGAGGACTTCGTCTTCGACGACCCGCCCGTCCTTGACCACCGCCAGCATCATCCCGGGATGCATGTGTCCCAGCGGGAGGATGGTGTGCACCGGCCGCACGCCGGGCCCGGAGCGCCCGGGCGTGCGCGCCTCGCACACCCGCGCCCGGAGCACGGGTTCGCCGTCGACAAGCGCGGCGAGGTGTCGTGCCATGTGCCAACCCACGTCGTAGTCCCGGCGGGCGGTCTCCACGCACCACCCGGCCGCGCGGCTGGTGCGCGTGGGGTACTCCCGTTCGACACGCGCGCGAGCGTCGTCTCCTGATGTCACGAGCTGAACTCGATGATCGCGCCAGGGACGCCGCCGATAGGCTCGGTGGTCGCCAAACATGGTGAAGTGCACGAGCCGCCTGGTCGTGTCTCCTCGGATGCCCGCGTCCGCGCGCACGTGAGGATACGCCGGCGACATCGCGAGATCCGCGAGCAGGCGGGCGGCCCGCTCCTCCGTCTCCATGTCCCGAGAGCCGCAGGCGACGTGCGTGTGGCCGAGCCGCGTCCTCCGACCATTCACGTGGACGACGGTTGTCGGAATCCCGTATCTGAACGCGTAGACCTGCTCAAGGCGGGCGGCTTCGCCCTCATCGGCCGTGGCGGCAAGCACCCAAACCCGGTCGGCAGCCTCGCCGTTCAGGCAGAGGCTCAGCCCACTGTCCCACTCCCCCGGGCTCCGACGGCGAACACCGCTGCTCCGCCCGATCCGATAGCCCATCCCGCGGCGATGCATCAAGTAGACGTGGTGGACGTCTGCGCGGGGGATGAAACGGCCGAAGACGAGATGGTTGGGTGTGGCCGTCAGGTGAAACCCGCCGCGCGTGCGCACGGTCACCACCGGCCCCTGGTACGGTCTGGCCGGGTGCGCCACGGCCGGTGCCGGCGTCAAGCCGCCTGCGCCGCATGCGGCGAGCACCACGGCGCCGTCACCCAGTGTCTCGATTGGGCGGGTGCCATCTGGACCGGTGATCAATGCGCCCGCGGGCAGGCATTGGTCGTCATCGCCCACCACGGTCACGTTGCGGTGCAGGCCGGCGAGCGCGCGCACGAGCAGGTACTGCGCGTGGTTGGTGTCTTGATACTCGTCCACCAGCACGTGCTCGAACCGCTCCTGATAGCGCCGCAGCACGTCGGGATGCGTCTCGAACAGCCGCAGCGTCTCGCAGAGCAGGTCGTCGAAGTCGAGCGCGCCCCTCGCGCGCAGTTCGGCTTCGTACGCCCGCCATACCCGCACCGCGGCCTCTTCCATGAAGGTCGAGGCGCGGGCCGCGTAGCGCCCGGGGTCGAGCGCCTCATCCTTGGCCCTGCCGATCATCGCGTGGATCACCGCCGGCGGGTATCGCCGCTCATCGAGGCGGAGGTCGGCCAGGCAGTCGCGAATCACGCGGCGCTGGTCCTCCTCGTCGTAGATGGTGAACGTCGACGGGATGCCGATGTGTGCGCCGTCGGCCCGCAGGACGCGGCTGCAGATCGCATGGAACGTGCCGATCCAGATCGGCCGCGCCACGGCGCCGCCGAGCAGCGCATCGACGCGCTCCCGCATTTCGTGCGCCGCCTTGTTGGTGAACGTCACCGCGAGGATACGGCCGGGCTTGACGCCCCGCTCGCGAATCAGGTACGCGATGCGGTGCGTCAGCACGCGCGTCTTGCCCGACCCGGCGCCCGCCAGGATCAGCAGCGGACCACCCGGGTGCTGGACGGCCTCACGCTGCTGTGGATTGAGGGAGGAGAGGAGACGCTCAGTCAATCTCTGCGAACAAATCGCGAAGCGCGAGCTCGAATTCGGGAAGCGGCGGCATGCCGCGCGGGACTTCGTCCCGGGCGAACGGCGCCGCGCCGCCGCCCGCGTGCACAGTCACAGACCGGGTCGGGTGACAGCACCGCGATTGCGAGATCGGGCGGGCCCGCGAAGAACCTCGCGGGCAGCGGCGACGGCACGCACGCAATGGAAACCGGGGTCCGGATCTCAGGGGTCATGCCGCCAGTATAGCACCGTGGAGTTCAGCCCCAACCTCTTGATCGGCAGGAGACGTCCCGCGTTGCAGGGGAAACGCCCCACCCTGAGGCGCGTTCAGAGGTCCCTGGGCCCGAAGCGCCGGATGCCCGGAACCCTATCGAAAGCGACGTCCGCCGGCGCCAGAATCGAGACGCCGGCGTGCCGCATCTGCGGGGGGACGAGCGAGTCATTCACGGGTAGCCCGTGGACTTGCCGGAATTCCTGACTGCCGTCCAGGAAGTCTGCGGGCAGCGTCAGCGCCTCGACGCCCATGCGCGGAAGACCGTACGACGAGAAACCGACCGGCCAGCTTACTCCCACTCGATGGTCGCGGGGGGTTTGCTCGTGATGTCGTAGGCGACGCGCGTGATGCCCGGCACCTCCCGCGTGATGCGGCTGGCGATGCTCTCGAGCACATCGTGCGGCACCCGGGCCCAGTCGGCTGTCATGCCATCCTCGCTCGTCACGGCGCGGACGACCACAACCTGCCCATAGGTGCGCGCGTCGCCCATGACGCCGACGGTGTGCACCGGCAGCAGCACACCGAACGCCTGCCAGATATCCAGGGTCAGCCCGGCGTCGCGAATCTCATCGAGGATGATGGCATCGGCGGCGCGGAGCAGATCGAGCTTGTCGGCCGTGACCTCGCCCAGCACGCGGATCGCGAGCCCGGGTCCCGGGAACGGATGGCGCGCGATCATCCGGTCGGGCAAACCCAACTGGCGCGCGACCTCGCGGACTTCATCCTTGAACAGGTCGCGGAACGGTTCTATGAGTGTAAACCGCATGCGTTCAGGCAGGCCGCCGACGTTATGGTGCGTCTTGATCCGCGCCGCGGTGCGCGTGCCGCTCTCGATCACGTCGGGATAGAGCGTCCCCTGGACCAGGTAGTCCACCTGGCCCAGGCGCTGCGCTTCATCCTCGAAGACCCGGACGAACTCCTCGCCGATGGCGCGGCGCTTGGTCTCCGGGTCGGTGATGCCGGCCAGCCGTCTGAGAAACCGGTCACGCGCGTTCACGTGAATCAGCGGTACTTGAAATGTGTCGCGAAATGTCGTGACGACCTGCTCGGGTTCGTCCTTCCGCAGGAGCCCGTGGTCCACGAAGATGCACGTGAGCTGATCGCCGATCGCGCGGTGCACCAGGGCTGCGGCCGTCGCCGAATCGACACCGCCGGACAGCGCGCAGAGCGCCCGCCCCGCCGCAACCTGCTGTCGGATGGCGCCCACGCTACGGTCGATGAACGACGTCATGGTCCACGACGGCTCGGCACCGCACACGCCGTACAGGAAATTACGCAATACCTCGATGCCCCACGGCGTGTGGGTCACCTCCGGGTGGAACTGGAGGCCGTACAGCCGCCGCCGGCGATCGGCCATCGCGGCGATTGGCGTCCGGTCGGTATGCGCCAGGCCGACGAACCCCTCGGGCAGCCGCGTGATCGAATCGCCGTGGCTCATCCAGCAGATCAGGCGCGGCTCCAGGCCGGCGAAGAGGTCCGCGCCGTCGTCGACGAAGAGCCGCGTGCGGCCGTACTCGCGCTGGTCCGCGGCCGCGGTGCGGCCGCCCGGCAACAGATGGGCCATCAACTGCATGCCGTAGCAGATTCCCAGCGTGGGAATCCCCGCGGTGAGGACCTGAGGATCAATCCGCGGCGCACCCGCGTCGTACACGCTCGCCGGTCCGCCGGAGAGCACCAATCCCAGGGGCCGGTGTCCGAGTATCTGCTCGAGCGGGGTATCGAACGGGAGGATGATGCTGTACACCCGGCTCTCGCGGATACGGCGCGCGATGAGCTGTGCGTATTGCGCGCCGAAGTCGAGGACGATAACCGGCCGCGGCGGCGCCTCAGCCTCCGTGCTCAGGTGCAGGTGCGGCTGTGGAAGCGTCATCTCCACGGCATCATGCCGGCTCCGTACCGGGCTCCCCGTGGACGTCATGTCGCACCGGGGTTAGCGCCCCTGGCCCACCTTCTGGCTGAACTGCGCGGCCTTGCCCTCGCTGGCCAAGGTGGGCGCAATGACGATCTCGGCGCGGTGCATCTCGCGGATCGTCGCGGCGCCGCACATCCCCATCGCGGTGCGCAGCGCCTCGACCAGGTTGTGTGATCCGTCGTCGACGGCCGCGGGCCCCAGCAAGATCTGCTGCAGCGTGCCGGTCGTGCCGACTCTGATCCGCGTGCCGCGGGGCAGCGCCGCGTGGGGTGTCGCCATGCCCCAGTGGAACCCCCGGCCGGGCGCCTCTTCGGCGCGCGCGAACGCCGAGCCGAGCATCACGGCATCGGCTCCGCACGCGATCGCCTTCGCCACATCACCGCCGACCGCGATGCCGCCGTCGGCGATGATCGGCACGTAGCGCCCGGTGCGACGCTCGTACTCGTCGCGCGCCGCGGCGACGTCGCAGATCGCCGTGGCCTGCGGCACACCGATGCCCAACACACGCCGGCTGGTGCACGCGGCACCCGGCCCCACGCCGACGAAGATCGCGGCGACTCCGGCGTCGAGCAGCCCGGTCGCGGCGTCGTGTCCGACGCAGTTCCCCGCCATCACCGGCACGCGCACCTGCGCCGTCAGATCGCGCAGCGACGTCGCCCGCCCCCGCGACGACCGGTGCTGCTCGGTCACGACCGTGGACTGCACCAGCATGAGGTCGGCGCCCGCGGCTTCGGCGATCGGCGCCAGCCGCGGCGCGGACGCGGGCGTCATCGAGACACAACAGGTCGCGCCGGCGTTCTTGATCGCGCGCACACGCGCGGTCACGAGCGCCTCGTCGACCGGCGCACGATAGAGCTGCTGCATCACGGCGACCGCGGCATCGGCCGGTGCCTGCGCGATCGCCGCCAGCGGTTCCGCCGGATCGGCGTACCGGGTCTGGAGGCCTTCGAGGTTCAACACCGCCAGCCCGCCGAGCGCCGAGAGGATGCCGGCCACGCGCACATCCACGACGCTGTCCATGGCCGCCGCGACCACCGGCAGCCGGAATGCGTACGCGCCGACCCGCCACGAGCAGTCGACGTCCTCCGGATCGAGCGTCGACGCCGCCGGCACCAGCGCAATTTCGTCGAGGCTGTACGTGCGGCGGATGCGGCGTCCGTACCCGACCCACTCGCCGCCGTCGTCCAGGTTCTCCACCCGGCCGATCGCGCGGGTCGGCGTGCGTGTGCTCATCGGCAGTCACCTCCGGAAGTCATGGCAGGCGTCACGCTCCGTACAGCTCGGGTTTCAACACTCCGATGAACGGCAGGTTTCTGTACCGGCCGGCATAGTCCAGACCATACCCGATCACGAACTTGTCCGGAATCTCGAAGCCTCGGAAATCAATCGGGACCTCGCGCAGGCGCCGGGGTCGCTTGTCCAGGAGCCCGCAGACCCGCAGCGACGCCGGGTAGCGCGCCTTCAGGATCTCGAGCAGGTAGTCCATCGTCAGACCGGTGTCGATGATATCGTCCACCACCAGCACGTGACGACCCTCGATGCTCTGGTTGAGGTCCTTCAGGATCCTGACGATGCCACTGCTCTCGGTACTGTTGCCGTAGGATGCGGTCGCCATGAAGTCGGTCTGGCACGGGATGGAGATCGCGCGCAACAGATCGGCCAGAAACACGAAGGCACCCGTGAGGATGCCGACGAGGAGCGGTTCTTTACCGTTGTATTCCTGGGTGATCTGCCGGCCGAGCTCCCGGATGCGGGCTTGCAGCGCCGCCTCCGGGATGAGGACTTCTTCGATGTCGTCCACCAGGCCCAATGGAGAAATCACCTCGAGGGGATTGCGGTCATTATAGTCTCGGCCGTCCGGGCCGTCAATCCGAGCGAACCCCTATCTTGTACTGTGAACGCCCGGCCACTACTACCGCTGGTGTTCCTGGCTTGTGCCAGGCGCGGCCGGTGCCGAACGGCTCCCCGGCTTGACCACCGGCAGGCCGTCGCGGCACAGGGGGCAGGCCTCCGCCGAGTAGACCGGCAGGTCGAGCGTCAACAGGGGCCGCAGCGGCAGCTCGAGCGGCCACCGGGCCCCCGACCGGTCAATCAGCGCCCCCACGGCCACGACGTGTGCCCCGGCCTCTCCGACCAGCGCGACCAGCTCCTGAGTCGTCAGGCCCGTTGTGACGACGTCCTCGACGACCGCGACACGCTCACCCCGCTCAAGCGAAAAGCCGCGCCGCAGCGCCAGCCGCCCGTCGGCGCGCTCGGCAAACAGGGCGCGCACACCGAGCGCCCGCGCGACCTCGTGGGCAACCAGCACCGCGCCGAGCGCCGGCCCGATGACCACCTGCGGCCGCGCATCCCGCAGGCGCGCTGCGAGCGCCAAGCCTAGGGCCGCGGCCTCGTCCGGATACTGGAGGATTTGCGCGCACTGAACGTACACCGGGCTGTGCAGGCCGGAGGTGAGCAGGAAGTGTCCCTCCCGCACCGCGCCCAGACGTTTGAAGCGCTCAAGCCAGTCCGTGGTCACCGGCTTCTGTCCTCGATGTCTGAACCCACGGGCATCGCCAGCGCCCTCGGACGTTGGGCGGCCGCCGCGCCGATCTCTGTCACGATCGCCGCCGCGGCGGCCGCAGGATCCGGGGCCATCAGGATCGGCCGGCCGACCACCAGGTAGTCGGAGCCCGCGCGCACAGCCTGTGCCGGCGTGACGATGCGCACCTGATCGCCGGCCACGCTCCCGGCCGGGCGAATCCCGGGCGTCAGCACGCGGAAGGCCGCACCGCACCTCGCCTTGATACGCGCGCACTCGCGGGCCGACGCTGTCACGCCGTCGAGCCCGGCCGCCTTTGCCGCATCGGCCGCGCGGAGCACGCTTGGCCCCACGCGACCGGCGTCACTCGTGAGCCGCGTGACCCCGAGCACCCGGGTGCGGCCAAGGGATCGAGCCGCCGCGGTTGCCGCGGCCTCGAGCATCGCGTGCCCGCCGGTACAGTGCACCGTGACGAGCGCCACGCCCAGTTCCGCCGCCGCCGATACGGCACCCGCGACGGTCCGCGGAATGTCGTGGAACTTCAGGTCGAGGAATACCCGGCCGCCGGCCGCGTGCACGAGCCGCACGGCCTCGGGGCCGACCGCCGTGAAGAGCACCGACCCGACTTTGAACCAGGGCGTGACCGGCCGGAGCCGCTCGACCAGCGCGGACGCCTCGGCGAGCGTGGGGACGTCGAGCGCGACAATGAGCACGGGGTGCACGGGATCAGCCGGTGGCCAGGTCTTCAACGTGATGTCTGGCCCCGGACCCAGTGAGTCGCGAGGCATGCGTCACGCGTCCTCGCGCGCCGGCAGCCCTTCGAGGGCTCCGACGAGATCGGCCACGCGCTCGATGCCGTGCTCCGCGCAGTACGCGCGCAGCCCTTCGGTGATCTCGACAGCGGCGTTGGGGTTGTCGATCACCGCGGTCGCGATCGCGATCGCGTGCGCGCCGCACAGCAAGAACTCCACCGCGTCTTCGGCCGTGGCGATGCCGCCCATCCCGATGATCGGCAGCCGCACGCGCTGCGCCACCTCCCATACCATGCGCAACGCGACCGGTTTGATCGCCGCTCCCGAGAGGCCGCCCATGCCCGCGCCCAGACGGCCGCGGCGCGTCCGGGCGTCCACGGCCAGTCCCCGCAGCGTGTTGATCAGCGAAAGGCCGTCCGCACCGGCATCCGCTGCGGCGGTCGCAATCGTGGTGATGTCGCTGACGTTCGGAGAGAGCTTGACAAAAAGGGGCAGCGGGGTTGCCGTGCGCACCCGGGTCACGAGATCGCGCGTCCGCCGGGGGTCCGTGCCAAAGTGCAGGCCGTCCTCCACATTCGGGCACGAAACGTTGACCTCGAGGCCGGCGACGCCCGGCTCCGACGACAGCACCTCGGCGACGGTTGCAAATTCGTCGGCGCGATGGCCGGCGACACTGACGATGATCGGACGCCCCAGCGTGCGCAGGAACGGCAGGTCGCGCGCGATGAACGCGGCGACCCCGGGATTGCGGAGCCCGACGGCATTCATCCACCCCCCGCGCACGTCGATGGTGTGCGGCCCAGGATGCCCCTCGCGCGGCTCCAGGGTGACGGACTTCGTGATGAAGCCGCCAAACGCGCGAAGATCGTACGCGGCCTGCACCTGACGGCCGAACTCCAGCGGCCCGGGCGCCGACAGCACGGGCGTCGGAAACGTGATCCCGGCCAGCGTGACGTCCAGCGCCGGAGTGACTGATGAGCGTTGAGGTGTCGGGCTCACCGTGGTCGTCCTCCTTCCCGCCCTCACCGTGATGCATAGTCCTCAAGGATACAGGATGATCGCACCAGCCGTCATTCGTGCCAGACGCTCTTCCATCTTCGCTGCGTCGTCCTCGGTGTAGAGATGCGGCTCGACGCCGGGAATCGCCAGCACGGTCTTGACCAGGCGGAACGCGTCGTCGCGTGCGGCCCCTCGATAGACCACGAGCAGGTCGACGTCGCTCGCGGCCGTTTGCCGGCCGGCGGCCCAGGATCCAAACAGGACGACCCGCGCCAGCGGCAGCCGCTCGGCGAGCCGCGGCAGACGCGCGCGCAGCGCGGCCAGCAGGCTCTCCCGACTGTACTTAGGATAGGAAACCCTGACAGAACTCAAGGATGGCCTGCGCATGGGCGATGAGGCGCTCTGCTTCGGCGCGTGTGTAGCGATCGTTCGGCGTTCCAGACGGATGAGCATCGGGATACCGCGTCGGGATGTACGCCTTATCGAGCTCCAGCGCCCGTTCGATCAGCGCGGCGGGGATCTCACGGCGCGCCCCCAGTTCGGTCAGGAGGTCGGCGATCGAGTGACCCCACGCTTCCGCCCCGAGCCGCTGGAAGACGGCTTTGACGGCCTTCTCCGCGGACTGCTGGGCGGAGAAGCAGGCCCAGTTGTAGAACCGCCGCTCTAGATCGCTGCGCGCGTGATCCAGGTCGGCGACCGCCGAGGCCAGCCAGTCGCGGCTACGCTCCATGACCGCGTGCCCCGAGGGTCAGGATCCGGCGCGCCTGACGATGCTCCAACCGTCCCTGGTGAGCCTGACGAGGTCGCCGATGCGCACCTGCTCCCAGAACTCGCGCGGCGCGCCCCACTCCCGCGAGTTGATCACGAGCAGGAACGGCGGATTCTCGCTCTGCCGGATGCGCTTCTCCTCGACCCAGCCGACAACGATGGTCGGCGCCGACGATGAGGCATCGTCCGACCCGCTCTGATCGCACGACGGGATGAGTTGCGCCACGACGAGCATGATCACGACCGCCAGAACTTTCGTCATGCAGTCAATCCTCCCACGAGCACGGCGTGCTGCCGTCCCTCATTCTACACCACGCCGACGACGAAAAAGCCCCCCGGGAGGAGTTCCCTCCCGGGGGGCAGCAACAGGACCTGTCGACGGGCTTACCAGCTCGTGGACAGCTCCACCCGGTAGAAGTTGTGCAGGTCGCCCCCGAAGGCCGGGTTGCCGAAGAACGAGTTGTTGGCTTTGGTGTACTGCACGTAGATGCTCGTCCGCGGCGAGATCGTGTGGGTCAGGCGCAGCCACCACTCGTAGTAGCTGGTGTTCCCGACCAACTCCGTCCCGCCCTCGTAGTGGATGAACCCGGACCAGCGCGGCGAGAACGTCAGGTTCAACCGCGCCAGCCAGCCCCGCATGTTCCACGCGAAGTACTGGCCGAACGACGTGGACGCATACGAGTAGAACGGCACGAACGCGCCCGCGGGTAGCGGCCCGTAGTTCATGTACACCAGGTCGAGCGTCGGGCTCCAGGTCGTGATCCCGGCCAGGGTCGCCAGGTTCAACTGGGTGCCGACGCGCCAGGCGTTCGAGGTCGCCGAGGTGAACGTCGTCCCCGGCTGGTACTCGGTCCGCCAGCTGTTCCACTCGGCGAAGGCCATCACGCCCGGGAACAGGGTACCGCTGATGTCCAGGCCCCAGCCCTTGCCGCCGGTCCACGTCCCTGGCGCGCCGCCGGTGACACCCTGATCGTAGTAAAGGCCGCCCAGCGTCCAGCCCGGCAGCAGCGCGCCGGTGGTCACGCGGACGGTCTTGAAGTCGAAGTAGCCGCTGCTGAACGTGCCGAGCCCGGGCACCGTCGGAAGCGACGTCTGCCGGAACAGGCCGACCTCGACGTTCAGCGGACCAAGCGCCCAGTCGCTGCGCAGGCCGTCAATGGTACCCGGCGTACAGGCCCAGTTGTAGCCGAACGCAAACCCGTGCGCACCGGCAGGACACCCGGCGCTGTTCGGTGGGTCGAAGAGCAGCGCGCCGTTGAGCGCGTACACGTAGCCGAGCGAGTAGTACTGCCGGCCCACGCGCCACAGCTTCGCGAGGTAGGTGTTCCTGATGTCGAGATACATCAGGTCGAACGAGACGTTGTTCCAGATGAAGTCGTTGCCGAAGCGGGTGTCAGCGAGCGAGCCGCTGTTCCCGGCCATGTTGTCGGCCCGGAGGCGAACAACCGCGGTCACGCTCGGGTTCACGGTGCCGGTGAAGGTAATCCGCCCCCGCAGCCGGGCATCGGGCGAGCGCAGCGTACCGCTGCCGCTCACCGAGCCCGACGGGTACAGGTTGTACCGGAACCGCATGTCACCGGTCACCCGCGTGTTGTCCAGCCGCGCCCGGATCGCCGCCAGCTCTTCCTCGACCGCCGTGACGCGGACGCCCAAGGCCGCCAGCTCAGCGCGGAACTCCGCTACCAGCCGCTGAATCGTGGCCAGCTTGGCGGTCAGGCGCTGATCGAGCGCGCGGATCGCCGCCTGGTTCGCCGCGTTCGCCGCGTTCAACTGCGGCGTGCGCACGAGGTCCCCAGGCAGCGGCGGAATCTTGATGGCTTCGATGCGCGCCAACAGCCGCGCCACCACCATCGCCATCTCGTAACGGGTCATCGCCCGGTCGCCCTTGAACGACCCATCGGGATAACCCTCGATGAGTCCCTTGGCAGCCAGCTCAGCGATCGCGTCGTACGCCCAGTGATCCGTGGGCACGTCCGCGAACGGCTGCGCCATCGCCGGGGCGACCAGCGCGAGAGACAGGATTGCTGCGAGTACCACAGCAAGCTGCTTCATCGTCGGTCGTGTCCCCTTTCGTCGTGCGTGTGTGGTGTCGGCCTCTGGGACACGCATCGTCGGCGCGAGTGTGCGTGTTTCCTCTTCCGTCCGACGCGTCGCCCTTCGGCCTTCGTACCCGCCGTCCCGTGCGCGATCCTCTCCTGCGGCCCTCCTTTCCGGACCAACGCCGTACGACCTCTGCGGCCTCAGCGGCGGTAGACATCCGTTGCTGGACTCTTGGGGCGTGGCGGCGCGGAGTCTGGGCCGCCACTGCACAAAACGTACCACGCCCCGCCCCTTTCTTCAAGACTCCGGCAACGGGCGAAGCACTGGCAATTGTCAGTATACCCTTCGACGCTTTGGGGTAGACTCCTGCCACGCCCGGGGTCAAGACGGGTGCTCCGGCCCCTGCCCAGGCTCCACCCGGGCGGGCTTTGCCAGGGCTGCTTCGGCCAGAAGCACGGCCACGTAGTCGTCGTACGGTTCGGGCGGCGTCCGCATGCCCCGCGGCAGCAGCCGGCGCCACCCCCGCGGCGGGTGCTCCCTGAGATACCGCGCGCGCGCGGCGAGCGTAGTACCGGCCTCCCCGATGAGGACCACCGGCACGGTGGCCACTCCCCTTGCCGCCGCGAGCGCGTCCCGGGCTCCGGTCCGGTCGCCGACGACGATCTCGGTCACGGCAAAGCGCCGCTGCCAGTCGGCGATCAGCGCCGGCAGCCCCGGCCGCGCGACGATCGTGCGAGCCAGCACGCCTTGCGTGGAGCACACGGCGACGCCGCACTTGCCGCGGCCCGGGTCGACCGCGAGCACGATGCGTGCTCGGGGCACCTCGGCGGTCACGGCGTGGTCACGAACGCCACCCAGATGAGCGCGGCACTCGTGATGGCCACGCCGTCGCGGCGCGCGGGCTGGAAGCGCCAGCTGCGCGCCGCTTCCATGGCCGCCGCGTCGAGGTCGGGACGTCCTGACGAGACCGCCACCGTCACCTCGCCAACCGTGCCGTTCTCGCGCACGAGCACGCGGAGCCGCACGCGGGCGGCCGCGGATGCAGGCCGGACCCCGGCCACGAGTCCGGGGCTCTCGACGAGGAGGCGCCACCCTTCAGGGTGCCGGGGAGGGTCGACAGCCACAGGGACGGGCGGGGTGAGGACTGGCGTCCTGCCCGGCGCGGCCGGTGACGGCGCTGGGGCCGGTTGCGACGCACCGCCGCCGGGTGAGGCGGGCGAAGGTGTGCCGGCGCCGGGGCCGCCGCCGCTCTCCGTGGGGTGACCATCGGGAGTCGCGCCTGACGCGGCCGGTGTCCCTTCGTCAATCGGCGGCGCGTCGGTCTGCGCCGGCCCGGCGGCGACTCTGGACTGCGCGGCCGAACCTGGCTCGGACGGCGGCGGAGCCGCGCCGTCGGCGTCAGACGTCCGGGCGGGAGGTGCGCTCGCGGGTGGTGACGCGCCGGCAGGTTGAGGCAGCGGAGGGTGAGCCGCCCGCCGATGCCTGGCCGGAGCCGGCGCCTGGAGAGGCGACGCAATCACCCGGTCAGGCCGCAACAAAGGCCGCCGGGGCCGGTCGGACAGCCATCCAGATTCTTCCTCGGCCGAAGGGCCAGGCGCAGTGCGGGTCATCCTCGGCCCCTGAACCCGGCCGGGCACCATCGAGTGGCGCGGGTCCGTGGGGGGAGCGTTCCGCATCCACAGCAGGCTCACGCCGGCCACCAACAGGAAGGTGGCGAGGGCAATGGCGCCACGGCGCGGCCGTCGAGGCCGTGCCTGTCTGGTGCGATCCTCTGCGCCGGTACCCACGGGTCTATCTCCGCAGAACCACTTCCGCGAACAGGGTTCGGCCGGGCGCCGGATACCCCTGCAGCGGCTCGTACCGCACATCGAAGACGTTCTGGACCGAGACGCGGAGTCCCGTCGTCTCGCGCACCGGCACCTGCAGGACGAGCGCGGTGGTCACGTACGCGGGCAGCCGGACCGCATTCGCCGGGTCGGCATAGCGCTCGCCCACGGCCACCGCGGAGGCCGTGAGGGAGGCGCCGGCCTGGAGTTCGCGGGTCAGGGACAGCACGGCTGACAGCCGCGGCCGGTTGGGCAGGTCCAGCCGGCTGACGGCGTCAATGGGGTGGATCCACGTCACCGAGCCGCGTGCGGTCCACCGCGGGGCCGGTCTGCCCTCGACCTCGACCGACGCGCCCAGAACGGACGCGCTCCCGATGTTCTGCGGTGAGAAGACGAACGACGCGTCGGGCACGTAGAGGATCAGGTCGCGCACGTCGCTCCAGAACGCGGTGGCGCGGAGCGTGAGGCCGGTCCGCAGCACGGCCTCCAGTCCGGCGTCCACCGACCAGGCCCGTTCCGGCCGGAGCAGCGGGTTGCCGGTGACGAAGCCATCGAAAGGATAGTAGAGATCGGCGAACGCCGGGCCGCGGAACGTCCGGCCGGCGGCGAGCCTCAGACGCACGTCGGGCCTGGCGAAGTAGACGAGCCCCACGCGGGGGTTGACCTGCGCGCCCCACACCGAGTGCCAGTCCACGCGCAGCCCGACGGAGAGCAGCAGCCGCGGACCGAGCGCGCGGTCGTCCTGGACGTACACCGCGCCTAGCGCCGCGGATCGGGCGCCCGCGCTCGTGCTGCTGAGTTGCTGGAGCTGGCCTTCCGCTCCCCATGTCACGACGCGCGCTGCCGAACGCCGCACGCTGCGCTGCCACTCCGCGCTCCACGCGGTACCCGCGTGCCGGTCGGCGATGCCGAACATCGGGTCGCGGTAGTCGATCGCGTCGTAGTGCACGGCGACCCGCAGGCGATCACTAAGCGCGCCGCGCGTCTGCGCCGTCGAGAACGACGCGACGATGCGGCGGTCGTCCTGCCGCGCCAGCGGCGTGGGGAACGCGGCCGAGCCCGGCGTGCCGCGGGCCAAGGCGGCGCCGAAGACCCTGATGTCCCACGACCGCTCGCCGCGCGCCCCACCCGCGCGCAGCGTGAGCGAACCGCCGCGCAGGTCGCTGTTTGGCCGATCGCCGGCCGCGCCGTCGAGCCTTAGCGAGACGCCGGCGTCGCCGGCCGCGCCAGGCAGTGGCGCGGAGATGCCAAGCGCCGTGACGCCCAGCGAGCCACCGCCGAGGGTGACCGCGGGCCGCGCGCGGCGTCGCGTGACGACGGAGATGACACCGCCGAGCGCGCCGCTCCCGTAGATCGCGGAGAATGGTCCGCGCAGCACCTCGATGCGTTCGACGTCGTCGATCGGGATGGTGCTCAGGTCGACGTTGCCGGAGAACACGCCGTTGAGCGGCACGCCGTCGAGCAACACCAGTACCTGCTCGGCACCGCTGCCGCGGACGCTCGGCGTGATCAGGCTGCCCGGCCCGCCATATGCGCGGGCCAGCGTCTCCGGCATGAACGCGATGGCCTCGCCGACGGTGCGGACGCCGAGACGCCGCAGATCCGCCGCGGTCAGCACCGACACGCTGGCCGGTGAGGTGGCGGCAGGCTGCACCCTGCGGCCGGGTGACGTCACATCAGGGAGTTCGAACTCCGGGGGAGGGTCTTGAGCGAGCGCCGTGCTGGCAGAGACCGCAAGCACACAGGCGACGACGAGCACGAACCGGACGCGCACCGGCCCACCTCCTCATCCGCGAAGGCGTGTGGCGTCGGCGCAGGCAGGTCTTCTGGCTTCGGATCATCACACCGGCCGGCCTTCCCGGGTCGCCCCAGTGGCTCCGCTCGCATCGAGCGGCCGGTGCTCACCGTCACAGCGGCGGGACCGCGCCGGTTTCGTCGAGCCCGCGGGCCCGACTCACCGGACTTCCCTATTCTGACGACCGGCCTGCGGGCCGGACGTCCACCTGCGCCGCAGAGACTACTGGCTGAGGGTTCGAGGCGCGGGTCGGTGCTCCCTGCCGGCTACGGAACGACGATGCGCACGACAAGCGGCATCTCGGTCGTGATGTCGCGCGCCGCGACCACCTGCACGCGAACCTCGCGCCGGCGAGCGACGATCTCCGAGACCGCGGCCCGTTGCACATCCACGTCGACCTGCGCGCGAGGCGGCAGGGTGACACGGTCAAACGGCGGTGAGAGCAGCTTGCCGATCGAGCGCTCGGCCGCCTCGTCGATGAGGCGCAGCAGTTCGCGGCCCACCTGCTCGCGGCCGAGCTGCCCGTCCACCGTTCCGCCGCCGAGGACCGTGCCCCGCCGGTAGACGAGTTTCCTGTCGACGAGCAGCACCGAGATGCGCAACGACTCCCCGCGCAGGGCGTTCTCCAGCGACACGAAGCGCACGATGGTCTCGCCGCGCCGGAGCGCAATGAGCCGCGCGATGGCCTCCCAGGTCAGGTTGGGCGGGTACAGCGTGAACACCGCGCCGCTGACGAGGTCCGGCGCCACGCCGTTGCCCACGGCCACGTCGACGGCGCGCAGCCGCATCGCGTCGAGCCGGGCCTCCACCTCGGCCTGGGGCAGCCGGCCGTCGATCACCTCGCGCAAGACCTCTTGATTGCGCAGGAACGCGATGTCGCCGCCCTTCAGCTCGGCCAGGCGCGCCTCGGCGTTTACGATCTGCTCGCGGAGGTCGTTGAGACGAAACAGCCCGACGCGGGCGTCCTGCGACACCAGCAGCACCGAGGCCAGCGAGATCACGGTGATGAGCATGCCGGTCAGGACTGTGACGATGTGTGCCGTGTAGCGCGGCCGCAACCCGAAGAGCGAGAGCCGCCGCCTGCCGGTGGCGCGTCCCACCAGGTTCCCGATGTACGCGACGGCACCGCTGATGACGATGAGGATGGGGATCAGAATCAGGCCGGATTCCACGTGAGGAGACCCTTCAACGCCCGGGGCCCGGAGCCCTCGCGCACGAGGCCGGCGCGTCCTTCAGGTAGAGGCGGAGACCGGTATCGTCCGCGACGAGGCCGGCACCCGGCGGTAGCACCGGCCGCACCCAGGGCTCTTCGGATTCGGGGACGACGACGAACACCCGCTGTCGCGCACACAGCGCCTCTGCGAGCGCGCGCGGGGTGTCGGCCCAGTGGACAGGCCGCGCGGCATAGAACCGCAACGACGACGCGAGCCGCATCCGCACGGCCACGAGCCCGTCGTCGGGCCGCGCCTGGGCCTGCACCAGGCGCGCAAGACGCGGGATGGGCCGCCGCGATTCGATCGCCGGCAGCGTGTGGTGGACCAGCACCGGCACAACCAGCACGGGCACGGCGAGCAGCGTCACAACCGCGGCGGCCGCGCGGCGCGCGAGCAGGAATCCCCAGGCCACCAGCGGGCCACCGCCAAGGAGCGCCCCGACCGTCGCAAGCGGCACGATCAGCGCCACGCTCTCTGCCGGGAACTTGATCCTGCCGTAGATGACCATACCCGCGACGAACAACGCCGAAGGGATCGGCAGCAGGACCGCGGCGACGCGGAGGAGCGCCTGCCCGGTCGCTGGCGGCGCCTCCACAGCCTCGCTGACCAGGCGGGCGATCGCGATGCCGAGCAGCGGGTAGACCGGCAGGACGTAGTTCGGCAGCTTCGTGCCGGCTACTGAGTAGAACGCCACGGTCACGCCACACCACAACAAGATCGCCTGGCTGGCCAGCGTATCGCGGTGGCGCCACAGCCGCGCGAGCGCCGAGGGCGCAAACGCGGTCCACGGCAGCGCGCCGAGTACCAGGACCGGGACGTAGTACCACCAGGGCCCCGGCTGATTCTCGACGACGCCGAAGAAGCGGTTGAAGAGATAGTAGCCGACCGCGGTGCGGAGGAACGGCTCCCCGTGGCGCCACGTCATGACGATGTACCACGGCAGGCCGACCGCGACGAAGACCGGCACGCTGATCCAGGGGATGCGGCGCCACGCGCGCCAATCCCGCCGCACGGCCCAGATCGCCGCGAGCACCATCGCGGGCAGGATCAGCCCGATCGGGCCTTTTGTGGCCGTGGCGAGCCCGGCCCACGCCGCGGCCCACAGATAGGCCCGGGGCCGCACGTCAAGATGGGCCACGAGCGCCATGTAGAACGCGAGCAGCATGAACGCAACGAGGGTGGGGTCGAACACCGCGAGCCGCGACTGCGCCAGGACGTGGAGCATCGTTGCGGTGACGAGCGCCGCGAGCGTGGCCGTGCGCGTCCCGTAGAACAGCCGCGCGAGCAGAAAGGTCGCGGCCGCGATCCCGGCGCCGGAAATCGCGGACCAGAGTCGCGCGGCGAACTCGGTGAACCCAATCAGCCGTGCCGTCGCCGCCTGCAACCAGAAGAACAGCGGCGGATGCACGAACCAGGGCTGTCCGTCGCTGCGGAGCGTGAACGGGTCGCCCCACTCGAGGTCGCGGGCGATCTGGAAGTACCTGGGCTCGTCCTGATCCCACAGCGTGCCCGCCCCGAGACCGTAGGTGAACAGGGCAAGCGCGGCCAGTGACACGGCCAGCAGCCGCAGCGTCTCACGGCGAGTCCACTGGCCAGGCGCGCCCGGCCCGTGGCCCGGCGCCATGCGATCTACCACGCGGTCCTGAGCAGATAGGCGCCCGCGGCCGCGACCACGAGGTTCGGCGTCCACGCCGCGAGGAAGGGCGCGAGTTGCCCGCGCTCGCCCAGCGCCACGGTGACCGACATGACCAGGTAGTACGCCAGGAGCACGAGCACCGTCAACCCGAGCCCGGTGGACCGGCCCGACCGGTGCGGCCGGAGCCCGAGCGGCACCGCCAGCAGCGCGAAGATGATGCTGGACGCCGGCAACGCGAGCTTGAGCTGCAGGCTCACGGCGTAGCGCAGGACGTCTTCGCCCGCCGCCCGCAGCGTGGCGATCTGCTGCCGCAGTTCGCCGATGGTCATCTCGGCGGGGTCCTTGCGCGGGGCCGCCATCTGCTGCGGGGTGCGGCGCAAGGTGACGCGCATCTCCTTGAAATCCGTCTTGACCCCTGTTGCGCCGCCGAGCAGGTAAAGCGTCCCGTCGTAGAGGACCCAGCCGTCGGGACCGAACCGGGCAGTCCTGGCCTCGATCAATCGCGCGGGCCGTCCGCCGAGGAACTGCGTGATGACGACGCGGGTCATCGTGCCGTCCTGGGTGTCGAGCCACCTCGCGTAGAAGGTCGACTCGACGCCGTTGACCGGCTCGCGGAACAAGACGTGCGACAGGACCTTCCGCTGCGGGGAGCGGATGGCCTCGGCGAAGAGGTCCCGGTAGCGCGCCTCGGAACGCGGCACAACCAGCTCCGTCATGCCCAGGGACAGCGCCGTGACCGCGACGCCGGCGACAAACACCGGCACCGCGATGCGGCTCAGGCTCCACCCGCTCGTCCGGATCGCCGCGATCTCATTGCGATCGGACAGCCGTCCAAACGCCAGCAGCGTGGCCAGCAGCATCGACATCGGCAGCGCATACGAAACCAGGAACGGGACCCGCAGCACGAGCAGCCACAGATTGGTGCGGATCGGCACCCCGGCCTCGGCCGCCAGCCGCGCCAGGAAGAAGAGGTGGTTGATCAGCAGCAGCGTCGTGAAGACGGCGACGCCGAACAGGAAGATGCCGCCGATTTCGCGCAGGATGTAGCGGTCGATGAGTCGCATCGGGGCTACAACCGGAACGACTCGCCGAGATAGAACCGCCGGGCGTCCTCGTTCGCGGTGATCTCTTCGGCGGTGCCGGCGAACAGAATCCGGCCGTCGTGGATGATCTCCGCGCGGTCGGTGATGGCCAGCGTGTCGCGCACGTTGTGATCGGTGATGATCACCCCCAGCCCTCGCCGGCGCAACTGCACGACCACCTGCTGGATCTCGGCCACCGATTTCGGATCGACGCCGGTAAACGGCTCGTCCAGCAGGATGAACGACGGTTGCATCGCCAGGACACGGGCGATTTCGACGCGGCGGCGCTCGCCGCCCGAGAGCGTCGCCCCGAGTTGTCGCCGCAGGCCGTCCAGCTCGAACTCGCGCAACAGACCTTCCACGATGTCGGCGCGCTGCTCGCGGGGCACGCGTCCGGACTCCAGCACGGCCTCGATGTTCTGCTGCACGGTGAGGCCGCGGAAGACCGACGGCTCCTGCGCCAGGTACCCGATCCCGCGCCGCGCGCGCACATGCACGGGCAGATGCGTGATCGGTTCATCGTCGAGCCAGACGTCGCCGCCGTCGGGTCGGATCAAGCCGACGATCATGTAGAAGGTCGTCGTCTTGCCCGCGCCGTTGGGGCCGAGCAGGCCCAGAATCTCCCCACGTTCGACGCTGAGATCAATCCCAGCAACGACCGTCCGGGCGCCGTAGCGCTTGCACAGTCCCTTTGCCGCCAGCATCGTGGCCTAGGGCGGCGTGATGACGAGCCGTGACCCGCCACGGGCGACCACCCGCGTCCCCTCCAGATCCATCTCGATCTCCTCGGCTGTGACGCGATCGGGCCCGCGGTCAACTCGCGCGCCACCGCTGAGCACCGCCCGGTTCTCCTTGCCGAAGACTTCGGCCCGCGGGGCCTGGCCGGTCAGGTCGCCGCGCCGCAGTCGAACGTCGCCGTCGCCGCGCATCCGCTCGTCGGCGACGTAGAACGTCATCGCCTGTGCGGTCATGGTGGCGTCGCGGAACCGTGCGGTGGGCTCGCCGCTGACCACCGCGACCTGCGGCCGGTCCTCGTAGTCGATCCGACGGCCGGTCACCACCCATTCCCCGCGCGTGACGGTCACACCGCCCGTGGCGGAGAACCGTCGCGTCTGCAACGATCCCTCGACGTCTGGCGCCGAGAGTTCGACAGGACGTCCCTCCCGCGTGCTACGCACGGTCACGCCGCCGCTCACTCGGATACGCTCCTCGGTCAACCGCAGTTCCGCGCGGTCGCCGTGCACGGTCAGCCCCGGCTCCTCCATAATCACGCCGCCGGTGGCGGTGACGACGCGCGCGCGGGCGTCATAGCGGATCCGGGGAGCGCGCAGGACGGTGCTGGCCCGTGTCACCACCACCGGCGCACCGTTGGCCACCAGGATGCCGGTGGTCTCGTCGTACTCCAACCGCGAGGCGCCGCGGATGTCAATGGGCAGCGACCCAAGCGTCTGGGCGCCGACGGGGGCCGCGATGGCCGTGACGAGCAGCCACGCGGCGAGTCTCCCGGCGCGCCGCGCGGCGCTACTCGGACACCGTGACACGGATGTTCCCCGTGAGCCTCGTGCGCTCGAGCGACGTATCCGACACCAGACGGTCGGATCGGACGATCATCCCGCTCTGGCGGAGCACGACCCTGCCCGATGCCTCGATCTGCCTGTTGCCCGGCACCCACTTCACGGTGTCGGCCTCGAGCGAGCGCCCGTTGGCCGCCCGGGCACGCACGCCGCCGCGAAGCACGACGTTGCGCGAGGCGATGAAGAACGTCCCGCGCGGCGCGGTGAACTCGACCGACGGCTCGCCGGCTTCGAAGAACACCCCGATGACGGTGACCAGCGAGACGGTTCCGGCGGCACTGTCCACCGCAACGGTTTCGGCGCGCAGGTCCCACTGCTGCCGGCCCTGGGGATCAACCGTCGAGATCGCCGAGCCCTCGACCCGTACGGGCGGAATCCCGACCGGCGTGCGCCGTGGTGTAGGCTGCGGCGACGGCGTCGGGGTCGGTGCCGGCTCCTCGCCGCGACGGCCCGGCGCCGCCGGAGTCTGCAACAGCGCCCAGACGACGACGGGAACCGCGATGACGACGATGAGAATCAGGAACCACCGCCTGGCCCTCATGTCGCCAGCGCCTCCTCACTGTCACTGTCATGGTAGCGGAAGCCCTGATCGGCGTTCAAGGCGGGCCGTCCGAGCGCGGCGAGCACATGCGCGGCGGCTCGGCGTGCGGCGCCCGGTGGTCCCAGGCGCGCGGCCAGTTCGGCGAATCGGGCGCACATGCGCTCGCGCGCCGGCTCGTCGCGCCACACCCGCAGCACGGCCGCCGCCATCGCGGCGGGCGTCGCCCGCGCCTGCAGCAACTCGGGCATGACCTCGTCGCCGGCCATGATGTTGGGCACCGTGGCCCAGCGGCTTCGCACCGCCAGGTGCGCGATCCACCAGTTCAGCCACGCGCCGCGATAGACGGCGACCGTCGGCACACCCAGCACCATCGCCTCGACCGTGGCGGTGCCCGACGCCATGAGCAGCACCCGGCTGGCCCGCATGACGTCGCGCGCGCCGTCGGCGAGGACCACCGGCACGCCGGCCTCCGCCACCGCACGTGTGACACGCTCGCGGAAGATCGGCGACGCGAGCGCGAGCGCCACGACAGCCGCGGGCACGGCCTCACGGACCGCCCGGGCTGCGGCCAACATGGCGTGCAGCAGGTAGTCGAGTTCCATCCGGCGGCTGCCAGGAAGCAGGCCGAGGACCGGCGCGTCGGGTGGCACCCCAAGCCTCGCGCGGACCTGCGCGACGGGCTCGCGCTCCGCGGTCAATTCAACCGCCGGGTGCCCCACGAACACCACGTCAGCGCCCGCGGCACGATAGGCCTCGGCCTCAAACGGGAAGATCGTCAGCAGCCGCACACCGAGCCGCGCGATGCGCTCGGCCCGCCGGCCGCGCCGCACCGAGACCATGGGTGGCACGTAGTACACGGCCGGGATGCGGCCGTCGACACGCCGGAGCACCGCGAGGTTGAACCCGGAGAAATCGATCGGCACGAGCAGGTCCGGCGGATCGGCCTCCAGCCGCGCCGTGATCGCGCGGAGGCGTCCTGCGAATTGCCGAATCTGGCGAAACGCGTCAATCCACCCCATCACGCCCCAGTCGCTGCTGTCGTGACAGAGCGTGACCCCGGCGGCCGCCATATGGCGGCCGCCCACACCTTCGAGGACGAGGTCGGGCGCCGCCGCCCTCAGCGCCCGGGCCAGTTCGGCGCCGTGGAGATCGCCGGAGATCTCTCCCGCGATGAAGAAGACGCGCGCGCCGAGGTCAGCCCTGGGCATGAACCGGATGGCCCAGGGGCGGCACGTCCGCCGCCACGATCGTGATCCCGGCGGCGTCCGCGTCCGCGAGCATCCGGTCCCGGTCGAGCAGCACGGTGCGCCGGGCGTCGATGCCGAGGACGCGCGCGGCCACGTCGCGCATCGCGGCGACGGTCTCGGGCCCGATAGCGGGAATGTCGAAGCGCGGGTCCTGGTGATTGCGGCTGGCCTTGACCACGACGGCCTCGCGCACCATCGCACCGCCGCGCCGGATCGTCGCGTCGGTCCCCTCGGCCGCTTCGACCGCGAGAATGATGCCGCGACGGAGCACCACGGTCTGCCCGACGTCCAGATCGGCGATGCGGCGGGCAACCGCGCGACCGAACTCGAGGTCCGCGGTCTCCTCGGGCGTCGGCGCCCGCGCGGTGAGCACGCCGGCCGGTGCGAGCAGGTCGCCGACGAACCGGGTCTGCTCGACCAGCACGATCCCCATCTCCGCCAGGAGGACGGCGAGCCGCTCCAGCAACGGCACGTCGCGGCGGTCGCGCTGCATCCGCATGATGACGTCACGCAGCGCATCACCCTCGCCGAGCAGGTCGGTGCGGAGGAACCGGCCCGCAACCAGAACTTCCTGAACCTGGTGCGCGCGCAGCGTGGCCAGCAGCTCGCTCAACGCGCCGGGCGCGCAGCGCAGGTAGTGGTCAGCGATCGCCGCGAGCTCGCGCGACTCACCCGAGACCTGCACGCAGACCAGGTCGCGGCCGCTGGACTTGACGGCCCTCGCGATGACTTCTGGGAAGGCGCCGACACCGGCGACGAGCCCTACAACTCCGTTTCGCTCTGCCACCGCACGATCCCCCGGTTGCGCGCTCTGGCTGCGCGGATGAAGTTCACGAACTCCAGCACGTAGGGACTCTCCTGGGCCTGCGCGTCGAGCTGCTCAATCGCCGCGGCCAGCGGCAGGCCGGACATGAAGAACGTCTTGAAGGCGCGCTGCAGGGCCTGCCGGTCGGCGGCGGAGGCGCCGTGGCGCCGGAGCCCCACGGTGTTGAGGCCGACCGCGCGGCCGCGGAACCCGGCCACCATGATGTACGGCGGCACATCCTGGGCGACGCCCGTCATCCCGGCGATCATCGCCAGCCGGCCGATGTGGACGAACTGATGGACGCCGACCAGGCCGCCGACATACGCGTGCGCGCCGACGTGAACCCACCCACCGAGCTGAACGCCGCTGACGATGTTGGCGCCGTCGCCGATATTGCAGTTGTGGCTGACTTTCGCAAACGACATGATGTACGCGCTGTTGCCGATGCGCGTCTGGTGACCCTCACCGGTCGCGCGATCGACACTGGAAAACTCGCTGAACAGGTTGTCGTCGCCAATGACGATGCGCGTCGGCTCGCCCCGGTAGGCGCGGTCCTGGGGCCGGCCGCCAATCACGACGTGCGCGGCGAGCCGGTTGCGGCGGCCCAGCGTGACGTGCGCATGGATGACCGAGTGAGGCCCGACGACCGTGCCTTCGCCGATGACGACATCGGCCTCGATCACCGCGTAGGGCCCGACCACGACACCGCCGGCCAGCTCCGCGCCGGGGTGCACCCTGGCGGTCGGGTGGACGTCGGCGCCGGCGATCCGGCCGGGATCAGGCATCGCCGCCGCTGGCCATCCTCTCGGCGATCTCACGGGCGAGGGCGATGTGCAGGCCGTGGCCCGCGCGCACGGCGACCACGTGCGCGCGCAGCGGGCGCCCGAGCAGCGCCAGGTCGCCGATGGCGTCCAGGATCTTGTGACGCGCCATCTCGTTCGGGAACCGGGGCTCATTCACGAACCCATCGGGGCCGATCACCAACGTGGTCGCCAGCGACGCGCCGCGCGCCAATCCCTGCGCCCGGAGCGCCTCGACCTCGGCGGCGAGCCCCCAGGTGCGCGCGGGAGCGATGATGTCCCGGTAGGTCTCGGTGTCCTCATGGAACTCCGCGATTTGCGGAGCGAGCGTAGCGCCGTCCGCGGTCACCAGGTACGTCACGCGCAGCGCGTCTGCCGGCACCGCGACGATCATGCTGGCGCCGTTGCTGGCCCAGACCGGTGCCGACAGGACGATGGGCCGGCGCGGCGCGTCGAGCGCCCGCAACCCGGCCCGCTCGATAGCCTCGACGAAGACCCGCGCGCTGCCATCGCCGCACGGCAGTTCTTCCCCATCGAGATCCACCCACAGGTTGTCGATGCCCAATCCGCGCGCTGCCGACAGCAGGTGTTCCACCGTGGCGATGCGCGCCTGACGGCCCAGCACCACGCCGCGCGACGTCGCGACGACCTCGTCCAGCGTCGCGCGAACCTCCGGCCCGCCAGGCAGGTCCACGCGCCGGAAGGTGATGCCGACCTCCTCGCGCGCCGGCATCAGGCGCGCGGTCGCCGGGTCGCCGGTGTGCAGGCCGACACCAGAGATGGTCACCGGCCGCGCGATGGTCTGCTGGAGCGCCAAGGCGGTCACCGCGGTCGCAGCCCCAGACGCACCGGATAGAACGACCCTGCGACGGGCATCGTCAGCACCAGCACGTCACGCGAGGCGCGGGGCGCCACCGCGAACACGGCGACCTCGCGGTCCTCGTACGGCCGCGCAAGCCCGATGTCCACCGGCGTCCCATCGATGTAGAACAGCCCGCGAGCCAGGCCGCCAGCGGCGTTCGCCACCAGCGCGGTTGTCACCTCGCGGTCCGTCGAGTTGACGAGACGCAGCCGCAACCGATACAGCACGCCGTAGTCGCCTACCAGCGGCTCGCCGGTGCGGACATCTTGAAGATTGGACATGACGCCGAGTTCGGCCACGAGGCCGGGCCGATCCACCGCGTGCTCCCGTGCGACCTCCACGACCGACCCGGGGAACGTGCCGCGTGGATGCGGGAACGCGCGGGGACCCAGGTCGGCCGTCACGGTGTTGTCAAGCAAGTACGGCACGCGAACGTGTACGACCAGATCCACCGGCCCGCCTTCGATCACCTGGAACTGCATCAGCCCGGAGACCAGCGCCAGCGGCGGCAGCCCATACGCAGTGAACGTCGCGCTCCGGCCCGCCGGCACCTCCACCACGTACCCGCGGCCGCCAACGAGCGCGTCGAGAAACCGCTGCGTGGCGGCGAAGCCGATGTAGATCGGATCGCCGGACGGTCCACCGTGTCCACTCAGATAGTGGACCCGCGCGCGGGTCGCGCCGGGATTGTGTAGCGTGATCTTGAGTATGCGCTCTTGCCCTGGCGTCCCGTTCAAGTGATGGTACAGCAGCCGCGCGGCTTTGCCCGGCGCCAGCGTGTCTCTGAAGAGGAGGCCGTTGTCCGTGATCTTCTCCGGGCGGTTGCTGACCAGCAACACGCCGGCGTCGTCGAGCTGCACCGGCAGGTTCGTCACGCGCACCTGCACGGTCGCGTCGACCGGGCCGGCGTACGGGCTCTTGACGCCGACCATCACCGGGAAGGTCGCCGACTGCCCGGGCGCCAGCGGGCCGTCCACCACCACCGGGCCAAGCGTCAGCACCGCGCCCGGTTCGCGGTCGACGACATCCTGGAGCCGGCGCTCAACGGCCTGCCGCACGAGATCCGGCGGCGCCGGCACGCCGGTTACGATCACGTCGGTTTCCGCCGGGATGCGACCGGCCGGCGGCCGGACGGACACCGGAACCTGCGCGCGATACGGCCCGGCGCGAAACGGCACGACCGTCCGACCGATGGTCTTGCCAGTAACGTGCGCCTCGTTGCCACTGAGCCTGACCTCGACGACGCGCTCGTCGTGCGCGCCCACGACCACGGGCGCGGCGCCCGCGGTCGTGATCGAGACTGACTCGGTGCGCCCCGGCGAGAGCACGATGTCGGCGCGCGACACAACGATTGGGGGGACCGCGAGCGCCGCGTGGAGCGCCTGAGCCCATCGCTCAACCATCGGCCC
>JAVKJV010000044.1:0-26107 GCA_031458775.1 Candidatus Fervidifonticultor quartus | reverse complement strand
AAACACTCGGACGCCTCCTGTCAAGAGTCTCAACCTGAGTCGCGGAGACCACGGCATGGGAGCAATCAACCCTGCCCGCGATTCTTCAGCACCCTGCTAAGCGTCGCCGTGGACTATGACCTGTTCCTGCGGTTCAGTCTCCGCGGCTCGTGCGTATACGCGCCGGTCGCGTTCAGTGCGTTCCGGCGGCACCCGGGACAGCGCTCGATCGTCATGGCGGCCCGCTACCAGACGGAGCGGGAGTTGTGCCGGCGGCGCGCGCTCACGACGGTGAGAGTCTCGACGACGGCGCGGCGCCTCAGGGAGGCGGCGTTCTGGATGATGTCGCGGTACCGCGATCATGTGCTGCGGCGGGTCTGGGACCTGCCTGCGTTGCACGGCGTCCCGGTCGCATCTCTGGTGAGCCGGTCGTACCACCCGGCGCCGTCACCGGTCGCTTCCGACGCCAACGGGCCGGGGACTCCGCCCGTCCACGAGGAACCTCCTCGTCCGTGAGCCGCCTTCCGCTGGTCTCGGTAGTCATGCCCGTGTACAATGCCGCCGACACGGTCGAGGACGCGGTGCGAAGTCTGCTCCGGCAGACATATGCGAATCTCGAGGTCGTCGTCGTCGACGACGGCTCCACGGATCGGTCTGCCGCCCTGGTCGAGGCGATGGGTGACACGCGCGTGCGGATTCTCAAGCTGGAGCACGGCGGCATCGTTCGGGCCCGCAACGCCGGGTGCGCGGAAGCCCGGGGCCTCTACCTGGCGGTGCTGGATTCGGACGACATCGCCCACGAGCGGCGCATCGCCGCCCAGGTAGAATACCTGGAGCGGCGTCCGACCGTCGGCCTGCTGGGAACGTACGCGCGGTTCGTCTACGACGACGGGGCCGAACGGGTCTTCGCGCCTCCGGTGGACGACCGCGCGCTCCGACGGTACCTGCTCTGGGACAATCCCTTTGTCCACAGCTCGGTGATGTACAGGAAGCAGGCATTCGAGGACGCGAAGGGATACACGCCTGGGCCCGTGGCGAACGAAGACTACCGGCTCTGGATCGAGATGGCCCGTTCCTGGAAGCTCGGGATGATACCCGAGGTTCTCGTGACCTACCGCGTGCGCGGGAGCAGCGCAAGCCGCGCCTCACACCGACGGCTCCTGCTGCGCGCGCGACTCGCCGCGCAATGGCGTGCCGCGGCGGTGCTCGGCCCGTGGTCTCAGGCGTTGCCGGCGCTAACGGCCACAAGCGTCGCCTACGTGCTTCACGGTGTCGGCGGACCACTCGAGGTCATGGGCCGCCGCGTCGCCCAAGCCCCCTCCGGCCGGCTGAGGGGCTTTCGGCCGCGCGGCTCAGGCCCCCGCAGCACATGAGCAGGATCTGGCACTATCTCTCGCACCGCTACTACTGGCGGCGAGCCGTGCTGCGCCTGTCCGAGACCGTGACCCGCCGTCTGCATCTCGAGACGCACCTGGAGACGCTCGTCGGCGGCAGCCTGTCCCTTGCGCGACTGGAGCGCCCGGGCTCGGGCGCCCGACCTGGAGCCGGGCTCCGCGTTTTGTACGTCGCGCCGCGATTCGACTACGGCAACCCGGCGCGGGGTTACAGTTACGAGGAGAACCACTTTCTGCCGGCCCTTGTGCACCTGGGCTTCGACGTCGTCCGGTTTGACTCGCTGACCCTCGTCAGACGGTTGGGCCGGCGGCTGGCGAGCGAGTTGCTGGTGGAACTCGCTTTCCGCGCACGACCGGACGTAGCCTTCTTCGTCATCTTCAAGGACGACTTCGAGGCAGCCGCCCTCGACGAACTACGGCGGCTCGGCTGCGTGACGCTCAACTGGTTTACCGACGATCACTGGCGATTCGACGCCTTCTCGAGCCGCTGGGCGCCGCACTTCTCCTGGACGATCACGACGGATCCGGAGGCGGTCGCCAAGTACCATGCGCTGGGCGTGCCACACGTGATCCGGTCACAGTGGGGGGTCAACCACTGGCTGTACAGACCCCTCGAGCGCCGCCACCGGTTTCCGGTTACGTTCATCGGGCAGCCGCACGGCGATCGCCGGGAGATCGTCCACCATCTCCGTCGCGCGGGGCTGCCGGTCGAGGTCTGGGGCTATGGGTGGCCTCGCGGGAAGTTGTCCACACGCCAGGCCGTCGAAGTCATCAACGAGTCCGCCGTGAACCTGAATCTGTCCAACGCCTCCGTGGGGCGCGTGGACCAAATCAAGGGACGCGACTTCGAAGTGCCGGCCTGCCGGGCCCTGCTGATCACGAAGGACGTGCCGGCCCTGGGCGACTACTACGCGATCGGCGACGAGGTGCTCACCTATGGGGATGCAGACGACCTCGTCGCCAAGATCCGATGGGCGCTCGAGCACGCCGACGACGCGGACCGGATCCGCGAACGCGGCTACCGTCGAGTCCTGGCCGACCACACGTACGAAGCGCGCTTCATGGCTGTCTTTCGCCAAGCCGGTGTGCTGCCCTAGGCTGCGCGCCGCGGTGCCGCCGGTACCACTCGATCGTCTCGCGCAGGCCCGCGATCAGCGGCACTTCGGCATGGAACCCGAACCCGTCCCGCGCCCGCGTGATGTCCAGACGGCGCCGGCGCTGCCCACCGGGATGCGAGGGATCCCACACGATGCGGCCTCGGAAGCCGGCGAGGGACGCGATCATCTCCGCCAGCGCGCGAATCGAGACCTCCTCGCCGGTCCCCAGGTTGACCGGCGCCGGATCCTCATACCGCTCGGCGGCCAGCGCCAGCCCTCTGGCGCAGTCGCGCACATGGAGGAACTCGCGCGTCGGCTTCCCGTCGCCCCAGGCCACAATCTCGTCCTGCTCGGCCTCGACCGCCTCCACGCACTTGCGGACCAGGGCCGGGATCACATGCGATGTCTCCAGGTCGAAGTTGTCGCCCGGTCCGTACAGGTTGGCCGGGATCAGCGTGATCGTCCGCAGCCCGTACTGCTGCCGGTAGGCCTGCGCCATGACGAGCAGCGCCCGCTTGGCCACGCCGTACGGCGCATTCGTGGGCTCCGGATAGCCGCTCCAGAGATCGTCTTCGCTCAGCGGCACCGGAGCCTCGCCGGGATACGAACACGTCGTCCCGACGAGGATGAGTTTGTCGAGCCGGCCGTACCGCCGCGCCTCCTCGATGACATGCAGACCCATCGCCATGTTGTCGTAGAAGAACCGGCCGGGATTCGCGCGGTTGGCGCCGATGCCACCGACGGCCGCGGCCAGGTGAAACACCACCGCCGGCCGCGCGTCGGCATAGAGCCGCCTTGCGGCCGCCGCGTCGGTGAGATCGTAGTCGCGCCGGCGAGGCACAAAGACCTGCGCACCCGCGGCCCGCAGCCGGTCCACCAGGACCGAGCCGAGGAACCCCGCGCCACCGGTGACGACGACCGGGACGCCGGCCCACCTGTCACCCACGACCCGGCCCCCGGGGCGCGATGCTGTGCCCCGCGTTCCTCAGCGTCTGTTCGGCCCGGGCGAGCTCCATGTCGTGCTCGATCATCAGGCGCACCATCTCGTCGAACGAGGTCTTCGGCCGCCAGCCGAGCGTCTGCCTGGCTTTCGTCGCGTCGCCCAGGAGGTGATCGACCTCGGTGGGTCGGAAGTACCGGGGGTCGATCTCGACGTACTTTCGCCAGTCCAGATTGAGACGGCCGAAGACCGCTTCGACAAACTCCTGGACGGATCGCGATTCCCCGGTTGCGATCACGAAGTCGTCGGGCTCGTGGTGCTGCAGGATCATCCACATCGCCTCGACGTAGTCAGGCGCGTACCCCCAGTCGCGCCGGGCCTCCAGGTTACCGAGGAAGAGGCGCGCCTGCAGGCCGAGCGCGATCCGCGTCGCAGCCCGCGTGATCTTGCGGCTCACGAACGTTTCACCGCGCTTGCAGGACTCGTGGTTGAACAGGATGCCGTTGGCCGCGAACAGCCCGTACGCTTCGCGATAGTTCACGGCCATCATGTGCGCAAAGACCTTGGCGGCGCCGTAGGGGCTTCGCGGCGCGAAGGGTGTCCGCTCATGCTGCGGGGGCGGCGCGTTCCCGAACATCTCGGATGACCCGGCCTGGTAGAAACGGACGGATCGGCCGGTGCGCGCCTGATAGTCGCGTACCGCCTCGAGGAGCCGTAGCGCGCCGAGCGCGACGACGTCCGCCGTGTACTCGGGCTGATCGAACGAGACGCGGACGTGCGACTGCGCGCCCAGATTGTAGATCTCGTCGGGGGTGACCCGCTCCAGGAGCACACGCAGCCCGCTGCTGTCGGTCAGGTCACCATAGTGCAGGTGCAGCCGCACGCCGGACTCATGCGGGTCGCGGTACAAGTGATCGATGCGGTCGGTGTTGAAGGTCGACGCGCGCCGGATCACGCCGTGGACCTCATACCCGCGCCCGAGCAGAAACTCCGCGAGATACGCCCCGTCCTGACCCGTGATGCCAGTGATCAACGCGATGGGCATGAGTCGGCTCCGTGTCTACACGAGTTGTCCGGACGCCACGAGCTGACGGAAGTAGCCCACCGTCCTGCGGATACCGTCCTCCAGCGAGATCCGCGGCTTCCAGTTGAGCACGCGCTCAGCCCTCGCGATGTCCGGCCGGCGGACGCGCGGATCATCCACGGGCCGCGGCAGGAACCGGAGCTGGCTCTGGCTGCCCGTCGCCTCGAGCACGATGCGTGCGATCTCCAGGACGCTACGCTCTTCCGGGTTACCGAGGTTGATCGGGTGGTGGATCGAGTCGTCGGCCTCGCGGCTGGTGTGGAGGAATGACCGATCCACGCGCTCGCTGGGCGAGCGGTCGGACGGGAGGTCGAGCACGGCGAGCAACCCGTCCAGCATGTCGTCAAGATAGCAGAAACTCCGCGTCTGCGTGCCGTCTCCGTAGACGGTCAGCGGCTCACCCCGCAGCGCCTGCACGATGAACGTGGAGATCACCCGGCCGTCGTTGGGACGCATCCGCGGGCCGAACGTATTGAAGATGCGGACAATCCGCGTGTCGAGTCCGTGGTACCGATGGTAGGCCATTGTCATGGCCTCGCCAAACCGCTTGGCTTCGTCGTAGACGCCGCGCGGGCTGATGGGGTTGACGTTGCCCCAATAGGTCTCGGCCTGTGGATTGACCAGCGGGTCCCCGTAGACCTCCGACGTGGACGCCAGCAGGAAACGGGCGGCCTTGGCTTCGGCCAGCGTGATGGCATTGTGCGTGCCATAGGCGCCGACCTTGAGCGTCTGGAGCGGCAGGTCCAGGTAGTCCTTCGGACTGGCGGGCGAGGCGAAATGCAGGACCGCGTCCAGATGTCCGTACACCACGAGCGGCTCGCTCACGTCGTGCTCGATGAAGATGAACCCGGGTCGTCCGATCAGGTGCGCGACATTCTCGCGGCGACCCGTGAGCAGGTTGTCGACGCAGACCACGTCGCACCCGCGCGCGATGAGCCGATCGCACAGGTGGCTGCCCAGGAATCCCGCGCCGCCGGTGATCAAGATCCGCGTGAGGCCCATTGGCGCGCCCTACCAGTCGAGCGGCCCGACCTCGGGATACCGGCGGAGCGCGTCGGCGAGCGTCCGCTTGATGCGCGCCAGCGCCGGCTCGCTGGTCGCCTCGGCCCGCACGACCAGGACCGGCTGGGTGTTGCTCGCGCGGATCAGCCCCCAGCCGTCGGTGAAGAGCACCCGCGCGCCGTCCACGTCGATCACCTCGTGCTCGCGCTTGAACGCGTCGACGATCTGCGCCACGACGTCGAACTTACGCTCGTCCGGGCACGCCACCCGGATCTCGGGCGTGATCGGATAGCGCGGGACGTCGGCCAGCAGCGCCGACAGCGACCGGTCGCTGTGGGACAGGATCCGGAGCAGCCGGCCGGCCGCGTACAGCGCGTCGTCGAACCCGAAGTACTCGTCCGCAAAGAACATGTGCCCGGACATCTCGCCGGTGAAGACCGCGCCGATCTCCCGCATCTTGGCCTTGATGAGCGAGTGCCCGGTGCGGTAGAAGAAGGGCCTGCCACCCAGCCGCCGGACCTCTTCGACCAGGGCCTGCGAGCACTTCACCTCGACGATGACGTCGGCGCCCGGGTGCTTCGGCAGGATCTCGCGCCAGTACAGCACCATCAGAAGATCGCCCCAGATGATCGCGCCCTGGTCGTCGACGACGCCGATGCGGTCGCCGTCGCCGTCGAGCCCGATGCCGAGGTCGCACCGCTCGCGGCGGACCAGGGCCACCAGATCGGTCAGGTTGCGGGGATCGACCGGGTCGGGGTGGTGATGGGGGAACCGCGGGTCGGAGTCGCAGTAGATCGGCACGACGTCCACGCCCCAATCGGCCAGGACCTGGGGCGCGATCAGGCTCGCGGTGCCGTTCCCGCAGTCCAGGGCCACGCGCAGCCGGCGCGGCCCGAGCCGGATCTTCTCGCGCAGCGTCTCGCGGTACGGCGCGGTCGCGTCACGGGTCTCGATCCCTCCAGGCCCTGAGAGAAACGGGCCGGTCTCGGCGCGGCGCCGGACGGCCTGAATCTCCTCGCCGTGCAGGGTGCCCGCTCCGCCGCCCAGCTTGAACCCGTTGAACTCCGACGGGTTGTGGCTCGCGGTCACCATCACGCCGCCGTCGATGCCCCAGTGGACGCGCGCGAAGTAGAACGTGGGGCTGATGACCGTACCGATGTCGGTCACCCGACACCCCGACTCCGCCGCCGCGCGCGCCACCGCGTCGGACAGCACCGGCGAGTGACTGCGGTTGTCCCGACCGACCACGAGGGGCGCGCCGAGGCCCAGGCGCAACGCCACGTACGCGCGCGCGATCTGCCCGGCGACCTCGGGCGTGAGGTCCACGCCGACGACGCCGCGGATGTCGTACTCGCGGAAGATCGCCGGGTTGATCGTGACACCGCGGCCGGCGCTCATGTCAGTGATGGTCACCCCCTTGCGGCGGTTCGCCCTCTCGGGCCGCCGGCGGCCGCGGGCTCGAGCGCGGCACGAACGGTGCCGCGCGATCGGTGAACCCGAGCAAGCCAAACTCGAGCGAAACCTCACGCCGAATCTGTCGGTACCGCAACACGATGTCCGCGCAGTCGCAGATCAGCCGGACCGTGTAGTCCACATCCTCGAAGGCCGACAGCCGGAAGTTGTAGATCGCCGAGACGGCAACCTCCCACGACGGGTTGATCACGTAGGCAACCGTGCTCGTGAGCTTCGTCTCCGACGCCAGTGTATTGTAGCCGACTCTGGCTTCGACCCGGTAGCGGTCGGGTACGACGCGGCGCAGGCCCACGCTGAACGTGCTCTCCAGCTCGACGCGGTCGATCACGAACGGCGAGACGCCGCCGGTCGTGCGCAGATCGTAACCGGCGGTCACGACGCTGTAGTGATCCAGCCGGTGGGCCAGCGTTGCGCCCGCGGTAACAAGTGTGCGCGTGGCACCGGTGCCGTAGAAGGCGACCTCGACGCCGGCACCGGTCGAGAGCGACAGGTTCGGCCCGAGCGGAATGGGGTCGCTCTTCAGGCCGATCGCGGCCTGCAGCCGTGCCGTAGAGATCGCCGCGGTCTGGTCGTCGAACCACCCCGCGGCGCCCCGAAGCGACCACGAGAACGGCGTCCGGCCGATCCGGACCGGCACGCTGTCCGCGGCGATCTCGGCCACGTAGTACGGCAGCAGGTTGAATGCCTGCTTCTCGTCGATCGTCTGGGTGCGGCCGAGCCGCAACGTCGCCGTGTACCCGGGCTCGCGCTGCGCCAGCGACAGCAGCGCAAAGGCGCCCGACGCCGTCCCGTACTTCACGCGCGCGACACCCCGCGCCGGCGGTATCCGCACGCGGAACCGGCCGTCGAGCCAGTAGCCGTCGGTCGCATTGTACCCAAACCCCGGGAGCAGCACCCCGTCCTCGCCCGGCACGAGCGAGACGACGAACCGCGGGGTGCTATACAGGCGACGCCCGCGCAGGTAGATGCTGGCGTCGTAGGCGATCAGTTCCTGCTCCGGTACGATCTCGATGCGACCCGCCGTGATGTGCACGAGGGGTCGCTCAGGATCGCACGATGTCACGAAGCTCTGCCGGGTCTGGACGCGCTGAGGCGTGAACTCCACGCGGCCGGACCGCATGAAGACCCGCCGCTCGCGATCAATGAGGCCCTCGGCGGGCTCGAGCATTCCCTCTTCGGTACGCGTGTTGTAGGTGAGCGACTCGCCGCGCAGTTCGCGGCCCAGGAAGTCGATGACCCGCACCCGACCCGTCGCGACGACGACCTCGCGTCGCAGGTCGTACCGTGCGGCATCGGCAACAATGCGGTACCGCCGCGCCGCCATGCGGACGTTGCCCCGGGCCGTGACCACCTGCTGCACGGAGTCGTAGGCAATGGTATCGGCGTCAACGGTGACGGGAGCCGGCTGGGCATTGGCGGTCCCGGCGGCGAAGAAGAACACACACGCCGCCGCGACGAGCACTGCGCGCACGCACCACCCCGAGGACGAGATCTCGATCCCTATTCTGCCGATCGCCGGGGCTTCCCTTGTCGGCGGTACGCCGGTCAGCGCGGCGCGTCCCAGTTGACCACCACGACCAGCCGTGCCGGACTCCGATGAATGACGACCGGCGCCGGCCGGAGCACCGAGAGTTCGTCCAGGCGCTCGGCCGGCACGACCACCAGGATGCGCTCCCGCTGCCAGAGCGCGCCCAGTTCGTGGATGGCGTTCACGGCCACGATGGGCGTCTCGAAGTGGAAGTGCGCGAAGTTGAAGACCTCGCCGACCCGGCCGTACAGCACGAGCCGGTCGCCGGCCGGCACGTACGGCGCGGAGGCCCGGACGATCGCGGGCCATGGATCGACGGCCGCGGCGTTCGCCAGCATGCCGCGCTCGAACGCTGCGTACGCGATCATCGCGCACAGCGCGGCACCGATGATCGCCGCCCGGACGCGTCCTGCGAGCGCCCCGATGCCGAAGATGACCAGTCCGAGTACGATCATCACGACCGTGGGGAGCACAACCGCCACCAGCAGGCCGCGCTCAGGCGGGAACGCGGCCCACAGCGTCCAGAATCCGGCGGCAATCAACAGCACGGCCGGGATGACCGCCGCCCACCCGGCGAACCGCCGGCGACGGACGTCGGTGACCATCGCCGTCAGCCCGCGGGCGGCAACGATCGCTGCGGGCGGATACACGGGCAGCAAGTACCGAAACACCTTGTCGCCCGACGACAGCGAGAGCATCACAAAGATGCCGAGCAGCCAGGCGGCGACGATCTTCGAGCCGGGCGCGGCCTGCCGCACCTGGCGCGGCAGGTCGGCGAGCCCGACCAGGAACGCCGGCGTCCAGGGGAGCAGGCCCAGGCCGAGCAGCGGCACGTAGGCGAACAACGAGAGCCAGTACGGCGGCGGGGTCGAGATCGCAGGCCTGAAGAATCGCCCGACCCCGAGTGTCCCGGTTGTCAGGAACGTGTCAACGAACACCTGTCCGTGCACCACGACGCCGTGGACGTACCACGGGAACGCGACGGCAACGAACACCAACGTCCCCGCCAGTGCGTGGCCGGCGACGCGGAGACGCGGGTGCGGCAGCGATCGCCGGACCAGCAACAGCGCGGCGGCAAGGACCATGCCGTAGAGCGCGAGGCCCGCCAGCCCTTTGGTGAGTACGGCGAGCGCGACCGCCCCGCCGCTGAGCATCGCCCAGGGCGCGGTCCCGCGCTCGATGTACCGCATGAGCGCGAATGCCGCGAGCGCGAGGAAGAGCGTGAGCGGCACGTCCTGCTGTGGCACGGTGACCTGGTAGAACACCTGCAGCGAAGTCGCGAGGACGAGTGCCGCCAGCAGGCTCTCGTCCTGCGAGGCGCCGGCCGCCCGCGCCGCACCGGCGGTGAGCACGAGCAGCGCCAGCGCGAGCAGAAGCTGCCACAGCCGCATCGTAGCGTCCGAGATCCCCAGCAGCCGGAAGGAGGCGGCCATCATCCAGAACACGACCGGCGGCTTGTCCACGAGCCAGCCCGGATGGTGAAAGGTCACCCAGTCACCGCTGGTCACCACATTGGCCGCGATGCGGCCATAGAGCGGCGCGTCGGAATCGACGTGCGGCAGCGGCGCGGCGGCCAGGACCACCGCACCCGCCAGCCACACCAGCACGTGCCACAGTGTGATGCGCATCCCTGCACGCTTCGCCGGGCCGGCAAAGCCGCCCTGCGGCGTGAAATTGCGGGCTCCGGCGGATGGAAAGTATAATGAAGAGGTTCTGCTGACCATGGCTGCCGGCTCCCCGGCCTCTTCCCTCATCATTGTCGGTAACGGCCCCGGCGAGATCGCCGGTTGGGCGATCCCCATCGCCGCGGAGGCGCGGGAACGCAGCCGGCTCGGCGGCCGGCCGGCCGAGATCACCCTGTGCCTGCCGCCCTGCCAGTTCGCCAGCGGCCAGGAACGCGCGGCAGCCGAAGCGGCCGGCGTGTTCGATCACATCCTGGATCCGCGCGACGTGCTGCGGCTGGCCGTGGGCCTCCGCGGATGGCAGCCAACCGCGCCGCCGGTACTGCTCCACGTCGGCGGCGACTTCTGGTATAGTCGTCGGTTGGCCCGGCGCTGGCGCGCGCCGGCCTGCGCGTTTGTCGAACGGGCACACATCGCGCGGGCGCACCGGGCGTTTCACGCGATCTTCGTGCCGACCTCCGAGCTGCGCGAGCGGCTGATCCGCTACGGCGTGCCCGACGCGAAGATCGTGGTCACGGGCGACCCGCGGCACGACGTCGTGGTGCGAGACGGCTCGGCACCGGCGAACGGCAACGGCGCGCCTCCGGTCGTGACGTTCTTGCCCGGTAGCCGGGACACCGTCTTTTCCGCGGTCTTCCCGTTTTGGGTCAAGACCGCGGCGGCTCTCCGGCCGCAACTCCCGGACGCGCGGCTGCGGACGGTCATCTCGCCGTTCGTGTCGCCGGCGATCCGGCAGGCGCTGGTCGCGCGACACGAGCCGATGTTGCGGGCGGCCGGGCTCGAGGTGGCCTACGGTGGGTGGCCGCAGGTGGTGGGCTCTGATCTGGTCCTGACCATTCCGGGCACCAATACGCTCGAGCTGGCGCTCCTGCGCATCCCGAGTCTCGTCGTGCTGCCCTTCAGCTTGGCGCCGCAGATCCCGTTCGAGGGCATCATCGAGTGGGTCACACGCCTCCCCTACGTGGGCCCGCCGTTGCGGCAACAGCTCGCGCGCGCGTACGTGCGCCGCGTGCCGTACGTGGCGTTGCCGAACATGCGCGCCGGCCGGCGGATCATGCCCGAGTTGATCGGGACCGTCACCCCGGAACAGGTCGCCGAAGAGTCGGCGCGGCTCATCCGCGACGAGGCCGCGCGCGACGCCCTGGCCCACGCTCTGGAAGCGATCCCTCGCGAGCCCGGGGCCGCGCGCCGGATTCTCGACGGCCTGCAGGCGGCACCGCGAACCGCATGAGTGACCTTCAACGCCTCGGGTACTACGTCGCGCGGTACCGCCTGCACGTGGCCGGCGCGATGGGCGCGGCGCTGTGCGTCACCGCCGTGAACCTCGTGGTGCCCAGGTACGTGGGCGGCCTGATCGACCAGCTCATCGCCACCCGATCGTTTGTCGTGCTCAACCGCGCCGCGCTGATTGTGTTGCTGCTCTTCGGGCTGCGCAGCCTGGTGCTGTACGCGCAAATCTACCTGACCTTCTTCCTCAGCCACCGGATCACCGCGGACCTGCGGCAGGACTTGTTCGCGCGCATCCAGCAGTGGTCGCTCGACCGGTTCGCGGTGTGGCAGAGCGGCGACGCCATCACGCGCAGCCTTCAGGACACCCAGGTCGTCCAGACGCAACTGCTGATCGGGGCCGTGGACGCGATCTCGATCGCGGCGATGCTGGCTGGGATCGTCGTGATGCTGCTGTGGATCGACTGGCAGCTTGCCCTGGCCATGGCGGTCGTAATCCCGATGGTCGGGCAGTTCGCCAGACGGTTCGGTCACGAGATCCAGGGCACGACGATCCGCGCCCAGGAGCACGTGGCCGGCCTGGCCGGGCTGATCCGCGAGGCGTTCGCGGGCGCGCGGGTGATCCGCGCGTTCTCGCGCGAGGAACGCGAGATCGGGCGCTTCAGGGCGCAGAACGAGCAGAGCTTCACCGCGAACGTGCGCATCTCGCGGATGGTCGCCCTACAGGTCCCCGTCGTCAGCTTCATGACCGCGCTCGGGCTGGTGCTGGTGCTGTGGCTCGGCGGCCAGCGCGTGAACTCCGGACAGCTCACCGCCGGCCTGCTGGTCGCGTTCCTCGGCTATGTGGCGTTCGCCGTCGAGCCGGCGGTCGGCCTGACCAAACACTATGCCGGTCTGCGGCAGGCGATGGGCGCGTTCGGCCGCATCCGCACGCTGCTCGACGATCCGTCGCGGCTGACGGAGAGCCCGACGGCCGTGGAACTACCGCCGATCGCCGGCCGTGTGTCGTTCGAGGCGGTGTCGTTTGCCTATACCGCGGACCAGTGGGCGCTGCGCGACGTGACGCTCGACGTGCCCGCCGGCCAGCACGTCGCGCTGGTCGGGACGAGTGGCGCCGGGAAGTCCACGCTGGTGAACCTGCTCGCGCGGTTCTATGATCCAATCACGGGCCGGGTGGCGATCGACGGCCGGGACCTGCGTCAGGTCACCCTGCGGTCGCTGCGCGCCCAAATCGGCTTGGTCCCGCAGGAGACCGTGCTGTTCTCCGGAACGATCCGCGACAACATCGCCTACGCACGGCCCGACGCCTCGTTCGACGAGGTCGTCGCCGCCGCGCAGGCGGCGAACGCCCACGCGTTCATCGCCGCGCTGCCGGCCGGCTACGACACACTGCTGGGCGACGACGGCCTGCAGTTGTCCGGCGGCCAGCGGCAACGCCTCGCGATCGCACGCGCGTTGTTGAACCGTCCCAGGCTGTTGATCTTCGACGAGGCCACGTCCGCCCTCGACAGCGAATCCGAGGCTCTGATCCAAGATGCGATCGAGCGGATCACGCGCGGCCGGACGACGTTCATCATCGCCCACCGGCTGTCGACCATCCGGGGGGCAGACCGGATCATTGTGCTCGAGCAGGGCCGCATCGTCGAGGACGGCCGCCACGAGGACCTGGTGGCCCGCGATGGCACGTACGCGCGCCTGCTGCGGCTGCAGATCCTCGACGCGATACCGGCAGAATCTGCGATCGGCGGACCGGCCGCGCCCCACGCCGTCGCCCCGGTGCCGCAGCCGCCCGGTCGATGAGCGCCCCGAGTACGCCTCTGCTCAGCGTCGTCGTCCCGGCCTACAACGACGCCGCCATCCTCCGCCACACGTTGGTGCGTCTGGCCGATCAGTCGCTCGCGCCGGTCGCCTACGAGGTCGTCGTGGTGGATGACGGCTCGACCGACGAGACCCCGGCGGTGATCGCGGCCGCGGCCGCCGGCCGCGTGCAGGTACGGGGGGTGTCGCTCGACCGCAACCGCGGCCGGAGCGCGGCCCGCAACGCCGGCATCCGGGCCGCGCGCGCGCCGCTCATCGTCTTCGTGGACAGCGACGTGCTGGTGCGGCCGGACTTCCTGCGTCGGCACCTGGAGTTGCACCGCAACGCGGGCCGGCCGGTGGTCGGCCGCGGGCCTGTGGTCTCGGTGCCGACGGCCGATCTGCCGGCGCGCGATCCGGTCGCGCGGTTGTCGCCCGCGTATCTGGATACCGCCAACGCGTCGATCCCGCGCCAGACCATCGTCGATGTGGGGATGTTCGACGAGGGGTTCCGCGTGTACGGCTGGGAGGACTTCGACCTGGGGCTGCGCCTGCAGGCGCGCGGCCTGCCGCGGGTCTTCGATCACGGCGCGATCGGCTTCCATGTGCAGCCGGTCCCCACGATCGACACGCTGGACCGGCATCTGGTCAAAGAAGAGGAGCGCGCGCGCACGGCCCTCTATCTGCTGCGCAAGCATCCGGGCAACCAGACCCGCTGGCTCATTCAGGACACGCCGGTGCAGCGCTTCGCGCACTTCCTGCTGAGCGGCGGCGGGCTCCTGACCGCGACGAACGCACCGCGGCTGGCCCGGTGGCTGTCGGCACGTGGGCAGTACGGCCTCGCCGGGCTCGTGATCCGCGGCGTGCTGAACCGGCACTACCTCCACTCGCTCGATCGGTTCCGGATGGCGCCAGAGGGACGGTGAGCGTGGAGGCCTGGCGATGGCGCGAGGCGCTGTTGTTGCTCGTAGCGCTCGAACTCCCGCTCGGTCATGCGGCCGCGGGGCTCGTGCTGCTCGCGGTCATCGCGATCGGCGAGCGTTTCAGCGGCGAGCCGCTCTGGGTGCGCACGCCGTTCGATCTCGGCCTGCTCGGCCTGCTCGGCGTGTCGGTCGCCTCCGGGCTGGCATCGGAGTGGCGGCCGAACGCGCTCGCCAGCGCGGCGATGCTCGGCCTGACCGCCTGGGTCATCGTGCGCGCCATGATGCTGGCGTCACGCCGCCGGCGCGCGTTTTCCGCGTGGTTCTTGGGCACCTGGGCCGCCTTCGGCGTCCTGGCCAGCGCGTGGGCGCTCGGGCGGCTGGGCGGGTCGCCTGATGCCCGGGCCGAGTTGCCTGGCCTCGACTTCAACGAGCTTGGCGTCTCGCTTGCCGTCACGCTCGTGCTGCTGATGGGATTCTCGCTGCAGGGCTCGCCCCGCCGCCGGCTGCTGGCCGGGTTGGGCCTCCCGCTCGTCGCGCTGGGCCTCGTGCTGACGTTCTCGCGCGGCGCGTGGCTGGCCGCGGCCGCGGGGATCGGCAGCCTGCTGGCGGCGGCCGGGGCGCCGCGGCGATGGCACGCGGTCGCCGCCGTCATCATCCCGATCATCGTGGCCGCGCCGTTCCTGGCGCCGCGATGGGCGTGGCATCTCGACCGCCTGCGGAGCGTGGCCGTGGCCGAAGGGCCGTTCAGTCGTCTGGCACTCTGGCGGGTCGTGCCGGCGATAATCGCCGATCACCCGCTGATCGGCACCGGCCTGGGGACCTTCCAGTTCGCGTACGAGCGCTACCGCCGGGACAGCTCCGCCGTCGCGTTTGCCCCGTTCGCCCACAACCTGTTCCTCAACTTCGCCGCGGAGACCGGCCTACTCGGGCTCGTCGCGTTACTGCTCATGCTTGGCGGCGGCCTGCTGGCCTTGCTCCGGTGGCTGCGGCGCGCGGCCGGTGATCCCGAGGCCCGGCTGCTCGGCGCGATGACGCTGGCCGCGAGCGTCACGCTGCTCGCGCACCAGATGATCGACGGGACGGCGCTGCGCGTCCATCTTGCGGTCGGCCTGTTCGCCCTGCTGGGCCTCGGTGCGGCCGGCGCGATCAACGTCCACCAGAGCGCGGCCATGCGCGTCGACGAACCTCGGGAGACCTCGTGAGCGACGGTCCGGAGATCAGCGTCATCATCCCGGCTCACAACGGCGGCTGGGTCCTCCGTCGCGCCGTGGAATCGCTCGTGGCGCAGGACCTGTCGCCGGACCGGTACGAGATCCTCGTCGTGGACGACGGGTCGACCGACGGATCAACCGACGATCTGACGACGCTCGCCGGTCGGGCGACGGTCCGGGTGCTCCGACAGGCCAAGCGCGGCCGCGCCGCCGCGCGCAACCATGGCGCGTCCGCGGCCCGTGGGCGCGTGCTGCTCTTCATGGACGCGGACATGTGGGCGACTCCGGGCCTGGTGGCCGCGCATCTGGCCCACTACACCGGCCGGCGCAACATCGGCGTGCAGGGCCGGTGGAAGGATCATCCTGACAGCCTGAACAGCATGTTCATGCGTGCACGGAACGTGATTCCCGATGCCACGATGAGGCGGCGCGAGGGCATGTCGCCGTACCACGTGGTGACGCGCAACTTCTCCGTGGACGCCGAGGCCTTCCACCGCGTCGGCGGCTTCGACGAAGGCTTCAAGGGATACGGATGGGAGGACATCGAGCTTGGATTCCGTATGGTGCGCAACGGGGTGACGCTCCGGTTCGAACCGACGGCGCTCGGGTACCACTACCACGTCCAGGGTCTGGCCGAGGCGCGAGCCAAGATGCACGAGGCCGGTGTCGGCGCGGTGTACTTCTGGCGCAAGCACAACCGCGACCGCGGGCTCGGGCTGTTCCTCGAGATCCTCCCGGTGCTTCTGCCGCTCAAGTGGCTGGTCTACCGCAGCGGCCTCATCACGGCGATCCTGCTGCCGGTGCTCTGGATCTCGGAACGCACCGGCGCCACGATCGTGGCCGGCGAGGTCTATAGCCACTTGCTCTGGCGGTCGTACTACGCGGGCGTCTTCCAGGAGTTGCGCAGGGGACAATGACGCGTCGGGTGCTCTTTGTCAGCAACGGCGTCGGCGAAGACCTGATCGCGTCTCGATTGATCGAGGAGTTCGACGGCGACGGCCTCAGCATCACCGCCTGCCCGCTGGTCGGCCTCGGCGTCTACCGTCCGGACGTCCCGTTGCTCGAACCGCGCCGCGCGTTTCCCAGCGGCGGATTCTCGCTGCGCGAGGGCCTCCGCGGGCTCACCGCCGACCTGCGGGCCGGCCTCGTCGGCCACTGGCGCGACCAGCGGCGCACGCTGCGCGCGCAACGAGGGCGTTTCGACCTCGTGGTCACCGTGGGGGACGTCTATTGCCTCTGGATGGCGGCGCACGCGCACCCGCGGCCCGCGTTCGTCGCCACGGCCGACTCGATCCGCGTGAGTCCCTTCGGCTGGCAGGCCCGCTGGGTCATGCGGCGCTGCGCGCGGCAGATCTTCGCGCGCGATCCAGACACGGCGGCGGCGCTCGCGGGTGACGGCCTGCCCGCGGTCTCGCTGGGCAACATCATGCTCGACCTGCTCAGGCCCCGCGGCGAGACGTTTGGGCTGCGACCGGACGTGCCCGTCGTCGTGCTCCTGCCCGGCAGCCGGCCGGACGCGGTCGGGAACGCGGTTCTGCTCGGGCAGACCGCCTCGGCAGTGGCCGCCGAGGTGCGTGAGACGGAGTTCCTGCTGGCCGTGGCGCCAACCCTGACGGCGGCCGCGCTACGCCGGGCTCTCGGCACACTGCCCGGCGCCCGCACCGAGGCGGACGGCGCGCTGCGGATCGCCGGGGCGCGCGTACACCTGACGACCGCGTTCGCCGACGCGCTGGCGCGCGGCAATGTCGTGCTGGGCATGGCCGGCACCGCGCACGAGCAGGCCGCCGCGCTCGGCCGTCCGGTCGTCGGATTCCCCGGTCACGGCTCGCAGTTCGGCCCGCAGTTCCTGCGATCGCAGCGGCGCCTGCTCGGCGAGGCGCTCGTGCCCGCGCGCGACTGGCGCGACGCCGCGCGCGCGGTGGTACGCCTGCTGCGGGACGCAGGCGAGCGCGAGCGCCGCGGCGCAATCGGCCGGCAACGCATGGGGCCGCCCGGCGGCGCTCAGCGCACCGCAGACGCGTTGCGGACGTTGATCCAGAACGGCTGACTCCAGGCGCGCCGCGGTCCGGCGAGGCACTCGATGCGCACGAACCGCTCGTCGCCCGCAGGCGTATAGCGGCCGGCACCGCCGGCCAGGACGGCACGCCGGACGCCGGACGCATCGAGCACAACCGCCTCATCCGCGTCGCTGCGCACGGTGATGGCGTCCCGGTCGCTCGCGAACTCGGCCTCCACGCCGGTACTGGCGTAGAAGGCGCCCGACAGCAAGGCCTCGCGCAGCGCCGCCGCGCTGACCGCGGCCACCTTCACGGTGACCCACGCGCGGTTGAACTGCGCCGGGGTGTGGCAGTCGTCGGCGGCCACGCCGCCGATGGGTACCGCAGGCCCATGCGCGCGCACAGCGATCATCCACCGCCGCACGTCCTCGGCGGTGTTCGAGTGCGGGTTCCAGATCTCCACCAGGAACGGACCGCGCAGTCCTGCGATCGTCGCGTCCGTCCAGGAGCCGGTCCAGAGGTTGCCGGTCCACGACGGGTGGTGCAGGACCGGCACGCCGCCGGCCTGCAAGGTGCGCGCGATGCGCTCTTGCGCCGATCCCACGCCCAGGGCCTCGTCAACCAGCAGACGCCCGAGATGCGGCCCGAGCGGCCGGATCCCGCGCGTGATCGTCTCCTCGACGCCGGACAGGGCCAGGAACGTCCCGTCGTTCAGGTCGTCGCACCGCGTCACGACGCCGTGGTCGGTGAAGCAGACGAACGCGTATCCGGTGTCGCGGTAGCGCGCAGCGAGGTCGTAGGGCGTGAACCGGCCATCCGACCGCTGGGTGTGGCAGTGAAGCTGCGCCTTGCGGTAGACGCCCGGGCTGGCGTATGGATCCTGAATCTGCACGGCGCGGGATCCTAGGGTCTAGCCGGCACCCGATAGCCCAGGGCCCGCAACTCGTCGCGGGCCCGCTGGATGCGATCGAGCAGCGCCGGATGCGTGCGCAGGAGCACCTCGAACCGATCCGGGTCGCGGCCCTCGGCGGCCCGCAGCCGCATCATGAAGTCCAGTGCGGCCGACGCGTCGAAGCCGGCGCGGTGCGCGTACCCGATCCCGACGCGGTCGGCCTCGTACTCGTTCTCACGCGAGTAGCCCCGGGCCACGAGCGCCCGGGCGATCTGACCGAGCTGCGCAATGTTGCTCTCCGGCCCGAGGAGGAGCCGCGACAGCAGCCCGAGCAGCAACTCCCGCTCGAGCAATGCGACATGATGCCGCGCCGCCACGTGCGCCACCTCGTGCCCCATCACGAACGCGAGCTCGGCGTCGGACGCGACGAAGCGCATCAGTGCCTCGGTCGCGTAGATGAAGCCTCCGGGAAGCGAGATCGCGTTCACGTCGCGCCCACGGATCACCTTGAACGTATACGGCACGCTCCGGCGCGAGGAGACGGTGGCGACGCGCCGGCCGATCGCGCGCAGGCGGGCGGCCGCGGCCTGATCGGCCGAGAGCCCGACCTCGGCTTCGAGCTGCACGGCCGCCTCGCGGCCGATGCGGATCTCGTCCTCCTGGCTGATCAGCGCCGCGGCCGCGGGCGCCGCGGGCCAACCAAGCAAGAGCGCCACCAGCATCACCCCTGCCGCCACACGGTGCGCTTGCGGGGCGGGGAGGCGCATGTTACGATGCGCCTGATCTTTGCGAGGGCGCAGGATGGAGATCACCGTTCACCTCTTCGCCGCGCACCGCGAGGCCGCTGGCGACGCGTCCGTCACCCTGACCGTGCCGGCCGGAACCACGGCAGGGGAGATTTGGGAGTTGCTCGCCACCTCACGGCCGGCGCTGCGCGCGGTGGCCGCGCCGACCGCGGTGGCGGTCAACGACACCGTCCAGCCGGCCGGGTACCGGCTGTCACCGGGCGATCGCGTCGCGCTCATTGCGCCCGTCAGCGGCGGCGAGATCGTCGCGACCGCGCTCGTTGATCTCGTGCGCGAGCCAATCCGGCTCGACCCTGTGCTCGACGCCGTCCGCCACCCCGGCGCCGGCGCGGTCGTGGTCTTTCTGGGCACCGTCCGCGCGCACTCCCGAGGCCGCGACATCGAGCATCTCGAGTATGAAGCGTACGACACCCTGGCGCGCCGCGAGATGACCCGCATTGCGGAGCACGCCATGGACCGGTGGGGCGTGCGCATCGCGATGGTGCACCGCGTGGGCGCGCTCGGCATCGGCGAGATCAGCGTGGCGATCGCGGTCGCCGCGGCGCATCGCCGCGAGGCCTTCGAAGCCGGACGGTTCGCCATCGATACCCTCAAACAGACCGTGCCGATCTGGAAGAAGGAAGTCTGGGCCGCCGGCGGTGAGTGGATCGGTCAGGAAGACCCTCGGGCCGGCAACCCGCCTCCTGGCGCCTAGGGCGTCAGCACGATCTTCCCGAACTGCTCCCGACGTTCGAGCATGCGATGCGCCTCGGCCGCGTCCGCCAGCGGCAGCACCGCGTGCACGACCGGCCGTGCACGGCCGGACTCGATCAGGCGCATCACATCCGCGAGTTCGTGCTTGGTGCCAAGCCAGGTGCCGTGGATCGATAACTGCCGGCCGTAGATGTACCGGATGTCGGTCACGCCTTCGGGCCCGGTGGTCGCCCCACAGGTCACCAGGCGACCGCCCCTGGTCAGGAGCCGCACGCTGGTATCCCAGGTCGCCGCGCCCACGTGATCGAATACGATGTCCACGCCTCGCCGGCCGGTCAACTGCCGGACCGCCTCGTAGACGTTCTGTGCCTGGTGGTCGATGACGTGATCGGCGCCAAGCGCCAGCGCGCGCTCGAGTTTCCATCCGGCACCAGCCGTGGCGATAACGCGCGCGCCCAGGGCCTTGGCGATCTGGAGCCCGGCGCTGCCGACACCGCTCCCGGCACCCCACACCAGGACGACCTCTCCCATCTGGATACGCGCGTTGGTGACGAGCATGTTCCACGCGGTGAGAAACACGAGCGGGACGGCCGCCGCCTCCTCGAACGAGAGGCCCGAGGGTTTCGGCAGCACGTTGACCCGGGGTACCGCGACCCGCTCGGCGTAGCCGCCGGGGATGTGCTCGCCGAGCACGGCGTAGGCGTCGCACCGGTTGTCGCGGCCCGCGACGCAGGCTCCGCACTGCCCACACGAGACGCCAGGCGCCAGCACGACCTCGTGGCCCACAGCCACGCCGGTTACGCGCTCTCCGGTCGCCGCCACGACCCCGGCGATGTCGCTGCCCAGGATATGGGGAAACCTTACCCGCAGCCGCGGCAAGCCGCGCCGGACCCACAGGTCGAGGTGATTGAGCGCCACCGCGCGGATCTGGACGAGCACGTCGTACGGTCCGACCTGCGGCTCCGGAGCCTCCTCGTCAACCAACACGTCGGGACCGCCGTGTGCGTGCATGCGAACCGCGCGCATGGCTACGTGCCCTGCTGCGCCTGAGCGCCGTCGCGGGCATCCCAGGCTGCGGCCATGACCGCAATGACCTCGCGCCGCAGCGCCTCGCGCTCCGGGCCCCGCGTCGCGATCGCACCGGCGCACACGTGCGCCAGACAGGCCTCGGCCGCCTGCACAATCATCATCCACCGGCCATTGACCGCCCGCAGCCCGGCCTCGCGTGCGTGTCGCATGGTCACCGTCTCGGGGGGCGCGTAGATCATGTCGACCACGACCGCGTCGCGCGGCAGCAGCCGCACGCGGGCCCGTGAGCGCGCGTGGTTCGCCTCGATGTCCGCGGCCGACCGCGGAGCCCACGCCGCGGCAAACTCGTGCTCGGGGCCGGGCGGAATGACCGCGGGCGCGGCCGGTGCCAGCGCAGAGTAGGGCTCAAGCGACGTCCATCCCGTCGGTACCGTGCGGATGCCCGCCTGGCCGCGGATCGACGCGTTGATGACCAGGGCAACCGACGACAGGTGTTCATCGAGACGGGCGTCATCGACCACCCGGGCGCGCGCGCCGCAGGCCCCGGCGCGGGCCACCACATCGGCGGCGCGAGCGACGCTGCGGTTCGTCACGAGCAACTCACCGGTCCCGAGCAGCCCGGCCAGCGCGACGGCGGCGGCCCGGGCCGCACCGCCCGCGCCGATCAGCAGGACGTCGGTGCCATAGAGTGTCTCAAGCAGTGGCGGGCCGTGTTCGCGGTCGAGCAGCGCGGCCACAACGCCGACGCCGTCGGTGTTGGCGCCGATGAGGCGGCCATCAGGCCGCCGGACAATCGTGTTGATCGCACCGACGGCGCTGGCGGCGGGCTCGATCTCGTCGAGCAGAGGGATGACCGCCTCCTTGTAGGGCACGGTGACGTTCGCGCCCCAGCAGGCCGGCATCACCCGCAGGGTATCGAGCACGGCGCCGAGCCGATCGGCAGGGACGTCGAGCGGCTGGTAGGTCGCGTCGAGACCCAGGTGCCGCAGCGCGGCGTGCCAGATCTGCGGGCTGCGGGAGTACGCCGAGGGGTGGTCGCCGATGAGCCCGATCAGGCCTCCGGACACCTCGGCCGGGAGCGGGTTCTCGACGAGCGCCTGCAAGGGCGCGAGCGACGTGGCAGCCGCCGGGGGTCGCCGGCGCGCCGTCACCTCACGCCCTGCGCGGTGGTCGTCCGCCGCGTGCCGGGGGTCACGTCGCCGCGGCCAACATGAGCCGCTTGATCTCGCCGGTCAGACGCAGCGCGTCGGCCATCGGCCGCTGCCACATGTTGCGGCCGAAGATCAGGCCGGTGGCACCGGCTTCCATGACCAGCCTGGCCTTCTCGAGCAGGTCGGCGTCACCGATCTTGCTGCCGCCGGAGAAGAGCACAAACGCCGTGCCGGCGCTGCGCACGACCTTCTCGACCGCGGCGCGGTACTCGAGCACCATCTCGTTGTAGGGCTTCGGCGACGTCTCCTTCGCCTTCTGGTCGAAGACGGGGACGTTGAGCTTGATGACGTCGGCGCCGAGTTCGGCCGCGACCCGCGCGGCGTAGTCGACGGCGAACAGGCTGTCGCGGCCGCCCTTCTTGTCGATGGCCTCGCCGCGCGGGTACGACCAGACCACGAGTGGCATGCCGTACCGGTCGCAGTCCGCGCGCACGGCGGTCAACTGCGCGAAGTCCTCGTCCTGGCGGGGCGATCCGACGTAGAGCGTGTAGCCGACGGCGTCGGCGCCCAGGCGCACCGCGTCTTCCACGCGACCGGTCATCCCCGAGAACGCGCGGTCCGACGGCGGGATGTCGGTCTTCCCGTTGATCTTGAGGATCAGCGGGATCTTGCCCGCGTACGGCGGCAGGTAGCGCGCCGCGATGCCGTAGTGAAAGGCCACGGCGGAGTACCCGCCCTCAATGGCCAGCCGGATCTGAAAGTCCGGGTTCTCGCTCGGTGGATTCGGCAAGAAGTCCACCGGACCGTGCTCCAGGCCTTGATCAACCGGCAGCACGAGCATCGTGCCGTGTCCAGGGCCGTGTTCGTAGAGCAACCGGTACAGTCGCGCCCGCTTGCCGTGCGCCAGAGGGATCGCGTCCAGCGCCGGACGTCGCGTCCGCTCAATCACCATCGGTGCACCTCCTTCGTACCGCGGCGGACGCGCCGCCCGCCGCGCGCTTCAAGGTTGTGGTTCGAGCCGCATCGTGGTTTGGCCTTCCGCGACCACGCGCCCGGCCTCATACCAGACCGTGACGCGCTCGGTCACGAGCCGCCGGCCGGGCTGCGTGAGCGTCACGTCGCCGGTGAAGACCGCCCGCTTGTCGGCGTTGAAGATCTCGGCGGCCCGGCTGCGCACCTCGATGTCGCGGAACCGGCCGTGCACATTGTCCGTGGCCGTGACGCGATCCCACCGCCGGAGCCCCTCGATCCGGTCCGCGGCCAGGAACCCGTCACGGTTCTGCACCCGTGCCGCGCCCTCCAGCACGATGCGGCCCTGCGCCCGTTGATAGGTCAACCGGGCGCCGGTCGCCACCACGTCCGGCTTGGTGAACGCCGTGACCCCTCGCTCGGCGCGCATGGTGCTCGTGGCGGGATCGAGCGTAATGACCTGGGCCGACGTCACCACGCCCTCGGTGTCGAGGCTGGCCGACCCGCGGGCGGTGATGCGGGTGATCGTCGTGGTCGTGTACAGGATCGTGATCTGCTCGGCCTCCAGGTCACCCTGCGAGCCCACGACGCGGGCGTTGCCGGACAGCACACCGCGGCCCTCGCGGTGATACAACGTGGCCCGATCTGCGGTCGCCACCGTCTGTCCGTCGCTGATGCGCACGCGCCCGGCGGCACGGGCGGTGCGCGCCGAGGCGTCCACGGCCATCTCGTCGGCGCTGATCTCCAACCGGCGACCGGATGCGGGGCTCGCGGCCGCCAGTGCGCCCGGCGCCACCGTGCTCAGCACCAGCAGGATCGCCGCCGTCAGTCCCGCGACTATGCGCCGCCAGCCCCCGGTCCTCATCGCCGGTTCCCGGTTACGTAGTCGTAGAGCGTCCGATCCCGATAGGCCGCCGCGAAGTGTGTCGCAGCCCTCCTTCGATCGTTGCGCTTGGTGTACATGAGTCCGAGCACATAGTGGAGCACCGAGTTCCCGGGGTTGACCTGCAGGCCCCGCTGCCAGGCGGCGACCGCCCGGTCGTCCTGTCCCGCCGCGGCATAGGCTTGCCCGAGGTACCCGAAGCCCCAGTCATTGCGCGGCTCCATGGCGACCACCCGCTCGAACTCCGCCGCGGCGGCCTGGGGTTGATTGAGGAAGTAGCGGGCGAAGGCCAGCCGGTACCGTGCAAGCAGGTCCCGCGGGTTCTGGCGGATTGAGGCCTCGGCGTCGAGCACGATCTGCCGGACCACCTCCAACCGCCGGGCGTGACCTACGGCCTGGTCCGCCTCTTGAAGCTGCCTGTACCCGTCGAGGAGCCGGCCGTTACGCGCGTAGAGCATGGCGAGGGTGTAACGCGCCGTGGCGTCGCCCGGCGCGCGGGCGACCTGGGCTTCGTATCGGGTGATCAGGTCCGCCCACTCGGCCGCACTGCCCTGCGCGCGCGCCGGCGTGGCCACCGCGGCGGCGAGCAAGGCGGCCGTCGCGACGACCGCGAGCCGGCGGTGGGTGACCCCCGCATCACTCGCGATCGATCTGTGCACGCTGCAGCCTCCCGCTGTAGTCGATATACACCGCCTTCCATTCGGTAAAGACATCGAGCACCTGGAGTCCGCCTTCGCGGTGCCCGTTGCCGGTCTGACGCGTGCCCCCGAAGGGCAGATGGACTTCGGCGCCAATCGTCCCGTGGTTGACGTAGACGATCCCTGTATGGATCTCCTCAATCGCCCGCATCGCCGCGCCGATGTCACGCGTGAAGATCGACGACGACAGGCCGTACTTGACGCCGTTGACGACATCGATCGCCTCTTCGAGGGTGGGCACCTCGAGGATGCTGACGACCGGCCCGAAGATCTCCTCCTGGGCCACCCGCATCTCGGGCCGCACCCCGGCCAGGACCGTGGGCGCGTAGTAGTAGCCGCCCTCGAGTCCCCGCGGCGTCAGGCGCTCGCCGCCGGTGATGACGCGCGCGCCCTCGTGCCGCCCCACGCCGACGTAGTACTCCACGGTCTGCCGCTGCGCTTCGCTGACCAGCGGCCCCATCTCGGTACCGGCGTCGAGACCGTCGCCCACGCGCAGCCGCGCCGCGCGGTCGGCCAGCCGATCGACCACCTCACCGTGCACGCGGGGCAGCGCGAGGACCCGGCTGCACGCGGTGCACCGCTGGCCGGTCGTACCGAAAGCGCTCCAGGTCAGGGCATCGGCCACCAGGTCGAGGTCCGCGTCGTCCATCACGATGGCGGCGTTCTTTCCGCCCATCTCGAGCGAGACCCGCGCACCGCGGGCCGCGCACCGGGCCGAGAGCTGGAGCCCGACATCCGTCGACCCGGTGAACGAAATCAACGCGACGTCTGGGTGGTCGACAAGCGCGGCCCCGGCCTGGCGTCCCGTCACCAGGTTGAGCACGCCGGGCGGCAGCCCGGCCTCTTCGAGCAGTCGGACGAACGCGGCCGCGACCAGCGGCGTGTCCGACGCCGGTTTGAAGACCACGGTGTTGCCGCAGACGAGCGCGGGGATGATCTTCCACGACGGGATCGCCATGGGGAAGTTCCACGGCGTGATCACCCCGACGACGCCCAGCGGCTGCCGGACGCAGTACGCGGCCTTGCGAGGCATCTCGCTCGGCGTCGTGTACCCGTGCAGCCGTCGGCCCTCGCCTGCGATGAAGTACGTCATGTCGATGGCTTCCTGCACATCGCCGCGGGTCTCAGTCAGGACCTTGCCCATCTCGCGCGTCATCAGCCGCGCCAGTTCCTCCTTGCGCTGCACGAGCAGTTCCGCGGCGCGGTAGAGGATCTCGGCGCGGCGTGGTGCCGGGATCGCCCGCCACCGGGGCCAGGCCTCGGTCGCGGCCCGGACCGCGGCGTTGACGTCGCCGGCCGACGAATCAGGCGCGGTGCCCAGCACCTCGCCCGTGGCCGGGTTCATCGAGGGCAACGTCTGCCCGCTCTCGCAGTCGACCCAGCGACCGCCGATCAGGTTCTGTGCCCGCAACAAGGCCTGCTCAGCCACGCCGTTCCGCCTCCCCGGCAAAGGTGCTCTCAGATCGACGCATACGCCGCCGTCAGAGACCCGTCCGCCGCACCGCGGCGAGGCCGCGCAGGACCGTGCTAGGCCCGGGCGGCCACGGGCACGAGCGCGACCAGCCTGCGCGCAATCTCGCGCAGGGCCTTCGCGGACGGCGCCTCCGGGTGCGACTTGACGACCGGCTCACCGGCATCGCACCCCTCGCGCA
>JAVKJV010000043.1:0-28137 GCA_031458775.1 Candidatus Fervidifonticultor quartus | reverse complement strand
ACCTCTCCGTCGCGTTCGTATTCCTCAACCTGCTGATGGATCTCGTCTACATTCGCTTAGACCCGCGTATTCGGTACCGCTGATGGACGCACGGCCAGGTTTGTCGTGATTGCGCGCCCAGAGCCGGCGGCCTCGGTACCTGTGCCGACGCCCCAGCCGAGGCGTCGGCGGCGACCGGCGCGCCTCGCGACCGCCGCGCTCGTGTTCCTCGCGACGGTGATCGTCGCCGCGGCCGCGGCGCCGGTCGTCGTTCCCCACCCGCCAACGCGGCAACAGATCACCCGGCGGCTGCTGGCACCGGCCTGGATACCCGGCGGGGCCCCCGGCCACATCTTGGGTACCGATCAGCTGGGGCGCGACATCGCGAGCCGCGTCGTGTTCGGCGCCCGGGTGTCACTGCTCGTGGCGCTGCTGGCGGTCGCCATTGCCGCAGGGCTGGGCATGGGGCTCGGCGTGATCGCCGGGTATCACGGCGGTCGGCTCGAGCGCGTGCTGACTCGGCTGGCTGACATCCAGCTGTCGTTTCCGCTCACCCTGCTCGTGATCACGTTCGTCGCGATCCTGGGGCCGGGCCTGGTGAACGTGGTCGTTTCACTCGGGCTTGGAGGCTGGGCCGCTTACTTCCGCTTGACGCGGGCACAGGTGTTGGCCGTGCGCGAAGCCGAGTACGTTACCGCCGCCCGGTGCCTGGGCGTGCCTGATGCGGCGATCGCGTGGCGCCACATCCTGCCCAACGCCATCTCTCCCTTGATCGTCCTCGCGTCGTTCTCTGTGGCCCAGGTGATCATCCTCGAGTCCGCGCTCAGCTTCCTGGGCCTGGGAGTCCAGCCACCGACCCCGACCTGGGGTGGCATGCTCGCCGACAGCCGTGACTACCTCGCCCTCGCCTGGTGGCTGGCGGCGTTTCCGGGGCTCAGCCTAATGCTCACGGTGCTCGCGATCAACCTGGTCGGCGACTGGTTGCGCGACCTGCTCGACCCACGGATCGTCGTCTAGCCGAGACAGGAGGTGCCCGTGCCACGTCAGTCGCTCCCACGGTATGTGGCGGAGATGTTGCGGAACGAGATCGTCGCCGGACGCTTTGCAGGGGCCGATGTGCTCCCCTCCGAAACCGAGTTGGCCCGTGCCTTCGAGATCAGCCGTCCCACGTTGCGCGAGGCGCTACGGGTGTTGGAGCACGAAGGCTGGCTCACGCGCCGGCACGGCGTCGGATCGTTCGTCAACCGGCCGGTGACCGCGGGGCTGGAGCGCCTCGAGAGCTTCACCGAGGCGATCCGGCGTACCGGAGAGCAAGCCACCGATCAGGTCCTCGAGATCTGTGAACGGCCGATCGACGCGTCGGGCGCCAGCACGCTTGGCGTACGCCCCGGCGCACCGGGGATTCTTGTGCGCAGCCTGCGCAGGGCGCGGGGCCATCCGGTGCTATACTGCGAGGACTTGTTGCCGGGACACCTTGTCGGTTCGGTTGAGATGGTCCAGCGACGACGGGAGCGGGAGTCGCTTCTGGATTTCCTACGCCTGGATCTGCGGATCGACGTCGCGGAGGCTACTCTGTGGCTGACCGCGTGCGCGGCCTCCCCGCGCGTCGCGCGCTTGCTCGAGGTGCCGGTGCGCAAGCCGTTGTTGCGGCTGGCTGGCATCGCCCGTGACCGCAACCAGACGCCGCTGTACCGGACGACGAACTATGTCTGCACCGACCGGTACGTCTTTACAGTCGTCCGAAGATAGCGATCATCGCCCGCGGGCGGCTGCCCCAGCCGCACCGTGCCCGGGGGCGGCGCTCCCAGGCGCGCCAGCCGTTCCTGCACGGCGAGGTCGAGCGCCGGGGCGGCCGGATCACCGGCCAGCAGCAGCCATTCCAGCACAGTGCGCGCTTCGTCCAGGGCCGCGATCGCGCGTTCGGGCTGGCGCAGGCGCCGGTGCAGGATCTTGGCCCGTTCGATCAGCGCCCGCACCCGCCACACCCCGCGGCCGGCGGCCTGGTGTTCCCACAAGGCGAGCAGGTCGTCCCAGCGCGCCTCGCGCCGCAGGACGCGGGCGATTCGCGTAGCGATGCGCCAGCGCACGGCGTGGTCGTCCTCGACCGTCAACGCCCGGCACCAAGCCGCCATCGCGCCCGGGCTATCGCCGGCCCGCTGCCGCAGGACGCCGAGTCCCTCCCAGTCCACGGGTGGCGGCGGATCTTCGCCCTCCTCGATCCATCGGCGCGCCTGCCGGCGCAGGTGCAACAGACACAGCACATCGCGCTGATTGTGCGCGAACACCGGCTCCAGCGGCCCGGCGTCCCCAGTGCGCAGGTACTCCAGGTACATCCCCGGGATCTCCGCCGAGTCGACGTCGTCGGTCCGCTCGATTCCCAGCGCGTGGCGCTCGATGGCGGTGAGACGGTACGTGCCGAGCGCACGATACCACAGCCGCCGCGCGAAGGTGATGAGGTCGGCGTGGTCCGCCGGCGGGTCGAGCGGCAGCCGGCTCATGATAAAGCGCGCCTCGAGGATCGGCCAGTCGAACCGCCGGCCGTTGAAGGTGACGAGCGTCTCGGCCTCGACGAGGCGATCGTGCAGCGCCTCGAGCATCGCGGCCTCACCGGACAGCCGCCGCAGGAAGTACTGCTCGACGGTCACAACCGTGTCGTCAATGGACGCCAGGCCGATCAGGAACGGCGTCGTGCCCGTGCCGCCGGCGAGCCCGGTGGTCTCGGTGTCGAGGAACAGCGCGCCGGCATCGGCCGGGTGCGGCGCGTCGCGGCCGAAGACCTCGCGCACCGACCGGACGTTGCGCCGGATCTCGTACGCCGGCCCACGGTCGACCTCGGTGCGCAGGCGCGTCCGCGGAGCGGAGACGACGCCGAGCAGCGCGAGTCTGTCACGCAGCATCCCCGAGGTCTGGCTCATGGGCGCGTACGCCTACCCCACGGCGCGCGGGACCAGTCGCGCGTCCAGCACGTCGAGCGCGCGCGCCTTGCCGGTGCTGCCGACGTCGAGTACCGGCCCGACGCACGACGGGCAGCCGGCGTCACACGGGCAGGCCGCGACGAGGTCGCGCGCCGCGGCCAGCACCTGGCCGTGCAGACGGAACAACCGCTCGGCGAAGCCCACGCCGCCGGGGAAGGCGTCGTAGAGGTACACGGTCGGCCGGCCGGTATGCGGAGACTGAACCTCGTAGGCACGGCCGAGGTCGCGCGGATCGCACATGAGGAACAGGGCTGCGACGTGCGCCAGCGCGTGCGAGAGGCCGATCAACAGCCCCTGGACCTCCTCGCGCGGGATCGGCAGGTCGGGCAGCGCGAGCCAGTAGGCCATGGTGTGCAGCGTGGACTCGGGCAGGTGAATGGGGCCCCAACCGACGTTCTCGTGCCGCTCGAGGGTGAGCTTCTTGAAGATCGTCGGCCGATACGTCACCACCACCTCGCCGTGTGCCGGCGGCGGCGAGGCCGTGCCCCGGGCGAACTCGGCGAGCACGCGGACGTCGATTGCGATCTGCGCGGTGGTGTAGTAGTCCACGTCCACCTTGTGGACATATGCCTTGCGCTCGGCCCACTCGAGCCGGTCGACGTGGTACTGCTGGCCGAGGTGCATGTAGATCGCGTCCTCGTGCACGAGGCCTGGCGCGCTCGCCAAGTCCACCTCGCCGATGACGTGGGGTGAGGGCTCGGTCGTGTCGATGATCACGACGTTCTCGGTCGAGGCGCTGCGCAGCGAGACGTCCTGCGCGGGGTACGCGTCGGCGACATAGTGCCACCGGTGGTCGTCGTGATGGACGATCTGCTGGCCCGCCAGATAGTCGAGGATCTCGGGCAGCGTGTTCGGCCCGAACCGCTCGCCGTCGTCAATGGGCAACTCAAACGCGGCGCAACGCACGTGGCTGGTCAGCACGTAGAGGTTGTCCGGGTTGACCAGTCCCATCTCGGGCGGCCGACCGAAGAAGTACTCGGGATGCCGGACGATGTACTGATCGAGGGGATCGCTGGTCGCCACGAGGATGGCCGCGGCCAGGTCCTGCGTGCGGCCAGCGCGACCGGCCTGCTGCCAGGTCGAGGCCACGGTACCCGGATAGCCGACGAGCAGCGCCGCCTGGAGCCGGCCGATGTCGATGCCCAGCTCAAGCGCGTTCGTCGCGGCGACCGCCAGGATGTCGCCGGTGCGCAGGCCGTCCTCGATGGCGCGGCGCTCTGACGGCAGGTAGCCGGCGCGATAGCCGGCGATGCGCCCCGCGGGAATGTGATGTGAGGCCGCGATCTGCCGGAACCGGCTCATGAGCAGCTCTGTTGCGCGGCGGCTCCGCGCAAACGCGATCAGCGGGATGCGGTTGCGGATGAACTCACCGGCCAGCCGCTCGGCCTCGCCCAGGGCATCGCGCCGGATCCCGAGTTCGCGGTTGATCACGGGCGGATTGTAGAACGCGAAGACCTTCGGACCCGAGGGCGCGCCGTTGTCGTCGATGAGCGTGACGTCGTCCTCGGTGAGCCGGTCGGCCAGTTCCTTGGGATTGCCGATCGTCGCCGACGAGCAGATCACCAGCGGCGCGCTGCCGTAGAACCGGCAGATGCGGCGCAGGCGCCGCAGCACGTTGGCCAGGTGGCTGCCGAACAGCCCGCGATAGGTATGCAGCTCATCGATCACGACGTAGCGCAGGTTCTCGAACAACCGCAGCCACTTGGTGTGGTGGGGCAGGATCGCGGCGTGGAGCATGTCGGGATTCGTCACCACGACGTGCCCGGCGGTGCGGATCGCCCGGCGCGCATCGCCCGGCGTGTCGCCGTCGTAGGTGTACGCCTTGATGTCCACCTCGAGCAGCCGGATCAGGCCGAGCAGTTCGTCCACCTGATCCATCGACAGCGCCTTGGTTGGGAACAGATAGAGCGCGCGGGTCTCGGGCTCGGCCAGGAGGGTATTCAGGACCGGGAGGTTGTAACACAGCGTCTTGCCCGAGGCGGTCGGCGTGACCACCACGAACGGCCGGCCTGAACGCGCGACCTCGAAGGCCTCGGCCTGATGGCTATAGAGCGAGGTGATACCGGCGCGGCGCAGGGCCGCAGCCAGCCGCGCGTCAACGCCCTCCGGGATGGGCGCGTACTTCCCCGGCCGGGCCGGCACCTCGTGCCACGCCGTGAATTGCCGGCGGAGGGTCGGGTCGTGGCGGAGCTGCGAGAGTATCTGCTCGAGGGTCATGCCCGGCTGCGCCCGTCATCGCAAACGCGAACACAAGTTCGACGCCGGGTATCCTGGTCTCCTGCCTGGGAAACTACCAGCCGTTGGGGACGGTCTAGACTCGGGCCGCTCGCGCGACCCCCAACCCTACCAGCGTGAGGAAGGCAATCCCGACCAGCATCGCCCAGACGCCGACCTGGTGGAGCGCGTGCAGCGCCAGGACCCAGCCGGTCATCATCATTGCCACTCCGATGAGCAAACGGTGGTACGTCACGGCCTCGTCAACACCTCCACGGTCCAGTGGGGATATGCCCGGGGTCTCGCGGTCCAAGTCCGGTGTGGCGGCGACAGTCAGGGTCTCAGCCGTCACAGAGACTGGGGGAACAGCGCGGCGGTCGGGCTGGTGATCTGATCGGCGCCGGCCCCCAGCGCGGCGCGCAGCACGTCACCGGCGCGGGCTTCATGCGCGTGGAAGGTCCAGACATCCACCAGCGCCCCCGGCCGGCGCTCGTGGATGAGCGCGATGGGATTCACACCGTCGGCGAGCGCCTGCGCGACGAGCTCCTTGCGGAGGTAGTACTCGCTCACGCCTTCGACGAGGCTCAGCAGCACGTCAAACCGGTCTTCGAGGTACGCCTGCACGGGCCACAGGCGCCTGAACCCGAGAGGGTGGTCGTCGAGGTACCCATAGGCGTTCACGCGAGAGGGAAGGCGGACCATCTCGTCCACCGGTGCGTCGAGATGGAGCGCGACATCCAGCCCGAGGACGAGCGTGGCATCGAGACGCCGCAGGACCCGCAGATTCCAGTCGGCCTGACACCCGACGACCACGCGCACGCCGGGGTTGGCCCGCATGGGCGCGAGCGCATCCACCAGGCGCTCGCCGACGCTGGGCGGCATCGGCTCCTGCTCCTTCAGATCCACCTGCACCTTCACCGGCCGTCTGACCGCGGCCACCACGTCGACGACCTCGGCCAGCGTGGCGGGCGGCACGTCGGTCCCGCGTAACCGCAGGCGTTGGAACTCGGCACCGGTGATGGCCCGCAGCGGACCAAACCCGGTCGTCTCACCTTCGAGGCGGTCGTCGTGCATCAGCACGAAGACGCCGTCGCCCGTGCGGCCGACGTCGAACTCGATCACGTCCGCGCCGTCGGCGAGCACTTGTGTCAGCGCCGGGATCGAGTTCGGCGGATGGGGATGCGTGCCGCTCAGCAGCCGGTGGTACTTCAGCAGGATCTGGCGGTTCCGATACGTCAGCCTAGCCGGCGGCATCGGGCTCACACGCCGACCCGCCTGCCTCATCGAGGACGTTCACGGGCATCGCCTCCTGGCGCAGCGCACACTGGCAATCTACATTTCCCTCTCGGTACGAGCTCGGCCTCTCGCCGTTGCCGTGAGGACGCTAGAATGGGTGCGGACGCGGGTGGCCGTCAGGGTCTGTGATCAAGGACGCATGGAACTGATCATCCCTCACTTCTCGCTCGTGATCCTGATCGGTGCCTCCGGATCGGGCAAATCGACGTTCGCGCGCCGGCACTTCCGGGCGACGGAGATCCTGTCATCCGATGCCTGCCGCGCACTGGTGTCCGATGACGAGAACAACCTCGTCGCGACCGGCGACGCCTTCGAGGTCCTGCACTTCATCGCCACCAAACGGCTCGCAACCGGGAGGCTGACCGTCATCGACGCGACCAACGTGCAACTCGGGGCACGCCGGCCGCTGTTGGATCTCGCGCGCAAGTTCCGCTGCCCGGCCGTGGCGATCGTCCTGGACCTGCCCGAGCGGCTCTGTCAGACGCGCAACCGTGCGCGCACCGACCGGACGATTCCTCCAGGCGCCGTCCGTCGGCAGCTCCTGGACCTGCAACGCTCGCTCGGGACCCTGGAGCGCGAGGGCTTTCAGTACGTCTATCGCCTGCGGTCCACCCCGGAGATCGACGCCGCGACAGTCGTACGCAAACGGCCGCGTGCCGACCTCTCGCGCGCACACGAGCGGTCTGCGGGCGACAGCGGGAGGTCCGGAGACGGGTCCACCCCCCGCCGGTGCTTGACAGCCGTTGAGATGCCTTGGTATCTTTAGGGGCACGTTTCTCTGAGGTTCTGGCTCGTCGCAAGTCCGCGAGGGAGTGCGCCTAGGGTTCCGCGGTCCCACAAAGACCGGCCAGGTCCGAGCGGCGCAGACGGCTGAAGGGCCGCACACCCACAGGACAAAAGCCTGAGGGATAGGTTCCTCGAGAGGTACCTATCACGCAGGCTCTTTCATAACCGCGCGCCGAGGCGCGCAGGCAATGACGGGACAAGTAGGCAGGCTCGCGGACGTGAGCGAGCCGGGTACGGTGCGAGCCGGTCGCCGCTCCTGCCGAAACTCACCCCCGAGCCGCGGACCCGAACCCATCGAGTAGGGTCCGCCGTCCCCCACGTTACGGGTTCGAGCGCCCTCCGGCGACAACGCCGGCGGGAACTAAGGTGGCACCGCGGGAGCATCTCGTCCTTGGGATCGCTCCCGTTTGTGTTTTCGCACGCGATGGATGCACGGCCGCGGGCACACCACCCGCGGAGAGGACAGGAGGGGACAAGGATGGCCCGGCAGATGACGACTCCGCGCGCCGACCGCACGATCCCGCGCGCCAAGACGATGAACGGCGCCCAGGTGCTGATGGAAGCCCTGCGCCGCGAGGGCGTCGAGATCATCTTCGGTCACCCCGGCGGGGCGTCGCTTCCTATCTACGACGCGATCTACGACGCCAACCACACGCGGCACATCCTCTGCCGGCACGAGCAGGTCGCCGCGCACGCGGCGGTCGGGTACGCCCGGGCCACCGGCAAGGTCGGCGTGTGCACCGCGACCTCAGGGCCCGGTGCGACCAACCTGGTCACCGGGATCACCGACGCGATGATGGACTCGATTCCCATCGTCGCGATCACCGGCCAGGTCGCGCGACCGGTCATCGGCAACGACGCCTTCCAGGAGGCCGACGTGACCGGCATCACGATGCCGATCACCAAGCACAACACGCTGGTCATGGACGCGCGCCAGATCCCGCTCGCCATCCACACCGCGTTCCACCTGGCCCGCACCGGCCGGCCCGGGCCGGTGCTGGTGGACATTCCGCGCGATGTCTCGCAAGAGATGATCGAGCCCGAGTTCCCCGACGAGATCTCGATCCCGGGGTACAAGGTCACGCTGGACGGCAACCCCAACCAGATCGCCGCAGCCGCCGAGGCCCTGGCCGCGGCCGAACGCCCGCTGATCTACGCCGGCGGCGGCGTGATCAACGCCGACGCCGGCGCCGAGCTGACCGCGCTGATGGAGCGCACGGGCATCCCGGTCGTCCTCACCCTCATGGGCAAAGGCGCGGTGGATGAGCGCGATCCGCGCTGCCTGGGTATGCTCGGCATGCACGGGTCGGCCTTTGCGAACTGGGCGATGAACGAGGCCGACGTGGTGCTGGCCGTGGGCGCGCGTTTCGATGACCGGGTGACCGGCCGGCTCAAGGACTTCGCGCCGCGCGCGCGGTTCATCCATATCGACATCGATCCGGCGGAGATCGGCAAGAACAAGCCGGCGCACATCCCGATCGTCGGCGACGCCAGGCGCGTCCTCGCCGCCCTGGCCGTGCAGGCCCGGGCCCCGCAGATCGACGCGTGGTGGCGGCAGATCGACGAGTGGCGCAAGGCGCAGCCGTTCCGCTACCGGCAGGGCGCGGAGGTGATCAGCGCCCAGTACGTGTGCGACCTCCTCAACCGCCTGACCGACGGCCGGGCGATCGTCACGACCGATGTGGGGCAGCATCAGATGTGGATGGCCCAGTGGTACCAGCCGCGCGAGCCGCGCAGCTTCATCACCTCCGGCGGGCTCGGTGCGATGGGGTTTGGGTTTCCGGCGGCGATGGGCGCCAAGTTCGGCCGGCCCGACCGCCAGGTCATCTCGGTTGTGGGCGACGGCGGTTTCATGATGACGCTGCAGGACTTGGGCACCGCGGCCGAGCACGGTCTCAGCCTGCCGATCATCATTCTCAACAACAGCTCGCTCGGGATGGTCCGGCAGTGGCAGACGTTCTTCTACCGGGGCCGGCTGTCGTCGTCGATCCTGAAGAACCCCGACTTCGCCAGGCTGGCCGAGGTCTTCGGCTGCCGCGGCATCCGCGTCGAGCGGCCCGAGCAGGTCGAGCCCGCGCTGCGCGAGGCGCTGGCCACCGAGGACCGGCCCTGTGTGGTGGACGTGCTCTGCGATCCGGAGGAGAACTGCCTGCCGATGATCCCGTCGGGCCAATCGGTCGCGGAGATGATCCTCGATGAGTAGCGACAACACGTTCACCTCGGCGGTCTTTCCGGTCGAGACCCTGGAGCTGGCCGGCCGGCGCGAGTCGTTCGTCCGCGGCGGTCGGCACCTCTTCCCGCTGCTGCCCAAGGCGCTGGCGGGCATCCGAACGATCGGGGTGATCGGCTGGGGCTCGCAGGGCCCGGCCCAGGCGCAGAATCTTCGCGAGTCCCTCGACGGGACAGCTATCCGGGTGGTCGTGGGGCTGCGTGACGGCTCGGGGTCGCGCGAGGCGGCCCGGGCGGCCGGATTCACCGAGGCCGGCGGTACGCTGGGCGAGATGTTCGACGTGATCGCGCGGTCCGATCTGGTGCTGCTGCTCATCTCCGACGCCTCGCAGGCCGAGCTCTATCCGCGAATCTTCGCCGCGCTGCGGCCGGGCGCCACGCTCGGCCTGTCGCACGGGTTCCTCCTCGGCCATCTGACCAACATGGGGGAGCGGTTCCCGGCCAGTATCAACGTGGTCGGCGTCTGTCCCAAAGGCATGGGACCCTCGGTCCGGAGGCTGTACGAGCAAGGCCGCCAGACGAACGGCGCCGGGATCAACACGAGCTTCGCCGTGGAACAGGACCTCGACGGCCGGGCGACCGACATTGCGCTCGCTTGGTCGATCGGGCTGGGCGCCCCGTACACGTTCAAGACGACACTGCGGTCGGAGTATCTGTCCGACATCTTCGGCGAGCGCGCGATCCTGCTCGGCGCGGTCTGGGGGATCGTCGAGAGCCTGTTCCGCCGCTATGTCGCCCAGGGCTATGCCGAGGAGGAGGCCTTCACCTACGCTTGCGAGAGCATCACCGGGCCGATCGCGCGCACGATCTCGCGGCACGGGCTGCGCGCGGTGTACGAGGGATTGTCCGCCGAGGAGCAGGCCGAGTTCGCGCGCGCCTACGCGGCGGCCTACGAAGTGAGCCGGCCCCTCATGGTGGAGATCTACGACGAGGTCGCATCGGGCAACGAGCTGCGCAGTGTTATCCTGGCCGGCCAGCGGCTCAAGGAGTACCCGATTCCGTCCATCGAGGGCAGCCGCATGTGGCAGGTCGGGGCGCGCGTCCGCGCGGCGCGCGGCCGGCGCACCGCGGAGACGCACGCGTTCACGGCCGGGACGTTCCTCGGCACGATGATGGCCCAGGTGGACCTGCTCCTGGAGCGGGGCCACCCCTATTCGGAGATCGCCAATGAGTCGGTCATCGAGGCGGTGGACTCGCTGTTGCCGTACATGCACGCCCGCGGCGTGTCGTACATGGTGGACAACTGCTCGACGACCGCCCGCCTGGGCACGCGCAAGTGGGGGCCCCGCTTCGAGGCGCAGCTCGCGCAGATCGGGTACCCCGCCGCCGACGCGGCGGCCTCGGGCGGGGGCGCGGCGAACGGGCCGCGCCTGGACCGGCTCGAGGCGTTTCGCTCGCACCCTATCCACGACGTCCTGCAGACGCTGTCCGCGATGCGGCCGGCCGTCGACATCGCCGTGCAGTGAAGGAGCCGGACGCATGAGTGAACCACATGCCGCGACGATCTCGGTCCTGGTGCACAACCAGCCCGGCGTCCTGGTGCGCGTGGCCGGGTTGATCCGGCGACGCGGCGTGAACATCCGCAGCCTCTCGGTAGGTCCGACCGAAGACTCCGGGGTGTCCCGCATGACGATCGTCGTGGACACCCCGCCCGACCGCACCGAGTCGTTCGCCAAACAGCTCCGCAAGCTGGTCGAGGTGGTGCGCGCGACCGCCATCGACGACACGCCGACCGTGGACCGCGAGCTGGCGCTCATCAAGGTCAATGCCAACCCCGGGACGCGGATGGAGATCATGGAGCTCGCCAACGTGTTCCGGTCCAACGTCGTGGACATCACCGAGCGCACCATGACTCTCGAGGTGACCGGCCGGGCGGACAAGATCGACGCCATGGTCTCGCTGCTCACGAAGTACGGCATCCGGGAGATGGCCCGCACCGGACAGGTGACGCTGGTGCGCGGCGCGCAGAACACCTAGCCGGGAGGCCTCCGATGGACGAGCTGGTCCGCATCTTCGACACGACGCTGCGCGACGGCGAACAGTCGCCCGGGTTCTCGATGACCCCGGCCGAGAAGCTCGAGCTGGCCCGGCAGCTCGAAGCGCTCCGCGTGGACGTTATCGAGGCCGGGTTCCCGATTTCGTCCGCCGGCGACCTGGAATCCGTCCGCACGGTCGCGCGCGAGATCCGCGGGGTCACGATCGCCGGGCTCGCCCGTGCCAACCCCAAAGACGTGGATGCGGCGATCGAGGCGCTCCAGCCGGCGGCGCGGCCGCGCATCCACGTGTTCATCGCCACCTCGCCGATTCACATGGAGCACAAGCTGCGCATGACCCCTGACCAGGTGGTGGAGGCGGCCGCGGCCGCGGTGCGGCGCGCCCGCCGGTTCACCGACGACGTGGAGTTCTCCGCCGAGGACGCGAGCCGCTCGGACGTGGACTTCCTCTGCCGGATCTTCGACGTCGCAATCCGGGCCGGCGCGACGGTGATCAACGTGCCCGACACGGTAGGGTACACCACGCCCCCCGAGTACGCCGCGCTCATCACGACCCTGCGCGAGCGTGTCCCGGACAGCGACCGCGTCACCTGGAGCGTGCACTGTCACGACGACCTGGGGCTGGCAGTGTCCAACTCGCTGGCTGCGATCGCGGCCGGCGCCCGGCAGATCGAGTGCACGATCAACGGCATCGGCGAACGCGCCGGCAACGCGGCGCTCGAAGAACTCGTGATGGCGCTGCGCACCCGTCGCGACGCCTACGGTGTGCGCACCAACATCGACACGACGCGCCTGTTCCGCACGAGCCGGCTGCTGACCGCGATCACCGGCGTGCCGGTGCAACCGAACAAGGCCATCGTCGGCGAGAACGCGTTCGCCCATGAGGCTGGCATCCATCAGCACGGCGTGCTGGCTAACCGGGCGACCTACGAGATCATGAGGCCCGAGGACGTCGGCCTGCCGACCAACCGCCTCGTGCTCGGCAAGCACTCTGGCCGCCACGCCTTTCGCAAGACCCTCGAGGACCAGGGCATCCGCCTCGACGAGGCTGCCCTCGACCGCACGTTCACCCGCTTCAAGGCGCTGGCCGACCGCAAGAAGCAGGTCGCGATCGAAGACATCCTGGCGCTGGTCGAGGAGGAAGTGCGCGCGGTGCCCGCGCGCTACGCGCTGCGGTCGTTCATGGTGACGACCGGCACCGGCGTGCCCCCGGCGGCAACGATCACGTTGCGCTCGGAGCACGGTGAGTCCACGGCGTCGGCGAGCGGCGACGGACCGGTGGATGCGTTGTGCGCCGCCGTCAATCAGGTGACAGGCGTGCAGGCTACCCTGCTCGACTACGCGATCCGGGCCGTGACCGGCGGCACCGACGCGCTGGGCGAGGTGACCGCACGCGTCCGAGACGGCGACGTGGTGGTCGTGGGTCGCGCCAGCAGCACCGACGTGATCGAAGCGAGCCTGCTCGCCTACCTCGACGGGGTTAACCGTCTGCTGGCCGCGCGCGCCGCGGCGCCGGCGGGCCAAGCGACCCGGGAAGGAGACCCCGCATGGGCATGACGCTCACCGAGAAGATTCTGGCCAGCCACGCGGGCCGCAGTCGGGTGCGGCCGGGCGACCTGGTCGAGGCGCGCATCGACTTCTGCTTCGCGAACGACATCACTGCGCCACTCGCGATCCGCGAGTTCGAGAAGATCGGCGTGCCGACGGTCTTCGACCGCGATCGCGTGGGGCTGGTCCCCGACCACTACGCCCCGAACAAGGACATCGCCTCGGCCGAGCAGTGCAAGATCATGCGCGAGTTCGCGCGCAGGCACGAGATCACGTACTACTACGAGGTCGGCCGGGCCGGTATCGCCCACGTGCAACTCGCCGAGGAAGGGCTGGTCCTGCCGGGCGAGGTCTTCGTCGGCGCCGACTCCCACACGTGCAACCACGGCGCGCTCGGCGCGTTCTCGACCGGCGTCGGCTCGTCGGACCTGGCCGCGGCCATGGCGACCGGCGAACTGTGGTTCCGTGTGCCCGAGACGCTGCGGTTCGTGTTCCGGGGCCGGCCCGCGCCGTGGGTCACGGGCAAGGACCTGGTGCTGCGGGTGATCGGCGACATCGGCGTGGACGGCGCGCGCTACTGCGCGATGGAGTTCGCCGGCGAGGCGCTGGCACACCTGACCATGGACGAGCGCTTCAGCATCTCGAACATGGCCGTCGAGGCCGGTGGTAAGAACGGCATCATGGAACCGGACGACGTCGTGCTCGACTGGGTACGGCCCCGCGCCAGGCGGCCGTTCACCCCGGTCTACGCCGACCGCGACGCGGAGTACGCCAGGGTAGTCGAGTACGACACCAGCCGGCTCGAACCCGTGGTGTCGGCGCCATCCTCGCCGGGCAACGTGGTGCCGGTGCGCGAGGCTGCCGGCGTCCCGGTCGATCAGGTGTTCCTCGGCACGTGCACCAACGGCCGTCTGGAGGACCTGCGCGTCGCGGCGCGGCTGCTGGCGGGCCGCAAGGTCCACCCCCGCACGCGCATGCTGGTCATCCCGGCGACGCCGGCAATCTACCGGCAGGCGCTCGCCGAGGGCTTGATCACGACGTTCATCGACGCCGGCGCCACGGTCAGTACGTCAACGTGCGGGCCGTGCATCGGCGGGCACATGGGCGTGCTGGCCGCGGGCGAGGTGTGTGTGAGCACGTCGTCGCGCAACTTCATCGGTCGCATGGGTCATCGCGAGAGCAAGGTCTACCTCTCAGGCCCCGGGGTCGCGGCCGCATCCGCGGTCCTGGGCCGGTTGGCGCATCCCGACGAAGTGCTGGGCCGCACGATGGCGGGGGTGGACGCATGATCTTCCGGGGCACGGCCTGGACGCTCGGCGATCACATCGACACCGATCTGATCATCCCGGCGCGCTACCTGGTGACCGCCGATCCCGCAGTGCTGGCGCCGAAGTGCTTCGAGGACCTCGACCCAGCCCTGGCCGCCAAGATCGCGCCCGGCGACATCCTGGTCGCGGGCGAGAACTTCGGCCAGGGCTCCTCCCGTGAGCACGCGCCGATCGCGCTCAAGGGACTCGGCATCGCGTGCGTCATCGCCAAGTCGTACGCCCGCATCTTCTACCGCAACGCGTTCAACATCGGCCTGCCGCTACTCGAGTGTCAGGACCTGCAGGCCGTGACCCGGAGCGGCGACCGCCTGGCGGTGGACAACGACGCCGGCCGCATCATCAACGAGACGCGGGGGACCTCGCACCAAGCCGCGCCGCTGCCCGAGTTCATGCAGCGGCTCGTGGCCGCCGGCGGCATCATCGCCTACACGCGGCAGAAGGTCACCGCGCGCGCCGGGGGCGGGTAGACCGTCGTGTCCCGCATTGCCGTCTACGATACGACGCTGCGTGACGGCACGCAGGCGGCAGGCGTGGCCATCTCGGTCGAGGACAAGCTCACAATCGCGCGCCGTCTCGATGCCCTCGGTGTCGACTACGTCGAGGGCGGGTGGCCGGGTAGCAATCCCCGCGATCTGGCGTTCTTCGAGCGTGCGCAGGCCGTCACATGGAGCCACGCGCGCGTCGCGGCGTTTGGCAGCACCCGCCGCGCGGGCGGCCGGGCGGAGGATGACGCGAATCTCAGGCTTCTGCTCGACGCGGGCACACCCGTCGTCACGATCTTCGGCAAGTCGTGGGACCTGCACGTGCGCGCCGGGCTGCGCACGACGCTCGAAGAGAACTTGGCGATGATCCGCGACTCGGTGGCCTATCTGCGAGCCGGCGGGCGCGAGGTGATCTACGACGCCGAGCACTTCTTCGACGGGCTCCGTACGAACCCCGAGTACGCCCTGGCGACGCTGCGCGCCGCGCGCGAGGGCGGCGCGCACACGCTGGTGCTCTGCGACACCAACGGCGGGAGCCTTCCCGAGGCGATTCGCGCCGGCGTCGAGGCCGCGGAGCGCGGGGTGGGCGGGCCGCTCGGCATCCACGCCCACAACGACGCGGAGCTGGCGGTGGCCAATACGCTGGCCGCTGTGTCGGCGGGCTGCACCCACGTCCAGGGGACCGTCAACGGGTACGGCGAGCGGTGCGGCAATGCCAACCTCTGCTCCATCGTGCCGGCGCTGCGGGTGAAGCTCGGCCTGGACATCCTGGCGCCCGGGGCGCTGGAGCGGTTGACCGATCTCTCACGGCTCGTGGCCGAGCTGGCCAACATGACGCCGGACGACTATCAACCGTATGTGGGCGCCAACGCCTTCGCCCACAAGGGCGGCGTGCATGTCAGCGCCGTCATGATTGATCCGGTGATGTACGAGCACGTATCGCCGGACAGCGTAGGCAACCGCCGCCGCGTCGTGGTGAGCGACCTGTCGGGCCGGGCGACCGTGCTGCACAAGGCCGACGAGGTCGGGCTGCGGCTCGACCGCTCCCGGCCTGAGGTGCAGACCGTGCTGGAAGACCTCAAGAGGCTGGAGCACGAGGGCTATCAGTTCGAGGGGGCCGAAGCGTCGTTCGAGCTCCTGTTGCGCCGTGCGGTGCTCGGTCAGCGACGGCGGTTCGAGATCCGCGCATTTCACGTCGCGGTAGACCACCACGGCGACACCTGCACGTCGCGTGCGATCGTGCGGGTGTCGGTCAACGGCGAGGAGGCCGGCGCGTCGGGCGAGGGGAACGGGCCAGTCCACGCCCTCGACCTGGCGCTGCGCGCGGCGCTGGAGCGGTTCCACCCCGAACTGGCGCGGGTGCGGCTGGTGGACTACAAGGTCCGGGTCATCGACGCCAGCGCGGCCACCGCCGCGCGCGTACGCGTCTTGATGACCTCGACCGACGGCCGGCGCACCTGGGGCACGATTGGCGTCTCCGAGAACGTCGTGCTCGCCAGCGCGCAGGCACTGACGGACAGTCTGGAGTACGCGCTTCAGGCGATGGCGGGCCAGCCCGCGGCCGGGCGCGCTCCCTAGGCGCGAGAGGAGGGCACGATGGACTGGGGCAAGGTCTGGCGGACACTCTTCTGCGGCTGGGAGGCCGAGATCGACTTCGCAGCCCTCGCCCGGGAACTGGCCGACCTCCGCGAGCGCACCGCCGTCGCTGACGAGCGCGACACGGCGTGGGTTTGCCGCCAGATCCAGGAGGCCTACTAGCCCGGGCGTCCGCACGCTCGCAAGGAAGTTCGGCCCGCAGCCACTAACTACATCGGGACGTCCATGGCCATTCCATTCTCCCTCCGCGAGGTGGCGCCGATGGGGACGACAGTGGCCCGGTTTGTCGCACGGCTGCTCGTGGTGATGCTGGTGCTCACGACCGGCATGTCGGGGGTGTGGGCGCAGCCCAACCAGCTCGTGGTGAACGCGTTCGGCGGCGAGTACGAGGAGATCTTCAAGAGGAGCATCAAGGAGCCGTTCGAGCGCGAGTTCGGCACGCGCATCGTGTTCGACTCCACGGGCAGCGCGTCCGAAGACTACGCGAAGATCCGGGCGACGCGGGGCGACCCCGGCTGGGACGTGGTCGTCATGACCGCGCCGGAGTCGATCCTGGGCTGCCGCGAGCGGCTGCTCGATCCGCTCACCGACGCGGCCGTCCCGAACCTCAAAGCCCTGTATCCCGAAGTGCAGAAGATGGTCGCGCCATGTGGCGTCGCCCACGAGATCCAGTACATGACCCTGATGTACAACACGAACCACGTGCGGCCGGCGCCCGACTCGTGGAAGGTCTTCTGGGACCCGCGCTACAAGGGCCGGCTCATCATTCCCGACATCGGCAGCATCCTCGCGGTGTACTTCCTGATCATGGCGAGCTACGCCCACGGCGGCGACGAGCGCAACATTGCGCCGGGCTTCGACGCGATCGCCCGGCTCCGGCCCAACGCACTGGCCGTCATCCAGTCGTCGGCGGCAATGGTACCGTACGTCGAGCGCGAGGAAGCCTGGCTGCTGCCCTACTGGGACGGCCGGGCGCACTACTACCGGAGCCGAGGGTTGCCGGTCGACTTCCTGGTCCCCAAGGAAGGCAGCATCTTCCTCTTGGGCACGCTCAATGTCCCGGCCAACGCGCGGAACAAGCCGCTCGCGTACAAGTTTGTCAACTGGTGGCTGAGCGCGGAGGTTCAGCGCCGGTGGGCCCTGGCCTATACCGTGGGGAGCGCCCGCGGCGGGATCTCGTTCCCGACCGAGCACCGGCAGGCACACATCAGCTCGATCGCGCAAGTGCGCAAGTTCAAGTTCGTCGACCCGGTCTACGTCGGCGACAAGCGGCCTGAGTGGACCGAGACGTGGAAGCGGGTAATGGTCGGCCGCTGAGTACGCGCCCGCACACCCTGCCGTCCGCTTCGGCCACGCCCCTGGGTCAGGGGAAGAGCGCCCGACGGCGCGGGCCGGTCGTCGTGCTGCTCGCGCCCGCGCTCGGGTATCTGCTACTGCTCTTCTTCATCCCGCTGGCGATCCTCACCGCGGTGAGCTTCATGGGGTTCCGCAGCGGGCTGATCGTGCGCGAGTTCACTCTCGGTCACTACGCGAAGTTCCTGACGGATCCGTTCTACCTCAAGATCCTTCTGACCACGGTGCGCATCGCCGTGTCGGTGGGCGTGCTCACCGTGATGATCGGGTATCCGGTCGCGTACTTCCTCGCGCGTACCAGGTCGAAGTGGAAGGGACTGCTCCTGGCGCTGGTGCTCGCCCCGGAGCTGTCCGGCGTGGTGCTGCGCACCTACGGATGGCTCGTGATCCTCGAGGATCGGGGTGTCGTCAACACGCTGCTGCAATCGTGGGGGCTCATCGCGACGCCCGTCAAGCTCGTGCACAACGCCACCGGCGTGACCATCGGCATGACGCACGTGCTCGTCCCGTTCGCCATTCTGGCGCTGATGGCGTCCATTCAGGGTATCGATCCCACCCTGGAGCTGGCCGCGATGAACCTCGGCGCCAGCCGCGTCCGGACGTTCCTGCGCATCACGCTGCCGCTCTCCATGCCCGGGGTGCTCGGCGCGTTCTTCCTGACGTTCAGTGTCTCGGCCGGCGCCTACGCCACGCCGGCCATCCTGGGCGGGTTTTTTAATGATACGGCGACCACCGAGATCTACACGCAGCTGCTCTACATCCTCAACTGGCCGTTCGCGGCGGCGATGGCCGTCATTCTCATGGCGGTGGTCCTGGCGGCCGTGATCCTGTCCGCGCGCCTGGCCGGCCGGCTGACCGGAGCGCCCCAGTGACGCGCGACCGACGCACGGGCGCGGAGACGGTGATGGGCCCTCGGGCCATCCGCTTCTGGAAGCGCGACCTGCCGCGTTGGGGGTTCCTGGCCCTGGTCGGCGCAATCTACGCGTACATGTTCCTGCCGATCCTGGTGGTCGTGCTCACGTCACTGAACCCGACGCCGTACCTCCGGCTGCCGCCGCAGGGGCTGTCGCTGCGCTGGTACGCTGCGGCGCTGACGCCCGACTGGCTGGACCCTTTCAGGGTCAGCCTGGTCATCGCCGTCGCGAGCGCCGCCCTCGCGACCCTGCTCGCCCTGCCGGCCGCGTTCGCGCTGGTCCGGCACCGGTTTCCGGGTCGAGATGTCGTCGCCGCCCTGTTGCTATCGCCGCTGTCGCTGCCGGCCATCGTGACCGGCGTCGCGATCCTGCAGTTTCTCTCTTTGGCCGGAATGCGCGGCCTGCTGGGGTTCAACTCGTTGTTGCTCGGGCACATCGTCCTGACGGTGCCGTACGCGATCCGGACGATCGCGATCAGCCTGCACGGGTTCGACCGGTCGATTGAGCAGGCGGCGATGAACCTGGGCGCCACGCCGTGGCGGACGTTCCGCCACATCACTCTGCCGATCATCAAGCCGGGTCTGTTCGCGGGCATGGTGTTCGCGTTCATTGTGTCGTTCAACAATGTGCCGATCTCGCTCTTCCTGGTCCGGCCCGGGATGATCACACTGCCCATTCGGATCCTGAACTACCTGGAGTATCGCTTCGACCCGTCGCTCGCCGCGGTAAACATGCTATCGCTGGCGGTCATTCTCGTCGTTGTCACCGTCGCCGAACGAACGGCGGGATTCACGCGCTTCGTGTACTCGCGGTGAGCCGGCGATGATCGACGTCGCCCTCGAGCACGTGACCAAGCGGTTTGGTCATGTCACTGCGGTCGAACGCCTGTCCCTCGAGGTCCGCCGGGGTGAGTTCCTGACGCTGCTCGGCCCCAGCGGGTGCGGAAAGACCACCACGCTGAACATGGTGGCCGGGTTCCTCGATCCGGATGAGGGCGCGATCGTCCTGCGAGGGCGGCCGGTCACCTTCCTGCCGCCGTACGAACGCGACACCGGGATGGTGTTTCAGAACTACGCCCTGTTCCCGCACATGACCGTGTACGAGAACGTGGCGTTCGGCCTCCGGATGCGCCGCGTCCGCGACGCCGACGTGCGGCGCCGTGTCCACCAAGCGCTCGACCAGGTACACCTGGCCGGCCTCGGCGACCGGTACCCTCGGCAGCTCTCGGGCGGGCAGCAGCAACGGGTCGCGCTGGCCCGGGCGATCGTCACCGAGCCGGCGGTGTTGCTGCTCGACGAGCCGCTCAGCAACCTCGACCTCAAGTTGCGTGAGGCCATGCGTCTGGAACTCAAAGCCTTGCAGCACCGGCTCGGGCTCACGACCGTCTATGTCACGCACGATCAGAGCGAGGCGCTGGTCATGTCCGACCGCGTCGTGGTGATGCACCGCGGCCGTGTGGAACAGGTCGGCTCGCCGCTGGACATCTACGAGCGCCCGGCCACGCCGTTCGTCGCGGACTTCATCGGGACGATGAACACCTTGCCCGTCGCGCCCGTGTCCGCCGTCGGGGAGGACGGGTTCCACGTCGTGACCTCGGGCGGGGCTCGCCTCCGGCTGCCCGGGCTGGCCCGAGACGGCGCGCGCCTCCTGGTCGCCATCCGGCCCGAGAAGTGCCGGCTGTCCCGGGAGCGACCCGCCGCGGACAATGCCATCCCGGCCACGGTCGCAGACGTCGTGTACCTGGGGACGACCCTCCGCTACCAGGTCACGCTCCAGGGCGGCGACAGCCTGCTTGTGGACGACCTGAACGTCCCGTCCGCGCTGCTGGCGAGAGGCGAGGCCGTTTGGGCCGTGCTGCCGCCGGAGCACTGCCTGCTGCTCGACGCGCCGAAGTGACCGACATCGAGCGGGCCGACCGCGAGATCATCGGCGACATCTGGACCTCGTCGCGCGCCTGGGACACCTGTCTGGAGATCGTACAGCGCTTTCCCAACCGCTACGCCGGGCATCCGGACGAGGCCGCCGCGCGCGAGTTCGTCGCGGAACGGTGCCGGGCCCTGGGTCTGGAGGCGCGGGTCGAGGAGTTCGGCTGCGCGCACTGGCGCCCCGGGCACGCCAGGCTGGAAGTGCTCGGCGGCGCGGACCGCGCGCTCGAGATCCCGTGCGTGAACTTGCCGATGAACGGCACTGCGCGCGTGGAGGCCGAGGTCGTCTATGTCGAGGAAGGCACCCCAGCGCAGTTCGCCGCGGCCGGTGAGGCGGTCCGCGGCCGCATTGTGCTCGTCAACAGCCGGTGCCCGAGCTACACGCACCGCCCGCGTACGTGCCGCCGCGAGAAGTACGATCTGGCAATTGCGGCCGGCGCCGCCGGATTCATCTACATGCGGCACGAGGGCGGTCTGGTGCCCGAGGTCTACAGCCTCTCGTCGGCCGGCCCAGCGCCGGTGCCGGGTGTCAGCATCACGCGGGAGGCGGGGGCCGCGCTCCTGCAACGGGTGCGCTGCGGCGGCCGCGCGCGGCTCGACGTGGACAACGCGGTCGAGCCCGGCCGGTCGTGGAACGTGATCGCAGACCTGCCGGGGCCGCCCGGGTCGCCGGCGATCCTCGTGGGCGCCCACTACGACACGCTGGTCGGGTGCCCCGGCGCCATTGACGACGCCTCGGGTGTAGCGGTCCTGCTCGAGGCCGCGCGGGTGCTCGTCGCGCACCGGGCGCTGCTGAACAAAGGGCTGCGGTTCGTCGCCTTCGGTCTCGAGGAAGGCGGGTTGCAGGGCGCGCGGGCCTACATCGCGACCCACCGGGGCGAACTCGACGGTATTGAGTTCATGCTCAACGTCGACGGCGCGGCCTATGGTGCGCCCGAGAAGGGCATCGGCCTGCAAGGCTGGCCGGCGTTGATTCCCTACTTCAAGGGCCTGGCGTCACGCATGGGCGAGGAGATCGCTGCGGACGTGTGGGTCACGCCGAACTCCGACATGCACCCCTTCATGCGCGCCGCGGTGCCGTGCGCCTGGTTGTTCGACATGAGTATGTCGCTCGCCAACCTGGGCTGGCCGCACACCGCCGCCGACACCATCGACAAGGTGTCGCCGCGCGGACTGCGCATCACGAGCCTGCTGCTGTCGCGCCTGCTGCTGTACATGGCGACAACGCCGATGCCCGCCGTCACCCGCGATGTGCGCGACGTCGAGGCCTGGCTGGCGGAGTGGAACCTGTCGCCTAGCCCCCGTGCGGATCGATGAGGGCCCGCATCCCGAGGATGTCGGCCAGGCGTTCACCCTGATCCATTCGCCTGCGAATGTCGGCCTCTTTCTGCTCGACTGCGGCCACCGCCTGGAGCACCTCGGTCAGCCGCGCGCGAGGGATGACCGCCACGCCATCCTGCGCGGCGACGATGACATCGCCGGGATGCACGACGACCCCGCCGCAGACGACCTCCACCTGCGTCGCGCCGACGCGGCGGTTCGTGCCCACGCGCGGGGTGACCGCCCGCGCGAACGCCGGGAACCGCAAAGCGGCCAGGCCGTCCGCGTCGCGCACCGCGCCGTCGATCACCACACCCGCGAGCCGGCGGGCCGTCGCCTCGGTAGCCATCAACTCCCCGAATAGCGCGCCGCTCACCTCGCCGCTGTTGTCCGCCACGATCACCGCGCCTGCCGGCGCCTCGAGTAACGCCTTGTGGACGGTGACGATGCTGCCGGGGTAGCACCGGGCGGTGTACGCCGGGCCGACGACCCGGGCCCCGGGCCAGACGGGCTTGATACCGGCATCCATGGTCTGCGCGGCGCCCTGCGCATCACTCACCCACGCTGGCGACGCCCCGCGGAGCCGGTCCACGGCCGCCGCCAGCACCGTTGAATCGTTGGACGCCCGTTCAGCCCCGCTTGGCACCATTCGAGTCCACCTCCCCCCGCAAGAATCGTTGCCTCCGGCGGGCACTACACGCGCAGCCGGGGATCGAGCGCGTCGCGCAGCCAGTCGCCGATCACGTTGATCGCCAGGACCGTCGTCATGATGGCCAGGCCGGGGAACGTGGTGATCCACCATCCCTGCCGCAGGTAGTCGCGGCCGTCGGCCAACAGGCTGCCCCACGATGGAATCGACGGCGGCACGCCGAGCCCGAGGAACGACAGCGACGCCTCGGTCACCACCGTCGTCGCCAGCGAGAAGCTCGCCACGATGATCATCGGTGCCATGGTATTAGGCAGCACGTGGCGCCGCAGGATCAGTCCGGTGCGGGCGCCCATGGCCTGCGCCGCGGTCACGTATTCCTGCTCGCGAACGGCCAGCACCACGCCGCGCTCGATCCGGGCATACGACACCCACCCGACGACGCCGATGACGATGATGATCTTCTCGAGCCCCGGGCCTAGCGTGGCCATCGCGGCGATGTAGAGCAGGATTGTCGGGAACGCGAGCTGGATCTCCGCGATCCGCATGATCACGTCGTCGAGCGCGCCGCCGAGGTAGCCGGCCACCAGTCCCAGGGTGACGCCCAGCCCGCCGGAGATCAGCACCGCGCACACGCCGACCAGCAGGGATACACGCGCGCCGAAGATGATACGGCTCAGCAGGTCCTGTCCCAGAGAGTCGGTCCCGAGAGGGTATGTCCACGTGCCGCCGGCGAACACCGGTGGCGACAGGCGCATGGCCATGGCCACGCGGGCCGGTGGGTGCGGCGCGATGACCGGTGCCAGCACCGCGAGCACGGCGAGGAACGCGAGGAAGGCCAGGGCGACCACGGCCGCGAGCGGCGGCCACCGCCGGCGGCGCCGTCGGGGCGGACCCGTCTCGGCCGGCAGGGCCGCGGGCCGCGATGTCACCGCGGCCGCACCCGCGGGTCCATGACCGCATACAGGAGGTCGATGATGAGATTCAACACGACGAAGATCGTCGCCAGCACCGTCACCGCTGCCTGCACGAGCGGCAGGTCCTTGCCCTGGATCGCCTGGATCGTCAGACGGCCCACGCCTGGCCAGGCGAAGATGCTCTCCGTAATGACCGCGCCGCCCAGCAGCCCGCCGAACTGCAATCCGGCCACGGTGACGACCGGAATCAGGGCGTTGCGCAGCGCGTGCCGGCTCAACACGCGCCGCCACGGCACGCCCTTGGCCTGCGCGGTGCGGATGTAGTCCTGTCCGAGGACCTCCAGGATCGCCGAGCGCGTCATCCGTGCATTGTAGGCGACCGAGAACAGACCCAGGCTGACCGCCGGCAGCACCAGGTGATTCCAGCCGCCGCGGCCGGCGACCGGGAACCATCCGAGTGTCACCGCGAAGACCATCGCCAGCAGCAGCCCCAGCCAGAAGACAGGCATCGACTGACCGATCAGCGCGCCGACCATCAGCAACCGGTCCATCAGCGTGTTGCGGCGCGTGGCCGCGAGGATGCCCGCGGGGATGCCGATCCCGAGGGCGATCAGCATTGCGGCCAGCGCCAGCTCGATCGTGGCCGGCATTCGCTGCAGCAGCAACCGGAATACCGGCTGCTGCTGGCGGAGCGAGTCGCCGAAATCGCCGCGAACGGCGCGCGAGAGGAAGTCCACGTACTGTACCAGCCAGGGCCGGTCGAACCCCATCTGGTGCCGGAACTCCTCGATCTGCTCGCGGGTCCAGCTCTCGCTGGCCATCACCATCGTGGGATCGCCGGAGAGGAACATGCTGCCAAATGCCAGCGCCGACACCCCCAGGACCACGAGCACGGTCTGGAGGAGCCGGCGCAGGATGTACGCGGTCACGTGCGCGGGTCTGGCCGGTCCGGGACTACGAGGCGACGAACCGTACGTCCCGCTCGCCGGGCAGCCACATCTGGAGGCGGTCGCCGCCGCCGGAGTCCTCCCAGTTGAGACGGCGGTTGACGCCCGAGGCGCCGGGCTGCAACCAGAGGCTGATCCAGGGCGCCTCCTCCATGAACAGCGTCTCCATCTGGAAGGCCATTTCCTTTTGCCGCTTCGGATCGAAGGTCTCGGTGAGCTGCTTGTAGATTTCGTTGAACCTGGGACCGTTCTGCGTCGAGGTGATCCATTTCGTCTGGTCCCAGATCTGGCCGGTGGTGACAATGCTCAGGTCCTCGGGGCCGTTGAAGCGCGACCCGAGTCCCAGCAGGTACAGGTCGTCCATCCCGCCCGGGCTGCGCATCTTGTCGGTGTACACCGTCCAGTCGAGCGGTACCGCCTCAGCCTGCAGTCCAATCTCCCGGAACTGCCCGGCGACAGCCTCGGCGATCTCCTTGTCCTTGAGATAACGGCCGACAGGCGTGTAGATCCGGATGCGCTGGTTGGCCGGGAAACCGGCCTCGTTCAAGAGGTTGCGCGCCTTTTGACGGTTGAACTCGAACGGCTTCAGCCGCGGGTTGATCCACTCCTCACTGGCGGTCAGCACGAGGGCGCGGCGCTCGGGCGCCAGGCGGCCGAGCAGGCCCTTGGCGAGCGCGTCCCAGTCGATCGCGTGGTTCAGCGCGTAGCGTACGCGCCGGTCCTTGTACCGCGGCTGATCCGTCGGGATGCCGATGTGGATCCGCCGACTGCCGGGCGCGATCGAGACGCGGAGCTTGCTCACACGTTCGATGATCGGGATGTCGTCGGGTGACAGCGCGATCGCGATGTCGGCCTCGCCGGTGATCAACATGTTCATGCGCGTGGATTTCTCCGGGACCGGCCGCCAGATCAGGTTCTTGATCTGCGGCGCCCCGCGCCAGTAGCCGTCGAACGCGGACATCGTCAGACGGTCACCCTTGACCCACTCGTCGACCTTCCAGGGACCGGTGCCCACCGGCGCGACCGCGGTCTCGCGCGGCGACTTGGTGCTGTAGTAGTTCGGCTCGAGGATGTACAGGAAGTAGGCGAACACCGGGAAGATGATGTTGGGCTTGGCCAGGACGATGTCCACCGTCGAGGTGTTGACGATGCGCACCTGCGTCACACCGGACCGCGCCGGGAACGGATCGTTCAGCCCCTGGCGCCGCAGGGTCGGATCCATCGTCCGGTCGATCGTGAACTTGACCGCCTCGGCGTTGAACGGCCGGCCGTTGTGAAACTTGACGCCCTCGCGCAGCCTGAATCGCCACGTGACTTTGTCCGAGAGGACCTCGTACGACTCGGCCAGCACCGGCACGAGGCGCATGCGGCGGTCGTAGTTGACCAACGCCTCGAACACGTTGCTCAACACGTTGGCCATGACGCCCGACTCGCCGAAGTGCGGATCGAGCGTCTCCGGGTCAACACCCTGGACCAGCGTGGGCGGCTTCTGCGCCTGGGCGAGCGCGGTGCCCGCGCCCGGGAACCACAGCGTCTGTCGGCTGGCCAGTGATGCACCGAGTCCGGCGGCCGTAAGCGCCGTCGTCTTGAGGAACTGCCGGCGGGACATGTGCCCTTGACCGCGGCTACCCATGAGCAACTCCCCCTTGGAGATTCTGATAGAATATGATATATGAAATATCAGATATCGACAAGAGCCGGGGCGGGCGGCTACCCGCTGGAGATCGATGAGACAGGAGGGCCCAAGGCCAGTGACAGACGCACCGGCGCACCGCTTCGAACCCCTTCCCGCGCAACGCCTGGGTGACCGCGTCTATCAGCACCTGATCGAGGCCATCGCCACCAATCGGCTGCCGCAGGGCGCGAAGATCCAGGAGGACGTGCTCGCCGAACAGATGGGGGTGAGCAAGACCCCGGTGCGGGAGGCGCTGCGGCGGTTGGAGGCCGAGGGCTTCATCAGCGTGGACCCGCACCGCACGCCCGAGGTGCGACGGCTGGAGCCGCGTGACATCGAGGAACTGTACGGGGTGCGCGAGTTCCTCGAGCGGCTGGCGGTCCGCACAATCACTGAAGTGCGTCCGGCCGGGATTCTGGCCGAGATGGAGACCGTGCAGGCCGCGGCCGAGGCGAGGCTCGCCAGCGGCGAGACGACCGACGTCGCCGAGTCGGTGAGCTACAACCGGCGGTTCCACGGGCTGATCTTCCACGGCGCGGGCAACCGCCGCCTGCTGCGTCTCTACGAACTCATCGATGTGGATGTCAGGCGCCTGTCCTTTCAGAGCATCCGCGTGTCGGGACGGCGGCGCGACGCGGTGATCCAGCACCGCGCGATCCTCGAGGCGATCAAAGCCGGGGACGCCGACCGCGCGGAGGCACTGATGATCCAGCACGTGCAGCAAGCGCGTAGCGACCTCCTGCGGCAGATGGCCGCGACGGCGGAGCCGCCGGGTCGGGTGTAGGCGGCTCACGGCGCGGCGAACGCGTTGCCCGTGCCGAATCCGCATTCAGCCGTCATCTCACGTCCTCGTCGCACGGACGCGCAGACCGCAGTCTGGGAAAGGCATCTTTGAGCCTGCTGTACAGCTCGAGGTAGAGCTCGAACAGTGCTTGATATCGCGCGGCGTGACGCGCGTCGGGGTCGGTGACACCGGCGACGGCCACGAAGCGCTCGATCTCGTACCAGTTGCCGAAGGCGCCGACCGCCATGCCGGCGACGAATGCGGCGCCGAGCGCCGATCCGGGGTTCTGTGCCACGCGTTCGAGCGGCAGCCCGAGCACGTCCGCGGTGATCTGCCGCCACGTGACCGAATGGGCGCCGCCGTCGCCCACGCGGGCGCGCGACGGCACGTGGCCGAGCTCGCGCAAGACGTGGAGGTGATGGCGGAAACCGTAGGCGATGCCCTCCAGGATCGCCCGGTGGACGTGGCCGCGGTTGTGGCTCAGTGTCAGGCCCACGAGGGTCCCGCGGGCGAGCGGGTCGTGGATCGGCGTCTTCTCGCCGAGAAAGTACGGGAGGACGACCAGGCCATCGGCGCCGGCGTCCAGCGCGGCGGCCTCGCGGTCGAGCGTCTGGTAGTCGGTGCCCGGCGCGAAGCGGTCGCGAAACCACTTGATCAGGCTCCCGCTGGCGGCCATGCAGCCGTTGATCAGGAACTTGCCGGGGACGAGGTGGTAGTCGAGAAAGAGCCGTCGGTCGGGCGTTGCGCGCGGCGCGCAGTAGAGGATGTCGCCGGCCCCGCCGAGTTTCACCAGCAAGTCACCGTCCTCGATGAGCCCGGCGGCAAACGCCGAGGCCACGTGGTCAGCGCTGCCTGCCGCAACCGGTGTGCCGGGCGCGAGCCCGGTGGCCGCGGCCGCGTCCTGCGTCACCCCACCCACGACGTCGGAGGGCTGCCGGACCGGCGGCACCCACGTGCGGTCGATCGTGGCCATGCGCAGCAACTCATCGCCCCAGTCCCGCCGATGCAGGTCGAACAGCCCGCTCTCCAGGGCCCAGTTTCGCTCCGCCGATGGCACCCCGGTCAACCGCTGCGCGAGATAGTCGTAGGAGCCCATCACACGCGCGGCGCGCCGCAGCGTCTCCGGCTCGTGGCGCCGCAGCCAGAGGATCTTTGGCCCCACGCTCTGCTGCGTGATCGCGCTGCGGGTGCGACGGAGGATCGCCTGCTCGTCGGTCACGCGCCGCTGG
>JAVKJV010000042.1:0-28784 GCA_031458775.1 Candidatus Fervidifonticultor quartus | reverse complement strand
GGCCCGGCCGGGGGGCCGGGCCGCTGGGGCCCTACTCCACCACCATGAGCTGATCGCGGATCTGCGAGCGCATCTGGCTCTCGACGAACTGCAGCGCCCCCTCTGGCGTCAGCCGGTTGGTCTCGACCGCCTGGATGGCCTCGTAGATGATCTGGTCGTAGCGGCCGAAGTCCTCGTGGTTGGGAATGAAGGTCGCGTACTCCAGCAGCGGCGTGGCCCGATTGAGCCACACATGGTTCTTGTACTCCGGCATCTGCACCACGGCCCTGCGGATCGCGATGTGATAGCTGTTCACCGAGTGGATGGCGTTGAGCTCGGCCGAGGACGCCTCGGTCACGACGCGGAAGGCCAGGTCCTTCTCCCGGCTGCGCGCGCTCACGACGTAGATGATCGGGTGAGACAGCGTCACCGGCTTGCCGCCCCGGCGCCCCGCGGGGATGAGCGTCCAGTCGATGTTCCTGAAGAACTCGACGGGGTCCCTGGTCACCCCGTAGTCGCGGATGAACTCCCCGCTCTGCCAGATGCCGCCCATGATGAACTGGACCTTCCCCTCGGCGCTGAACGGCCCCAGGATCGAGCGCCACGGGATGTTCGTCATGCCGGACGGCGTGATCTTGTACTTGTACACGTTGTCGTGCAGGAAACGCAGGAAGTCGAGCGTCGCGGAACGGTCGAGCACGAGCTTGCCGGACTTCTCGTCCTGCAGCTTCCCGCCGTACGCGAGGATGATCTGGTAGTAGTCAGGGCCGCGGGTCGGCCGGTGGAAGAAGCCCCAGTCCACGAGACCCTTGTCCTTGATCTGCTGGGCGAGCTCGGCCATGTCGGTCAGCGTGAAGTCGCCCTTTTCGACGCGGCCGGGCAGCGCCTTGATCTGGGCGTCCGACCAGCCGAACTGCCGAAGGCGGTCGATGCGGAAGTAGATCATGCGCGCCTCGGTGTCCTGCGGGATGCCGTAGATGCGGCCCCGATGTTTGACCGAGACCCACTGCGACGGGAAGAAGTCATTGTAGGTGTCCGGGTACTTCTTGATCATGTCGTCCAGGATCAGCGCGTGTCCGGCCTTGGCGAACTGGCCGATGAACTCGTGCGCGATCGCATAGATGTCGGGCCCTTCGCCCGCGGCAAAGGCCCGCAGCAGGCGCGTGGTCTCCTCTGCCCACCCGGGTGACGGCGGCTCTTCCAACCGGAGGTTGATGGTCACGTCCGTGAGCCGGGCGTTGAGGCGGTCGACGGCGCGCTTGAGATTGACGGCACGGTCAGGGCCGCTGGCGTCGGCGCGAACCGCGGCGCGGATCGTCACCTCTCGCCGTGGCGCACCGGTGGCCGACGGACCGAGGCCGACCAGGAGCACCCCCACGAGAGCCACGCCTACACCAAGCGCGAGACGACGGGACATGCGCATGCCGATCAGTCCTCCCTTCGAGTTGGCAGGTTTGGAGCACACGGGAAAGGCAGACGCCCGGGACATCGACGGAGACACCATCGAGGCGCACCAGCCCGGAACGGCGGTCGCGGCAACTTCGGGCACCCTCACCTCAAAGTATACGCGCAGGCGTCTCCCGCACCCTGCCGGCAAGACCTTCGCGCGGCGACGGCGAACTGATGCAGGCGTCGCACGCCGGAACGTGCGTGGAGACGACAAGGAGACTTACGTGCGCGACCTCCTCCTGTACGGATTGCAGGCCACCCATACACGCCTCCAGCGCTGCCTGGAAGACCTCAGCGAGGACGAAGCGCGCACCTCGCCCGCGGGCGGACTGAGCCCGCTCATCTGGCAGGCCGGCCATGTGGCGACGACCGACTTCGCGTTCGCGCGGCGGGCAGGCGGGCAGACGCCGGTCCCGCCCGGCTACGAGACCCTGTTCCAGATGGGGACCGGCGGGCAGGCGGACTATCCGCCGCTGGCCGCCGTGCGCCGCAACGTGGACCGTGCCCAACAGATCCTGGAAGCGCTCACCAAAACCGCGACGCTCGACGCGCCGGCGGACGGCCGTAGCTACCGCACGGTCGGAGAGATGCTCGTCTTCGCGGCGTACCACCGCGGCTATCACATCGGCAAGATGACGACGCTGCGGGCGTTGTTGAAGAAGCCGCGGCTCTTCGGCTAGGCGCGGCCCTCACCGGGCCCGGTCTCACCGGCCGCTTCGGCCCGCCGGGCCGCGAGTTGCGCCACGCTGCCCCTCGGCGCCGCGACGGTGGCCAGGAGGCCGATCGCGGCGGCGATGAACGCGAAGACGAAGATCGCGGCGATGGCCTCGGCGAGCGCGGCCCGCACGGTGGCATCGAGCGCTGTCGCGGCCGACGGCCGCGCCATGGGGTCGAGCAGGCGACCGAGAGAGACGCGGTCGGGATCGAGCCCGGCCGCGTGCAGCGTCCTGTCGAGCCGCACGCCGAGCACCGCGCCCATGACGCTCACGCCGACGGCCCCGCCGATGCTGCGGGCAAACTGGAGGGTCGACGTCGCGGTGCCCAGGTCTCTGCGCGCGACCGCGGTCTGGACCGCGATCGTGAGTGACGGCACCGACAACCCCATGCCCATGCCCATGAGGATCAAGTTCAGCATCAGGCCGGTTCGCGTCGCGTCGGCGCCGATGCGCGACATCAGGAAGGCGCCGAGCGTCAGCGCGGTCATGCCGGTGACGGCGAGCGTCCGGTAGCCGATGCGCAGCACCAGGCGGCTGCCGGTGACGCTGGCGGTCACCCAGCCGAGCATGAACGGCGTCAGCGTCACGCCGGCGGCGGTGGCGCTGGTGCCCAGCACGGCCTGGACGAACAGCGGCACGAACGCGATGCTCCCGAACATCGCGAAGCCCGACAGCAGCCCGTGCGCGGTCGCCGCGGAGAACAGCCGCATGCGGAACAGCGGCAGGGGCAATACCGGATCGCTGGCGCGCCGCTCGACGCCCCAGAGGAGCGCGGACAGCGCACCGGCCAGGGCCAGGAGCCAGACGCCCGAGCCGCTCTCAAGCACGAAGAGCCCCAGTAGCAGCGCCACGACGGCGGACGACAGGAGCGCGGCGCCGACGTAGTCCACGCGCACCGGACCCGCGCCCTCGGGCCGCGGCTCGTCAACCCACCACAACCAGATCAGCGCGGCGGCAAGCAAGCCGGGGAACACGTTGATGTAGAAGATCCACCGCCAGGACACGCGGTCCACGAGCACCCCGCCGATGAGCGGTCCGACGAGCGACGAGAAACCCCAGACGCTGGCGAAGAGCCCCTGCATACGTGCCCGCTGCTGATAGTCGAACATGGCGCCGATGATCGTGAACGCGAGCGGCAATACCCCGCCGGCGCCGAGCCCCTGCACTACGCGAAACACGATCAGTTCGGTCATGCTGCCGGCGCGGCCGCAGAGGAGCGACCCGCCCAGGAACAGCGCCATCGCCGCGGCATAGACCGGGCGTTTGCCGAACTGATCGGACAGCTTGCCGAAGATCGGCACCATCACCGTGGAGGCGACGAGATAGGCCGAGAACACCCAGCTGTAACTGGACAGGCCGCCCAACTGGCCGACGATGGTGGGCATGGCCGTGGCGACCACCGTGCCCTCCATGGACGCGAGGAAGAGGCTGAGCATGATGCCCAGCAGGACGAGGATCCTGGATCGCGACACGCGACGCCGGTCTGCGCGGCTAGCCGCACACCTCGCGGAAGACCCGCAAGAAGTTCAACCCGAGCAGCTTGCGCAATTCCTCCTCGTTGAATCCCCACCGGGCCAGATGCACGGTCAGGTTGGGCCAGTCCCCGAAGTCCTCGTACCCGTTCAGATGGTAGTCAGGCGTGAGGCGGTGCTCCTCCCTGCGGAATCCGGACCAGTCGAAGGTGCCGGGCCGCCGGTCGGGCATGGTCTTTGGATACTCGACCAGCGAATCGGTGCCCGGACCCGGGCCGGCCTTGTCGGTCCCGATGCCGACGTGATCGATGCCGCACACGTTGACAAGGTGCTCGACATGCCGGCAAAAGTCATCGAGCGTCGGCTCCTTGGACTCTGAGATGAACCCGGGAATCACCACGACGCCGAAGTAGCCGCCACGCTCGGCGACGGCCCGGGCGAGCTCGTCGGTCTTGCCGCGATCGTGATAGCAGACGGCCTTGCTGCTGGAGTGCGACACGACGACCGGCGCGCTGGACACCTTGAGCGCGTCCCACCCGACCTGCTCGCTGCAGTGACTGATGTCCACGAGGATCCTCGCGTCATTCAACCGCCTGACCACCTCCCGGCCGAAGTACGACAGGCCGCCCTGGTAGGCCTCGGTGCACCCGTCGCCCACCAGGTTGCGGAGGTTGTAGGTGAGTTGCACCATGCGCACGCCCAGGTGGCGGAAGTGGTCAATCTTGCTCAGGTCTTCGCCGATCGGTGTCGTGTTCTGAAAGTCCAGCAGCAGGCCGTACGCGCGCTCGCGGTGCGCCCGTTCTACGTCGGCCGCCTGCCGGACGAGAATCATCTGACCGTTGAGCGCCTCGACAATCGCGTGCGCCCTCGCCAGGCGGATGTTCGTCATCTCGAACGACCGGAGCGGCGGCTCGGTGCCCGAGTAGCTCGCGCACGCGACGGTGACGCCGGACCGTCTCCACAGGTCGAGGTAGGTCTTCCGCGCATCGGCCGACGTGATCAACTCTTGCGCGGTCAACTCCGCCATGATTGGCGCGACCTCTTCACGGCTCATCCCGCGCGCGGCGTACTCGGCGAGCGCCGCGCGCATGCGCTCCGTGAACAAGAACCCCGACGTCGCCGGGGGTTGCTGCGAATCGATGACCAGGGCGTCGTCGTGCAGGCGCCGGGCCTCGTCCGGGGTCAGGCTGGGGGTCGCGCGTCTCATACTCGCCTCCATTCAGAGTTCATGTCGCTCCCGATCACAGCGCCCTCGGCCTTGAGTTTGAGAAGGTGTGCGAAGACCGATTGCGCGGCGAGACCGTGCAGAGCGGGGGATACCTCGGTGTAAATCCGCGCGACGAGGTCCGGAATCCTGGCCGGACGATCCGCGAGCGCCTCGAGGATCTGTCGTTCGCGCAGGCGGCGGTGGTGCAGGTACTGTGTGATGATCTGCCCAGGCGCATCAATGGGGTCGCCGTGTCCCGGGTAGATGCGCGTCAGAGGCATGGTCCGCAGTCGCTCGAGCGACGCGAGATAGGCCGCCATATCCCCCTCGGGTGGCGCGATTACCACGGTCGAGCCGCTCATGACCAGGTCGCCGGAGAATAGCGCCGCGTCCTCGACGAGCAGGAAGCACACGTGATCTCGCGTGTGGCCCGGCGTGTGCACCGCGACCAGCCGGGTACCGCCGGTGTGGACGACGTCGCCGTCTCGCAGCCCGGCGGCCCAGGTCAGGACGGGTGCCCCGGTCCGGGCACTCAGCGGCCCCGCAGCCTCCGCGTGGTCGGGGTGGTCGTGCGTCACGAGGATGCGGGTGACCCGCCCACGGGCTGCCGCGACAATGGCGTCGAGGTGACCGGCAAGGTCCGGGCCCGGGTCGATCACCGCGACATCCGGGTCGCCGACGACGTACGTGTTGGTCCCGGCGCCGGTCATCGGCGATGGGTTTGGCGCCACGAGCCGGCGCACCACCGACGGCCGCGTCATCGCGAAATCGCATCGAGTCTAGACTGGCAACACGCTGGGCACAATACTCGCAGAACCTCCGACAAAGGCAAACCCGCCGCGAGGCGGGGACGCAAAGCCACAGGGCCCCTCTGGGGTTGGCTGGGTTGCCGAAGAGGGTTTCGTGCCAGACGGCGAAATCCTCTTGTTTTTGTCAGGCGGCGCTGGCCGCAGAGGGGGATGCGCAATGGCCGTCGAGAGCCCGCGGGCCGATGCCACGGGAGCCATCGAAGTCCCCTGCCCATGGCCGGAGGGGCACGTGCAGCGAGTCGCCGGATACAGCGTGCAACTGGCGTCGGCTGCGGCTCTCGACGGTGCGATTCCGATCGTGAGGAACGCTGCGCTGCTGCACGAGATCGGCAAGATGGTCGTCCCCGCGGAGGCGCTCCAGGACCCCGACCGACTGACGCCGGAAGCACTCGAGCAGATTACGCGCCAGAGCATCGCGGGAGCGGAGATGTGCCGGTTGCTCCGCGATGGCGACCGTATCGCGCCGATCGTGCGGAGCTGCCACGAGCACTGGAACGGGCAGGGCCGCCCGGATGGCCTAGCCGGAGAGGCCATCCCGATCGGCGCGAGAATCGTTGCGATCGCGGACGCCTTCGACACCCTGACGACGGACCGCCCGTGGCGATCCGCCTGCACCGCCGAAGAAGCGCTGCAGATCCTCTGGTTCGGCGCCGAGTCGCAGTGGGACCCCCGGCTTGTCGAGTTGTTCGATCAGCTCATCAGACCGGTGATCTTGGGCGTGCCGGCGACGTAGCCGGGATCGCCCGCCCCGCGCCTAGTTTGCGCGCGCCGTGAGCCTGTCGAGAAGCGTGCGCGCCTCCCGCGCTGCCTCGCTGCCTGGTGCCAGCACAATGACGCGTTCCAACGCGCGCCGCGCCTCGCCCGCACGCCCGGCCCGGTAGGCCGCGCGGCCATACCACAGGTGGATGGCTGCGGATTCCGGGCTGACGCGCGCCGCCTCTTTGAACCGCGCCGTGGCCGGACCGTACCATCCGGCCTGGTAGAGGCGAGAGCCCTCGTTGAGCAGCCTGGTCAGGTACTGCTGCCGGTTGCGCGTCGGCGTGGTCGCGGCCTCCGGGGACGGCGTGGGCCGCGCATCAGGTGACGCCTTCACGGTTGCACGCGTGCGCACGTTGCGGCGGAGAGCCTGCGTAGACCTCGGGCCCGGCGTTGCAGCCGGAACGGGCGACGAGGGTCGTTCCACAGCCGGCGGGCGCATGGGCGTCTCTCTGAGCGGTGCGGCTGGCCGCGCATCCGCCTCGGCCTGCGGCCGAACCGCCGCGGGGGGCTGCGGTTGAACCTGTCGCACGTGCTGCGCCAGGCGGTCGAGCCCCTCGGCACCGACCACCAGGAACACGACGACCAGGACCGCCGCAATGAACTCCACGACGAGGACCCACGAGCGTGGCTCCCTGCCCGTTTCCATCGCTCCGTCAGTCTTTTTCCCCGGAGGCTCCACGAGGAGTCCTACGCGGTCTGGCCGCCACCCGGTCCGATCGACGACAGGACCAGTTCCGCGATGTGCCGCCCGATCGCCAGCGACGCGGTCGCCGCCGGCGACGGCGCGTTCAGCACGTGAATCATCCTCGGCGACTCGACAATGCGGAAGTCGTCGATGAGAGACCCGTCCGGCGCCACGGCCTGCGCACGCACGCCGGCACCGCCGCGGGTCACGTCATCGGGCCGCAGGGCGGGCACCAGGCGTCGGAGCGCGCGGACGAACTCCGCCTTCGACAACGACCGCCAGACCTCGTAGAGACCGGTGCGCCAGTACCGACGGGCCATGCGCCAGAACCCCGGATAGGTCAGCGTGCCGGCAAGCTCGCAAGGCCGCACCCGGCGCCACGAGTAGCCCTCGCGGGCGAACGCAAGCACGGCGTTGGGTCCGGCTTCGACGTCGCCGTGCACCGTACGCGTGAAGTGCACGCCCAGGAACGGAAACTCGGGATCGGGGACGGGGTAGATGAGCCCGCGCACCAGGTCGCGGCGCTCCGGCCGGAGCATGTAGTACTCGCCGCGGAACGGCACAATCCGAACGTCCGGCACCGCGCCGGCCAGACGCGCCACGATGTCCGAGTACAGCCCGGCGCAGTTCACGAGATACCTGCTCTGAACTTCGGCGGCGCCGGCGCGCAGGACCACCGCGTCCCGTCGCCGCATCACGGCACCCACGGGCGCACCGGTCAGCAGCGTCACACCATGCCGGCCGGCCACTGCGGCCATGGCCTGCGCCACGGCACCGTAGTCGAGACTGGCGGTGTGTGGCGCATGAATCGCCCGGATCCCGGCCGCATGCGGCTCCAGCTCGCGCAGCCGCTCGGGACCAATCATCGCCAGTCCCTGGACGCCGTTGGCGACACCGCGGCGATAGAGCTCGTTGAGCCTTGGCAACTCCGCCTCGTCGGTGGCGACGATCACCTTGCCGCGGTCCACCACCCGGACACCGTGCTCGGCACAGAACGCGCGCATCAGGCGGGCGCCCTCGACGCACAGGCGCGCCTTCGCCGAGCCGGGCCTGTAGTAGATGCCGGAGTGCAACACGCCGCTGTTGTGCCCGGTCTGATGCATGCCGGGCTCGCGCTCCTTCTCGAGCACCACCACCCGAAGGTCGGGACGGCGGGCGACCAGCGCCATGGTGGTGGCCAGGCCGACGATGCCGCCGCCGACAATCGCCACGTCGTAGATCGAGGTGTGCATGGACTCTGGCTTCGTCCCGGCGCACCGCGGGGCCTGTTTGCGCGCAGGGCCGCAGCGGGCGCAGCCCGAACCTGTTGCGTCACCGATGAGCCAGCGCTGGACTCTCTGGGCGGCCGTTCTCGGATCGGGGATCGTGTTCCTCGATTCGACCATCATTAACGTCGCGCTGCCGCGCATTGGACGCGAACTGCCGAGTTCGCTGTTCGGCGTGCTCGAAGCGCAGTCGTACGTGTACAACGGCTATCTGCTCACGCTGAGCGCGTTGCTGATCCTGGCAGGTGCGCTCAACGACTTCTACGGACGGCGCCGTACGTTCGCGATCGGTCTCATGGGATTCGGCGTGACCTCCGTGCTGTGCGGGCTGTCGCCGACCATGGAGTGGCTGGTGCTCTCCCGGGTCCTCCAGGGTGTGGCCGGCGCGTTGCTGGTCCCTGGATCGCTGGCCTTGATCACCAGCACCTTCACCGGAGGGACGCAGGGTCGCGCCTTCGGGGTCTGGGCCGGCGCGTCGAGCGCGACGACGATCCTGGGACCGGTCATCGGGGGCGTGCTGGTCGACGGCGTCTCCTGGCGGGCGGCCTTCCTGATCAACGTCCCACTGGTCGCCTGGGCCCTGTGGGCCACGATGGCGCACGTGCCCGAGAGTCGCGACGAGCAGGCGTCGGGTGAGTTCGACTGGCTGGGGGCGGTTGTCGTCGCCATGGCGGTAGGCGGGCTGGCGTTCGGCGCGATCTACGGTCAGCAGCGCGAGTGGCGCGACGCACTGGGCTACGGTGCGCTGGGGGTCGGCGCGCTTGCCACGCTGGGCTTCCCCGCGCTCATGGCGCGGCGCCGGCATCCCTTGATTCCGCTGGAGCTCTTCCGATCGCACAACTTTACGATCACCAACATCTCCACGTTCCTGATCTACGGCGCGCTGTACGTCGCGTTCTATTACGCGCCGCTCTACATGCAGGGCACGCTCGGCTATACCGCGGCGGCGGCGGGCGTCGCCGCGGTCCCGGGCACATTGCTGCTTGTCTTCCTGTCGTCACGCTTCGGCGCCCTCGCCGCGTCACGCGGTCCGCGGTGGTTCATGGCGGCCGGCCCAGCGATCATGATGATCGGCATCCTCTGGCTGGCGCGCGTGCCGGAAACGAGCGCGGCGTGGACGCTGTATCCGGACTCCTCGACCGGTCTCCTGCCGCCGGCAGACTACCTGCGCGACTTCCTCCCGGGCTTCCTGATCCACGGCATGGGCCTGGCGATCATGGTCGCGCCGCTCACGACCTGTCTGATGCAGTCGGTGCCGGCCCGCCACGCCGGGGTGGGCTCGGCGATCAACAACGCCATTTCGCGCATCGGCCCGCAGCTCGCCGGCGCGGTCATCTTCGTGGCCGTCACCGCAAGCTTCTACGCCGGGTTGGCGAGCCGCGTGCCCGGACTCGAGGTCTCGTCCGCCGCGGTGCGCGCGCGCATCGCGCCCTTGAACGCGCCGGCAGACGGCACGCCGGCCGAACAGGTCGCCGCGGCGCGGAGCGCCTCGACGGACGCGTTTCGCCTGGCGATGCTGATCAGCGCCGGGCTGCTGGGCGCCGGCGCCGTGATCAACGCGCTGGGCATCAGGAATCCGCCGCCGGCGCGTACCCGGTAGCCGGTGTCATCAAGGACGCGCCCGCCCTCGCGCCTCGCGGACCGCGCGCTGAAACGCACGGTCGGCCTCGACCGCGGCCGCCGGATCGAGACGCTGTCGCGCCAGCCGTGCATACCGTCGGTACAGCTCGGGATCCAGTTCGCCGGCGGCGAGGGCGTCCTTCACCGCGCAGCCGGGCTCGTGCGTGTGCGAGCAGTCGCGAAACCGGCAGTTCGCGGCGAGCGCCGCGATCTCGGGGAAGAGGTCGTCGGAGGACGGCCCGACCGGGTCCTCCAGCAGACCAATCTCGCGCACGCCAGGCGTGTCCACCACGAGCGCGTCGCCAACCTGAAGGATCGCCGCCCAGTTGGTCGTGTGCCGGCCCTTCCCAGACGCGGTGAGGCCCCCGGTCCGGAGACTGAGCCCCGGCGCCATGGCGTTCAAGAGCGTAGACTTGCCGGCGCCCGAGGGCCCGATGAGCGCGACCAGTTTGCTCGCCAGTGCGGTCCGCAGTTCCTGGACTCCCTGGCCGGTCCGGGCGCTGGTCAAGACGACGGGCGTACCACCGTCGCGGTAGGGCGCCACGACCCTCTCGACGGTGTACGGGTCGGCGAGATCGATCTTGTTGACACACACCAGACCCTTACAGCCGCCGCCCCGTATCATGGCCAGGTACCGGTCGATGACCGCGGGCCGCGGCGGCGCCGACACGACAATGACCGCCAGGTCGAGGTTCGCGGCCAGAACGTGTTCCCGGGGCACCTGACGGCGGCCGGAACCTCGGTGGGCTTCGTCGTGGCCCGTCACGGCCCGACGGGCCAGCCTCGATCGGCGGGGCCGCATCGTCTCGACAACGCCCGCGCCCGGGCCGGTGGCGACGACCTCCACCCGATCGCCGACGGCAACCGGGCCCGTCGCGCCGGTCAGTTCCCGGCGCAGACGCCCGCGCAACACGCAGCGCCATTCCGCGTGCCCTTCATCGCGCACCGTGACCCGAGGGTCGTCGATGCGCACCACCATACCCACGAATCGCGTCACGTCTGATCCCTCCGTCTCGGATGAAAAGCAAAACGGCCGTGAGCCATCGCCCACGGCCGCGCACGGAGGACCGAGCGTCTACGCGATCCGGCCGGCGGATGGGCGGATGACCCGCGCTGCTGTCAACGTGTGCGCAGACACCGTCATCCGTCCACCCCTCCTACGATGTGATATGGACCAACGGCCGGACTCCACGACACCCTTCCGAACGTCCCTTGCATCGTACCACGAGGACCCTGACGCGACAACCGCGACCCCTGGCATAGTCCGCCGCCAACCGCCGGTGTGCACATCGGACCGTTTCGGTTCATAATACGATGGTCAGTGGGGGCCTGATAGGACTCGACGCCCTCCGGGAGCACACCCGATGCACAATCACACAATCCCACTGGGTCTGACGTTCGACGACGTGTTGCTGGTGCCCAAGCGCTCGGATGTCACCAGCCGCTCACAAGTGGATACCCGCACGAAGTTCACCCGCCACATCGAGATGGCGATTCCCATCGTCAGCGCCAACATGGACGCGGTCACCGAGAGCGAGATGGCCATCGAGATCGCGCGGGCGGGCGGGATCGGGGTTATCCACCGCTTCCTCACCGTCGAGCAGCAAGTGAGCGAGGTCCGGCGCGTGAAACGCGCCGAGAGCATCGTCATCGAGCACCCGTACGTGTTCAAGCCCGACCGCACCGTGCACGACGCGCTGCAGTTCATGCAGGAGCACGGATCGGCCGGCCTGCTCATCGTGGACGGCGACGAGGAATTGCTCGGGATGGTGACGGCCCGTGATCTCCTGTTCGCCGATGACCCCGACCGGCCGCTCTCCACGGTCATGACCCCTCGGGAGCGCCTGGTCACCGCGCCGCCCGGCACCGGACTCGAGACGGCGCGTCGCATGCTCCACGAGCACCGCATCGAAAAGCTGCCCCTGGTCGACGCGCAGGGCCGCCTGCGGGGCCTGATCACCGGCCGCGACATCCAGAGCCGGCTGAAGCACCCGCACGCAACCAAGGATGCCAAGGGCCGGCTGCGCGTGGCCGCGGCGGTCGGCGTGCGCGGCGACTACCTCGAGCGCGCCGAAGCCCTGGTCGCCGAAGAAGTCGATGCGCTCGTGCTCGACGTCGCCCACGGACATACGGAGGCCGCGCTGCGGGCGCTCGCGCGCCTGCGCGAGCGCTTCCCGACCACCGACCTCGTCGCCGGCAACGTCGCGACCGCCGAGGCCACCACCGATCTCATTGAACGTGGGGCGGACGCGGTGAAGGTCGGCGTCGGGCCCGGCTCGACGTGCACGACGCGCATCGTCACGGGCGCCGGCGTGCCGCAGCTCACCGCGATCATGGCGGCGGCGGCCGCGGCCGCGGGCACCGGTGTGCCGATCATCGGCGACGGCGGCATCCGGAACTCGGGTGACATGACCAAAGCTCTGGCGGCGGGCGCCCAGACCGTGATGCTCGGCAACCTCCTGGCCGGCACCGAGGAGAGCCCGGGGGCGCTCATCATGCGCAACGGCCGCCAGTACAAGACCTACCGGGGGATGGCCAGCCTGTGGGCCGCGGCACGGCGGCAGGCGCTCGACGCGCCGATCGAAGAAGAAGATCTGAGCCAGATCGTCGCGGAGGGCGTCGAGGCCACGGTGCCGTATCGGGGCAAAGCCGCGGATGTGCTGGCACAGCTCATCGGTGGCCTGCGCTCGGGCATGAGCTACTGCGGTGCGCGAACGCTGCCCGAGCTTCACCAGAAGGCGGAGTTCATCCGCATCACGCCGGCCGGCATGAAGGAGAGCCTGCCGCACGACATCGAGCCCGCGTAGCGCGGGCGCGGCCGTCACCGCACAGGAGGACGCGATGGCATCACTGACGCAGATGAAGTGCACCGCCTGCCGGGGGGGCGAGCCGACCCTGACCGACGCGCAGATCGCCGCGCTGCGGCCCGAAGTGCCCGACTGGCAGGTCGTGGAGCGCGACGGCATCAAACGGCTCGAACGCGTGTTCAAGTTCCCGGACTTCGCCAGGGCGCTGGCATTCACGAACGCCGTGGGCGCGGCGGCAGAAGAGGAAGGCCATCATCCGGCGCTGCTCACCGAATGGGGACGCGTGACGGTGACCTGGTGGACCCACAAGATCCGCGGGCTGCACCGCAACGACTTCATCATGGCTGCGAAGACCGACCGGCTCTATCCCGGCTCCGGGGGGTCCTGACACCCCGGACGTCCGCGCCGGCCCGCAGGATCATCTCCGGGTGCCGCGGTAATATAAGGCCCAACGACCGGTAAGACACGGGTGAGGGGGGACCGTATGAGCCTTTCGTGGTCGCGTCATCGCGCCGTCCTGGCGTCTATGCTGATCGTGGTGCTGGCGGGAAGCCTGCTCGTACTCCAGCCCGCCACCGCCGCGCCTCGCGTCAAGGTGACCATGTTCATCTGGGCCGGCGCCAACCAGGGCGTCGTGCCCCGTGAGGTCGTCGCGCGCTATCTGCGGAACAACCCGCACGTCGAGATCGAGTTCTGGGAGTCGAACAATACCGTCACCTATCCGCGGATGATCGCGGCGAAGCAGGCCGACCCCAATAAGCCGTTGATCAACTTCGGGTATTTCAACATCGACATCAGCAATCGCGGGGACGCCGACGACATGTGGATACCGCTCAATCCCGCGCGCATCCCCAACATGACCCGAGTGCACGCCACGATGCGCCGGCCCGGCAATCGCGGGATCGGCTACGGCATCAGCGGCGTGGGGCTCATGTACAACAAGAATCTGGTCAAGGAACCGCCGACGTCATGGGCCGACCTGTGGAACCCGAAGTGGCGCGGGAAGGTCACCTTCTTCGACAACAACTTCTGGCCGCTGGTGCTCGCGGCACGCCTGAACGGCGGCAGCGAGACCAACATCGAGCCCGGCTTCAAGATCTGGGCGGAGAACGCGAAGAACATTCGCGCGCAGGTCGGCAGCAACGACCAGCTCAGGAACCTGCTCGTGACCGGCGAGGCGTTGATCGCGCCCTGGTTCACGAGCATCTGGAAGTTCTGGGAGGTTGAAGGCGCGCCGTTGGGATTCGCGGTCCCCAAAGAGGGCGTCATCGCGTTCCCGATCTACCTGCAGATCGTCAAGGGGAGCACGCCTGAGCAGATCAAGGTCGCCGAAGAGATCATCAATGAACTGCTGGCGACGGAGAACAACGCGCGGTACGCGCGGTTGACATTCGGAATCCCCGCGATGCCCGATGCGGAGATGTCCGAGACCGTCCGCACCATCCTCAACCCCCGCCTCCTCGACAACGCCATCTGGCTTGACTGGGCGACCATGGGCCAGAAGGCCAGCGAGTGGCGGCAGCGATGGGAGCGCGAGGTGAAGTCGAGGCTCTAGCCGCAAGCGCACCCGCGCTGTGCGCCGGGGGTCGCAGGCCGCGGCCCCCGGCGCGCCGTGCCTGGTGAGGAGATTTCGCATGTCATGACCGAGCACGATCCGCGCGCGCACGGCGCCCACGTCGAGATCCGGAACATCACCAAGCGGTACGGCGCCGTGGTGGCCGTCGAGGCCGTGTCGCTGGCCATTCAGGGGGGTGAGTTCTTCTCGCTCCTCGGACCATCGGGATGCGGCAAGACCACGACCCTCCGCGTCATCGGCGGCTTCGAGGTCATCGACGATGGCGACGTCTACATCGACGGGCAGGCGATGGGGAAGACGCCGCCCAACCGCCGGGCGACGAACATGGTCTTCCAGCGCCTGGCCCTGTTCCCCCACTACAGCGTCTACGATAACGTCGCGTTCGGGTTGCGCATGCAGCGGCTGCCGGACCGCGAGATCCGGCAGCGCGTGGGCGAAGCGCTGGACCTCGTGCAGTTGACGGGCCTGGACCGCCGCCGGATCACCGAGATCTCCGGCGGGCAGCAGCAGCGGGTGGCGCTCGCCCGCGCCCTGGTCAACCGGCCGCGCGTCCTGCTGCTCGACGAACCGCTGAGCGCGCTCGACCTCAAGCTGCGGCTCCAGATGCAGGAGGAACTCAAGCGCCTGCAGCGCGAGCTGGGCACGACGTTCATCTATGTGACGCATGATCAGGGTGAAGCCCTGGCCATGAGCGACCGGGTGGGTGTCATGAACGGCGGCCGGCTGCTGCAGGTCGGTCCCCCGCTGGAGATCTACGAGCGGCCGGCCAACCGGTTCGTCGCGAACTTCATCGGCGATGCCAACCTCGTCGACGGCGTGGTAGAGAGTCTCGAGCAGGATGCGATCGTCCTGCGCGCCGACGGCGCGCGCGTGCGCGCGCAGCGTCAGGGCTGGGAGCGGCCAGGCCAGGCCGCCACCGTGTGCGTGCGACCCGAACGCGTGCACCTCGATCCCGGCCGCGCCGGCGACGGTGTCCTGCGGGGACGGATCGAAGACCGCGCGTTCTCAGGCTACGTGGTGAAGTACCGGCTGGCCGCCGGCCCGCTCCGCGTGCAGGCAGCGGTGCCGTACACGCGCGGCACACCGCTGTACGAGGTCGGCGACGAGGTCGGGGCCTGGTGGGATGCCCGGCAGGCCGTGACGGTGACGGCCGAGTGAGGCTGACCGGACGCACCACCCTGTGGCTCCTGGCGCCGGCGCTCGTGCTCATGGCCGTACTCTACGTCATCCCGCTGGGCGTGTACCTCATCAACGGCTTCCACGAGTTCAGAGACGGACGCATCCTGTCGGTCTGGACGCTGCGCACCTACGCCGCGTACTTCACCGATCCGTTCTCGTACCGGGTCATCGGCACGTCGCTGCGGCTGTCGCTCGTGGTCACGCTGCTGGCGATTGTGATCGGGTATCCCGTCGCCTACGCGCTGCACACCCGCGTGAAGGGCGCGGCGGCGAAGACCGCCATCGCCCTGCTGCTCTTCTCGCCGCTCCTGGTCAGCGTGGTCGTCCGCACCTACGGCTGGCTGATCCTGCTGGCCGGCCAGGGGCTCGTGAACACGACGCTGCGCGCGCTGGGCGTGATCAGCGAGCCGATCAGTCTGTTGTTCAACATGCGCGGTGTCGTGATCAGCCTGACGCACATCCTCCTGCCGTTTGCGATCTTTCCCATCTACAGCGTCATGGGGCGGCTCGACCCGTCGCTGAAAGAGGCGGCCCGCGACCTCGGCGCGGGCTGGCGCGACACATTTCTCCACGTGACCCTGCCGCTGACCATGCCCGGCGTGGTGGCCGGCGCGCTGATCTGCTTCACGCTGGCATTGTCCGCGTTCGTCACGCCGCAGTTGCTCGGGGGCGGCCGCGTCCAGGTACTGCCCCTGGCGGTCTACAACAGCACGGTCGAGATCAACTGGCCCGGTGGCGCGGTCGCGGGTCTGTCACTCCTCATCATCTCCATGGCCGCCGTCCGGGCGCTGAACGCGCTGCTTCGGCGGCTGCCCACAGCCTAGCCCGATGAGCACACCCACGCCGGACCGCGAGACCGCGATTGAAACCCACGAGCGCCGCGCCGAGGCACTGCGGAGCGGACTGTTGCGCACGACGCTGGCGCTGGGCGTCGGCTTCATGCTCCTGCCGCTGGTCATTGTGGTCGTGTACTCCTTCAGCAGCGTGGCGTACGGCGTCTTCCCGCCACCGGGACTGTCGTGGCGCTGGTACGCGCACCTGTTCGAGCAGACGGCGTTCCGCGGCGCGTTCGTCCGCAGCGTCGTCATCGCCTCGGTCGCCGTTGTGATCTCACTGGGTGTCGGGCTGCTCTGCGCCCTGGCCCTGGTACGGTCCGATTTCCGCGGCAAGGAGGCACTCCGGGGCTTCCTGCTGTCGCCGATCGTCATCCCGAAGATCGTCCTCGGCGTCGGATGGTTCATCTTCTTCGCACGGCTCGGCATGCAGGGCGGCGTCGTTCCGATCACGCTCGCGCACGTCATCGTCGTGCTGCCGTTCGTAATCAACGTCCTGGCTGCCAACCTCGTCGGGCTCGATGCGTCGCTCGAAGAGGCCGCCCAGGACCTCGGGGCGTCGTCCGGGAAGGTGCTCTGGCACATCGTGTTGCCGCAGATCCGGTCCGGACTCGTGATCAGCGCGCTGCTGGCCTTCATCGTGTCGTTCGACCAGGTCGAGAGCTCAATCTTCCTCACGCGGGGCGAGAACAACACGCTGCCGATCGAGATGTTCCTCTACATGGAGAAGTGGCAGGACCCGACGATCGCCGCGCTGTCGGCGCTGCTGATCCTCTTCGCGGCCGTGATGGTCGGCATCGCCGTCGTCGCGTCGCGCGGCAGCGAGTGGCGGCGCATGTTGCCGCGTTAGGTGGAACCCATGCACGCGTTGAGATCTCTGGAACGCGCGCTCGCCGAGACGGTGTCCGGGCCCCGTCTGATGCGGTATGTCACCGACCTCGCCCGGTGGCACCGTCACGCGGGCACGCCGGACGAGCGCGCCGCCGCGGACTACCTAGCGGAGGTCCTCGACAACTTTGGTTATGCGACGCGGGTGCTGGTGCACGACGCCTACATCAGCCTCCCGGGTCAGGCGCGCCTTGAGTGGAACGGACGGGCGATCCCGGTCAAGGCGCACTCGTTCAGCCGGCCGTCGCCGGCCGGCGGCCTGGAGGCCGACATGCTCTACGCGGGCGCGGGCCGGCCCTCGGACTTCGAGGGGCTGGATGTCCGAGGCAAGATCCTGCTACTCGAAGGTGTCGCAGGCCCGTCCGCCGCGCGCGAAGCGAGCCGACGCGGCGCCGCCGGGCAGGTGCATATCTCGCCGCACGAACACATCCACGACATGTGCGTGTCACCGGTATGGGGCAGCCCGACCGACGAGGACCTCGCCAGGCTGCCGGCCACGGTCATTGTCTCGGCCGCGGCCGAGCATGGCAGCGCGCTCCGGGATGCCGTCGCCCGAGGGCCGCAACGCCTGCGGTTGCACGTCGAGATGGACACGGGATGGCGGCAGACGCCGATCGTCGAGGCCTCCCTGCCCGGCCGCGATCCCGACCACTGGCTGATGTTCAGCGGCCACTTCTGCTCGTGGTACGCGGGCGCGATGGACAACGGCGGCGCCAACGCCACGATGCTTGAGGTGGCGCAGCTCTGCGCGGAACACCGCGACCGGTGGGCGCGCGGCATGCGGGTGCTCTTCTGGTCAGGCCATTCCCAGGGCCGGTACTCGAGTTCGACGTGGTACGCCGACGCCCGCTGGGAAGACATCCACGCCGGATGTGTGGGGCACATCAACGTGGACTCGACCGGAGGGGCGGGCAACACCGTGGTGGCGGATACGACCGCCATGGCCGAGACCGGCGCCATCGCCGATGATCTCCTCAAGACGTATGCGGGCCAGGAGTGGTCGGGACGCCACATGCACCGAGCCGGCGATCAGGCATTCTGGGGGATCGGCCTGAGTTGTCTGTTCGCCAACATGTCCGAACAACCGTCCGAGCCGGGACACGTGAATCCGATGGCCGCAGTTTTCGGCGGCGGCGACCGCCGGGGCGCGGGTACCGGGTGGTGGTGGCACACCCCGCACGACACCGTCGATAAAGTTGACGAGGCGATCCTCGTCAGAGACACGCGAATCTACCTCGGCGCGGTCTGGCGCTTCCTGACGTCACCGGTGCTCCCGCTGGGCTTCGCGGCCGCGGCGCGGGAGATCAGCGCCGTGTTGGAAGACCTGCAGCGTGCGGCCGGAGATCGTTTCGACCTCTCCCCCTGTCTGGACCGGGCGGCCGCCGTCGAGCGGTTGGCCGTCCAGTTGACCCGCGAGGTTTCGCGCGGCGGTGAGCGTCCGACAGCGCGCACTCGCGAGATCAACCGCTGCCTCGTCGGCCTCCAGCGCGCGCTGGTCCCGATTCGATACGCCCGCGCCGGCCCGTTCGACCAGGACCCCGCGCTCGCACTGCCGCTGCTGCCGGGGCTCGACGATGCGAGGCGCCTGGCGCATCTCGATCGCGGCAGCGACGAGGCCCGGCATCTGACCGTACGCCTGATACGCGCGCGCAATCGGGTGGCGACGGCCCTCAGCGCCGCGATCCGGACGCTGGAAGACTGCCTCGCCGGCGCGGAGGAGCCCCGATGACGTTCGGCAACCGCGTGGTCATGATCACCGGTGCCGGCGGACGGCTCGGCCGTCCCTGTGCGCTCGCGTTCGCCCGCGAAGGCGCCGGTCTCATTCTGACCGACGTCAACGACGATGCGCTCCAGCGTACGGCGGCCCTGGCGCGCGAGACGGGCGTGCCGGTGGCCGCGCTCCGCGCCGACATCAGACGCGATGAAGATGTCGAGCGCGTGGTCGCCGAGGGCCTGCAGGCCGTCGGGCCTGTGGACGTGCTCGCGAACTTCGCGGGATACGTGCCGACCACGCGTGTGGTGGACATGCCGACGGCCGAGTGGGAGCAGGTGTTCGACGTAAATGTGAAGGGCACGATGATCTGCTGCCGTACGGTGGCGCGCCAGTTGATCGCCCGCGGCGCGCCGGGCGCCATGATCAACATCTCGTCAGGCGCTGCAACCTCGGCGCGCGCCGGCGGCGCCCACTACTGCGGATCGAAAGCCGCGGTGGATATGCTGACGCGCGTGCTGGCCATTGAACTGGGCCCCCATCGCATCCGGGTCAACGCGGTCGCGCCGGGTCTGGTCCTGGACACCGTGATCGCGCGCCCCGAAGACGCGCCGCACCCCTACGTGCGCGACATGCTGGCCGCGACGCCGCTCGGCCGCACGGGCTCAGGCGACGACATCGCCAACGCCGTGCTGTTCCTGGCCTCGGACCGGGCCTCGTGGATCACCGGCGAGGTGCTGTACGTGACCGGCGGCGTCCACGCGGGCCGGACGCACATGGCCCTCGCGCCGGGACCCGCCGGCACGTAGGCCGCGCGACCGGCGGAACTCACGGCGCGGCGTCGATCTCGTCGAGGTTGGTCCACGACAGACCGCGACGCCCGTCCTCGATCTCTTCGATGATGCGGCGCAGCGCCCGCACCCGGGGCACGGCACGACCGGCGCGTTCGGCCGCGCCGATCAGGGCGCCGAGGATCGGGCCGGCCTCGGTCTTGCGCCGGCGGATCGCCAGGTCGCGCCACACCCCGGTGCGGGTCGCGAGCCCGCGGCGCCAGTAGGCGACCTGCGCGCTCCAGACCGCATCGGCCGTCGTCGAGTCGCCGGTGCGGCTGGTGCGCAGGACGTCCGCGTCGAAGCCGTCAACCGCCTCGAGGCGGATGCCGAGCGCGGCCGCGACGTCCGCGGCCTCGGCCGCGAGCCGGGTCAGGCTGCGCCGGCGTTCCGGCCGGCCCAGGATGTCGACGACGTCGGCGTCCACCGTGGCGGTCGCGAAGTAGACCGCGCCGAGAATCAGCTTGCCCCACAGGAACCCCCAGATGTTGTCGGTCGCCTCGGTCGGATGGAAGTCGGACAGCACGCGGGCGAGCGTGGTGACCCGCGGGGTGATGCGGCCGTCCAACTCGCCGACCCGGAGCGAGGCGGGGCCGCTGTAGACGACGCGGCCCGGCCGGTCGTAGTAACCGCCGAACGTCAAGAACGCGCCGATCGTTCGGTCGCGGCCGACAAGGGCGGCGATCTTCTCTTCCTCGAGGCCGTTCTGCATCGACACCACGACGCCGTCCGGCGCCAGGTGCGGCACGAGCGGCTCCAGCGCCTCGCGGGTGTGGAGCGTCTTCACCGCCAGGATGATGACCGACACCGCACCGGTCAGTTCGTGCGGGAAGCAGACCGGCGCCCGGACGCGAAAGTCGGCGATGCCGCCGACCTCAAGTCCGTTGCGGCGGATGGCGGCGACGTGATCCGGGTCGCGCTCGACAAACTGGACACGATGCCCGGCACGCATCAAGTACGCGCCGGTGATGCCGCCAATCGCGCCGGCGCCCACGATCGTGAGATCCACTCCGCCCATCCCTTCAGCCGCGGATGCCGAGCCGGTTCGCCTGCACCTTCGCCATTCCTTCACGCAAGATTGGCCCCACCCTCACACGCGCTTGGCTTCGGGCTGGTATCGTCGTCCGTGACGGCATGCCGATGAGCACCTCCGGCAGGAGGCGGCGCTGCAACGTCGGGCTGCTACAGTAAAGACAAAGGGCAGGAGCCGGCCCGGCCGAAGCGCAGCGCCAACCTCTCACTGGAGGGACTCGATGGAGCACCTCGCACTGCCCATGGAGGCACGCAAGCACATCGCGCTGGTCGCGCACGACAACAAGAAGCGCGATCTGCTCGAGTGGGTCGGCTATAACCGTGGCACGCTCAGTCAGCACATCTTGTACGCCACCAGCACGACCGGTGAGCTGCTGCAGTCCACGCTCGACCTCGCGATCACGCGGCTCCAGAGCGGCCCGTTGGGCGGGGACCAGCAGATCGGCGCCAAGATCGCCGAGGGCGAGATCGACTTCCTGATCTTCTTCTGGGATCCTCTGGAACCGCTGCCGCACGACCCCGACGTGCGGGCGCTGCTGCGCATCGCGGTCGTCTGGAACATCCCCATCGCGTGCAACCGGGCGTCGGCGGACTTCATGATCTCGTCGCCGCTGATGACCCGCTCATACGAGCGCCTGGTTCCCGACTATGGGCGGTACACCGCGCGCATCCGCGGCGAGCAGGGCACGTAGCGTCCGCCGCTACGGGACGGTTTGGTCCATCGCACATCATCAGCGGATCAGGTGCAGGACCCACACCAGCAGCGCCAGCAGCACGGCGCTCGTCAGTTTGTCCACGATTTGCACCGCAGGCGTATCCTTGGGCGCGGGCCCCTTGCGCACGAGCGCCTTCAGGGGATCTTCCAGGGGCCCGACGGCCAGGATGCCGATCGCGATCAGCCACGACGGGAGGTTGCGGTTGAGCACGGCCCGCGCGAGCAGCCAGACGAAGAGCACGATGTTGGTATAGTGAAGAGTCGTGGTCAGGCGTTTCATCACGCCACCCCCTTGGAGTCGAAGCCGACCGGCGACGCCGCGTACCGCCGTCCGGGGCCGTGACACAAGGGCTTCCCCCGATTCCGGTCCGAATCCCCTCCTCCGTGAGAAGCGACCGGACAGCGGCCGAACTGCGCGCCGGCCTCGCCGGCGTGTGCTCCCGCGCCTACCGCGCCTTCAGCTCGGCCGTGCTGAACACGACGCTGAAGCGCCGGCAGTAGACGACCACCGACCGGTAGATGGACAAGTCGATGTCCGCGGGCAACGTGTAGTTCTGAGCGCCGATGTTGCCCTTGAGCCGGCTGACCTCCAGGGCGGCGCCCTCATGAAGCTGCTGGCTGTTCCGTGGGGCCGGGTGCCCCGAGAGGTAGACGTACAGGTCGGGCCCGTTGGTCACCCGAAAGGGATCGAGCCGGAGGACCAGGCCTCCACCGATGCGGTAGATCGTCGCGGTGCCCGTTCCCGTGTGGACGGCGTCAACGTCGCCGAACGCGCCGGCGGCGAGCGGTGTCGGTGCGGCGGCGGGCATGCCGTCCGCCGCGGTCACGGCCTGCTTCGACGCCTCCCTCATCTCCTGTTCCGCCTGCTCTCTCGTCACGCCCGCCGGCAACGTGGCGTTCGTACTCATGGGAAACACCTCATTGACGGTCTTGTCGAGGAAAAGGGGCGAGCCCAGGTACCAGGCGATCGGCAGTACCACGATCGCGCCGAGCACAACGAACCAGACCCACGGCCGGTTGCGGCCGGTGCGCGTTGGCGTCCGCATGACGAGGCTCCCTCCTCCAGACCTGCCTGCCCAGGTCCGTCTTCGCAGCCTGGCGCTCCCCAGAGTAGCGCACACCTGTAAAGTTTCGGAGAAGAATGCTTCTTCGTCTCCCAGCCGGAGGCTGAGTCTCAGCGAGTCGCTATCCCTGGGCCGCGCTGCCGCGCGCAGGGATCAGCCACACCATCACCGCGCCGAGCGCCGGAAACATCCCCGCTACGCCGAACATCACGTCCGTCCCCACGCTTCGCGCCAGCACGCCGCCGCCGATCGCGCCGAGACCGATCCCGACTTCGAGAAAGAGCCCCATGGTGGCGATCGCCCTGCCCCGCTCCTCGTCCGCGACGAGGTCCACCCCCGCCGCGAATAGCGACGGCTGCGCCAGCCCCAGGCCGATGCCCATGACCGCGCCCGCGAGCGTCAGGGCCCAACCGTGGAGCACCGCGGCCAGCCCCATGCCGCACGCGGCCAGCGCCATGCCGGGAACGATCATGGCCCGCCTGCCGGCGCGATCGGACACCCGGCCGACCGTGAGCAGGACGGCCAGCAGGCCCACGGCCATCGCCGTAAAGACCACACCCGGGTTGCCCAGACCCCGACGCGCGGCATGCACGGCCAGCAACCCGAGCGCCGCGCCGTAGGTCACCATGAGGGCCAGCATCCAGACACCCGGCAGCAGCACCGCGGGATGGATCAGCCGCAACCGCGTGTGCGGCCGCGCGGGCGCGCGCACCCCGCGCAGCGGCCACATGAGCGCCAGTCCAATCAGGTGGATCGCGATACACGCCGCGAACAGCCAGCGGTATCCGAACGCCTGGGCGACCGCGACCCCGATCGGCGGCGCGAGAATCTGCGCGAGGGGGTGCGTGATCGCGTACAGGCTCAGGGCCTCGCCCCTGCGCTCCGCCGGCGCCAGGCTGACGGTCAGCGTCTGCCCGCCGGTGACAAACAGCGCGACACCGGCGCCGGTGAACGCGCGCGCCGCCAGCAGCACGGCCACCGACGCGGCAATCCAGTAGCCGACCGCGGAGATGATGTACGTCAGGATGCCGGCTACCAGCGCCGGGATCACGAGGCCCCGGTCGAGCCACCAGCCAGCGAACGGCCGCAGGACGAGCGAGACCGTGGCGATGACCCCGACCAGCAAGCCGATCGCGGCGTCGTCCGCGCCCAACTGGGCCGCGTACAGCGGGAAGCTCGCTGTCAGGAGTTGGACGCCGAAGTAGGTGACGAGCGACATCAGTGACAGCGCGAGAAACGCGGACGTGAACACGCCCGGCGGCCGTGACGACGGCGCGCCGGGCGTGTTCATGCTGCGGAAACGCTCGATGGGCGGAGCGACGGGCTAGTCCTCGCCCTTGTCCTCCGGATGGCCCTCGCGCGCGACGTAATCCTCGACGAGCAACAGCCCGCCCTCGCCCGCGCGGCGCACGACGCTCAACAACCGCTCCATGCTCGAGACCTCCTCGAGCTGCTCGCTGACGAACCACTGAAGCATGTTGGCCGCGGTATAGTCGTGCTCCTTGCCGGCGAGGTCCAGCAACGCGTGGATCTGCCTGGTGACATCTTCTTCCCAGCGCAGCGACAGCTTCACCGCCTCTTCGGCCGACCCAAAGTCGGGCTTCGGCGCGTCGATGGCGGGAATGACGGCCTTGCCGCCGGCCTCGAGCACGTATTTGAGGAACCGCATGGCGTGCTCGTGCTCTTCGGTCGCCTGGCGGTAGAAGTACTTCGCAAGTTGCGGCAGGTTCTGCCCGTCGAAGTAGGCCGCGATGGCGATGTACTGCAGCGATGCGCCGAACTCGCGGCCGATCTGCTCGTTGATGGCCTTGTTCATCTTCGGACCGATCAGCATGGGGCCTCCTCGGGATGCAGCCTCACACGTTCGCAGCGGCCTCTCAAGTATAGTACGACCGCGGTTAGCCTCTCCACCCCTGCAGGACCCGGATGTAGTTCGCGCGCTCAAACGCCGCCGGATCGGGCACCCGGGCGCTGCTCATGCTCCCCCGCATCTGGGCCAGCGACGCGTACTCGTGATCCGCCATCCAGGTCTCGAAGTCGTGCCGGACCGCCCGCAGGTAGTCCGGACCGTTGCGCAGCAGCGCCGAGACCATCTGCACCACATCGGCGCCGGCCATGATCGCCTTGATGGCGTCGACCGCGGTGTGCACCCCGCCCGTGACCGCGAGCGACGCGCTCACCCGGTCGCGCAGCACCGCGAGCCAGCGCAGCCGCAGCAGCAGCTCGCTGCTGTGCGAGAGCTCCAGCCGTGGCACGACCTCCAGATGCTCGATGTCGATCTCCGGCTGGTAGAACCGGTTGAAGAGCACGAGCCCGTCGGCGCCCGCGCGGTCGAGCTGGGCCGCGAAATGCGCCAGCGACGAGAAGAACGGCGACAGCTTCACCGCGACCGGGATGGTGACGGTCTGCTTGATGGCGCGCAACGTGTCGAGCGTGCGGCGCTCCACCGCCTCACCCGTCTCGGCCGGATCGGTCGCCAGGTAGTAGGTGTTCAGCTCGAGCGCGTCGGCACCGGCTTCCTGCATGCGGCGGGCATACTCCACCCAGCCGCCCGCGGTGATCCCGTTGAGCGACGCGATCACCGGAATGCGCACGGCCTTCTTGATCCTGCCGATCTGTGCCAGGTACTGCTCCGGACCCAGGGCAAACTCGGCGTGCCGCGGGAAGTACGAGGTCGCTTCCTGGAACGACTCGGCATGCACCTCCATGTGATGGATCGTCGCGAGCTGCTCCTGGAGAATCTGCTCCTCGAACAGCGAGTGCATGACGATCGCCGACGCGCCGGCGTCCTCCAGGCGCTTCACGGTATCGAGGTTGTCCACCATGGGCGACGCGCCGGGCATAAACGGATTGGGCAGGCGGAACCCGAGGTACGTCGTGGTCAGGTCCATGGGGGCTCCTCTCAGTCTCCGGCGGCGTCCGACGACGCGGCCGGCGCCGGGGCGGCGGGCTTGGCGCCGCCTGCCGCCGGCGGCGCCTGGGCGAACTGCTCATAGGCCGCGTAGCGCATCGTGATGTCGCGGCGGGCGGCCTCGAGCAGATCGAGCGCGCGCTGCCGGTCGATGTTCTCGACCATACGGAAGCGCGTCTCGTTGTAGGTAAACTTGGCGAGGTCGACCTTGGGCGGCCCGGAGTCGAGCTGCAACGGCGGCTTGCCCTCGGCGACCCGCCGCGGGTCGTAGCGGAGCAGCGGCCAGTAGCCGCTATCCACCGCCAGCTTCTGCTGCTCGGCGCCGAAGGCCAGATCGTAGCCGTGCGCGATACACGGCGAGTACGCCACGATCAATGAGGTCCCCGGATAGGCGTCGGCCTCTTCGAAGGCCTTCAGCGTCTGCTCGTCGCGCGCGCCGAACGCGACGCGGGCGACGTACACGTTGCCGTAGGTCATCGCCAGCATGGCCAGATCCTTCTTGGCCACGGGCTTCCCCGCCGCGGCGAACTTGGCCGCGGCGCCGCGCGGCGTGGCCTTGGACTGCTGGCCGCCGGTGTTCGAGTAGACCTCGGTGTCGAGCACCAGGATGTTGACGTCGCGGCCCATCGCCAGCACGTGGTCGAGGCCGCCGTAGCCGATGTCGTAGGCCCAGCCGTCGCCGCCGACGATCCACACGCTCTTGCGCACCAGCGCGTCGGCAATGAGCGCGAGCCGCCGGGCCTCGGGCCCGTCGAGCTGGGCCAGGCGCGTGCGCAGGATCTCGACCCGCGCCCGCTGCGCCGCGATTCCGGCCTCACCGGACTGGTCGGCGGCGAGCAGCCCGTCGGCCAGTTCCGGCCCGATCTGCACGCGCAAGCGGTCTACGAGCTCGCGCGCCTGCTCGGCCGTCTTGTCCAGGGCCAGCCGCATGCCCAGCCCGAACTCGGCGTTGTCCTCGAACAGCGAGTTCGACCACGCGGGCCCGCGGCCGTCGCGGTTGGTGGTGTACGGCGTCGTGGGCAGGTTGCCGCCGTAGATCGAGGAGCAGCCGGTCGCGTTCGCGATCAGCAGGCGGTCGCCGTAGAGCTGCGTCATGAGCTTGATGTACGGCGTCTCGCCGCACCCGGCGCATGCGCCCGAGAACTCGAACAGCGGCTGCAGGAACTGCGACTCCTTGACGTTGTGACGCAGTCTCGACCGCTCGACCTCGGGCAGGGTGAGGAAGAAGTTCCAGTTCTCGCGCTCCTGCTCGCGCAGCGGCACCTGCGGCGCCATGTTGATGGCCTTGTGCTTGGGGTTGGCCTTGTCCTTGGCCGGGCACACCATGACGCACAGGCTGCAGCCTGTGCAGTCTTCGGGCGCCACCTGGAGCAGGTACTGGTACCCCTTGAACTCCTGGCTGCGGAACGGCGTCGCCTTGAACGTCGGCGGCGCGCCGTCGAGCAGGGCGGGCTCCACGACCTTTGCGCGGATGACCGCGTGCGGGCACACGAACACACACTTGTTGCACTGGATACACAGCTTCTCATCCCAGACCGGGATCTCGTTGGCGATGTTGCGCTTCTCCCACCGGGTCGTGCCGGTCGGCCAGGTGCCGTCGGCCGGGAACGCCGACACCGGCAGCAGGTCGCCCTGTTGGGCCATGATCATGGCCGTGACGTTCTTGACGAAGTCGGGCGCCTCGGGCGGCACGACCGGCGGCCGCGCGCGGTCGGCGGTCACCGCGGCGGGCACGCGCACCTCGTGCAGGTTGGCCAGGGTCTGATCCACGGCCTCCCAGTTGCGCCGGACGACCTCGTCACCCTTGCGGCCGTACGTCTTCTTGATTGCCTCCTTGATCTTCGCGATCGCCTCGTCACGCGGCAGCACCCCCGAGAGCGCGAAGAAGCAGGTCTGCATGATCGAGTTGATGCGGCCGCCCATGCCCGTGCGGTGGGCGACGTCGAGGGCGTTAATCACGTAGAACTTGAGCCGCTTGGCGATGATCTGCTGCTGCACTTCGCGCGTCAGGTGATCCCAGACCTCGTCGGGCCCGTACGGCGCATTCAGCAGGAACGTGGCGCCCGGCTGCGCGTAGCCGAGCACGTCGTACTTCTCCATGAACGGGAACTGGTGGCACGCCACGAACGACGCGCGCTTGATAAGATAGGCCGACCGGATCGGCCGCGGGCCGAACCGCAGGTGCGACGTCGTGATCTGCCCGGACTTCTTGGAGTCGTAGACGAAGTAGCCCTGCGCGTAGTTGGGCGTCTCCTCGCCGATGATCTTGATCGAGTTCTTGTTGGCGCCCACCGTACCGTCGGCGCCCAGGCCGAAGAACACCGCGCGTGTGACGTCGTCGGGCTCGATGTCCATCTCGCGGTCGAACGGCAGCGACAGGCCGGTGACGTCGTCGTTGATGCCGATGGTAAAGTGCCGCTTCGGCGAGGACTTCGCCAACTCGGCGAACACGGCGAAGACCATCGCCGGGGTGAACTCCTTGGACGCGAGACCGTAGCGGCCGCCGATCACCCGCGGCTCGGTCGTGAACCGACCGGCACCCTCTTCGCGGAGCGCGGTGACCACGTCGAGGTAGAGCGGCTCGCCGAGCGCGCCGGGCTCCTTGGTACGATCGAGTACCGCGATCGACTTGACCGTCGGCGGCAGCGCTGCGACGAAGTCCGCGGCCGAGAACGGCCGGTAGAGCCGCACCTTGAGCACGCCGACCTTCTCGCCCGAAGCGAGTATCCATTCAACGGTCTCATGGGTGGTCTCCGCTCCCGATCCCATAAGGACGATGACCCGGTCAGCCTCCGGGTGCCCCACATAGTCGAACAGGTGGTAGTGCCGCCCGGTCAGACGGCCGAAGGCGTCCATCGTCTCCTGCACGATCTGCGGGCACACCAGGTAGTACGGGTTGCACGCCTCGCGCGCCTGGAAGAACACATCGGGGTTCTGCGCCGACCCGCGGAGCACCGGGTGGTCGGGCGACAGCGCGCGCTCGCGGTGCGCCTTGACCAGATCGTCCGGTACCATCGCCCGCAGATCGTCGTCGCGAAGCATCTCGATCCGCGCGACCTCGGACGACGTGCGGAACCCGTCGAAGAAGTGCAGGAACGGTACGCGCGTACGCAGCGTCGCGCTGTGCGCGATGCAGGCCAGGTCATGCGCCTCCTGCACCGAGTTCGACGCCAGCAGCGCGAAGCCGACCTGCCGGCAGGCCATGACGTCGGAGTGGTCGCCGAAGATCGAGAGCGCGTGCGTGGCCACGGTACGCTCCGCGACGTGCATGGCGTAC
>JAVKJV010000041.1:0-30882 GCA_031458775.1 Candidatus Fervidifonticultor quartus | reverse complement strand
GGGATCGACCCGCACCTGCGCGCCGGGGAGACTCGCCGCCACCAGCGATCCCGCCTGCGCCGGCTCGGCGTGCTGCAGGCGGATCATCTCCGTGACGGGTGCCGTGGGCGACGGACTGGGCGGCACATCCAAGGATGCCACCACGGCCTTGATCCGCGCCAGCAGCGCCGGCGGCGCGGTGAGGACCAGGGCGTTCAGGCGGCCGTCAGGCCGGATCTCTGCCTGCGGGAAGATGGCCGCCAGGAGCGGACCGAGCAGCTCGGCCTTGGCGACCTTGAGCGCGACGACCTCGGTAACGGGCGCCGTCTGGGGGGGGCGTCAAGCGCCGCGACGAGCGCCTTGACCTGCGCAATCTGCTCAGCCGTCCCCATGACGATGACGCTCATCGTCGCCTCATCGGGCCGCACCTGCACCCCTGGCAGCAGGCTCTGCAGGTGCGCCGCCACGTCGCGGGGCTTCAGGTGCTGCAGGCGCAGCACCTCGGTGGGCAGCGCAGGGGCCGGCGCGGCACGAGGGACCGCAGGCCCACCCCCGCGCAGCGTCAACGTCAGACTGCGGCCATCCGCGGTCGTGCTCAGATCGACGAGCACCGGCTCGGTGAGGTCAATCACGACCTGCACGCCGCCGGTCACCTTGGCCAGGCGCACCGCCCGGACCGGCGGCACGACGAGCTCCTGCGTCCCGGCCAGCGACGAAGCGTCCAAGCCAGAGAGATCGACGACCAACCGCTCAGGACTGGTGAGGTGGCGCACGGTGAAGCGGACCGGTCCGCTGGCCGTCAGGGTGACTTGCGCGCCCGGAGCGGCGGGGCGGACGGTCACGGAGAGGCTGCCGGGGGCGGCCTGGGCGATGGGCGCGCCGGTCAGCGTGACCGCGAAGGCGACCACCAGAAGTGCGGTACGACACATCATGTGGAAGAAACCTCTCCCACGTTAGGCCATGCAGACAAGCAGCAATCAATTGGTCAAGTTCGCGCACTGTGAGTGTAGGCGACGGAACGGACCGGCGGAATCGAGTGCGCGCCTGATCTTCGCGAGCCGTTTGGCTATGGCTGGCCGTGTCAAACGGCTAAGGCGCATCGGGCGACGACCCTAGCGCGTGGATACGCTTCAGCGGGTCCGGGACCCCATCCGCGGATCGGACAAGCCCATCGCAATGCCGCCCCCATGACCCAAAAGACGTCCACGGAACCTGGCAACTTCGGCAGCTACCTATGACGCGTCGGCTCCTGAGCCACGAGAAACCATCTAGCGCGGCATGGACGGTCCGCTTTGACTACTCATAGCCGCCAATACAGACGCATAAGCGCCCAGGAGACGAAGGCGATGAACACCGCGACCGCCGGAACCCCCCACCCTTCCAATCCATACACGTTGGCGGCGTAGGCGCCCACGACCCCAAGCAAGAGAGCGGCGACAGGAGTGAGGCGCGGGTTGTGAGTGGTTAGTCGCCAAGGCTCAAGGGGCGATTTCGCACCAACTAGGGCTCCCACCAGAACGCCGAGCGCAGCTCTGAGCCCCGTCGAGGCAGGATTCCCCCAGGTGAAAATGTCGTATGCCACGAAGAGGAGAATCAGTGTTCCGGCTGTCCCTGTGAACAAGCCGCGTGCGACTTTCCGCTCCTTGCCGGTTGAGAGCCGCACGCCCTGAGCCACGAAGTACGCACCGAGAGCGCCATACAGCATGGCTAGCATGTTGATTCACCCCTCATGCCATCGCAGGACGGGATCCGCTACTGTCCATCACGGATGCGGGAGGCCCAGGAGGTCGAACCAAGCTTGGCGTCGAGGATCGACCATCCCCCAGATCCTCCCACCATAGTATGCGGTATCCAGTCTTGTGGCGGTAGCCGCCTGCATGCGTGCGCCAGCGTAAAGGCTTCCGCCCACCGTGAGGCCGACAGGCCCCAGTGCTCCCAACGCGATGCCCCCGAAGAACGCAGCTTGCCCGAGGCGACTGGCCGAGTCGTAGAACCCGAGAACGGTGTCGGGGCTCACCGAGGTGGACGGTCTTGCAGGGCCGATGGCCGGCCCCGCGACCAGACCTTCGTCATCAGCCTGTTCCGACGGCATCGCCGCACGGAGCCTATCCACAAGCTCACCCATCGCCGCGATGTGACCATCACTCCGGCTCTGGCCAAGATACCCCGAGTAAGTCGCGACCGCGCTGATGCCAGTTAGCAGTTCCAGTGCAATTGCCACCATGGCAGCCTTCTGGCGCTGCTCGTTCAACGCCTGCAAACATGCTTGGTCGCAAGTGCCGGCCGCATCTACAAAGACGACCGGGTTGGCCGCGACATAAGCGTAGAAGTTCAAGGTCGCTGGCTTGAAGCTCTGCACCGGGTCTTCACTCAGCCATCGGCCAATTGTCGGATCGTAGAACCGCGCCCCCATGTGGTACAGGCCGGTCGCCTGGTCCAACTCCGCACCGGTGAACCGGTACCGCCCCTGGTCAGACCCCGTCGCCGCCCGCTGGTTACCCCAGGCGTCGTAGAGCAGCGTCGAGGTGACGCCGCCGGTCTCATTGGTCAGCGCCGTGGTGCTGCCGAGGCCGTCGAAGTGGTAGTAGCGTCGGGCACCGGAGGCTTCGCGGCGAGACAGGAGATTCCCGAAGATGTCGCGGTCGTACTGGGCCGTCATCACGCCGGCATCGTCCGTCTCCCAGATCGGCCGGATGCCGTCGTAGAAGTACCGCCGGGTCCCGTCGGGCCCCACGCGCCGGGTCTTCAGCCCATCGCCGTTGTAGGTGTGGGTCACCGTCCCGCCCGGCCCGGTCGCCTGGGTCATCCGGTTGAACACATCCCAGGTGAAGGACCGGCCGGTGGAGATGGTCAGGAGGTTGCCGTTGTCGTCGTAACCGTACGTCACCGTGGTCCCGGCCACGGCCTGGAGGAGCCGGTTGTTGCCGTCATACGTGTAGGTCGTGGTCCCGCTCGGGCCAGTCTGCGTCAGCCGGTTGCCGACCTCGTCGTAGGTCCAGCCCCAGGTGCCGTAGCCGCCCGGGTAGGCGGCGCTCGTCAGCCGGTTCAGGTCGTCGTACCCGAACGTTGCCTGCCCGCTGCTGTCCGTCTGGCTGGTCCGGTTGCCGTTCTGATCGTAGCTGTAGCTCGTGGTTTGGAACGCCACGCCGCCCGGCGTCTTGTCGGTGATCGAAGAGAGCCAGGTGTTGCCCAGATAGGCGTAGTCGGTGCTCGTGCCGTTCGGATGGGTCAGCCGGGTCCGGTTGCCGGCGGCGTCGTAGGTGAACGCCCAGGTGAGGGTCCCCTGCGTGAGCTGGGTTAAACGGTTGGCGCCGTCGTACTGGGCCTGGGTCGTGACCCCGCCCGGGTTCGTCAACGTGACCCGGTTACCGGCCCGATCATACGTGGCCGTGACGGTCTTGCTGTCGGGGTACTGGGTGGACGTCAGGCGGTCGAGGCTATCGTACCCGTAGGTCGTCGTGCCGATCGGATCGACCATCGTCAGGCGCTGGCTGGTGAGGCTGTAGGTGTACGTGATGGTCTGCCCGCCGGCGCTGGCCTGGGTGAGCCGGTTGGCCTGATCGTACGTGTAGGCGTGGGTCTGGTTCTTGCGATCGACCATCTGCGTGCGGTTGCCGACCGCATCGTACTGGTAGGTCGTGAACTTGCCGAGGGCGTCGGTCACGCGGCTGAGCCGGTTCACGACGTCATAGTCGAAGACCGTGGCGAAGGTCCGGGCGTTGGTGACCCGCGTGAGATTGCCAACCGCGTCGTACTGGTACTGGGTCTGCCTGGTGTACGGATCGGTGATGCGGATGAGCCGGTCGCGATTATCGTACGTGAAGGTCGTCGTCTTGCCCTTGGCGTCCGTGGTACTGGTACGATTTCCGTTCTGGTCGTAAGCGTGGGTGACGGCGTAGTTCAGGGGATCGGCCTCACGGGTCACCAGCCGCTGAGCGTTGTAGTCGGTCGACCAGGTGCGACCGTTGCCGTCCACTTTCGTTCGCTGGTCGTCGAACGCATCGTACGTGAAACTGATCGGGCCGCCGACGGGCGGGGTGATTGTCTGGACCTGCCGCCGGGCTGTGTACGTGTAGCTGGTGATGTAGCCTCGGGGATCGATGACCTGCGTGACCCCGCCCCAGGCATTGTACACGTACTGCGTCGTGCTCTCGTCCTGCGGAATGCCCGCCGCCTTCTTCACATGCGTCAGGTTGTGCTTCGTGTCATACGTGTACTGGGTAACGATACCCCGCGCGTTGGTCAGGGTGAGCTGGTTGTCGTTGGCGTCCCAGGTGGCGGTCGTGGTCAAGTTGAGCGTGCCGGCGGCCCGGACCACCTGCGTGACCTTGTTCCGGCTGTTGTACTGGTAGGTCGTCCGGTTGCTGCGGGCATCCCTCTGCTGGGTCACGTTGTGCCGGTCGTCATAGGTGTACTGCGTGACGTTCCCCAGCGCGTCGATCACCTGCTCCAGATTGCCAATGTAGCGCTCGTCGTCGCCCAGGTAGAAGTCATAGGTCGTCGTGTGCCCCCTCGCGTTGGTCACCACGGTCCGCCGCGGCCGGGAGCCGGTGAACGTGTACGTGTACGTCGTGGCGCTGCCGTCCGGCGCCGTCACCCGCGTCACCCGGCCGTACCCCGCCAGCGTCGTCCACTGCACCGAGGTCGCGTGCCCCCGCGCGTTCGTCAATCCCGTCAATCCGTTGACGCCGTAGGCGTAGCTGGTGGTGAAGCCCGCGCCGTTGACCACCGACGTCAACCGCCGGTTCGCGTCGTACGTGTACGTCGCGGTCCGTCCCCACGGGTCGGTGATCTGCCGCACGCGGTAGTGCCACCGCATCTGCGTGCACGGGTCGTTCACACACTCCTGGTGCGACCGCTCGTAGGTATAGGTCGTCATGCGCCCCACTGGGTCGCGCACCGACGCGATGTACGCGCGGATCTGGTCAGCGAAGGTCGTCCACGTGAAGGTCGTGACGTTGCCGTTGGCGTCCCGCTCTTCCTCGATCAGCGTCGGCATCCGCTCGGGGAGCAGGCCGGTCTCGTTTGGCGCGGGGTTCTTGCGAAACTTCCGTGTCAGGCCCTTCGGGAGGTACACCGTGTACGTGCCATCCCAGTCGCACACCCACCCCAGCGTTGTGTCGGCGGCGCGCCGGGGTGTCGGCGTCGACGCGGCGCGCCGCGCAGGGGTGCCGGGGTCCCAGAAACAGTTCACGAAGTGGATCTTCAGGGTGGTGTACGTCCCGATGTCATCGACGTAGACGTCCCACTGCTCGGTGCCACTGCCTTCGCGAGTCAGGTACTTATAGCGCGTTCGGTTCCCGTCCGGCTCGCGCACCGCGATCTTGTAGAGCCCGGCATCGGTCAGGCCGACGGTGTCGAGCAGGTGGTTGAACTGCCAGGGCGCGACCCCGGTGCCGGCCCCGCCGACGGTGGTGAACTCGCCGTTCGTCAGCGACCGCACGATGAACGGCGTCCGACCCGGCCCCCAGATGTCCACCACCCGGGCGGTCACGTGGCCGTCGCGGGTGTCCACGCTGACCGCGGTTTCGGGGGCCTGCTGCTCCGGCTGCTGGCCCAACGGGTCTTCCGGCACCGGCAAGGGCGGCGCGGCCTGATTGGCCGCCTCTGCCCGTGGTGTGAATCGCGGCAAGGATGAGACGGCCAGGAACAGCAGAGTCAGGAGCACGGTCAGGGCACACTTGCCGGGGCGGCGGACGCGGCGCAGCCAACGCATGGCGACAGCCTCCTTTGACAGCAGCACGCTGGCGGCCTCAGCGTACGGAGGCTGCGGGGCGGGAGCGTCGGGTCTCGGAGGGGTTTCCGCGAGTCAAACGGCTACATCTTTCGGCTATGTTGGGGGTGTCAAACGACACGACGTGGTGTCGTTTGGCTATCGGACGGCAGAGCCAAACGTATCGCTGGCGGTGCGTCCGGCTGTCGGAGTTGTTATCGGTCAGGGGAGCACATCTCCCGGCAGGCGAGCCCGAATGCCCTCATACACCGACCGCGCGATGGTGAGCGCGGTTTCGGCCTCTTCACGCGATGGTTCGTCGGGTTCCCCGGGATACCTGAACTTCCATGCGTACTCAGTGAGGCCGGCCGCCCGGCGCAGGACGGGTTCGAGGACGGGATCAATCGCCGCGCATTGCTGTCCGATCTCGAGCAGATTGTGCGTCTTCCTGTAGGGCCGGTCATGCCACGTGAGGAAGGCCTTCATCGCCTTCTCCGCCAGTTGCTGACAGTGGAAGTGTCACCTATCCTGTCCACTACTGCCAATAATTGATCGGAAATAGGGATTCCCCGGACCTGGCAGGCATCGATGACGCCGCGGGCGAACACTCGCGGCCGTGACTGTCTATCAACCGCCGCCGCGCTCGGCGTTCACCAGGCGCGAGCTCGCGATCATCGACGCCCATCGCACCCCGCGTCAGGTGCAGACCTTCTTGAACTTCGGGCTGCGCTACAACCACTACCGGGTCGGTCCGAAGCTGGCGTCGTTTCGCGAAGTGCTCCGCGCGGGCGAAACAATGTGCATTGAGGCCGCGCTCGTAGCGGCAGTGATCCTGGAGCAGCACGGCTACCCGCCACTGGTGGTGAGCCTCGAGTCGCAGGACAACCTGGACCACGTGCTACTCGTGTTCAGACACCGCGGCCGGTGGGGCTCGGTGGCGCGATCGCGGGACGCGGGCCTGCACGGCCGGCGCCCGGTCTACCGCTCGATCCGCGATCTGGTCTGGAGCTACTACGATCCCTATGTGGACTGGACCGGTCGTCTGACCGGCTATGCCCTCATTGACCTGCGCGCCATCGCGCGCTACGACTGGCGCTTCAACCGTCGGAACATGTGGTGGCTGGAGGACTACATGATCCGATTCCCGCACACGCCGCTGCGGTCGTCGGAGGCGCGCTATCGCCAACTGCTGGCGCGCTACCGGGCCTTCCGCGCGCGGCATCCGGACGCGCCGGTGGATTACTATCCGAGCCGCCGGTACTGGATGTGGCCGGGCCGGCGCCGCTGGCGCGAGAGTCTGGGCGGTCTCTAGCCTCGGATGCGCGCCGGCGCCAATCGGCTTGCGCGTACCTGCGCCAGCTCTTGAATCAGCCCCACGACCAGCCGTGCCGCCTCTTCCAGGTGGCGCGGCGTGATGTTAGCCGGTACGTCGCCGGGTTGATGGTAGTACGGGTCGATGCCCCGGTGGAAGAAGACCGTCGGGATCCCGTGGCGCTCGAAGCTCACATGATCGCTGGAGCCGGCGCGGAACCGCGTGACCGGAATGTTCAAGCGTTGCGCGACACGTTCGGTCGCATTGATCACGGCCTCGTCGCGCCCGGGTGACGCGCCGATCATCAGACGGTCGCCCCAACCGACCATGTCGAGGTTGATCATCGCGACCACACCCTGACGCCGCTCGGTCGCGAAGGCGGTGGAGCCGAAGAGGCCTTGCTCTTCGCCCGCAAAGAAGACGAACTGCACCGTGCGCGCGGTCCGCACGCCGGCCAGCACGCGGGCGGCCTCGAGTGCCGCGGCCACGCCGGACGCGTTGTCGTTCGCCCCGGGTGCGCCGGGCACCGAGTCGAAGTGGCCGCCGACAACGATGATCTCTTCGGGCCGCGCGGCCCCGCGCTTGGTACCGACGACGTTCGTCGCTGCGCGGGTCTCGAAGAGCGTGTCCACCAGCAGCCGCACCCGGACACGGCCCTGTTGCGCTGCCTCGGCCAAGCGCTTGCCATCGTCCTGGCCGATGGTCACCGCGGGAATCTCGGAACGCTGGATCAGCGTGCCCGAGATGATGCCGGCGGCGTTGTTGTAGATGAGGGCCGCCACCGCGCCGCGCGCCGCGGCGTTCGCCACCTTCTCGCGGAAGGTGATGCTGCCGCGCTCGATCAAGGCGACGGCGCCGGTCACGCGTTTGCCCTCGAAATCCGCGGGCTGACCCAGGCCGACGAAGACCAGGTCGGCCTCCAGCCCGCCGGCGGCGGTCGGAGCGGAGTAGAACAGCGCCTGGCTCGGGATGGGGCGCGCGGCACCCACCGGTTGTACCTCGACGCGCCGGGCCTCGAAGTACGGGAACTGGAACGCGTGCGGCTCGACCGCGTACCCGTACTGGCGCAGTTGCGCCAGGAGGTACTCGGCGGCCTGACGCTCTCCGGGTGTGCCCGACACTCGCGGCCCGATCACTCCGGCGAGGTGCTGGACGTGTGCGAACGCCGCCTCGGCCGACGGCGCGGCCTGTGCCAGCGCCAGCGAGGGCGCCACCGCTGCCACGATGAGTGTCAAGCACAGAGCCAGGGCGCGGGGCCGCATCACACCACCTCCGGGGATTTCAGAAAGTAACGTCAGGCCGCGGCGGTTTGTTTCATTCGCCGCCCGACAACGGCTGCGCCAGATCGACCACCCGACCGCCGGTCACCCGCACGAGATCGGCGGGCGCAATCGGGAAGATCGCGGTCGGCGTCCCGGCCGCCGCGTAGACGATGTCATAACCGAGCAGGTCCTCGTCAATGAATGTATCGAGCGGTGTGGCATGCCCGACCGGGGGGACGCCACCGATCGCGAAGCCGGTCGCGGCGCGCACCAGATCGGCGGCGGCCCGTTCGATACGGCCGGCGCCGGCCGCCCGGGCGAGCTTCCGCGCGTCCACGCGGTTCTTACCCGACGCCAGCGCCAGCACGGGACGGTCATCGGCGACAAACACCAGGGATTTCACGATCTGCCCAAGGGTCGTGCCGATGGCGCGCGCCGCATCTTCGGCGGTGCGGGTCCCCTGGGGGAATTCCGAGATCTCTGCCTGGAGGCCGTGTTCGGCTAGAGCCTGGGCGACACGTTCGGTGGCAGATGGCATGGGCTATCCGCGCCGCACCGGGAACTTGCCGTCCAGCGCATCCTGCGCAATCGCCTTCACCTCGGGCCGGAAGTCCTTCCGCAGAATCCACTCCAGGAACCCGCGATCCTTCGCCGCGACCTCGCGGAGCGGCCGGCCTCTAATCCCATCCGGTCCGAACGCCAGCACTGCCTCGGAGCCGTGCCAGACGAACCGCCCTTCAGGATCCACCGCGTCGGGCTCGCGGGGCGGCAGGAAGTGCTCGTAGAGTTCCTTGGGCGTACGCGGCAGGTCGGGATACGTCGCCAGTTGCGCATCGAGCACCTCGAGGCAGGCCTCCACGTCGGCCTGCGCGCTGTGCGGGTCGCGCAGGTCCTTGCCACAGTACAGCCGATAGGCCGCGGCCAGATCGCGCGGCACTCTGCGATGATAGATTACCTGGGCGTCCACGATCGCGCGGTCGGTCAGGTCGAGGCGCTGCCCGGCCACGGCCAGCTCGCGCAGCAACACCGGAAGGTCGAATCGCTGCACATTGAAGCCCGCGAGATCGGCCTCGCCGATGAACCGCACGATGTCCCTGGCAATGTCGGCGAAACGCGGCGCGTCCGCCACATCGGCATCGCTGATGCCGTGGATGCGGGTGGCCTCGGCCGGAATTGGCACGCCGGGATGGACCCGCTGTGTCAGCGACTCGCGCCGCCCATCAGGATGTACCTTGATGAGCGAGATCTCGACGATGCGATCGACGCCGGGATTCGGGCCCGTCGTCTCGAGATCGAGAAACACGATCGGCCGGCGCAGGACGAGGTGCCGCACCTGCCAGGGATTCGCGGCACGCGGCGCGCGGCCCTACAATCGGGCCCACCATAGCGTGATGAACTATTCGCGCCAACGTTCAGTGTAGCAGGTATTCGACACCCGGCCGCGTAGCAAGCCGGCGTGGGAGCGCTGCGACGGCGTCTCGAGCTCATCATCCTGGCGCACCTGTGGGCGCTGGCTCCGCTCGCGCTCGCGTGGTTCCTCATCCCGTCTTGGCGCGGCCCGCACGCGCCGAACGCCCGAGAGCTCAGCGCGCTCGCGGTCGTCGCGTTCGTCTACCTCATCGTCCGCACGTGGCAGACGCTGCGCGCGTGGCAACCCGGGTACAACCTCGTCTGGCCGTATGTGGACGTACTGCTCATTACCGCCGCGCTCGTGGCCATCCGCGATCCGACGGACGCGCTCGCACTGCTCTACTTCCTGCCGCTGGCCTCGGCGGTGGCCTCGGGCAGCCTGACGAACCTGCTCGGCCTGACCGCGGTCGCGTCCGCTGGCATGGCACTGGTCATCCTTCACTCCGGCTCACTCTGGACGATCAACATCATCTACCGTGTCATCGCGATCATGGTCGTCGCGTCGATGTACGGATGGGTCATCAGAACGGTCGCCTTGTACGAGCGTGCCGCGGAGCGGGCCGAGTATCAGAAAGAACTGGCACGCGAGATTCACGACGGCGTGCAGTACCTGCTGGCCGCCCTGGGCGCGCGGCTGGAGCTGGCGCGCCAGTTGATCACCGAAGATCCCGCGCGCGCGGCGCAGATCCTGAGCGAGGAAGGTGAGACGGTCCGGCGGGCCGGCGACGAACTCCGCTACCTCGTGCGCCGGCTGCGCGCGGAAGCGAAGCACGTCGACCTCGCCACGGCGCTGAGGCAACAGGTGGCGGCTCTGGCCGACCGCTGGACCTTTGCCGTGGACGCGGACATCCCGGCGCGACTGCCCCGACTCGCACCCCAAGCCGAACACGCCATCCTCCGCGTCATCCAGGAGAGCCTCACGAACGCGGCCAAACACTCGCAGGCGCGCCGCGTGGAAGTCCGGCTGCAGGTCATGGACGACTGCCTGCGGTGCGCCATTCACGACGACGGCGTCGGGTTCGACCAGGCGGTCGCTGCCCAGGCCGATGGTGAAGGCGGGCTCTGGCACCTGGGTGACCGCGTGAGCCTGGCCGGCGGGACGATGGAGATCGACTCGGCCGCCGGACGAGGGACCACGGTTACGGCGACGTTTCCCATCAGGGGACGGTGAGCCATGGAGAAGATCCGGGTTCTGATCGCGGAAGACGAAGGCACCTTCAGGGAGGCGCTCGCCGAACTCCTGGGTCGCGAGCCCGACTTCCAGATCGTCGCGATGAGCCCGAACGGCCGCGAGGCGCTCATTGACGCGCTGGCCCACAAGCCCCACGTCATCCTCAGCGATCTGCGCATGCCGCGCATGGACGGCATTGAGCTCACCCGCCAGGTCAAGGAGAAGATCCCCGAAACGGCCGTGGTGATCCTGACCGTGCACGATGACGATGAGAATCTCTTCGCGGCGATCAAAGCGGGCGCGATCGGCTACGTGCTGAAGAACGCCTCGATCGCGCAGATTGTCCAGGCGGTCAAAGCGGCGCGCGCGGGCGAGGGCTTCCTCTCGCCTGGGCTCGTGGTGCGGGTGATCAACGAATTCGCCCGAACCGACCGCATGATCCGGGGACAGAAGCATCTCTTCGCGCAGCTCACGCGCCGCGAGGCGGAAGTGCTCGAGCTGCTGGCCGAGGGCCTGCCCAACCGCCAGATCGCGCAGCGCCTGTATCTCGCCGAGAAGACCGTGCGCAACCACGTGAGCGCGATCCTCTCGAAATTGCACGCCAACGACCGCACCGAGGCCGCGCTGATCGCCGCGCGGCATGGCCTGGGCCCCCGCGAAGCGCCGGAGCCCCCGCAAGGGTAGTCCCGAAAACCCGGGACACCGCCTCTCCTCGACCAGGACGCCGGGCCGATGGTCCGCCGCGCGCGCGGCGGTAGGGTCGAACCAGGCGGTGTGGGAGGGGGCCATTCCGGATGGATATCCTGCCTGAGATCTTTCAACGCGTCATCAGCAGCGCGCTGGTTGCGGGCTGGCTGCTCCTGCTGGCCGGATTGGCCGGATTCACGGCCGTCTGGCTGCTCTCCTTGTGGACAGCCCGGTCCTGACGCTCGAGGGCAGACCTCTGAAGCCCTGGCGTCCGGCGAGCGCCCGCGGAGAAACGGTGCTCATCACCGGCGCCGCCGGGTTCATTGGCGGCTACCTCGCTGATCATCTGGTGGAGATGGGGTTCAGCGTGCGTGGACTCGTCCGGTCCGCCGCTGCGGCTCGGGCCCTCGAAGAGCGCGGCATCAGGGCCATGATCGGCGATCTTCGCTACCCTGAGACGCTGGTTGCCGCGGCCGACGGCTGCCGCACGGTCTACCACTGTGCGGGCTGGACGGGTGCGCCGTTCACCTGGGAAGCGGCCTTCGAGGCCAATGTGGTGGGCACGCGGCATCTTGCCGAAGCCTGCCTGCGAAGCGAGGTCCAGAGACTCGTACATCTCAGTTCGCTCGCGGTGTATGGCCCCACGACCGCCGCCAGCATCGACGAGCGCGCCCCGTTGTGGCCGCTCGGTCCATACCGCGGATCGAAGATCGCCGGCGAGCGGGAAATCGAGATCGCCGCCGGCCGCGGGTTGCACACGGTGATCCTGCGCCCGGGCCGGGTGTTCGGCCCGGGCGACCGTCGTGTCGCCGGCAGGACACTGCGGCGGCTGTGGTACGGCGTGCCGCTCGTGGTGGATGCCGGCCAGGGATTCTGCCATCCGGTCTACATCCGGAACCTCACGGACGCCGTGGTGGCCGCCGGCATGCTCGATGACGCACGCGGCGGCACTTTCAACGTGGCCGACGGCGACGTCACGTGGCGCGACTTCTTCGGGCACTACGCGCGCATGGCCGCGCGCCCGCTGCGTTCCGCGCCATCCTGGGCGGTCCGCGCGACCGCAGCCGCGAGCGAGGCGTGGGCCCGACTCATGAACCGACCGGCATGTATGCCCCGGGACGAGCTGCCGTGCCTGTTAAGACGCAGTCACGTCAGCACCGCCCGCATCCGCGCCGCGCTCGGTTGGACACCGCGGGTGCCGCTCGACCTCGCGATGCGCGAGACCGAAGCGTGGCTGCGCCGTACGGCACTCCTGCCCACACCGGTGCGATGACTAGGAGGAAGGACGCTCATGCCTCCGCATCCAGCGGCCGGCGGGAAGCCGGTCGTCGCGGTGAGCGTCGAGCTCGTGACGCTTCTCCTCCCGGGAAACACCCATCCAGACATCGGAGGGGCATCACCGGGACCGCCATGGACTGTGTGTCCTGGACCGGTGTCCTGGAAACACAGGGCCCGTGGCGTGCCGGACCAGGACGCTGCGCCGATGGCCGCACGAGGACCACTGTCTACCCTCAAAGTGCAACGGACGATCATCGGAGGGATCAGACATGTGGCGGCTCAAGGGAACAGCGCTCGTGCTTGCGGTGGCGATGACGATTGCGGTCGCGCCAGCCCGGGCGAACATCACGACGCATCTGCAGGCCAAAGACGCGCTCGTCCTCATCGAAACGCCGGGCGGCACGGGAAGCGGGTTCATCGTCTCGCCCACCCTGGTGGCCACGGCGTGTCATGTCGTGAAAGGTGCCGCCGCCATCCAGGTGCACTTCTGGGCGGCACGCTCGCGCGCCGCAGGCCGTCAGCTCCTCTGCGACGAGCGACGCGACATCGCGTTCATCGCGACCAGCGTGCCCGAGGGCGCGGTGAAGCTGGAGTTCAGCGGCGACAAGGTGGCCCAGGGAGAGCAGATCTGGGTCTGGGGGTTCCCGCTCGGTACCACCATCGCCACCGAGCCTTCGGTGTCGGCCGGCATCGTGAGCGCTACCGAGACGGCGCAGGGGTTCATCGCGCTCGACGTGAGCGGCGCGCCCGGCAACAGCGGCGGGCCGGTGGTCAACGGTCGGGGCAAGGTCGTCGGGATCTTCGTCGCGTCGTGGAACGTCCAGGGCCAGGGGACGACCGGGTTCAAGTACGCCGCCTCCGGCGTGGCGGCGGAATCGCTACTGCGCGACACCACGGCGCAGACCTCGCTGGATCGGACCGGGGAGCCGCCGGCTGAGGCGGACACCGTCCGACCCGGCGACGGCATCGGCGGTGTGAAGATCGGCATGACACCCGCCCAGGCGCAGCAAGCGGTCGGGCTGCCGCCGTCGTCCGTCGGCGGCGGATGGCACGAATGGAACACGCGCAAGCTGTCCGTATACTTCGACGGGGGGAAGGCGCTCTTCATCGTGACAGCCAACCCGGCGATCGCCACGCTCGAAGGCGTGCGCGTCGGTTCGACCGACGTGGACCTGATCAAAGCGTACGGCGCGCCGGTCTGCGCCTCGGTGGGAAACTTCCGTGGCAGCGCGCTGCTGGGATGGTACTACGAGGGCATGATCGTCCTGTTGGAAGGCTCCCCTCGCAAGACGGCCCTGCTCGTGGTCATCCCGAAAGGAGCGGCCCGAGCCATCTGCCGGTAGCGACCGGCGCAGGATTCGCGCCCCGGGGGTAGGGAACTCCGGGGCGCGACCCGGACAACCCTAGTACGCGCGCGCGTAGTATACCGTCGCCGTCGCGGGCTTGCCGCACACCGGGCAGGTCCCCGACGGCCGGTCATCGAGCGGGATCACGCGCGGCGACGCGCCGGTGCGCTCCCGAATCGCGTCCTCGCACGACTGCGTGCCGCACCAGTCCGTACGCACGAACCCCCGCCGATCGCGGATCGCGGCCTCCAGCGCGTCGAGTGTGGCGGCCGTGACGATGTGCGCATCGCGAAACGCCCTGGCCTGCTCGAACATCGTCCGCTGGACCTCATCGAGCGCCGCACTGACGCGGGATTCGATCGCATCGAGCGAGACGGTCTCCTTGCCGCCGCCGGTCCGCTTGACCAGGACCGCCTGGTTCGAGGCCACGTCGCGCGGGCCGATCTCCAGACGCACGGGCACGCCGCGCATCTCCCAATCGTTGAACTTCCACCCGGGCGTGTATTCGTCGCGGTCGTCGAGCTTCACCCGTGCGACCGGACCCAGGCGTGCGGCCAGCGCGCGGGCCGCAGCCAGAACCTCGGCGCCCGCCTTGCCCAGGATCGGCACGATGACGACCTGGACCGGCGCGATCTTCGGCGGCAGCGCCAGGCCGCGATCGTCGCCGTGGGTCATCACGAGCGAGCCGATGAGGCGCGTGGTCACGGCCCATGAGGTGGACCAGACGTACTTCTCGGTGTTGTCGCGGTCGAGGAACTTCACGTTGAAGGCTCTCGCGAAGTTCTGGCCGAGGAAGTGGCTCGTTCCCGCCTGAATCGCCTGACGGTCCGGCATGAGCGCCTCCAGCGTGTACGTCCAGTCGGCGCCGGCAAACTTCTCCGAATCGGGCTTCTTCCCGGTCAAGACCGGAATGGCCAGCACATCCTCGAGCAACTGCCGGTAGATCTCAAGGATCGTGAGACACTCCTGGTCGGCCTCTTCCAGCGTGGCATGGGCGGTGTGGCCCTCGTGCCACAGGAACTCAGCGGTCCGGAGGAACAACCGCGTGGCCTTCTCCCACCGCACAACACTGTTCCACTGGAGCAGCAGGACCGGCAGATCGCGGTACGACTGAATCCACTTGGCGTACATCGGCAGGATGATGGCCTCGGACGTCGGCCGCACGGCGAGCCGCTCCGCCAGCTCTTCGTCGCCGCCGTGCGTGACCCAGGCGACCTGAGGCGCGAACCCCTCGACGTGCTCGGCCTCCTTCTTGAGGTACGACTCGGGCACGAACAACGGGAAGTACGCGTTGACGTGTCCGGTGGCCTTGAAGCGCTCGTCGAGCCAGCGCTGAATGCCTTCCCACAGCGCGTAGCCGTAAGGGCGTACGACCATGCAGCCCCGCACCGGCGAGTAGTCGGCGAGTTCGGCCTTGAGGCACACCGCGGTGTACCAGTCCGAGAACGCCTCGGCTTTGCTCGGGATCTCCTTGACGAACGCCTGCGACTCCGTGGACATCGGCTCTCCAAAAGAGAAGAACCTCCATCCCCAAGGGACGGGAGGTTCCCGCGGTACCACCCTTGTTCCGGCTACGGCACTTTGCGCGCGGTCACGGGCGCCTCCGGCGGCCTCATCGGCCGCGGCTCCGGGGTGGGAGCCCCGTCATCGCCGCATGCAGCCGGAGTCTAGCACGGCTCGCCGCGGCTCGACAAGATCAGGGTCGCGCCGGCCACCGGGCCCTCAGTCCGCGGGCACTGGCATCCTCACCGATTCCTGCAGAATCGTGCTAGACGTCCACGTACCCTCTCGCCCATGACCGGCGAGGATCGCAGTTGCGGATGTCAACCCCAAAGTCAACCGCGGCCTTGAGGGCGAGCAGCACACTCACCCAACCGGCGTGATTGTCCAGCCAGGCGCCTGGCGGCACATGTTCCTCCGTGAGCCGAACCTCTGTCCCGCCCGCTCCGTCAGGCTCGAGCTCGAACGAGGCCACGCTCCCCTGGAAGTACGCCACGGTGAATCGCCTAAACGGTACGCGCTCCAGGATCCGCGAGCGCCAAATCTCACCGCCGGTGAACCGGAACTCAATGACGTCGCGCTCGACCTCGTCCGCGGACTCGGCCCAGAAGCGGCGGCGGCCCTCCGGCCGCTCGAGTGCCGCGTACACCAACTCCGGAGCCGAACGGAGATGAACGCGCCACCTGATCGGTCGGGACGCTGCCGACATCACGGGAGGATTCGCCCTCACCCCACTGACCGCGCCGATTCGGCGACGCGCGCCCACCCCTCCCGCGCGCTCTTCACGGTCGGGGTCCAGCCGGTCGCTTCTTTGAATCGGCGGTTGGACACCCGCTGGCTGCGCGCCGCGAACAGACCCTCCTTCCCCGCAAGGAGCCGGACCAGGAACATTGGCGGCACCAGGAGCCGCCTCCGACCGACGGCTCGCGCGATAAGCCTCACGATCTCTCCGCGCGTCAGCGGTTCGTCGTCCACAACGTCGTAGGTGCCGGCCGGGGCCCGTTCTAGGGCAGCCACTAGCGCCCTCGCCGCGTCCTCGACCCAGATCTGTGACAGGAACCCGTCTGCGCGTCCCACCATCAGCGCGAGTCCCCGGCGGGCGAGCGCAAGGGTGTGGAGCGTGTTGGGCGCGCTCGACGAGTAGAACGCGCCCATCCGCAGGACGATACCACGCCCTCCGGCCTCGGTGAACCGCGCGACCTCGGCTTCAGCGGCGAGAGTGGAACGCAGCAGGTGCGGCGGGTCGCTGGGAGGGGCTGCCTCGATCCACTCGTCCCCGCGGTCCGGGTAGAAGAAACACACGCTCGGGTAGATGAGGGTGGACACGCCGCCGGCAAGCGCCGCGTCAACAAGGAGGCGTGTCGCGTCAGCGCGGAGCCGGTCATTCTCATGCCACGCGCCAGGCCGATGCGCGTCCTTCAGCGGCGGGATCTGCGTGGCCAGGTGCAGGATCGCGTCGCGGCCCTTGACGGCGATCTCGAGCGCGCGCCGATCGAACAGGTCAAGGCGGACCGGGTTGGCGCCGAGCTCGCGCAGGAGCAACTCGTTGCGATCCGATCTGGCGAGTCCGTGCACGATAATCCCGGACGCCGTCAGTTCCCGCACGGTTGGACGACCAAGCGTGCCGGTCGCGCCGGTGACGAATACGTCCACGGGTCAGTCCCTCCGGTGGACCCGCGCGGCCGGACTCCGCCGCGAGGTCACCCACCCGAGTCTAGCATGCGTGTGTCGGCTCGCTGCGCTCTCGCCGGCATCGCCGACGCGCCCTGATCACGGCCCGGTAGCGGACGGCGGCCGGCGCCCGGGCAACACAGGAAACGCACGCCGTTCGTGGAAGACCGCCTCTCACCTGAACGATCTCATTCCCTGGTGGGCCTGTCGGCATGATCGTGGATTGCCATACCCATATCGGGATCGCCGGCGAGCACGTCGGCGGCGCGATCCTGGAGGATCTCCTCCGCGTGTGGGGCAAACCCCTCTGGAACGCGTCGCCGGAGGAGCACTGGACCGCGATGGCGGGCGTGGATCGGGCGATCGTCCTCGCCTTCGACGCGCCCCGGATCGGCCTGGTCGTCCCCAACGAGTACGTCGCCGCCTACGTAGCCAGGCATCGGGACAAGCTGATCGGCTTCGCCAGCGTGGACCCCGCCCGGCCCCGTGCACCACAGATCCTGGAGGACGCGGTACGGCGCCTCGGGATGCGGGGATTGAAGATCGCCCCGATCTATCAGCACTTCGATCCGTGGTCCACCGACGCGTACGCGCTGTACGAGGCCGCCGACGGGCTCGGCATCCCGGTCATCTGGCATCAGGGCACGACGTTCGTCCGGGACGCGCCGCTGGTTCACGCGCGGCCCGTCCTCCTCGACGACATCGCGCGCCGCTTCCCCGACCTGCGCATGTGGATCGCGCACATGGGGCACCCCTGGTGCGACGAGATGATCGCGGTGGTCCGCAAACACCCGCACGTGTACGCCGACATGTCGGCGATCTTCCCGCGACCGATGCAGTTCTATTTCGCGTTGGCCAGCGCCGTGGAGTACGGCGTCGCGCACAAGATCTTCTTCGGCACCGACTTTCCCTTCACGACCGTGGAGGCGTCGATCGCGGCGCTGCGCGGGATCAACCGCGTCGTCGAGGGCACCGGCCTGCCGCGCATCGGCGATGAGGTGGTCGAGGGCATCATTCACCGTGACGCGCTCGAACTGCTTGGGATCGAACCGGCGCGCCGCGCAGCATCCGGAGGCCGCCACGCATGAAGATCGTCCGGGTCGAGACCATTCCGGTCAGCGTACCGATCGACCCGCAGCGGGCCATCAGGGGAGGCCGCGGCGCGCACACCACGTCGCCCTTCCTGCTGGTGAAGGTGCACACCGACGGCGGCCTGGTCGGGTTGGGCGAGGTCTCGTGCACGCCGGGATGGAGCGGGGAGGATCAGGTGTCGGCCGCCCACTTCATCCGCACGCTGCTGGAGCCGCTGCTGGTCGGCGAAGACCCGACCGCGATCGAGCGGCTCACCGCGCGCCTGGCCAGGGGTGTCGCGGGCAATCCGTTCACGAAGTCGGCCCTCGAGATGGCGCTGTGGGACCTGCTCGGCAAGTCGGCCGGCCTGCCCGTCTACAGGTTGCTCGGCGGGCCGGTGCGCGAGTTCGTGCCGACCAAGTTCTCGGTCTCGGGACAGGCACCCGAGAGGGCGGCCGAGATCGCGGCCTGGGCGGTGGATCAGGGGTTCCGGACCATGAAGGTCAAGGTCGGCCTCAACCCTGACGAGGACGTGGCACGCGTCCGCGCGGTGCGCCGGGCCGTGGGACCGGACGTGCGCCTGGGCGTGGACGCCAACGGCGGCTGGGCTCCGCGCGTGGCGATTCAGACGATCCGGCGCCTGACCGAGTTCGGCATCTACTTCGCCGAACAGCCCGTGCCGGCGCTGGACGTAACCTGGCTGGCCGACGTCCGCCGGGCCGTCCCGGTGCCGGTCATGGCCGATGAGAGCGTGTACACCCTGCAGGACGCGATGGCGGTCGTCCGCGCCGGCGCCGCGGATATCCTCTCGGTCTATGTCGGCAAGGGCGGCGGCATCGGCCCGGCGCGCAAGGTCGCGGCGGTAGCCGAAGCCGCGGGTCTGACGTGCACCGTCGGCAGCAACCTGGAACTGGGCGTGGCGAGCGCGGCGATGATCCACCTCGCGATGTCCACGCCCGGCATCGGCGCCGAAGAGTTTCCCTGTGACATTCTCGGCCCATTCTTCTACGAGAGCGACGTGCTGGCGGAGCCGCTGCCGATCAACGCGGGCGAGGCGCGCCCCCTGGAGCGGCCGGGCCTGGGGGTGGCACTCGATGACGCGAAGGTCGAACGCTATCGTGTACGATAGACGTGATAGACGACGCGGGCCCCGGGCGCGCCGGATGCCGGCACCGTCAATTCCCGCCGCGTAGCCGAGGATCCAGGGCGTCTCTCAGGGCGTCACCCATCAGGTTGATACCCAGGACCGTCAGGCTGATGGCGACGCCGGGGAAGAGCGTGATCCACGGCGCGTTGTGGAGATACTGCCGTCCTTCGGCCAGGATGTTGCCCCACGTCGGCTCCACCGGCGAGGGCCCCACGCCCAGGAAACTCAAGCCGGCTTCGGCCAGGATCGCGTACGCGAACGTGATGCTCACCTGCACGAGCACGGGCGCCAGCGTGTTCGGAAAGATGTGCCGCGCCAGGATTCGGGTCGGATGCCCCCCGAGGGCCTCAATGGCCTGCACGTACTCCAGGTGCCGCACGGTCAGCACCGCGGCGCGCGCGACCCGAGCGATGCGCGGTGTGTAGACGAGTGTCAGGGCGAGCACCACGTTGACCGCGCTCGGCCCCGTGGCCGCGACGATGGCAAGCGCCAGGAGGATGGCGGGAAACGCCATCATGCCGTCCATCACGCGCATGAGCGCGGCGTCCAGGCGTGGGAAGTAGCCGGCGGTCAAACCCAGCACCAGGCCGCTTGCCGCCGACGCGATGGCGACGAGGCCACCGACCCACAGCGACGTGCGCCCGCCGTGGAGGATCCTGCTGAAGACATCGCGGCCCAGATGATCGGTGCCGAAATAGTGCGTCCCGCTGGGGGGGCTGAGCCGCTGCTGGATCGACAGCCTCGTCGGCGACGTCGTCGCCAGCACGGGCGCCGCCACCGCCGCGGCCGCGATGAGCAGCAGGACGAGCGCGCCGGCCATCCCCAGTTTCCTGTGCTTGAGCTCTCGCCACAGTTGCCGCATAGTCCTCAGGCGCTCAAGAGCGTCGGCGGCGCCGTCACGCGTACCGAATGCGCGGATCGACCAGCAGGTACAGCAGATCCAGAACCAGGTTCACGACAACGTTCACGACGGCCGCCAGCAGCAACACACCCTGGATGACCGGGTAGTCCCGGCGCGAGACCGAGTTCACCACGAGCTGGCCGACGCCGGGAATCGCGAAGACGGTCTCCGCGACCGTGGCGCCGCCGAGCAGCCCGGCAACGGAAAGGCCGATGACGGTGAGGATCGGCACCATCGCGTTCTTCAGGGCGTGCCGGAAGGTCACGAGGCGCGACGGGGCGCCTTTGGCCCGCGCCGTCCGGACGTAGTCCTGGCCGAATACCTCGAGCATCGCCGACCGGGTCATCCGGGCGATGAGCGCCGAGTGGATGAGTCCGAGCGACACCGCCGGCATCAGCAGATGGCTGAAAGTCGCCAGGTGTCCTTCCGCCAGCGACAGGTATCCGGAACTCGGCAGCCAGCGCAACTGTACGGCAAAGAGGATGATGAGGTTGAGCCCAAGCCAGAACTCCGGGACCGACACCGCGAACAGCGTGAGAAGCATGAAGCCCTGGTCGATCCAGGATCCGCGCCGCACCGCGGAGATGACGCCGGTCGTGATCCCCACGACCAGCGCCACGGTCTCCGCCATCACCATGAGCAGCACGGTGGGCTCAAGGCGCTCGGTCACCGCCTGGGTCACGGGTTTGTGAATGAAGACCGAGTCGCCGAGGTCCCCGCGAAGCGCCAACCCGAGCCAGCGGACGTATTGCTCGGGGAGGGGACGATCCAGGCCCAGGCGCTCGCGCATGGCCCGAATGTCCTCCTCCTGCGCCTCGAGGCCGAGCATGGCGCCCGCCGGGTCACCCGGCACCAGCCGGGTGACCACGAAGGCGATCACGCTGACGACACCCAGGACGATGACGAGCGCGGCCACACGGCGCGCCAGATACTGAGACACGGGAGCCTACGCGGCCGCCCGCCTCATGGCGGCGGAGCGGCTCACTCCATGCTGGCGCCCCAGAACACCGGCACGCGGTACCTCTGCAGGCCCTTGACGTTCGAGCGCCACCCGCGCAACGAGAAGTAGTCGCCGAGCTTGATGCTCGTCACTTGCTCGTAGAAGACGCGCTGGACGTTGTCGAAGGCCGCCTTGCGGTCCTTGAAGTTCGCGCTGGCGTTCATGGCGTCGAGGTAGCGGTCCATGTCGGGATGTCCGAACCATCCCCAGTTGCCGGACTGGGAGTGGTAGTTTTGCGCGAAGATCGACGGGTCGGGCAGCGCGCCCCATCCTGTGATCAGCATGTGCCACTGATCGCGCCGGCCCCGGCGCTGGATCATGGTCGGCCAGTCGGGGTTCTGGAGATCGACGTTGATGCCGACCTCTTCCAACTGTGCCTTGATCGGCACGCCGGCGTTGAAGAACTGCTGGAACGACGGGGTCGCCATCAGGCTCACCGGCTCGCCCCGGTACCCGGCCTCCTGGAGCAACTGGCGCGCGCGGCCGGGGTTCCGCTGATTGTACAGCTCCTTCGCGGCGGTCGAGTGCCAGACCGTTTCCTTGTACATCATGCTCGGGTCGAGCCGGTAGAACGCCTGGGACCCCGCGGCCGCGAACATGATGGCGTTGTGGTCGAGCGCAGCCTGGATTGCCTGACGCATCTTCAGGTTGTTCATAGGCGCCAGCGCGTGATTGAAGAACAGGCCGATCCACGAGTCTGGCTTGACGACCAACAGCGTGAGCCCGGGTGTGCGCAGCAGCCGGCCGTAGTCGTCGTTGACCAGGTTGAGGGCGACGTCGATGTCGCCGGCCACGAGACCGGCGGACCGGACCGCCGCCTCGGGCACGATGCGAAACTGGATCTGCCGGGTAACCGCCCTGCGCAGACCGGCGAGACCGCTTGGCGGCCCCGGACGCGAGACGTACCCGTCGAAGCGCTCAACCATGACGTACTGGTCGGACCGCCACTCCACGAACCGGTACGGGCCGGTGCCAATGTACTCCCGCAGTTGGTTGGCGGGCACCTCGCCCTGCTCGGCCGGCATCACGACCATCGAGAATGATTGATTGGCCAAGTTGGCCAGCAACGCGCCGAACGGCCGGCTGAGCCGGATGCGCAGCGCGTGCGTGCCGGTCTTGTCCACACTGGCGATCACCGCGCCGGTCGTGCGGCCGCCCGGCGACACACGCCGCCACCGGGCCAGAGAGGCGATCACGTCGTCGGCCGTCATCTCCTTGCCGTTGTGAAACTTGACGCCCCTGCGGAGGGTGAGGTCGTAGGTGAGGCTGTCGGGCGAGATCGTATAGGTATCCACGAGCCACGGCACGACCTCGTCCTTGGCGTTGAACACGAACAATTGCTCCCAGATGTGGAGCGCCGGGACGACCGTGAGGAAGCTGCTGTTGGCCTGCCAGTCGAGGCTCGGCGGCGAGCCCTGCAGCGCGACCCGCAGCGGCCGATCCGCCGGCGCAGCCGGCGCGACCGGGACCCAGACCGCCGCCCCAACCAGGACCGCCAGGATCAAGAGAGAGCGCGACACGCCGGATCTTCGCATACAGTTCCCCCCTCACTGTGGTGCGTCGATCGGTGGCCCCTTGGTTCTCTGCGACGCGGTCTTTCCCTCCTGGGCGGCCGCGCCTGTGATCGCGTCCGCCTACGCGCGCTCGATCCGCAGCGGCTGCGGACCGACGGTTCTGACCCGACGGCAGGCTTCGGCGAACGCCACCCAGTCGTACTTCCAGTCGCCGGGGATGCGCGCGAAGAGGCAGCAATGGGTCGGCACGCCCTCCCAGCCGCGCAGGGTGACGCCGCGGCCGTACACGATGCAGATCTCACCGGTCTTCCTGGGATTCAGGACGCCGCCGCCAGTGTCGAGGAAGTAGAGAATTTCGCCCGGCAACGGCAACTGACAGGTATTCTCGTACGGCGTGTCCAGCGGTTCGATGAGTATGAAGACCTCGGCGCCCGAGTACTGCCCGTGCAGCGTCCCGCCTTCCTGCGGCAGCGACTCCCACACCTTCTGGCAGACCGTCGGTGCCTCGTCGTCCAGCATCTCCGCGACCACCGACTCACCGGTCTTGACGAACGTCAGGCGAATATGGCGGCGCTGTGACGGCATCGGTCGCTCCTCCCTCGCGGATTGTCCGTTCGCTATTCGTCCACGGTCCAGTCGCGCAGCGTGTCCATGTCGAGCCGGACCCCGAGACCCGGGCCGTCCGGCGGATGCAGCCGCCCACCCTCGATGCGCGGCCCGGGATTCACGATGCTGCGCGGGTAGCGCAGCGGCCCGAAGGTCTCGCACGGATACGGCAGGTTGGGCACCGCCACGCCGAGGTGCGCGGCCGCTGCGGTGCCGATTCCCAATTCGGCCTGGCTGCCGATGATACACGGCACGTCGAGCGCGCGGGCGAGCGCGAAGATCTCGGCCGCGGCGAGCAGGCCTCCCGCTTCCACGACGTAGACGTTCCAGACGTCGGCGGCCTCGGCGCGGGCGACCTCGAAGGCGTCCCGCAGGGTCTGCAGGCTCTCGTCCACCATGATGGGGACACCGGTGCGTTGTCGGAGCAGGCGCAGCCCATCGAGGTTCGCCCGGGCGAGAGGCTGCTCGACCCATGCCACCCTGGCTTCGGCCGCCAGGGCGTGGATCGCCGCATCGGCCTCCGGCACGCTGCGCCAGGCCATGTTGGCGTCGAGACGCAGCGGCACGTCCGCGCCCACGGCGCCGGCCACGGCCCGCACCGCGGCGAGGTCGTCGCGCAACGCGCGGCCGACCTTGAGCTTGATCGCGCCGAACCCGGCCGCCAGTCCGTCCCGGGCATCGGCGGCCATCGCCTCCGGCGCCTTCTGATAGATGCTCAACGCGAGGGGCACGCTGTCGCGGGCCCGACCACCCAGCAACTGGTAGACCGGGACGCCGTAGTGCCGGCCGGCGAGGTCGAGCAGTGCCATCTCGACTGCCGCCCGCACGTAGGACGCACTCAGCTCGCCCAACAGCGTGTCCTCAACATGCCTCAAGACCTGGGGCAAGGCCAGCGGGTCCTGCCCGATCAGACGCGGGGCGATCAGCCGCCGGACGGCATGACAGAGCGAGAAGCCGATGCGCGGATAAGTGATCGAAATCTCGCCCAGGCCCTCGGTACGGTCATCGGCCTCGAGGCGGATGATCCCGAACTCCGACGCGGCGACGGGACCGGTCGTGGTGGAACCCGAGCGCACGACTTCCTTTCTCGGCGCACGCACGGCATAGACATCGACCCTGGCGATTCTCACGACCGCACCCCTGAGCAGGAGGGTTTCGGCCCGCACGTGATGCACCCTTCCCAGGACGCGCGTCCCGGGAGGCTCGAGAGGCGATGCAGCGGATCACCCGCGACAAGATCACGCCCGTGTTCGATCGGCGTCTGGCACCCGTGGCCACGGTGCGGGCCGGCGAGCGGTTCGTCGTCGAGACCGAGGATTCACGCGGGGGGCTGACGCGCACGCCGGAGACGACCACGCCGGAGTACCTGATCGCACTGCGCCGCCGGGGCTACCACGGCAATCCGGTGACCGGGCCGATCTTCGTCGAAGGCGCCGAACCCGGCGACACCCTCGCGGTGCACATCCACGCGCAGGAGTGCGACACGCTCGGCTACATGGCGTACTGGCCCTGGCTGTTCAACCTGCAGGACCTCTTCCCGGAACCGCGCACGCAGTTGTGCCAGATCCAGGACGGCCACGTGCTCTTCAACGATGAGATCCGCATCCCGGTCCGGCCGATGATCGGCACGATTGGCACGGCGCCGGCGTTGGAGGCCATCCTGTCGGGCGGCATGGGCCGGCACGGCGGCAACCTCGACGTCGAAGAGGTCTGCCCCGGCAGCACGGTCTACCTGCCCGTCGCCGTCCCGGGCGGCCTGCTGTGCCTCGGCGACTGCCACGCGGTGCAGGGCGACGGCGAGATCAACGAGGTCGAGATGCGCAGCGTGGTGACGCTGTCGTGCGACGTCATCAAGGGACGGCCGCCCGAGATGACGTGGCCGCGCATCGAGACGCCCGATCTCCTGGTCACGGTCGCGGTGGGGGCGCCGCTGGAGACCGCGTTGAACCTGGCCGTGCGCGAGATGATCCTCTGGGTGGAGGCCCTGACCGGACTGAGCCGGCACGAGGCGTACTTGTTGATCGGCATCGCGGGCCACGCACGGCCCGGACAGGTGCAGGTGCCGCTCTACTCGATGCGCTATCTGGTGCCCAAGCGGTACCTGCCAGCGCGGCGCAGCGAGACCCCGTCGTGGCGCGACGCGGAAGTTGGTGATGCTGATCGGTAGCGCCCGACCGCCTCAGCCTCGACGCTACGGCTGGACCCGGGAGCCACCGCTTGCTCGGCTCAGGCGCTGACCTCGAGCACCACCCGGCTCGCGGGCTCGCGCCTTGCGTCGCGCCCGACGGTGAGTTGGTGATACCGCCCCTCGAGCCACTCCGGCAACTGATCGCAGTAGTGCGGACTCCCGGGATCCCCTGAGACCCCGGCCGCGTCAATCGCCCACAACGCCGGGGGCGTCGAGGCCAGATCCGCGATCATTCGGTAGTTCGCGCCGATGGACGCCATGTAGTTGGGATCGTAGCCGGTGTTGCACACGGTCACGCCGCTCCCGCGCACCGGCACGCCGCCGCGGTCGAGCAGCAGGCCGAGATCGCCGCGGTCCGACAGGACGTGCCGCAGTGTGAGACGGTGGACGCATCCCCAGGTCCAGGCCGACGGATCGGGACCGCAGCGCGCGACCAGCGTCTCTACGGTGTCCCGCAGGGCATCCAGCGCCGCCGCGACGCGGCTCCGCCGCGTGAACCACCCGCCGGGGTCCGCGGCGAGCAGGCTGAGGGCTAGACCGCCGATCGCGCCGGCGACGGCCGTGGCCGCGGGCTCCGTGAATCGCTCGCCGGCCACGGCGTGGCTCCACCGGGCAAAGAACACTTCGAAGACCGCGGCGCCGGCCGCGTCGGGCTCCATCCGGCAGTCCCACGCTCGCAGGGCGTCGGCGGCCCACCGCAACCGGGCCGTCGCCGCCGGATCGCCGCCGGCCTGATCGGACGCCGCGAGCGCGGCGTCGAGCAACGCCAGCAACGGCCCGCGCGCCTCGACCGCGCGCAGCGACAGCGTGTCCAGTTGCATGCGCTGGAAGTCCTCCACGTCGAAGCGCGCTTGCGCCTGCAGCATCTGGCGAATGCGCAGCGCGCGGTGCCCGCTGCTCGACGTGTTGGAGAGGGGGTAAGGGTAGTCACGCGGCGCGGTCAGATTGTTCGCGGAGCGCACCCATCCGGATGCCGGATCGAAAACGGCCGGCATCTCATCGTAGGGGATGCACGCGCGCCACTGGTGCGCGGGATCCCAACCCGGACGGTAGCCGCGGTCCCAGTTCTCGCGAATTGGAATGCGGCCGACGCACTGGTAACCCACGTGGCCGTCCACATCGGCGAACACGAAGCTCCACGTCGGACAGCGCCACTCGCGCAGCGCCTCGCGGAACTCCGCGGCCGTGGCCGCGCGGTTCGCGCGGAGCGCGGACGTCAACTCGTCGCATGGCTCGGCGCCCATCCACCGCATCGCCACCGGGCCGGTATGGCGCGCGGGTTCCGGCAGCAATTCGTCCACGATCGGCCCGTTGCGCGAGAACCTGACGACGCGCCGGACGGTCTCGCCGCCCTTCACGCGGATCTCCTCCACGATCTCCCGCGCCGGCTCCCACGCGCCGTCATACAGAAAGCACCCGGGATGACCGGCATCGGTGCGCTCCTGGTAGAGATCGCGCTGCGAGCAGATGTTGTTGGTGATGCCCCACGCGACCCGCGGGTTGCGGCCGATCACGATCGCCGGCACGCCCACGTAGGCCATGCCGGCGACGTCAAACGACCCACCCGACAGTCCCGCCTCATACCAGCACCCCGTGGTCCCAAACGCGATGTGCGGATCACTCGCCAGCAGCGGGCTGCCGGTGACGCTGCGCGCGCCTGTGACCGCCCAGTTGTTGCTACCGCCCTGCTCACTACCGCCTGCGGAGGCGGCGAACGGCTCCACGGTGCGGCGTGCCGCCGCGTACGACCCCGGAGGCACGATCGGCTCGTCGCCCGCTTCCGCCATCAGGAACGCGCGGTACAGCGTCTCGTCCTGGAGCGTACGCTTCGCCAGTTCGGGCAGCGCGATGACGAACAGCCGGCCGGTCAGGTACCAGCGAAACTCGCCCAGGATCGCCATGGAGTCGAGCGGCGACCACGGCTCCGGCGCGTAGTCGAGCAACGCGAACTCGATGGGCAGACGGTCACGCCGGTGCGCGATGCCCGCGTTGACGCCGTCTGAGAACTGCTCCAGCAACCGGAGGGTCTCGCGCGGGAGCCGTGCAACGTGCTCGCGGGCGATACGGGGAATTCCGACAGTGCGGGCCACCACGTCGAGGGAGAGCCCGTCGGGGCCGAGGATCTCGGCCAGACGGCCATGGGCCCGTCGGCGCAGATAGTCCATCTGCCACAGGCGATCCTGCGCCATCACGAAGCCAAAGCCGAAGAAGAGCGCATCGTCGGAGCTGGCCGACACGTGCGGAATCCCCCAACGGTCGCGCGCAATCTCCACCGGGCCCGGCCCGCTCACCCGTATAGTGCCGTCCACCTGCGGTTGCCGCGCGGCAAGCTCTGTACGCCACCAGTCGTCGAACTGTTGACGGGTCCATCCGATCTGCTCGCACATTGAGGTAATGCTCGCCCCGGCTCCAAGGTGTCTGAGCAGGTCGGCGGATGTCGGGCTCATCGTGCCACCTCCTCGGCGCGCTCGATCCGCAGTCGGGCCGGACCCCGCGTCCGTACGCGCCGGCAGGCCTCCGCGAAGCCGACCCAATCGTACTTCCAGTCCCCGGGAATCCGGGCGAACAGGCTGCCATGCGAGGGTACGCCCTCCGGCCCCCGCAGGGTGACGCCGCGACCATAGATCACGCAGATCTCCGCTACCAGGTTGCCGCGACCCGTCACACTCGTGTCGTGGGCGGACCAGTAGAGGATCTCGCCCGGCAGCGGCAGTTGGGTCCGCGCCTCGTCGGGTGCCGGCTCTGGAGGCTCCAGAACCATGAAGACCTCCATGCCGGAGTACCGGCCGTGCAGGAGCTCGTGCTCCAGCGGCAGCCGGTTCCACACGAGTTCGCACGTGCGCGGGGCCTCGTCGTCGAGCATCTCGGCCACGACGGACTCCCCCGTCTCGACGAATCGCAACCGGATATGGCGTCTGATCGGCATCGGCACTCTCCTGCGGGCCAGGATCGGGCGAACGCGCGGAGAATCATTCGGCGACGCCGCCACGATGTCATTCGTCGCCTGTCAGATTCAGGTTCCCCCGTGACGCCGCAGGACCTGCGGCGACGCCTCCGCGGGGTCCTCGCGTTCGCCCCGACGCCGTTCACATCCGACGGCCGGCTCGACGACGCGGGTCTTGCCCGGCACATCGACGGGCTCTGCGAGGCCGGTGTCGGCGCCGTGGTTGTGTGCGGGGGTACCGGCGAATTCTTCTCACTCGACGCCGACGAGTATCGCACGGTCATGAGGATCGCCGCGGAGGTCGCGCGGCACCGCGTGCCGGTGGTGGCGGGCATCGGCCACGCCACCGGGGTCGCCGTGCGGCTCGCCGAGTACGCAGGGTCCGTCGGCCTCGACGGCATCATGGTGCACCCGCAGTACTTCGTGGAGCCCCCGGACGACGGGCTGGTCCTCCACTACCGCGCGCTGGCTGCAGCATCCGGGCTGGGACTGATGATCTACTGCACGCCCACGGCGCCGGTCAGGCTCGACCTCGTGCGGCGGCTGGCGGCAATCGACGGCGTGGTCGCGCTCAAGGACGAGTCCGGCGATGTGGCGGCGTTCGCGGCGGTGCGCCAGGCGCTGGGCGACCGATTGGCCTGGGTGAACGGCATGGCCGAGATGCACGCCGGCCCGTACTTCGAGGCCGGCGCGCAGGCGTTCACGTCGGGCATCGTGAACTTCGCGCCCGCCATCAGCCTCGCGGTGTGGGACGCCGGCGCGCGCGGCCGCAAAGACGAGCTGGACGACCTGCTGTCGCGCTGCGTCCGGCCCCTCGCGGCCCTGCGTGCGCGGCGTCCCGGCGCCGCGGTTGCGGTGGTCAAGGAAGCCATGAACCTGCTGGGGCTGCCGGGCGGAGTCGTTCGCCTCCCGTTGACCCCGCTCTCCCCGGACGAACGCGAGGAACTGCGCCGGGTGCTGCGCGATCTGCGTCTGCTGTCGGATGACCAAGGAGGACGCGCGTGATCGTCGACTGCCACACGCATCTGATGTGGTACCCCGAGCATGTGAGCGAGCAGTACGCGCAGGAGGCGCTGGCGTCGAAGCTCATCAAACTCAAGTACTCCGGGGGCCAGGCCTATGCGGGCCGGCTGGATCTCCACTCGTATGACTCGACCCCGGAGACCCACTGGCAGGCGTCACAGGCCGCCGACAAGGTCGTGGTCTTCGGCCTGCAGGCCAAGGCCACTGGGATCTGGGTGCCCAACGAGCTGGTCGCCCACTACGTGCGGCAGCATCCCGAGAAGTTGGTCGGTTGGGCCTCGGTTGATCCCAATGAGCCCGACTGCGTCGAGCAACTGGAGTACTGCGTCACACATCTGGGACTGCGCGGCCTAAAGCTCGGGCCGACCTACCAGCACTTCAACCCGCAGGATCGCAAGCACTGGCCGCTGTTCGAGAAGTGCGTCGAGCACAACCTCCCGATCATGTGGCACCAGGGGACGACCTTCCCCAGCCGGGCCCGCCTGAGCTGGGCCTTGCCCCTCCAGCTCGAAGACGTCGCGATGGCGTTCCCCGACCTGCGCATGATCATCGCGCATCTCGGGCATCCCTGGGAAACCGACGTCGTCGTGCTGATCCGGAAGTGTCCCAATCTCTACACGGACATCTCGGCCGTGCACTACCGCCCGTGGCGCTACTGGCAGGCGATGGTTACGGCGATGGAGTACGGCGTGGACCACAAGATCCTGCTCGCGTCCGACTTCCCCTCGGGCACGATCACGAACGTCATCAACGGCCTGCGGACTGTCAACGCGCCGGTCGAGGGCACGAACCTGCCGAAGGTGCCCAAAGAGGTGCAGGACCGGATCATCGAGGAGAATTGGAAGGCGGTCTTCCCCGAGTGGGCCTGAGCAGCCGGCGGCACTAGACCCAGGAGGCGGTGCCGGCGCGGCGGGGATCGGCCACGCCGATCATCTCGTCCCTGCCTGGACCCAGTCGGATCGCCTGAAGCGCGCCGAACCGCGGGCGGATCTGCGTTGAGTGGCCCAACCGCTCGAGGCCGGCGGCGAGAGCCTCGCCGCCGGCCTCCACCCGGACGGGCTCGGCGGTCTCAACATGGACCCGTGTCGCGGCCATGACCGCGTCGAGCGATTCACCGCGGTCCACGAGCCGCACGAGCACCTGGCAGAGGTTGTTCAGA
>JAVKJV010000040.1:0-31340 GCA_031458775.1 Candidatus Fervidifonticultor quartus | reverse complement strand
GGCGGCGGCTGAGGGCCAACCTGAGCGCCAGGCGGGCCGACGTCCGGGACGATGCCACGCTGGTGCGCGCGGGCGACCCGGCCGGCGGGTCTCCCGACCGGGCCGCGGGCGTCGCGGCCGGAGACGCCACGACGGTCACCGCGGGCCGCATCGTTTTCCGGTGGGACGCCAACGAAGGCGAGGCCGAGGACCACGTGGTGGTGAAGCAGCGCGACCGAACCGTCTGGGCGGACCGCATGACCTACTCGGAACCCGGGAACCGGGTCGTCATGACCGGCCGCGTCGTCATCGAGCAACTCAGCGGTGAATCGCTCGTTCGCGGAGGCCTGGCGCCGTCGCCGCGGGGCGGCCGTGAACAGGACGCACTTACGTCCGCCACCCGCGTCACCTGCACGCGCCTGACGATGACGCTGCGCGAACGCGACGTCGAGCTCGACGGGCCGCTGGTGGTCACGCAGAAGGCCCGGTCGGCCTCGGGTGACCGCGGTACCTACACGCACGCCACACGCAGGATGGTGGTCCTCGGGAACGTGCGCATGCGGGAGGCCGACGGCCAGCGTCTGCGCGCCGACCGCGTCGTTATCTCGCTCGTCGAGGAGACGTTCGAGGCCGAGGGGAACGTCGTGACGGAGTTCGTCATCCGGTCCGGCCCAACAGCACCCGGCGCGCCGCGCGCCACGCCGACACCGGCCCCGTGAGCACGCGGCGTCTCAGGCGCTGGGTCCTGGGATGCCTGCTCGTCGCGACGAGCGTTTCTGTCGTCGTGGCCGCGGGCCACGCGGCGGCCGGCGCGCCGCCCGGGCGTCGGGCAACGCTGGCCCAGGCCGAGATTCCGGTCACGCTCCGCGCCAGGACCTTTCGTTTCGACCGTGCGACCAGGGTGTTGACGGCCTCCGGCGATGTCGTGGTCGTCTATCAAGACGTCACGATCACAGCCGACCACCTGCGCGCCGACCTTGAGACGAACGACGTGCGCGCCGAGGGCCGTGTCACGATCGAGGTGTCGGGATACCGGGCCCGCGGCGCGGCACTCGATTACAACCTTACCACCCGACGCGGCCGGATCGACCAGGCGGCGACCGAGTACACGAGCCCGTACGTCCGGGGCACCATACACGTGCGCGCGCAGGTGGTCGAGGGGACGCTTGGCGGCGCTACGACCGGCCGGTCCGCGTTCTGCACGACCTGCGAAGGCCCGAACCCGGTCGTGTATCTCACCGCCGGTGAGTTGAGCTTCTACCCCAACGACAGAATCGTCGGCCGGCGTGTGAGCGTCTGGATCGGCGGCCGGCGCATCATCACGTGGCCGTATTTCCTCATCCATCTGCGCGAACGGCGCGCCAGCCGGCTCCTGCCCGTGGTCGGCTACTCGGAGATCGAGGGCTACTTCCTCAAGACCTTCTACTCGTACGCCCTCACCCCCGACCACTACGGCTACCTGCGGCTCGACCTCATGGAACGGCTGGGCACAGGCTACGGGCTCGAGCACGCGTACCGGCTCGCCGCGGGGAGCGGTACCCTGTTCCTCTATCGTCTCCAAAACAAGCAGACCGGCGGCCCGGACACGCGTCTCACGTTGAACCACGAGCAGCGCCTCGGCGATGTGTCGGCGCGGCTCTATGCTGACTTCCTGACCCGCTACGATCCGGTCTTCCCGTCAACCGACGTCTACGTAGCGCTCGATACGTTCACCCGCACCGCCTCATCGTCCACGACCGTCTACCAGAACTACTTCGGATTCGACATCGGCCCGTTCCGCTCATCGACCTACCTGGCGCGGGTCCTCCACACGCAGCAGATCAGCCCCGTGTTCTCCGTCGAGATCACCGGCGACCTCTCGCGTGTCTCCGGCGCCATGGGCGTGGACGACGAACTGGCGCCCCGGCTCACGTTGCGCTACCGCGGCACCGGGTACCTGGCCACGCTCGTCGCCGACGGCCGCATCGACCTCGACGGCGACCGATTTCCGTTCGACCTGCGCTTCGGCACCGAGCGGCTGCCTGAACTCACCGTCATGCTCGACGCGCGGAACCTGGTCGGCACACGCCTCGTCTATCAGACTCAGGCCGCGCTCGGCCGGTTTCGCGAGGCGCTGTTCGGGGGAACCACCGATGCGGTGCGCGCGGACGGGATGATCACCCTCAGCGGCGTCCTGCTCGAGTCCGGCGCAGGGATCCTCGACCTGCGCGCGCAGATCCGTGGATCGTATTACTCGACCGGCGATGCCCGCGGGTTCGTCTCAGGCCGGCTGGTCTACACGCGGCTCCTCGGGACGCACTGGGAGGCGCAGACCGGGATCAGTTACCAGGATCAGATCGGTCGGACGCCGTTCGCCTTTGACCAGGCGCTGGGCCGGGTCGCGCAGGCCGACGCCACGGTCACCTACCGGCAGCCGAGCCTCATCGTCACCGGGACGGCGTCGTTCGACGCGGGGTCCGGGGTGTGGGCCCCGGCGGTCGTGCGCGCGCAGTACGCGCCCAGAGCCGGGTGGAGCATCGCCTCCGCGTTCTCGTACCACCCGTGGCTCGGTACGCTCGACCGGGCCGAACTAGCCTTCGACATCGCGCTAAGCGCCCGCTGGCAGGTGACCTACTACGGGTACTACGACGGATTCGCGCGGCAGGTGTACCACGACCGATTGACGATCACCCGTGTCTGGGACGAGTGTCTGGCGACCGCCTTGACCTACCGGGGGGTGACGAATGAGATCTGGCTGGAAGCCTGGCTCACGGCGCTTCCGTGGGCGCGAGGCAGGGTTGGCGTCGGGTCGCAGGGGAATATCCTCTTTGACCAGCCGTGGCTGGGGCCGAGGCCGTGATCGAGTGACCGGGAGGGACGTGGACGGCATGACGCGGTGGTACGCGGTGTGCACGGCGATCATCGCCGCGGTCGTCGGGCTCGCCGCGGCGCGGGCGACTCCGCTTCGCGCGCAGTCCGGACCGCAGGCGGTGATCACATTCTCGGTCGTGGGGACGATCCAGGATCGGGGTGGCGTCTACTACATCGCGTTCGCGGTCGGCGACTCGCTGCTGGCCGGCCCGCAGCCCGACAGCAGCAACTGGACGCACTACGTGGTCTACCGCGGCGGCCGGTTCTTCTTCGGGACGGTGCCGCCGTCGAGCACGCAGCCGTTCAGCTTCGTGTCCGTGCGGCCGCCGGCGCCGTTCGTCTACGGCCAGGTGCTGCCCGACCGCAAGGCGCTGCGCGTCAGCGTGCCCCTCTCGATGCTCCAGGTGGGGCCCGCGCCGCCCCGGCGCTTCATGGTCAACTTCGTGACCACCGATGAGGCCAACCGGCCGCTCGACGCGCTCGGCATGGGCGCCAGCGACCGGCTCGGCTTCGTCACGGTCACGGTCGGGCAAGACGTCTACGTGCCGGTCCGCGCGCCCCGCGGAGGAACGCGCCCCGATCCCAACTTCGCCATCGCCGGCGGCGAGATCCAACTGACGACGCCGTGAACAACCACGTCGCACGCACCTCGAGAGCGTACCATAGGGACCTGACGTCTGCGCGCCTGAGACAGGCGGCCGGGATCTTCTCCACGGAGGGATAGACATGCCCATTCGTCGTGCTTCGCTGCTCCTCGCCGCGGTGCTCTTCGTGTCGGCCTGCGGCGGCGGGGGCGTGATCCAGCCTCCGGCGCCGCCGCCCAGCGGGACCGGGACCGTTACCGGTACCGTGGCCGTGACCGCGACCGCGGCCCCATCGGCCGCGCCGGGCCCGGTCCGGCCCGCGCGGTCGTCCGCAACCCGGCCGGCGCTCGTCCCGGATCGGCTGATGGTGAAGTTCCGGCCCGGCGTGAGCGCGCCGGCCGCGGCGGCCGTGCACGGGCAGGCCCGCGCCACGGTGCTGCACACCATTGAGCGTCTCAACGTGCAGGTCGTGCGGCTGGCGCCGGGCGCCTCGGCCGAGGCCGCGCTGGCCGCCTACCGGACCTCGGGTCAGGTGGAGTACGCCGAGCAGGACAGGTACGCCTACGCGCAGGCCATCCCGAACGACCCCATCTACAGTTCGCAGTGGCACTACCCGGCCATCGGGCTGCCCTCGGCGTGGGACACCACCACCGGCGGCGGGGTCATCGTGGCGGTGCTCGACACCGGCATCCGGTTCGACCACCCCGACCTGGTGGGCGTCACCACCCTGGGATCGGGCCCGGTGACCGACTTTGTGACAGACACGTCGAACGGCGACGGCGACGGCAGGGACAACGATCCCACCGACCCTGGATGCTCGACCGCCCCGAGTGAGCTCAGCCATGGGACGCACGTCGCCGGTACGGTTGCGGCCCGCACCAATAACGGCCAGGGCGTGGCCGGCGTGAACTGGGGCGGGGTGTCACCGACGCGCGTGATGCCCCTGCGCGTGCTCGACGGCTGCGGGACTGGCCTGTACTCGGACATCGCCGACGCCATCACGTACGCGGCGGATCACGGCGCCAAGGTGATCAACATGAGCCTGGGCGGCTCACCCGGCAGCACGACGGTGGACAACGCGATCGCCTACGCCCGCGGTCTGGGCGTGACGCTCGTCGCCGCCGCGGGCAACGGCGGCTGCGCGGCGGTCCTCTACCCGGCGCGGAACGCGAACGTCATCGCCGTGGCCGCGACCAACATCAACAACCAGCGCGCGTCGTACTCCAACTGCGGGCCGGAGATCGACGTCGCCGCGCCCGGGGGCGACAGCGCCGGCTGGGTGTGGAGCACGACCTGGAGCCCGAACGCCGGCAACGTCTACGCCGGCTTCTCCGGGACCTCCATGGCCACGCCCCACGTGGCCGGCCTCGCCGCCCTGATGATCTCGCGCGGCATCACCGGGCCCGCGACGATCCAAACGACGCTGGAGAACACCGCGCTGGACCTGGGGACCGTGGGCCGGGACAATGAGTTCGGTGCCGGCTTGGTGCAGGCGGCCGCGGCCATCGGCGGCGGCACCGCCGCGAGCCGGCTACGGGCCTTCTCCGGACTGATCAGCGGTTCGATGATCACGGTCCAGAGCAACGTCGTCGTCGTGCCGCCGAACGGGACCTTCACGATCACCAACGCGCAGGCGGGCACGAAGTCGGTCTTCCTCTGGCAGGACTTCAACGGCAACAGCGTCATCGATACCGGCGACACGTACGCCCGTGTGAACAACGTCGTCATCACGGATGGCGGCAATACGAACATCGGGACGGTCACGGTGTCGCGCTACTCGGGAGCGCCGATCACGGTGACCGACCTGCCGTAACTGTTGCGCGTGCGCGAGGGGGTCTCCCCGAGTCGCCGTGAGTGCGGATGGTGATGTCTGTCGCCATTACCGGCGCAGCCGGTCAACTCGGGCAGGAGCTGGTGTCCCTGCTGCCGGACGCGGCGGCCCTGGCGCGCGCCGACCTCGACATCACGGACGCCGCAGAGGTCCGGCGCCGCCTCGCGACGCTTCGCCCGCAGGTGGTCATCAACGCCGCGGCGTTCACCCGCGTGGATGACTGCGAGGACGATCCTGATCTGGCGTTTCGGGTGAACGCGGTGGCGGTGCGGCACCTCGCGCAGGTCTGCGCGGACCTGGGCGCGTTGCTCGTGCACATCAGCACCGACTACGTATTCGATGGCGCCAAGGGCGAACCGTACACCGAGGACGACACGCCCAACCCGCTCTCGGTGTACGGCGCCTCCAAGCTCGCCGGGGAGCACTTCGCGCGCGCTCTGGCCCCGCACCTGGTGATTCGCACCTCAGGGGTCTACGGCGCGGCAGGAGCCGTGACGCGGCGCGGGAACTTCGTGGAGACGATGCTACGCGCGGCCGATGCCGGACGGGACCTACGGGTCGTGGCAGACCAGACGCTGAGTCCGACGCCGGCCCGGGTCGTCGCCCGCAAGATCGTCGAATTGGTCCGTTGCGGCCGCCGCGGACTCTATCATGTGGCAAGCGCAGGGCAGTGCTCGTGGTACGAGTTCGCGCGGGAGATCTTCAGGCTGGCCGGCCTGTCGCCCCGCTGCGAGCCGGTGACCGCGGCGGCGTACGGCGCTAGGGCGCGCAGGCCTCGGTACTCGGTGCTGGCGCGCGCGCGGCTCGAGGCGATCGGCGCCGACGATCTGCCGTCCTGGCAGCACGCGCTCGCCGAGTATCTGCGGGCGCGTCGCCGCTTGGCCGCGGATGTGTAGGGCGGGGAGGGCGCGATGACCCTGATTGACGGTGTCAGAGTCCGGCCGCAGCGGTTGATCTCCGACGACCGAGGGTTCCTGATGGAGATGCTGCGGTCCGATTGGCCGGAGTATCAGAAGTTTGGCCAGGTCTATGTCACGGCGTGCTACCCGGGTGTGGTGAAGGCGTGGCACTACCACGGTAAGCAGTGGGATCACTTCTCGTGCGTGCACGGGGTGGCCAAGGTGGTGCTGTACGACGCGCGCGCGAGCAGCCCGACGCGCGGCCGCGTGAACGAGTTCTACATCGGGCCCACGAACCCGCAACTCGTGGTCATCCCGCCGATGGTCTACCACGGGTTCTCCGCCGTGGGCACCGAGCTCGCGCTGATCGTGAACGTGCCCACCGAGCTGTACGATTACCAGGCGCCGGACGAGCACCGCGTGCCGTACGACGATCCCTCGATCCCGTACTCCTGGGCGGTGCGGAACCGGTGACGCGGCCGGCGAGCGCTGCAGAGTACCGGGCCGGCGCGCCCCCCGGCCTCCGGCTGCTGGTGACCGGCGGCATGGGGTTCATCGGCAGCAACTTCGTCCGCCACGCGCTGCGCACACGGCCCGGGTGGCGCATCGTCAACCTCGACAAGCTGACGTACGCCGGCAACCCCGCGAACCTGGCCGATCTGGAACGCACGCCGGAGGGCGAGCGCCACCGCTTCGTGCGCGGCGACATCGGCGACGCGACGCTTGTCGGACGTCTCTTCGACGAGGGTCTCGACGCGGTCGTCAACTTCGCCGCCGAGTCCCACGTCGACCGGAGCATCCTCGACGCGGCGCCGTTCCTGCGGACCAACGTGGCCGGCACCCAGACGCTGCTCGACGCGGCGCGGCGCGCCGGTCTGTGGCGGTTTGTGCAGGTGTCGTCCGATGAGGTGTACGGCCCGGCGCCGGACGGCGCCGCCTTCACCGAGGACGCGCGACTGCAGCCGACGAGCCCATACGCCGCCAGCAAGGCCGCGGCGGACCTGTTGTGTCAGGCCTACCACCGCACCTACGGCCTGCCGGTGATCATCAGCCGCTGCACGAACAACTACGGGCCGTATCAGTACCCGGAGAAGTTCATCCCGCTCGTCATCATCCGCGCGCTCGACGGCGAGCCGATCCCTCTCTATGGTGACGGCCGGCAGATCAGAGACTGGCTGCACGTGGCCGACCACTGCGAGGCGATCTGCCGGGTACTGGAGTCCGGCACGCCGGGCGAGGTGTACAACGTGGCCGCGGGCACGAGTCTCACGAACCGCGAACTGGCCGAGCGCGTCCTGCGGCTCGTGGGCCGGCCGGTCTCGCTCGTGCGGCAGGTCGAAGATCGGCCCGCGCACGACCGTCGGTACGCGCTCGACGCCGGGAAGATCCGGGCGACGCTGGGGTTCGCGCCCGCGCGCGCGCTCGACGAGGGTCTGGCCGACACCGTGCGCTGGTACGTGGACCACGAGGCGTGGTGGCGGCCGATCACATCGGGCGAGTTTCGCCGGTTCTACGACGCCTGGTACGCCCAGCGCCGGTGAAGGTGCTCCTGACGTACGTGATGGTGGGCCGGGGTGGCGATGCCGTCCAGCTGGCGGCGCTCGTCGACGCCCTGCGCGATCAGGGACACGACGTGGCCGTGGTCGGCGCGAACGCCGTCATGCCCTACGCGTTCGATACCGCGGGCGCGCGGCTGCGGGGCCTCGTCCGCCGCAGCGCCTGGTGGATTCGCGACCTCCTCGAGATCGGTCTGAGCCTGGTGGTGGCATGGCGCGCGTGGCGCGCCGCGCGCGCGTGCGGGTGCGACCTGCAGATCCATCGTGCCGGGGTCTATGACGCCGCGCCCGGCTATGTCGCCCGCCGACTCGGGGTGCCGCTGGCGCTCTATCTCGATGCGCACGTCGAGGCTGAGCGCGCGTTTCGCCACGAGCCGTACTGGCGGCGGCTGCACCGCGCCGCCGTGCGGGGTCTTGGGCAGACGGCTTCGGTGATCGTCGCGCCGTCGCGGCCCGTGGCAGCCTACTATGCCGGGCTGGGCCTGCCGGCCGGCCGCATTGTGGTGCGCCGCAACGGGGTCCACAGCCGGCACCTCGCGGCGGGGCAGGAGGCCGCGCGCACGTACCCGCCGATGGCGGACGACCGGCGCTGCACCGTCGGGTTCGTCGGCAGCCTGACGCGCTGGCACCGTGTCGATCTCCTGCTGTTGGCGCTGCGGGAGCTGGTGGTCGGCTCGGCGCCCGAGATGTCCGACGACACCCGGGGCCGCGTGGCGTACCGCGCGGTGGTGATCGGACGCGGCGCCGAGTTCGATGCGCTGCGTGCGCAAAGCCGTGCGCTCGGGCTCGACGCGCACGTCGAGTGGCGCGGCGCGCTGCCGCATGATGACGCGGTGGCCGCGATGCGAGAGTTCGACATTGCCGTGCTGCCCGGCACGCTCGAGACCGGCGCGCCCATGAAGCTCGCGGAGTACGCGGCGATGAGCCGGCCGATCGTGGCGCCCGATCTCCCGAACATCCGTGACCTGTTCGTGCCCGAACAGGAGATTTGCCTGTTCGCCCCCGGCAACCCGCGGGCACTGGCGGCTGCGATCCGGCGGCTCACCGGCGCGCCTGATCCCGCGCAGCGGATGGGCCGCGCCGCTCGAGCCCGCGTCGCCGAGTCCACGTGGGAGCACACGGCCCGATTCCTGTTGGAACATGCCGCGGCGCGCGTCCCGACTCCCGAGGGCAACGCGCCGTTCGCGCGCGTGCGGGACGGCGTTGGAACGACCCCCGGCCGTTGACACCTTTCTGCCCGCCACGTTAGACTATCGGGTGGTTCGCTCGCCGGGTGACCGCATGGTCCCCGGCGTTCTTGACGCCGTTCGCCGGCGCAGGAGAGAGAGGGTTCGATGAAGACCTACGTTCCCACCGCCGCGGAGATCAAGCGCCGCTGGCACGTGGTCGATGCCGATGGCAAGGTGCTGGGGCGCCTGGCGGCGCGTGTCGCGACGTTGCTGCGCGGCAAGCACAAGCCGGCCTTCACCCCGCACATGGATGTGGGCGACTTCGTGGTGGTCGTGAACGCGGCGGGCGTCCGCCTCACCGGCCGCAAGCTCCAGCAGAAGGAGATGATTCGCCACTCCGGGTACCCCGGCGGCCTCAAGCGCATGAGTTACGAGGTGTTGTTGAAGCGGTATCCGGAGCGCGCGATCACCGAGGCGGTGCGCGGTATGCTGCCGAAGACCCGCCAGGGCGACAAGCTGATCAAGAAACTCAAGGTCTATCGCGGTGCGCAGCACCCGCATGCGGCGCAGAAGCCGGCGCCGGTCCAGGTCTAACACGAGAGCGAGGACACCGCAGTGGCAGCGACACAGGTTCTGGCACTGACCTCCGGCAGCCGCAAGGAGGCGATCGCGCGCGTGCGGCTGACCGTTGGCGCGGGCAACATCACGGTCAACGGCAAGCCGTTCGACGCCTACTTCCCGACGCTGCCGCTGCAGTCCACGGTCCGGCAGCCCCTGGTCGCCACCGGCACCGACGGCCGGTATGACGTCGTGGTGAACGTGGCCGGCGGCGGCGTGTCGGGGCAGGCCGGTGCCGTGCGGCACGCGATCGCCCGCGCGCTGCTCGAGATCGACGACGCCCACCGGCCTGCCCTGCGCAAGGGTGGTCTGCTCACGCGCGACCCGCGTGAGAAAGAGCGCAAGAAGTACGGGCGGAAGCGGGCGCGAAAGGGCTTCCAGTACAGCAAGCGCTGATTGCGTTCGTCTGTGCGCATGCGGGCCGGCTCGCTCATTCGAGCCGGCTTTCGCATGCCCGCGTGCGTGGCGACCGACGCGGACACTTGAACTCGGCAGAGCCATATCCGATAGTCATAGAATCCATAATGGTCACTGAGGAGGACTCCGCGGGCGTTGGGGGTGGATCGCGTGAGGGTTGTCGAGGCGAAACGCGGCCTCTCCGGGATCGTCATCCCGACGACGACCGTGGCGGAGCTTCCTGACCGGATCATCGTGGCAACCGCCCCCGCCACCAAGTCACGGCTGCTCACGAAAGACGCCGCCCTTGGGCGCGTGCCCGGTCTCGTGGTCGTCTGGTAAGGCATATCGGACAGCCTCGCCGTCTGGGCGAGAGACTACAACGAGGGAGACAACATGCGATTGCGCGGACGCGACTACCTGTCGGTTGACGATTTCACGCCGGACGAGTTCTGGGGCACGATCGAGTTCGCGCGCCACCTGAAGGCGCGCTCGGCCGCCGGCGATCGGCCGCCGCTGCTGGCCGGCAAGACCCTGGCGATGGTGTTCGAGAAGCCGTCGCTGCGCACCCGCGTCAGCTTCGAGGTCGGCATGTTCCAACTCGGTGGCACGGCCGTCTACCTCGGACCGCAGGACATCCAGTTGGGCGTGCGCGAGTCGGTGGTCGACGCGGCCAAGAACCTCGAGCGCATGGCCGACGGGATCATGGCGCGCACGTTCGCGCACGCGACGGTCACCGGTCTCGCCGACGGCGCCGGGTGCCCGGTCGTCAACGGCCTCTCCGATCTCGAGCACCCCTGCCAGGCGCTGGGCGACCTGCTGACGGTCTCCGAGCGGTTCCCGCGTCTGGGCGATGTGCACCTGGCCTGGATCGGCGACGGCAACAACGTCTGCCACTCGCTCCTGCTGGGGGCGGCCAAACTCGGCATCACCATGACCGTGGCGACCCCGCACGGCTACACGCCGGCCGAGGCCATCCTCGCCCGCGCCCGGGCGATCGGCGCGCAGACCGGTGCCACCGTGACGCTCACGACCGACCCCGTCCAGGCCGCCCGGGAGGCGGACGTCATCTACACGGATGTCTGGGCCAGCATGGGGCAGGAGGCGGAACGGGACGAGCGGGCCAGGATCTTCCGGCCCTTTCAGGTCAACGCGGGCCTGCTGAGCCGCGCGAAGCCCACGACCGTCGTCATGCACTGCCTGCCGGCGCACCGCGGTGAGGAAATCACCGACGAGGTGCTCGACGGCCCGCACGCAATCGTCTACGATCAGGCCGAGAACCGCTTGCACGCACAGAAGGCGTTGCTGGCGCTGATTCTATAACGAGGCCATGCCGTTCCGCCCGATCGACCTGTTGGACATTCTCATCGTCACGGTCCTCATCTACCAGGTGCTCCTCCTGGTGCGCGGGACCCGGGCGGTCCAACTCGCGCTCGGCGTCGCGGTGCTCGTGCTCGTCTATGTGGCCGCGCGGCTGCTCAAACTGAACACGCTCCACTGGATCCTCTCCGGGTTGCCGGTGGCGATTCCGATCGCCCTGCTGGTCATCTTCCAGCCAGAGCTCCGCCGCATGCTCGAGCAGCTCGGCCGCGGCGGCGTGCTCGCCTCGAGCTTCGGCGGCAACCTTGGTCGCGAAGAGACGATCCGTCTGGTGAACGATGTGGCGCGGGCCTGCCGCATCCTCTCGTCGCGCCGTACGGGCGCCCTCATCGTGCTGGAGCGGCGCACCGGCCTGAACGACGTTATCGAGTCCGGGATCAAGGTCGATGCGCTGGTGACGCTCCAGCTGCTCATCACGACGTTCTTCCCCAACACGCCGCTGCACGACGGCGCGGTCGTGGTCCGCGGCAACCGGCTCATGGCCGCGAGCTGCACACTGCCGCTCTCAGAGAACCCGAATCTCTCGCGCACGCTGGGCACCCGGCATCGGGCGGCGCTGGGGATCAGCGAGGTCACGGACGCCATCGCGGTGGTCGTATCGGAGGAGACCGCCGAGATGTCCGTCGCCCACGAGGGCCGGCTGGCACGGGGACTCTCGGAGGAAGAGTTGAAAGTGTCGCTGCTCGACTTGCTCCAGCAGGGCGGACAGCGAAGCCCGGTAGTCTGGCCGTGGCGCCGCACCCAGACGACGGCATGAAGATCAAGGTCGAGCAGGTCCTGTCCGAGCGGGCCCGGCTCTTCCTGTTGTCGCTGGCCATCGCGGTCACGCTGTGGTTCTACGTCGGCGCGGCGGCCCGGCTCCCGCAGGACGGCGGCTCGGTCGCCACCATCCGGTTGAGCAACGTCCCGATCACGATCACGGGGCTCGACGCCGGGTGGAGGGCCACGGCGTCTCCCACCGCGGTGGATGTGGAGATGCGCTGGCCGGCCTCGGCGGTGCTCGCGGTGCGGCCCTCGGACGTTCAGGCCATCGCGGATGTGTCCGGGCTCGAGGCCGGGCGGCACCGGGTCAACCTGCGCATCCAGGTGCCGTCCGGCGTCACGTCGGTGCAAGCCAATCCCTCGGCCGTCTCCATCACGCTGGTCGCCCGCTGATCGTCGCGTGGGACGCTACTTCGGCACCGACGGCATCCGCGGGGTCGCCAATGTGGACCTGACGCCCGAGCTGGCGTTTCGCGTCGGCCGGGCCGCGGGCGTCGAGCTGCGCCGTGAGGGCGGGCCGTTCTTCATCGGTCGCGACAGCCGGATCTCCGGGCCGATGCTCGAGGCCGCGCTCGCCGCCGGCCTGTGCTCGACGGGCGCGTGCGTCGACCTCGGCGGCCTGCTGCCCACGCCGGCCGTGGCGTATCTTGCGCGGCACCGCGGCGCCGCGGCCGGTGCGGTGATCTCCGCGTCGCACAATCCGGTCGAGGACAACGGCATCAAGTTCTTCGGCGCCGACGGCTACAAGCTGCTCGACGCGCACGAGGCAGCCATTGAGGCGCTCATCGAGCGCGACGACCTGCCCCGTCCCAGCGGTATCGGGGTCGGTACGATCGTACCGGTGCCCGACGCCGAGGACCGCTATCTCGATCACCTGGTGAGTCTCGCGGTTGGCCGGCTCGACGGCATGAGGATCGTCGTGGACTGCGCGTACGGCGCCGCCGCCCGCGTCGCGCCGCGCATGTGGCAGGCGCTGGGCGCGAGCGTGACGGCCCTCCACGACGAGCCGGATGGCGCACGCATCAACGTCGGCTGCGGCTCGACGCACCTGGCGCCGCTGCAGCGGGCCGTGCGCGAGTCCGGCGCCGACCTGGGGTTCGCCCACGACGGCGACGCCGACCGGGTGATCGCGGTGGATGAGTACGGCGAGATTGTCGACGGCGATGCCATCATGGGCATCTGCGCGCTCGACCGCCGACGCCGCGGCGCGCTCGTGGGCGATGTCGTCGTCGCGACGGTGATGACCAACGCCGGACTGGAGCGCACGCTGGCCGACGCCGGCATCCGTCTCGAGCGCGCCCGGGTCGGTGACCGCTACGTGCTGGAGCGGATGCTCGAGCTGGGCGTGACGCTCGGCGGTGAGCAGAGCGGACACATCGTTTTCCTCGATCACACGACGACGGGCGACGGTCTGGTCACCGCGGTCGAAGTGATCAACGTGTTGACTCGAAGCGGCAAACGGCTGTCGGAGCTGCGCGCCGTCATTCCGCGATTCCCCCAGGTGCTGCGCAATGTGCGTGTCGCGAGCCGCGAGGGCGTGATGGAGACGCCCGAGGTCGTGCGCGCGATCGCCCATGCCGAGGCCCGCCTGGCCGGCGCCGGGCGGATTCTGGTACGGCCGTCGGGCACGGAGCCGCTCATCCGTGTCATGGTCGAGGCCGAGCGTCAGGAGCAGGCCGACGCCGTGGCCGCGGATGTGGCCGAGATCATCGCGCGGCGCTTTGGCGTACCCTGACATGCCGGCCGGACGGACCACTGGCGACGCGCCGGCTGCGGCACCAGAGCGCCGGATCCTGTTCGGTACGCAGGTCCATGTCGTGGACATGGACGCGGCGCTGTCGTGGGCGCGGGCGCGCATCGCTGCGCGCGACCCCGCGTACGTCGTGACGCTCAACGGCGCGCTGCTGGTCCAGGCGGCGCGCGATGCCGGTTTGCGAGACCTGGTCAATGGCGCTGGTCTCGTCACCGCCGACGGCGTCGGCGTCCTGCTCGCCGCGCGAATCCTTGGTGTGCCGCTGGCCCGGCGCGTTGCCGGGATTGACCTGACGGCCGGCCTCGCCGCCGAGGCCGCGCGCGCCGGATACCGCGTCTTCCTGTTCGGCAGTGCGCCCGGCGTCGCCGAGGCCGCGGCCGTCGAGTTGCGGCGCCAGCACCCCGCGTTGCAGGTGGTCGGCACCCGCCACGGGTACTTCCGCCCGGACGAAGAGCCCGGCGTGCTGGCGCAGATCCGGGAGGCCCGGCCCGACGTGCTCCTCGTGGCGCTGGGCGCGCCGCGCCAGGAGCAGTGGATGCAGCGGTGGCTCCGCGACCTCGGTGTGCCGGTGGCGATCGGCGTCGGCGGCTCGCTCGACGTCATCGCGGGGCGCATCCCGCGTGCGCCGCTCTGGATGCAACGCCTCGGCCTGGAGTGGCTCTATCGGGCGCTTCGCGAGCCGCGGCGGTGGGCGGTGATCCGGACAATCCCGCCGCTGTTCGCGATGGCGCTGCGCGAGCGGCTCAAGGCCGGACGTCACAAACCGCGGCGAGCCGTGGATACTAAGGACGTCGCGTCATGACGTCACGAGGGGAGGTGACGGACTCGATCACGTGCCCCAGCGCCCGGACCCGGTGTCATCGCCGGGTTGACGAGGGAGGGGATCTCGAGCGATTCGGCGGGTGACCCTAGGCGTGGTCCGCGCCTGCACAGCCTCAGGCCAGCGCTCACGGTCCTGAGGCCAAGGCCGTCGACAAACCCCGGAGGCGACTCCGGGCCAAAGGACGGTCCAGGACTCAACGCAACGGCCCAGTCTCGTTTCCCCCGTGGGTGGGAACCAACATCCTGGCGGCGCTGCGCGCGGATGTGTTTCGCCACGGGCACGTCCCAATCAATGGAGGTTGCACATGTGCGGCATCATGGGCTACATCGGGCCACGGCAGGCGCTGCCGATCCTGCTCGAGGGGCTGCGCCGGTTGGAGTACCGCGGCTACGACTCCGCAGGCGTGGCCGTGCTGGCGAACGGGCACATCGAGTTGCGCAAGGCGGCCGGCAAGTTGGGCATCCTCGAAGGCCAACTCGCCGGGACGCCCGTCCAGGGGCACGTCGGCATCGGGCACACGCGATGGGCGACGCACGGCAACCCGACCGACGCCAACGCCCACCCGCACAGCGACTGCACGGGGCGCTGTGTGGTGATCCACAATGGCATCATCGAGAACTACCTACCGCTGCGCGAACGACTGGCCGCGCACGGGCACACGTTTCGTTCCGACACCGACACCGAGGTCGTTGCGCACCTGATCGAAGAGGCGCTGGCCGCGATGCCCGCGGGCCGACCCGATCGGCTCGAGGCTGCCGTGCGCGAGGCCGTGCGCCAGGCGCGCGGCGCGTACGCGATCGTAGTGATGAGCGCCGAGCATCCGGAGCGCATCGTCGCGGTGCGCATGATCAGTCCGCTGATCGTCGGCCTGGGGCAGGATGAAATGCTGCTGGCGTCCGACATTCCGGCCTTGCTCCCGCATACGCGGGACGTCGTGATCATCGGCGACGGTGAGATGGCGATCATCGAGCGCGGCCGCGTGACCATTACCGATCTCGAGGGTCGCCCGCTCGACCGGCCGCCGCAGCACATTACGTGGGACGCGGCCGCCGCCGAGAAGGGCGGCTACCCGCACTTCATGCTGAAGGAGATCCACGAGCAGCCCCGCGCGCTCCAGGAGACGACGATGGGCCGACTCGACCGCGACGACGCGGTCGAGTTGGACGGGGTCGCGTTCCCCGACGGGTTTGTCGAGCGGCTCGAGAAGGTGTGGATCCTGGCGTGCGGCACCGCGTTCCATGCCGGGTTGGCCGGCCGCTGGATGATCGAGCACCTGGCCCGCGTGCCGGCGGAGCCCGACCTGGCGTCCGAACTGCGCTACCGCGACCCGCTCATCAACGGCACGACCCTGGCCGTCGCCATCAGCCAGTCGGGTGAGACTGCCGACACGCTGGCCGCGTCGCGTGAGGCGCGCGCGCGGGGTAGCCGGCTGCTGGCCGTCACCAACGTGGTCGGCAGCACGCTGGCCCGCGAGGCCGACGACGTACTGTTCATTCGCGCGGGCCCGGAGATCGCGGTCGCCTCGACCAAGGCCTACTCGACGATGCTGATCGCGCTGCAGATGCTCGCGATCGACCTGGGGCTGCGCCGGCGCACGCTGTCGGCTTCACGGGCCGCCGACCTGATCGCCGGACTGCGACACCTGCCCGTACTGGCGCAGGAGGTGCTTGACCGGGCCGCGTCGGTCGAGGCGCTCGCCAAGCGCCTGGTCGGGGCCGAGCACGCGTTCTTCATCGGCCGCGGGCTCGACTACGCGGTGGCGATGGAAGGGTCGCTCAAACTCAAGGAGATTTCCTACCTGCACAGCGAGGCGCTGGCCGCCGGCGAGTTGAAGCACGGCACCCTGGCGCTCGTCACGCCGGCCACGCCGGTGTTCGCGCTGGTCACGCAGCGCGCGGTCTACGAGAAGACCCTGTCCAACATCCAGGAGGTCCGGGCGCGCGGTGCCGAGGTCATCGCGGTCGCCTACGACGACGATCGCGAGATCACGAAACACGCCGAGACGGTGCTGCGCATCCCGACCGTGGACGACATGCTGGCCGCGGTGCTAGCGATCCTGCCCCTACAGCTCTTCGCGTATCACGTGGCGGCGCTGCGCGGGCACGACATCGACCAGCCGCGCAATCTGGCGAAGAGCGTGACCGTCGAGTAGCTCGGATCCGCACGCGACCGATGCGGTGGGGTGGCGCCGATGTTCCCGACCCGGGCCGTCCCGGCGAGGACTGCGACGGCCGGGGTCGAACCGTTCGAAGGGATCGAGTCGGCGAGGTGATCGTGTGAACATCGATGAGGAACTGCTGAAGATCCTGGCGTGCCCGGCCGATCACGCGCCGGTGGTGCGTGAGGGCGACCGCATCGTGTGCACGCAATGCGGCCGCCGCTACCCGATCCGCGACGACATCCCGATCATGCTGGTCGAGGAGGCCGAGCTGCCGCGATGACCGTCGTCGGCATCGGTGTGGATGTTGTCGAGGTGGACCGCATCGAGCGCGCGATCGCGCGCTGGGGTGACGCGTTCGTCCGGCGCATCTACACGCCGGCCGAGATCACACGGGCCGAGGCCGGGCTGACGCCGGCGCCCCGGCTGGCCGCGCGGTTCGCCGCGAAAGAGGCGGTGATGAAGGCGCTCGGCGTCGGCTGGCGCGCGCTGGCGTGGCGTGAGATCGAGATCACCAACGACCCCGCGGGCCGGCCGATTGTCCACCTGCACGGCTCGGCGCAGCGCATCGCGTCGGAGCGCGGGGTCGACACGGTGCTGGTGGCGCTGTCTCACACGCACGACCATGCGGTGGCCAACGCCGTCGCCCTGGCGGCGTGCGAGGTGTCCGGCCGCCATCCGTAGTCGCCCGATCGCGATCGTCGGTGTGCTGTGCCTGACCGTCGCGGCGGCGCCACCGCGCGGAGCAGGGGCCGCGCCGGCGGTCGCCGTCGTGCGGGCCGTGGTCTTCGGCGACATCAACGGTCCCTACGGCGCGACCACCTATCACCCTACCGTGACGCAGGTCGTCGCACGCATCGCCACCGAGTGGCGGCCCGATGTCGTCCTCTTGCCCGGCGACCTCGTGGCCGGCCAGAGCGGCAACCTCCCCGACGCCCGCTTTCCCGAAATGTGGCGGGCGTTCGATGCGGCCGTCGCCGGCCCCCTCCGGCGGGCGAGCATCCCCATGGCCCTCGCCGTGGGCAATCACGACGCGTCCGCCGCGCGGGACGCCCGGGGTGCCTATCGGTTCGAACGCGAGCGCGATCACGCGGCCGCGTACTGGCGAGACCCGGCGCGCAGGCCCCGGTTGCGCTTCCTGGACGAGAGCCGCTTTCCGTTCTCCTATAGCTTCATCGTCGAGGGCATCTTCGTGCTGGTCCTCGACGCCTCCACGCACATGATTCAGGATCCGCAGTGGGTGGTGGCCGCCCTGACGCGTGCCGACGCCGCCGCAGCCGGCATGCGCATCGTGATGGGGCATCTGCCCCTCTACGGCGTCGCGGAAGGCCGCAATGTGCCCGGCGAGGTCGTCGCGGACGGCGAGCGGTGGAGGGGGCTCTTTGAATCGCTCGGTGTGGACCTGTACGTCAGCGGTCACCACGCCGCGTACTACCCGGCGCATCGGGGCGCGCTCCGCCTCCTGCACGCCGGAGCCGGCGTCGGCGCCAGATCATACGTCGGGCACCCCGGCGGGCGATCTCGTCTAACCGTGACGGTGATGCAGATCGATCCGCGCGCGCGGACGGTTGCGCTCGAGACCTTTGACGTGACCAGCGGAGCGCGCGTGGAGTTGGGTACATTGCCGCAGTGCCTCAACGGCCACAACGGTCCGGTCTTCCGCGTCGATGTGCCTCAGCGCAGCGCGTGCGGCTCTCGGAGCTGATCGTGCGTCGCGTTCATGTGGGTGTGCGGCGGAGGGAGACGAAGAGAGGCGCTCGCTTTATCCGACGTTTCACCGTCTTCGGTCGCGCCGCCGGTTCTTACTGCCAGTAAGCTGACCTCGGGAGTTACCCCCCAAGGAGACCGTCCGGCTTTCGGAGTCCACGTGCGCGACGTTTGAGTCGGCTACTTTGCCGTTAGGCTCGCGCCTCTCTACTACGCACGCTACCATCCGCCCTCGTGAGCGTCAATCCCGAACGCTCGCTCTGGGGGTGTGGATACTGTGGGCAAACGAGAGGAAACCACCGGGCCCGACAAGAAGCCTCGCTCGTGCGGCTTCCCACGAGTGAGGAGATGGCGGTACTGGACCGCCGGGCGCAGGACGAGTTCGGCGTGCCCACGCTGCTACTCATGGAATCGGCCGGCCGGGCGGTGTTCGACGCGGCCCGCCGCTTGGTGGCGGACCTCTCGCCGCGCACCGTGGTCGTGGCCGGCAAGGGCAACAACGGCGGCGACGGGCTGGTGGCGGCACGCCTGATGCTCGCCGCGGGGTGGCGCGTGACGGTCGTCCTGCTTGCCCGCGATGCCGAGGTGACCGGCGACGCCGCGGTCAACCTGCAGGCCGCGCGTCGGGCCGGGGTCGAGATCATCAACGTGGACAGCACCGCCATTCCCGGGGTCCGCGGGCTCCTGGCCGGCGCGGATCTGATCGTCGATGGCATCTTCGGAACCGGGTTCCGGGGCCCGGTGGCGGGGCTGGCGGCGAAGACCATTGACGCGATCAATGCGAGTGGGCGTCCAGTCCTGGCCATTGACGTGCCCTCGGGCGTGCACGGCGACAGCGGCGCCGTTGACGGGCCGGCGGTGCGCGCGACCGCAACCGTGACCATGGGGCTCCCGAAGACCGGGTTGATCCTGGCGCCGGGCGCCGAGTACACCGGCCGGATCTGGGTGACCGAGGTCGGCCACCCGCGCCGGCTGGTCGAGACCGCGTCGGTGCGGGCCTCGTTGCTCACTGCAGCCGACGTCAACAACGCCGTGCCCGCGCGGCGGCTCGATGCCCACAAGGGCGACTTCGGGCGCGTGCTGATCGTGGCCGGATCCGTGGGGCACTCCGGCGCCGCGGTGCTGGCGACGCTCGGCGCCCTCCGTGCCGGCGCGGGTCTGGTGACTCTGGGCGTGCCGGCGGCGATCTATCCCATTGTGGGCCCCGCGGTGATCGAGGGTATGCCGCTCCCGCTGCCCGATGCCGACGGCGCGCTGGCAGCCGACGCCGTGGACGCGGTGCTCGGATTGGCGGCGTCTGCGGACGTGGGCGCGTGCGGTCCCGGCCTCTCGACCCTGCCCGGTCCCACCGCATTCGTCCGCCGGCTCGTGGCCGAGTGTCCGAAGCCGCTGGTGCTCGACGCCGACGCGTTGAACGTGCTGGCCACGGGCGGCCCGTGGCCGGTGCCCCAAGGCCCGCTGGTCCTGACCCCGCATCCCGGCGAGATGGCGCGGTTGCTGTCGGCCAAGACCGAAGACATCCAGCGGCATCGCCTGCAGACGGCTCGGGTGGCCGCCGACCGGTTCAAGGCGGTCGTGGTGCTCAAGGGCGCGCGCACGATCGTCGCCGCACCGGACGGCGACGTCACCGTCGTGGCGACCGGCGGGCCGGCGATGGCCACGGGCGGCATGGGCGACGTGCTGACCGGCATGGTGGCCGGTTTCCTCGCGCAACACCTCACGCCGGCAACTGCGGCTGCCGTGGCCGCGTACCTCCACGGCCTGGCCGCGGACCTGGTGGTGGTGGCTTCGGGGCCTGCCGGAATCCTCGCGCGCGAGGTGGCCGACGCCGTCCCGCGGGCCCTGGCCGCGGTGCGGCAGGGTTCGGTGGCCGAGGTGGTCACCCCGCTTCCGGCTGCATGAGTTCCGGCGACGACCTGCTGAATCGAGTGCAGACGCGCACCTGGGCGACTGTGCGCCTGGATGCCGTCGCACACAACGTGCGGGTGCTCCGAGGGTGCGTCCCGTCGCGAACCGCGTTCATGGCCGTCGTGAAGGCCGACGCGTACGGGCACGGTGCCGTGCCGGTCGCCAGGGCGGCGATCGGGGCGGGCGCGTCGTGGCTCGGTGTGGCAACCCCAGACGAAGCCCTGGCACTGCGGGCCGCCGGCATCGACGCGAGGGTGCTGGTCCTCGGTCCGGTCGCGCCGGCATTCGTTCGCGACGTGGTTGCGGCGGGCTGCGCGTTGACCGTGGCCGATCCGGCCTCCCTCGAGGCGGCGCACCAGGCCGGCGGCGCGACACCGGTCCGCGTCCATCTCAAGGTCGACACCGGCATGGCGCGGCTGGGGGTGGCGCCTGAGGACGTCGGCGCACTACTCCCTCGCATAGACGGCGCGCGCGTCATCGTCGAAGGCGTGTTCACGCACCTCGCCTGTGCCGACGATCATGATCCGACGATCACGCGGGCGCAACTCGCGGCGTTCGGCCGGGCGGCGGATGCCGTCGCGCGCCGGTTCCCCGGTGTGATTCGCCATGCGGCGGCGAGCGCCGCGGTCGTCGGACATCGGGAGGCGGCACTCGACCTCGTGCGCGTGGGTATCTCGCTCTACGGCATCCCGGCGGCCCCGCATCTCCGTCAGGTGGACCTCCGTCCGGTGATGACGCTGGCCTCACGCGTGGTGCGGCTGCGGCGCGTTGCGCGCGACACCCCGGTCTCCTACGGCGCGACGTATCGCACGCCGGCCGACACGGTGATCGCGACCGTGCCGGTGGGCTATGCCGACGGCTATCCGCGCGCGCTCGGCAACCGCGGGGTCATGCTGGTTCGGGGCCAGCGTGTGCCGGTCGCCGGCCGCGTGTGCATGGACTACACCATGCTCGACACCGGTGGGGTCGCCCTCGCGGAAGGCGACGAGGTTGAGGTCTTCGGCGACGGCCTGCCGGTGTGGGAGGTCGCGGACACCGCGGGCACGATCGCATACGAGTTGCTCTGCCGCATCGGTCCGCGCGTCCCCCGGGTGTACACGCGCGACGGCCGGGCCGTGGCCGTGACGCTCGGCACCCTGCGCGACATCGACGCCAGCACGGCCGCGCGGGCGGCCGGGAGCCGGTAATGCGCGTGGCGTTCCAGGGTGAGCGGGGCGCTTACAGCGAAGCTGCGGCCCTGGCCTACTTCGGCGACATCGAGCCGATCGCGTGCCGCACCCTCACCGAGGTGTTCGATGCGGTCGAGGCCGGCCATGCACAGCGCGGCATGGTGCCGGTTGAGAACTCGCAGGCCGGGAGCATCAACGAGACGTATGATCTGCTCGCCCGGCGCGCGTTGCACATCGTGGGCGAGCACAACCAGCGCATCGAGCACTGCCTGCTGGCGCTGCCCGGCGACACGATTGACAGCATCCGCACCGTGCTGTCGCATCCGCAGGCGCTCGCGCAGTGCGAGGCGTTCTTGATTCGGCACGGCTGGGAGACGGTCCCCACGTACGACACCGCGGGCAGCGCGAAGCTCGTCGCGTCCAACCGGCAGCCCGGCGTCGCGGCGATCGCCGGCAAGCACGCCGCCGGTTTGTACGGGCTGGTCGTCCTGGCCGAGAGCATCGAGACGAGTCCGCTGAACTACACGCGGTTCCTGGCGTTGGCGCAGACGCCGGCGCCCCGGAGCGATCGCGCCAAGACGTCGATCGTCTTCACCACGGCGAACGTGCCCGGTGCCTTGTACCGCGCGCTTGGCGCGTTTGCCACGCGCGGCATCAACTTGACGAAGCTGGAGTCGCGGCCGCGCCGCGATCGGCCCTGGGAGTACATGTTCTACGTCGATCTCGAAACCCACCACGAGTCCCCGGCCGGCCGCGAGGCGCTCGCCGAACTGGCCGGCGTCACGGCGTTCCTCCGGGTGCTCGGGTCCTATCCCCGGGCGGTGGAGTGAGCGGCGCGTGGCCGCGACTCCTCCCCTCGGGCGACCGGGGGCTGCTGGTGGAGTTCCCGCCGGAGGTCTCTGCCGAGAACACCGCGCGCGTGCTGGGCGCCGATGCAGTGCTGACGGCCTTGCCCGGCGTCGTCGAGACCGTCCCGGCGCTGCGTTCGGTGCTCGTCGTCTACGACCCCCGGGTCACCGGCTTTGATGCGCTCGCCGAACGGGCCGAGGCCGCGGTGCGCGGCGCGCGACCGGCGGCGCTCGAGTCCGGCCGCATCACGGAGGTTCCGGTGGCATACGGCGGCGCGCACGGGCCGGACCTCGAGGCGGTCGCCACGGCCTGCGGCCTCACGCCGGCGGAGGTCGTGCGACTGCACAGCGCGCAGACGTACACCGTGTACATGCTCGGGTTCGCACCTGGGCATCCCTACATGGGGCCGCTTGCGCCGGCCCTGCGGCTGGCGCGCCGCGCTTCGCCCCGGGCCCGCGTGCCGGCCGGCAGCGTCGGGATCGCCGACGCCTTCACGAACATCTACCCCCAGGAAACGGCCGGCGGCTGGCACGTGCTGGGCCGCACGTCGTTGCGACTGTTCGATCCGCACCGCCAGCCGGCGTGCCTGCTGGCGCCTGGCGATCGCGTGCGCTTCGTGCCGGTCGACCGGGTCGAACCGCCCGACGAGGTGACGGCTGCGCCGGTGGCGCTCACCCCGCGCCACCCGGTGCTGGAGGTACTCGATCCGGGACTTCTGACAACGGTGCAGGATCTCGGCCGCGAGGGGTGGCGCCGGTACGGCGTGCCCTCGTCAGGTGCCCTGGACCGCCGCGCCTGTGCCGCGGCCAACCGCGCGGTAGGCAATCCCTCAGGGGCGGCGGTGCTGGAGTGTGCGTTTCCCGGTCCAAGGCTGCGCGCGCTCGCCGAGGCGGACGTTGCCGTCGCCGGCGCCGACTTCGTGCCGCGACACAATGGCCGGCCGGTCGACCTCGAGGATCCGGTGCACCTCCGGCCGGGCGACGTGATGGACTTCGCCACACCGCGCCGAGGACAGTGGGCGTATGTGGCAGTCGCGGGCGGGATCGACGCGCCGCTGATCTTCGGGAGCCGCGCGACGTACGCGCGCGGTGGTCTGGGCGGCCTGGCAGGCCGGCGTGTCAGGGCAGGAGATGTTCTCGGCAGAGGCGAAGGACGCCCCGGGCCGCGCATGGTCAGGCGCGAGGGGTTGGCAGACCACTCGCCGCAGCCGTTCCGGGTCGTGCTGGGGCCGCAGACCGCGGCGTTCTCGACGGAGGCGCAGGCGGCGTGGCTGCTGCGGTCGTTCGCCGTGACGGCCCGGCGGGACCGCAGCGGGATGCGACTCCACGGACCGGTGCTTGCGCACCGCGGTGGTGCCGAGATCTTGTCTGACGGCCTGCTGCCGGGCGCCGTTCAGGTTCCCGCCGAGGGACAACCGATCATCATCCTCGCGGATGGGCCCACCACAGGAGGCTACGCGAAGATCGCGTCGGTGATCAGCGCGGACCTCGATCGCCTGGCCCAGACGCCTTCCGGTGTCGAGGTGCGGTTCGAGGCGGTGACCGTGGCGGAAGCGCACCACGCCTGGATCGCCCAGACGGCCGAGCTGACCACGCCACGATAAGAACAGGGGGACCCCGTGCAACTTGGACGTCTGCCGCGCCTGAAGCTCGCCGCGCTCCCCACGCCCCTGGAAGAGGCGCCGTCGCTCTCGGCGTATCTTGGCGGGCCGCGCATCATGTTCAAGCGCGACGACATCACCGGGCTGGCGTTCGGCGGCAACAAGGTTCGCAAGATCGAGTACCTGATGGGCGAAGCCGTCGACCGCGGCTGCGACGTCGTCATCACGGTCGGCGCGGTGCAGTCCAACCACGCGCGGGTCGTCGCCGCCGCGGCCCGGCGGCTCGGTCTCGACGCGATCGTGGTCCTGCGCGGCGAGGAGCCCGCGCAGCGCCAGGGCAACCTCCTGCTCGACGCGATCTTCGGCGCCGACATTCGCATCGTCAATACCGACGACGAGTTCGTGTTGATGGGTGTGGTCGAGGACATGGCGCGCGACCTCCGGCGTCAGGGCCGAAGCCCGTACGTCATCCCGCTCGGCGGCTCGACGCCACTGGGCGCGTCGGCGTTCGTCAACGCGGGGTTGGAGCTGCTCGATCAACTCAACACCCGCGGCATCCGCGCCGATGCGATCGTCCATGCCACCAGTTCGGGCGGCACACAGGCCGGCCTGTACACGGCGATGAAGGTGACCCAGGCCGGGATCAAGGTCATGGGGGTCAGCGTGGGCCCGTCACGCGACGTGGTGACCGGACGCGTGCTGGGGCTGGCCGAGGAGATCGGCGCGCTGCTCGGGCTTGACTGGCGGCCGCATCCCGATGATATCGTCGTGACGGACGAATATGCGGGCGAGCGATACGGGTTGCCCACGCCGGCATGCCTGGATGCGATCCGGCTGGCCGCGCGCACGGAGGGGATTTTGCTCGACCCGGTCTACACCGGGAAAGCGATGGCCGGGCTGATCGACATGGTGCGGCGCGGGCAGTTCGCGCCGGAACAGACGGTGGTATTCTGGCACACCGGCGGCCAGCCGGCGCTCTTTGCGTTCGCCGGGTGGCTGGCCGAAGGGTAGGGACCGGCCATGAGAATGTTTCCCGCACGGCTCAGCGTGGCCGCACTGGCCGCGCTGGTGACGGCGATCGCCGCGATGTCGGCCGCTGCGGACGAGGCGCTGTTGCGGCGGGCATTCGGCGCGTTCATGCGCTCGGCCGACGAGTTGCGGATCGAGGCGATTCCCGATCTTTATGAGGGCGGCTACGCCCGCATCAGCGTGACGGCGCGTCGGGTGCAGTTGACCGAAGGTCTCAAGGTTGACGAGTCGATGATCAGGTTGGTCGGCGTGACGTTGGACATGCCGGCGTTGCGCGCCGGGAAGCTCAAGGTCGTGGACTTCCGCGACAGCGCGATGCAGGTGCGCGTGCTGTTGCGCAGCCTGCAGGACTACTTCAACGCCGGCAACCCGATGGAGGACATCCGGTTCTGGGCCGAAGAGGGCTACCTGCTCGGCACCGGGACCGTGCTCTTCCAGGGCCGGCCGACCCGCATGCGCATGAAGGGTTTCTTCGCGGTGTCCGGGACGACCGAGATCTACTTCTACTTCGAGTCGTTGCACGCCAACGGCCTGCCGATGCCCATGAGCGTCATTCGCGATCTCGAGCGCTCGATCAATCCGGTTCTCCATCAGCGGGACTGGCCGGTGACGTTCAAGATTCGTTCGGTGAAGCTTGACGCGCAGGGCCTGACGGTCAGCACGCAGGGCGACACGTCCTGCCCGACGTGCGGAGGCGGAGACACGCAGCGCTATGCGCCGTAACGGCGATCGCCCACGCGTGCTGGTGACGATTCGCCGCGCGCCCCCCGATGCCGACGCGGCGGAGGTCGAGCGGCTCGACGCGTCGGCGCGTTACTACGCCGACGCGGTGCGCGCCGCCGGCGGTGAACCGCTGCTGGTGGGGGCCGGCGATGCGGTGCCTGACGCGTATGACGGGCTCTTGCTCTCCGGGGGCGCCGATGTGCATCCCCGATACTACGGCCAGACCGTGAACGAGTCGGTCCGAAACACGTTGACCATTGACGACGCGCGCGATGCGCTCGAGATCCCGCTGGCGCGGCAGGCGCTCGAGGCCGACCTGCCGATGTTCTGTATCTGCCGCGGTATCCAGATGCTCAACGTCGCCGCGGGCGGCACCCTGTGGCAGGACATCTCGCTGGCCGGGGTGGATCGCCGCGCGCACAATCAGGACGGCCGGCTGGAGTCCTGGGAGTGCGGCCAGCAGGTCGTGGTCGAGGCCGGCACGCGGCTGGCGGACATGGTCGGCCAGGGCTTCGTCGGCGTCAACACCTACCATCACCAGGCCGTGGCCGATCCCGCGCCGGGGTTCCGCGTCACGGCGCTGTCGACCGACGGCCTGATCGAGGGTCTCGAGAGCACGCAGCATCGGTTTGTCGTGGGCGTGCAGTGGCACCCCGAGCGGCTCGTCACCCGTCACGCGCGGCACCGGGCGCTGTTCGCGCAGTTCGTGGAGGCCATGCGGCGGAGATGACCGCGCGCCGGGTCGCGGGACCCGCGCTGCTGGGTATCCTGATCCTTGCGATCATCGTTGCGTGGGGTGGCGGTGCCGCGCCCCCGACGCACGGCGCCGCGCCGGCGCCGGTCATCCACCGGCTCACGGTGGACGGCGTCATCGGGCCGGCCACAGCCCGGTTCATCGCGCGGGCCGTCCGTCATGCCGAGGACGCCGGGGCCGAGGTCCTGGTGATCCAGCTCGACACGCCGGGCGGACTGCTGAAGTCGACCGACGACATCACGAAGGTACTGCTCAACGCGCGGGTCCCCGTGGTGGTGTACATCGCACCCCGCGGTGCGCGGGCCGCCTCGGCCGGCGTCTTCATCACGTACGCCGCGCACATCGCGGCGATGGCACCCGCCACGCACCTGGGTGCGGCCACGCCGGTGACACTCGGGCAGCCCTCGTCGCCACAACAGCAGCAGCCGTCGCAGCAGCAGGACAACGAGCGGGCGATGCGCGAGAAGGTGACGAACGACGCCGTGGCCAATCTGCGCGCCATCGCCAACCGCCGCGGCCGCAACGCCGACTGGGCCGAGCAGGCGGTGCGCGAGGCGGTCTCGATCACCGAGGTGGACGCCATCCGCCTGAACGTCGCGAACCTGGTGGCCGAGAACTTCGCCGACCTGCAGCGCCGGCTCGACGGCATGACGGTGACAACCGACCTGGGCACGAAGAGCCTGCGGACCGCGCAGGCGCGGGTGGATGACATCGAGATGGACGTGACCGAGCAGTTCCTCTCGCTGCTGTCCGATCCGAATATCGGCTTCATCCTCATGAACGTCGGTATCCTGGGCATCCTGGTCGAGCTGTACAACCCCGGCGCCATCTTGCCCGGTGTCGTCGGCGGCATCGCGTTGATCCTGGGACTCGCATCGTTCGCCATCCTGCAGGTCAACGTCGCGGGCCTGCTGCTCATCGCCTTCGCGGTGCTGCTGTTCATCGCCGACGTGAAGGTCCCGGGCCACGGCGTGCTGACCGTGGGCGGCATCATCGCATTCATCTTCGGCGCGATTCTGCTGACGGAGCGCACCGCGCCGGTCCTGCAGATCTCCCTGCACCTGATCCTCGCGGTCGCGGTGCTGATGGGGGCGTTCTTTCTGTTCGCGGTGAGCGCCGGCGTCCGCGCGCAGAAGGCGCCGGTGCGCAGCGGCGGCGAGCGGCTCGTCGGCGCGCTGGGCGTCGCGCGCTCGGCGATTGATCCCGAGGGCATGGTGTACGTGCAGGGCGAGATGTGGAGCGCGGTGACCGACGCCGGGCCGATTGCCGCCGGGCAGCCGGTCCGCGTGGTCAGCCTCGAAGGCCTGCGCGTGCGCGTGCGGCCCGAGCCGCCGGCCCGCACCTGACGCCGCCCGTCCCGTGGCCGTTCCATCCGTCCGCCTCGAGGTGGAGACTCACGCCCCTGAGGCCACCGAAGCGATCGGCCGACGGTTGGGCGCCCGCCTCCGGCGCGGCGATGTCGTGGCGCTGATCGGGCCGCTCGGCGCCGGCAAAACCGTGCTCGCGCGCGGCATCGCGCAGGGCGCGGGCGCACGCGGCTACGTCGCGTCGCCGTCATTCGTTGTGATTCGGGAGTACGCGGGCCCTGTGCGCATCTACCATGCAGACCTCTACCGATTGGAGCGGGCTGACGACATCGCCGACCTCGGGCTCGACGAATTGATCGACACCGGCATCCTGATCGTGGAGTGGGCCGACCGCGCGTGCGGGGTGCTGCCCGACGAGCACATCCGCGTCGAGTGCGTCTTCGGCGCGTCCGAGACCGACCGGCACCTGACGCTGTCGGCATCGGCGTCACTCGCCGACCGGCTCGACGGCGTGGCGGGAGGTTGACGTGCGGGTGTTGGCCATTGACACGTCCACGGCCTGGGGCAGCGTGGCCGTGGTGGCCGCCGATGGCGTCGTCGCCGAGCGCGCGGCCAGGGTGCCCGGCGCGCACCTCGAGTGGCTGATCCCGACGATCGACGCCCTGCTGACCGCCGCCGGACTGACGCGCGACCAGATCGACGGTTTGGCAGTCTCGATTGGACCGGGCGGGTTCAGCGGGCTGCGGATCGGCCTGACCACCGCGGCGGCCTGGGCACACGCGCTGGGCCGGCCGCTCGCGGCGGTCTCGACCCTCGAGGTGATCGCCGCCGGCGTGCCCACGTCGGGCCTGGTTCTGGCGGTCCTCGACGCGCGCCGGGGCGAGGTCGCGGCCGCGCTCTTCGGCCGCGACCAGGACCTCCATCGCCTGACTGATGACCTGCTGGTCGAGCCGGCGGCGCTGCACCAGGCCCTGCCGCCGATCGCCGAGCCGGTCGTGCTCGCCGGCGACGCGCTGGAGCGCTATGGGGAGGCGCTGGCGGCGGCGCTCGCGCCCCAGGCCGTGGTGGCCGAGCCGTCCGTCTGGTGGCCGCGCGCGTCGGTGCTCGGTGGCCTGGCCCGGGCGCGGCTGCTGCGTGGCGAGCGCGACGATCCTGTCGGCCTGGTCCCGAGGTATGCGCGGAGGCCCGTGGTTAGCGCGGACCCCGGGCAGGAACCCGCATAGCAGGCGCGAAGGCACTCGCCTGGAGCGCGCGATGAAGCAGATCACTCGAGTCCGGATCGAGTCCATGACCCTCGCCGATCTCCCGCGAGTGCGTGAGATCGAGGCGGACGCGTTCTCGGTGCCCTGGCCGAAGGACGCGTATCGGTCCGAGATCGAGGACAATCGGGTCGCCGATTACGTCGTCGCGCGTGACGACGACGGCGACGTTGTCGGCTTCGCGGGGATGTGGGTCATCTTCGACGAGGCGCACGTCACCACGATCGCGGTGGACCGCCGCCGGCGAGGCATGCGCATCGGGCACCGCCTGCTCATCGAGTTGATCGACCGCGCGGTCCGCCGTGGCGCGCGCTGGATGACGCTCGAGGTGCGGCCGTCGAACACCGTCGCCATCGCGCTCTACCGCAAGTTCGGGTTCCGCGACGTGGGCGTGCGTAAGCGCTACTACAGCGACAACGGCGAGGACGCCCTGGTGATGTGGAGCGGGAACCTGGTCGATCCCGTCTCGCAGGAGCGCCTCGCCGTCATCCGTCGCGACATCGACGCCTGAGCCCTTCGTGCACGTCCTCGGTATCGAGACGTCCTGCGACGAGACCGCCGCAGCGGTCGTGGAGACCGGGACAGTCGTCCGTAGCAGCGTCGTAGCGTCACAGGCCGACCTGCACAGCCGCTACGGCGGCGTTGTGCCCGAGCTGGCCTCGCGCCGGCACGTGGAGCGCCTGCTGCCGGTCATCGACCTGGCCCTTGAGCAGGCCGGCCTTCGTTGGGACGGCGTGGACGGCATCGCGGTCACGTACGGTCCGGGACTGGTGGGCGCGCTGGCCGTCGGCGTGGCCGCGGCCAAGAGCCTGGCGTACGCGCGCGGTCTGGCTCTTATCGGCGTCAATCACCTGGAAGGGCATGTCTTCGCGAACGCCATCGGTCACGGCACGCTGCCCGTGCCGTCGCTGGCCCTCATCGTGTCGGGCGCGCACACCGACCTGGTCCTGATCGAAGAGACGCACCGCTACTGCACGCTGGGCCGCACGCGCGACGATGCCGCCGGCGAGGCGTTCGACAAGGTCGCGCGCGCGATGGGCCTGCCGTATCCCGGCGGACCACACCTGGACCGCCTCGGTCGTCGCGGCGACCCGCGCGCCGTGCCACTTCCGCTTCCGATGGCCGACCGGCAGGGCCGAGGGTATGACTTCAGTTTCAGCGGGCTCAAGACCGCGGCGCTGCGGGCGATGGACGCCGCCCGCGACCGGGGCCCGGACTTCCTGGCCGACCTGGCGGCCTCGCTCCAGCGCGTGGTTGCCGAAAGCCTGGTTGGGACCGTCGTGCGAGCGGCCCGAGAGTTCGCGCCGGCTGCGATCCTGCTCGCCGGCGGGGTGGCGGCCAACTCCGTCCTCCGGGAGCGGCTGGAAGCCGACGCCGATCGTCTCGGCATCCCGGTTCGCATTCCCCCGCCCGACCTCTGCACGGACAACGCGGCCATGATCGCGGCCTGCGGCGCCTCCCGCCTGGCCAGGGGCGAGCGGGCGGGGTGGGATCTCTCCGTCTCGTCCGACTTGCCGCTGGAGGCCGTGGCCGCCCGCTAGATCCGCCGGCGGCGGCCGGGCCGACAGAAAAATAGGGTCTTGATTGCCGCGGGCGGCCTGCCTATCATGGGGGATGGCTGGCACTCTCCCCGCGAGAGTGCTAATCCCCTGAGAGACATCCACAAGGAGGGACGCGCACCATGAAGCTGAAGCCTCTCGGCGACCGCGTGGTCGTCAAGCCGCTTGAGGAGGAGGAGCGCACCAAGGGCGGCATCGTCCTGCCCGACACCGCCAAGGAGAAGCCGCAGCACGGTGAGGTTATCGCCGTCGGCCCCGGTGAGTGGGACGAAGAGGGCAAGAAGCGCATCGCCCTGGACGTGAAGGAAGGCGACCGCGTCCTGTACGCGAAGTACGCGGGCACCGAGGTCAAGACCGACGACGGCGACCTGTTGATCCTGCGCGCGAACGACATCCTGGCGATCGTGGAGAAAGAGCCGGCCAAGGCGAAGGCCAGGGCCTAGGAGACGACCATGCCGAAGATTCTGGCCTACGACGAGGAGGCGCGCCGCGCCATGGAGCGCGGCGTGAACAAGCTGGCCGAGGCGGTCAAGATCACCCTCGGCCCCAAAGGGCGCAACGTCGTCCTTGAGAAGAAGTTCGGGTCGCCCACCATCACCCACGACGGCGTGACCGTCGCGAAGGAAGTCGAGCTCGAGGATCCTTTCGAGAACGCGGGTGCGCAGTTGGTCCGCGAGGTGGCCACGAAGACCGAGGACGTGGCCGGCGACGGCACCAC
>JAVKJV010000004.1:0-118751 GCA_031458775.1 Candidatus Fervidifonticultor quartus | reverse complement strand
GAAGGGCGTGGCCGAGGGCGGCATCGTCGAGCACCACCTGCGCGAGGTGCGCGTGGAGTGTCTGCCGACGCAGATCCCCGATCAGCTCGAACTGGACATCACCGAGCTGTTGGTTGGGCGCTCGTTGCACGCCAGCGATCTCGTCGTGCCAGAGGGTGTGACGTTGCTGACCGAGCCGGATGAGGTCGTGGTCACAGTCGTGGCGCCGCGGGTGCACGAGGAGGCGGTGCCGGCGGCTGCCGCCGCGGAGGGCGCGGCGGCTGAGGCCGCGCCCGCCGAAGGCGCCGCGGCCGAGGGTGCCGCGGCCCCCACCAGCGCGGTCGGCAAGCCCAAGAAGGCCGAGGCCGAAAAGGCCTAGGGTCGTCGCGGGGGCGCCGTCAGGCGCCCCCGCGCTGGTCGTCAGGCACCGCCAGGCGTTTCCACAGGCACGTGCCCCATCATGTACCTTGTTGTCGGACTCGGCAATCCTGGGCGCCGCTACCGCGGGACGCGGCACAACCTCGGGTTGGAGGTGATCGACGCCCTCGCCCGCCGGTGGGGTGTGGCCGTTGACCGGGACGAGGGCTTCGCCGAGACCGGACGCGCGACGGTTGACGGTCACCGCGTGCTGCTCGCGAAGCCGCAGACATACGTGAACGTGAGCGGCGCGGCGGTCGCCGATCTGCGGCGGCGGCACCGGATTCGTCCCGACCACCTGATGGTCGTCGTCGACGACCTCGATCTGCCCCTGGCCGCGGTCCGCGTGCGGGAGAAGGGCAGCCATGGTGGGCACAACGGTCTTCGGTCGGTCATCGAGGCACTCGCGACCACGGAGTTCGCGCGCGTCCGCATCGGGATCGGACGTCCGCCCGCCGGCGTCGATCCCGCGGAGTTCGTGCTCGAGCGGCCGTCCGCCGAGGAACGAGAAGCCCTCGACGCGGCCGTTGCACGCGCGGCCGATGGGATCGCACTCTGGGTGACCGAGGGCGTGCAGGCGGCGATGCGATACTGTCACGCCAGACCCACGCCGGACACCATTCCACGGACTCCGACGCTATAATGAACCCGTCGCGTCAACGGAGGGAACCTGCCATGGCACGTGACGCAGCCGGGCGCGTGCCGCCCGGCCAGTACCTGACCCAGAAGTGGCCGGTCCTGCACTACGGCACCGTGCCGCGGTTCAATCCCGAGACGTGGCGCTTCAGGGTCTTCGGGCTGGTTGAGACTCCGGTCGAGCTCACGTACGAGCAGTTCCGCACCTTGCCGGCGGTGACGATCCACTGCGACATCCACTGCGTCACGGCTTGGAGCCAGCTCGACATGACGTTCGAGGGCGTGCCAGCCAGGGCTGTCCTCGACCTGGCCCGGGTCCGGTCCGACGCCCGGTTCGTGATGGTGCACGCCGAGCATGGGTACGAGACCAACCTGCCGCTGGAGTACCTGCTCGCCGACGACGCGGTGTTCGCGCACCGGGCCAACGGCAAAGACCTGACACCAGACCACGGCTGGCCGCTGCGTCTGGTCGTGCCGCGGCTCTACTTCTGGAAGAGCGCGAAGTGGGTACGCGGTCTCGAGGTGATGGCGCGCGACCGCGCCGGATTCTGGGAGCGCAACGGGTATCACATCCTCGGCGATCCCTGGAAGGAACAGCGCTACTCGTCGCCATGGTGATGTCCGGCCGCATTGACTGAGGACGCCGACGGGACGCTCGTCACCCCGGCTCCTGGCGGGGCATCCGGGGCGTGGATCTGGCGCGCCTTCTCCCCGCTCGGCCACCGCAACTTCCGCCTCCTGTGGTCGGGGATGCTGATCTCGCAGACCGGGTCCTGGATGCAGTTCATCGCCCTCGGCTATCTGGTCGATCAGCTCACAAAGGCGCCGATCTACCTGGGCCTGCTCGGCGTCAGCCAGGCCCTGCCGCGGCTGCTGTTCGCGTTCATCGGCGGCGTGGTCGCCGATCGCCTCGACCGGCGGCGCGTGCTGCAGGTGACGAACCTGCTCATGATGGCGTCGGCCTGGGTCCTCTGGTTCCTGGCCCACACCGGCCGGATCGACGTCTGGCACGTCCTGGCGATCAGCGCGTTCAACTCGTTCACCCAGTCGTTTGACGTGCCGGCGCGGCAATCACTCGTCCCGTCGCTCGTTCCCGAGGCCGAGTGGATGAAGTCGTTCAGCCTGTTCTCGATGGCCTTCAACGGATCCGGGATCTTCGGCCCGTCGATCGGCGGCGTGGTCATCGCCGCGGTCGGCGTCGCCGGCTGCTTCTTCGTGAACGCGCTGAGCTACACCGCGACCTTGGTCGCGCTCCTGCGCATGGACCTGCCGCCGCATGCCGCCGATGCGCGGGAATCCCTCCGCGACGACATCCGCGAGGGGCTGGGGCTGCTGGTCCACAACCGCCACTTGCTGGCGCTGCTGGCGATCGTCGCGATCACGAGCTTCTTTGGGCGTCCCTATGTGCGCCTGATGCCCGCGTACGCCCGCGAGGTCCTCGGCGTCGGCCCGACGGGCCTGGGCGTGCTCCAGGCTGCGCCGTCGGTCGGGACGATCCTGGCGGTCTTCGTGGTGGGCGCGATTGCGGGGACCGCGCGCAAAGGGCCGCTGCTCCTGGGCGCCACGCGCGTCACGGGCGTCGTCGTCGCCCTGTTCGGCGCATCCCACTGGTTCGGTGTGTCGGCCGGCCTGCTGGTCCTCGCCGGGATCTCGCACGCGGTGTCACAGGCCACGGCGAACACCCTGCTGCAGGCCAGCGTGCAGCCCGATCAGCGCGGTCGCATGATGGGGCTCTACAGCATGACGACCTTCGGGATGTTCGCGCTCGGCACGCTACCGCTCGGCGCGCTGGCGGGGGTCATCGGCGTGGGGCCGGCGCTCACCATCGGCGGTGTTGCGGTCGTGCTCGCGGTCACGGCGCTGCGCTTCCTGGCGCCGGGTCTTGCGAAGTTGTAGGTCGCGAGCCCGCCGGGTCAACCCGCGGCCCAGGGCCTGGCGCCCGTCCGAACACCAGCGCGGCGTTGATGCCGCCGAATCCAAACGAGTTGCTCAGGAGATGCGACACCTGCGCGGGCCGGCCTTGGTGCGGGACGTAGTCGAGATCGCACTCAGGGTCGGGCTCCTCGAGGTTGATGGTCGGCGCGAGGAAGCCGTGCCGCAGGGTCAGCATGCAGATCGCGGCCTCGACCGCCCCCGTGGCGCCGAGGGCATGCCCGTGCATGGACTTGGTGGCGCTGATCGGGATCCGACGGGCGTGCGCGCCGAAGACCATCTTGATCGCCCGCGTCTCGGTGGTGTCGTTGAGCGGGGTCGAGGAGCCGTGCGCGTTGATGTAGTCGATCCGCTCCGGGGCCAGGCCCGCGTCGGCCAGGGCCAGCCGCATGGCGCGCGCGGCCTGGTCGCCCGAGGGGAGCGGCGCGGTCATGTGGTACGCGTCGTTGGTGGAGGCGTACCCGAGGATCTCGCCGTAGACCGCGGCCCCGCGCGAGAGGGCGTGCTCGAGGCGTTCGAGAACCAGGACCGCCGCGGCTTCGCCCATCACGAAGCCGTCGCGGCCGCGATCGAACGGCCGACACGCGGCCGCCGGCGCGTCGTTGCGCGTGGACATCGCGCGGATGAGGTCGAAGGCGCCGAAGATGAGCGGCGTGAGCGGGCACTCGACCCCGCCCGCGAGCATCAGGTCAGCGTCACCGTGCGCGATCAGGCGGGCGGCCTCACCAATCGCGATCGCGGCTGACGCGCATGAGTCGCTATTGGCGCTCGTCGGTCCGGTCAGGCCCAGGTCGATGGCGATGTTGCATGACGCCGCGCCGCCGAAGACCGAGAGGGCCAGCGTCGGGCGGACGCGCCGGATGCCCTCCCGCAGGTAGACGTTGTACTGCTCCTCGGCGAACGCCGCGCCGCCGAGCGCGGTGCCGATGAACACGCCGCAGCGCTGCCGGTCCACGCACGAGAGGTCGAGCCCCGCGTCGGCCGCGGCCTGACGGCCACTGACGACGGCGAACTGCGCGAAACGGTCAAGCCGGCGGGCCTGCTTGCCGTCGAGATCGCGTGCCGCATCGAAGTCGGTGACCTCGGCGGCCACACGGCTCCCGAACGCCGAGGCGTCGAACCGCTCGATCGCCTTCACACCCGGCCGGCCGGTCCTGATGCCGTCGAGCAGCCCGGCGGCACCGTGCCCGATCGGCGTGATGGCGCCGATACCCGTCACCACGACACGTTGTCTCACCGCGGGACTCCCTCCGGAGTTCCGCGCCGCACTCTCGCCTCGGCGTGCGCCTTCACCGCCCGGAGCGTGCGGCGCGCGATGTGATCGATGAAGAGCGGCCCGACGATCAGGTCGCCGACCAGGCGGCCGATCAATGGCCACCGCATCACGAGGTCATGAACGATCTCGACCTCGACGCCTCGCCCGCGCGCGGCCAGGCGCCACTCGACCACCATCCCGGTCGTGATGCCGCGGATGTGTACGAAGCGCAATCGCCCGTCCGCCGGATGCGCCTCCTGCACCGCGGTCCACCGTGCCGGCCACCCGCGCACCCACCCGCCCATGGCGAACACGACCCGGTTGGGCGAGCGCTCCAACACGCGGCACCATCGGTAGTCGGACAACAGCCGCGGCCACGCCTCGACATCGCGCGCCAGGGCAAAGACCGCCTCGGGCGGTGCGTCGATCCGGGCGCGGTGGACAGTGTGCATGGCCTCAGGTCGAGCACAGGAGCCGGATCAGGTAGGCGGGAGAGAGCACGTCGCCGGCCGGCCGCACGCCACTGGCGACGCCAAGCAGCCGTGCCGCGAGCGACGGGTTGCCGGCCAGTCGCGCGAACAGGGGTGCGGCGATCCGCGGCCGGCGCACGATCCACTGCAGGAGGCGGCTCATCCTCCACACGCTGTGGAACGCCTCAATCCTGGCGCGTTCATAGGGCGCGAGCGAGCGGCGATCGGTCCGGCCCGAGCGCAGGGCGTGATCGGCTGCGCACGCCGCCAGTTCCGCGCCGCGCAGCGCCAGGGCGATGCCCTCGCCGGTCATCGGGTTGATCGCGCTTGCCGCGTCGCCGACCAGCAGGAGCCCGTCGTCGACCGCCGGACGCCGCACGTAGGTCAGCGGTCCGGCCGCGACAAACGGTCCGATGCGACGCGCCCGCTGCGTGAGGCGGCGCAGCGCCGGTAGGGCGGCGCACACGCGCTCGAACAGTGTATCGATGCGCCCACGCGCGCCGGCATACATCCCTTGGGGCAGGGCGGCCACGACGTTGCCCCGTCCCCGGCCGTACAGCGCCGCGCCCACGTACCAGCCCGGCCCAAGGTGCAGATCGCCTCGGGGCGTGTCCGACGCCAGCCCTTCGAAGTGCGCCCCGAGCGTGTAGTGGCCGGTTGCCGCACCCCGCCAGCTGCCACGGTGGCGTGCAACGACCGACCGGAGCCCGTCGGCGCCGACGATCAGCCGCGCGTCGAGCCGGACCGGGCGGCCGTCGTGCCGGCCCCTGACCGAGGGCGCGGGACCGGTGGTCACGGTTTCCACCCGGAACCCCTCGATCACCTCTGCGCCCGCGGCTCCGGCCTCGAGAAGCAACATGTGATCCAGCCGCTCGCGCGGGATGAGGAGCCCACGGCCGGCGTCGAACGGCGACCAGACCGACGCGTCCATGCCCGTCAGCCACATGCCGGACAGGCTGACCCCCAGCGGCTCGATGACGTCTCTGACGCCGAGACGATCGAGGACGGCGACGGCTGATGGATTGAGATACTCGCCGCAGGGCTTGGGCCGCGGGAAACGCGCCTTGTCGACGATCGTCACGCGGTGGCCGAGGCGCGCCAGGAGCAGCCCGGTTGCGCTGCCGGCGGGTCCGGCACCGACGATGACGGCATCAGCGGCCACGTCGCAGGCCCTCCGGCCATCGCACGATGACGGCCCGCTGGACGCGGTGCCGCCTGATCTCCACGCCGTCCAGCCCGGCGGCCCGCGCCAGGTCGTGGAACTCCGGCCACGTGAACGAGCGCAAGACCGAGACCGGGCCGTCGTGACGCGCCAGCCGGTTGCGGCCGATCACCCACGTGTCGGCGATCGCGCCGAGATACGCCGACCACGATCGCAACACGTCGTTGACGATGAAGCCGGCGCGCGCCACGCGCGTGATCTCACGCAGGATCCGGACCGCGTCGTCGAACGCGAAGTGATGGAGCGCGAGCGCGTTCACCACGATGTCCACCCCGCGGTCGGCGAACGGCAGCGCGAACGCGTCGCCGCGCAGCAGCATGACGCCCGTGCCCGCGGTGATGCGACGGGCCGACCGCACGATGTCGGGATGAATGTCGAGGGCCGCGATCCGCACCGCGAGACCGTGTGCCCGCGCCCACCGGGCGATGGCCGCCGGGACGTCGGCCGACGCGGTCGCGACGTCGAGAATCGTGATCGGCCGGTGCGGGATCGCCGGGATGAAGCGCTCGAGGTAGCCGAGCACCAGGGCGTAGCCGCCATAGCGGCGGTTCGTTCGCCGGACCGCCTCGAGCAGGCCCTCGAACTCTCCTGGATCGTGCTCTCGGGTGTCGAGGAACTCTGGCGCCTGGCTCTTGGGTGGATAGCGCACCGCGGCCCCCGCCGATGACGGATGACGTGTCTGTCAGTGTACCCGGCGAATTGTCACGAAGCGGTGACGAACGGGCTAACGCTCGGGGCTCACCTGACGGGGCAGCGCCACGACCATTGAGGACACCCTGCGCTCGCCGCCTCGGGGGACCGCAGTGACGACGCGCCCGCCCACGACCAGCGTTGACGAGCCCCCGCCGTCGAGGTTCATGGCGTGCTGGGCGCCCAATGACCGCATCAGTTCGGCCAGCTCCGGCAGATTCATGCCACTGTTCTGCCGGCTGCGCGCGTCGGCCGCGACGAACAGGACTTTGCCGGCTGACGTGATGCCGATGGCCGACCGTGCGGTCCTGATGCGGAAGAAGCCCGTTGTGAAACCTTCCCAATCATAGGGGATGAAGACCTGCCCGTCGCGCACGAGCAGCGGACCGCCTTGAATCGCGTGCTGGATGCCCGGCGGCGACACGGTGAGGTCGAGGACGACCTCATCGCCGACGGCCAGGCCCGCGAGCAGGTCCTGCTGGAACTCCGCCGCGGCCAGGGCATAGCCGTCCGCCGGAATCGCGGGCCGGCCGCTCGTGAACGCAACGATGCGCTCGCCCGCGACCAGCGCGATGCGCGACTGCGTGAACGTCAGCGGCCCAAACTCCGGCGTGTACACGGCGAGGCCGCCCGAGCGCGGCGGCCGGTTGACCGCGGAGATGGGGATCTGCCGGCCGGTCGCGGTGACCAGACGGCCGGACACCTCGGCCTGCCCGATCCACGGGCGTCCGTCGCTGTGAACGGCGAACACGGGCCGCCGAGGTAGCGGCGTCGAGAGCACGGTTCCGTCGATGACCAGCAGACCCAGCGGAAGGCCCGCCTGCGAGTAGTACGTTCCGTTGATCGCGGCCACTGCTGACAAGCGCGTGGCCGTGACGCTCGTGGTCTCGACCGCCGCGACCACCGCGCCGCCCAGCGCCGGCCGCACGACCACGCTGCCAGCACGGGGATCGATCGTGACGACGTGCACACGCGCGCGGCCCGTCGCGGTCGGGACCCGCAGGATCTGGTGCGACACAGTCTGCGGCACCGGTACCGTGCCCATCTCGCGCGGGAAGACGGAGACCGTCAGCCGGTCGGTCGCGGTGTAGACGCGGAAGCGGGCCGTGTCCCGAAGGCTGATGCCGACGCGCACGATCTCCGGTGTGAGCCGGCGAACCGTGACGTGCGAGGCGACACCGTGCTGAATCGAAAGAACGCGATCCGCGTCTCCGGTCACGGTCCACAGGTCCACGCGGACGACGTCCGCGGTCACGGCCGTGCGATAGCGCACGGGTCCGGACAGACGCAGCGTGACCTGGGCGGCCGGGCCGTCGCGTCGCCAGCCGACATCGAGGATCTGGGCGGACCGGGTGGCGGCCCGGGCCGGTAGGGAGATCGCGGCGAGTGCCAGGGCAAGGACGATGCTTGGCAGGACGCGGTGGCGCGGTGAATGCTGGGACGAGTCCCGCACGCGCGAGCCCTCCGGCTGCTGGTTTGCTCCCGTCTACGCTCTTTGTATGCCCGACTCCTGCAGAGACCGGACTCTACGGGTGTTCGGCGCGCACGGCGGTGCCCGGCCGCACGTCTCTTTGGAGGCCTCGCGGGTCCTTGACGATCCGGCCGGCCACGAGCACGTGGCTGATGCCGTCGGAGAATTGATTCGGCCGCTCGACCGTGGCGTTGTCGCGCACCGTGGCCGGATCGAAGACCACGATGTCGGCGTCGGCGCCGACCTGCAGGCGGCCCTTGCGCCGTAGCGCCGGGGCCCGCGCCTCTAGCCGCCTGGCGGGCATGATCGTCATCTTCCGCAGGGCGTCCATGAGCGTCAGCACCCGGCGTTCGCGCACATAGACGCCCAGGGTCCTCGCGAACGTGCCCGCGGCGCGCGGGTGGTTATTGTTGCCCGGCTCGAGGATGGCGTCGCTGCCGATCATCACCAGCGGTGACCGCAGGGCGGTCGAGACGTCCTCTTCGGGGATCGCGTACGCGACGGCGATCTTCCCCTGACGGCGGTACCGCGCGAAGCTGGCCGAGGTCAGTCGCTCGGCGGAGCCGGCCAGTTGGAGATCGGCGTAGCCGATGCGGAAGCGACGCTGCCAGCCGGGGTCAAACCGGGCCGAGTTCAGGTAGGTCGCCCAGAACGTATACGGATAGACGCACGCGGTGATGTCGAGCCCTTCGATCCGGGCCGCGTCGAGTAACCGCAGGGACTGGGGCATCGAGAACGTCCCGCCCGTGCTGTTGAGGTGGTTGATGTGCACTGCCGCCGAGGTCTTGCGCGCGGCGGCGAGGATCTCGTTGATCGCCTCAAGGTTCGTTCCAGGCGGTTCCATGTCGGAGTAGCGAAGGTGAATCGACAGTGGCACGTCGTACCGGCGAGCCACCCGCATCATGGCCTCGATCTCGGCCGTGCTTGTGCCCGGGACGTACTCGGGGCTCATCGAGATGCCCAGGGCGCCGTCACGCAGGGCCGCCTCTGCCAGGATGGCCAGCCGCGCGATCTGAGCAGGACTGGCTGCGGCGTAGCGGCCGACACCGACGCGGGTGCGGGCGGCCGTGTAGAAGAAGGCCCCGCCGAAGTGCACCGGCGGCCGTGAGCGCTCATAGGCGCGGTACCAGGCTCTCATGTCAACCGCGGCGCCGTGCATGGCCAGATTGGTCGTCACGCCGTCGGCCACCTTGTACCAGACACCGTAGGGGTTGGGATCGTACGAGAGGATATCGATGAAGCCGGGCGCGACCACGCGGCCGCCGGCGTCGATCTCAAGACGGCCGCGGAGCGCGTCGCGCGTGATCGCGGCGATGCGCGTGCCCCGAATCCCGATGAGCAGACCCGTCGCGTCGAGACCGGTGTCGGGGTCCATGACGCGGCCATTGCGAATCACCACGTCGTAGGGCGGTGCAATGGCCGCGGCCGACGCCGCGCCATAGGGTGCGCCGGCGCCGGTTGCCCACACGAGCCCCGTGACCAGCGCCGCGGCAATCAGACGTCCCGGGAACTCCACGCCGAGAGACTCCTTCCGGATGGACGGGCCATTCGCGCGGCCGTGCCGGGGTCCCTGCCGGATCGCGCCCGAAAAGTAAAGCGCCCCGGCCCACGAGCCAGGACGCTCCGACCGCGCGACGTCACGCGATCGTTAGCGAGACATCCTCCACTGGTGGGCCGGGGTCTCACTACTCATCGTCGGCCTCACCTCCTTTCCCGTCAGCCACCTGGACAGGTGGTCGATGGCTGGAGCATAGCATCGCGACCCTCATCTGGCAAGTCCGCGCCGAAGCACGATGCTCACATCCCCGGACCGCTGCCGTTCTTCGACCACGATGACATAGAATACGCGCCGCGGGTTGTCGGCGAGATACCGCCAGTACACGCGGCCGGTGGCCTTCGCCGACTCGTTCTCGAAGGTGGAGGTCCAGCCGCGGACGTCGAGCCGGGCGTAGAAGTCGCGGACCTGCTCGTACGGCGCTTCCGACCGCAGCTCGACCTGCTCCCACTGCGCATCCGGAAACCCGAACGCCTCGCCGCTCGATGTCGTCGTGCCTACGAGCGTGGCGCCTCGAAAGTACTTGAGGTCGCCGAGGCCGTCAGCCCGGCTGCATCCGACCGCCGAGATCGCGGTCAGCGCGCCGGCGGCCAGCAGCAGCACACCGACGGACCTCCGCATACGGCCGGCAGGTGTGACACGCGGGTCAGGCGCCGCGGTCAACCCTGGCCCTGCCGGCGACCAACGTGGTGACCAGAGCCGGCAATTCGGCCGACACGCTCGAGTTGCTGACCACACGGTCGCATCCGGCGGCGAACGCGGCCTCGCGCCGGCGCGCGTCTCGGTGTCCGCAGAAGCCCAGCACCGGGATCGCCGCGAGGTCGGGTTCGGCCTTCAGCGCGCGGACGAAGAGCGTCGCATCCGACGCGGCGGCCGCGAGGTTAACGATCACCGCGTCCGGCCGCCGCTGGCGCGCCTGGGTGAGCCCTTCCGGGCCGAACCCGACGGCCGCGGCTTGCCACCCGGCGGCCTGGAGTTGACTCAACAGCCGGGTACAGGACAAGAGGTTGTCGTCCACGACGAGCACGCGCACGGCTACACCGGGATGCCGAGCATCTGTAGGTGCAGCTTGCCTTCCTCCGTCACGCGCTGGGTCGTCCACTGCGGCGTCCAGACGAACGCGACCGAGACGGTGTCGGCGCCGATCGCCTTCATCTTCTGCTCGATCTCCGCGGCAATCTGCGGGCCGACCGGACATCCGGGGGCCGTCAGCGTCATCTTGATCGCGACGTTGCGGCCGTCGAGGCTCAGGTCATAGATCAGACCGAGGTCCCAGATGTTCACGGGGATCTCGGGGTCGAAGACGGTCTTGAGCACCTCGATGGCTTCCTCGCGGGTAATGGTGGCGTCCATCGAGAACTCCCTCCACAGGGCGTCCACAGGCTTCTGGAATGCGGCCCGCTTATTCTAACGTCAGTGATGGTGTCCGTCAAACGCCCGATGCGGGGGACGATCGACAATGAGACGCGCGCAGGTGATCGGATGGGCCCTGGTGATCCTGCTGTTCGTCGTGGGTCCGACACTGGCCCGTTGGTATACGGACTGGCTGTGGTTTGGCGAACTGGGATATGAGCGGGTCTTCTGGGTGCCGTTCCTGTCCCGGGTCGCCGTTACCATCGTCGTGGGCGGGGCGCTGTGGCTGCTGCTCTACGCGAACGTCCGGCCGGTGCTGCGGGCGGCACGCGCAGAGACGATCGACATGATGAACCGGGGCGGCACCTACCGCCGTGTGCGGCCCCGGTGGGGCGTCCCGCTGGGATGGTGGGGCTGGCTGCTCGTCGGGGTGGCGTTTGTCACCGGGCTCTCGACCTCACGGCACTGGGCCATGCTCCAGCAGTTCCTGCATGCCACTCCGTTCGGCGCGGCCGACCCGCTCTTTGGCCGCGACGTCGGGTTCTACGTCTTCAAGCTCCCGGTTTACCGTCTCGTGGCGGACGGGCTGTTCGTGTGGCTCGTGCTGATCACCGTCGGTGCAGTCCTGGGATACGGCGCGATTCACGGCCGGCTGATGCTCCGGGGTTTGTGGCTCGCGCCCGCCGGGGTGCGCACGCATCTGTCGCTGCTCATCGGGGCCGCTGTCCTGGTACGTGGCGCCGGGTTCTGGCTCGATGCCTTCGAGCTGCTCTACTCGTCTCGCGGGCCGGTGTTCGGGGCCGCGTTCGCCGACGTCCACGCGGTGCTGCCCGCGCTGCGGATCCTGACCTTCCTGTTCGGGGTCTGCGGCCTGCTGCTGATTGCCAACGTCTGGCTGCGGACCGTGCGGTTGGCCATCGCGACCCTGATCCTCATCGCCGTGGCGTGGACGGGCGGTCTGGTGCTGTACCCAGGGCTGGTCCAGACGCTGCGCGTGCGGCCGAACGAACTGACCGCCGAGACGCCGTTCATCGTCCGGGCCATCGCGGCCACCCGGGCCGGGTACGGGTTGGACCGCGTTCGTGAGCACGAGTTTCCCACCGCCCCGCTCGAGCGCCAGGCGATCGAGCGCAACCGCGCGACGATCGAGAACGTGCGGCTGTGGGACTACCGCCCGATGCTGCGCGCGCTCAACCAGCTCCAGACGCTGCGACCGTACTACACCTTTTCCGACGTGGACATCGACCGCTACCCCATCGGCGGGGTCCAGCGGCAGGTGATGCTGGCGGCCAGGGAACTGGCGATCAACCGGCTGCCGGTTCAGGCCCGCACCTGGGTCAACGAGCATCTCGTCTACACGCACGGGTACGGGCTCGTGATGACGCCGATCAACCGCGTGTCCGATGAGGGCATGCCCGAGTTCTACATCCACAACTTCCCGCCCGAGTCGTCGGCCGGCATCGCGGTCACCCGCCCCGAGATCTACTACGGCGAGTTGACGAACAACTACGTGATCGTCAACACGAACGTGCGCGAGTTGGACTACCCGCGCGGCGAGGAGAATGTCTACACCCGGTACGCGGGCCGGGGTGGCATCCGGCTCGGGTACCTGGCCCGGCTCGCGCTGGCGTACCGGTACGCCGACGCGAAGCTGCTGTTGTCGCGCGATATCCGCCGTGACTCCCGCATGCTCATGATCAGGCAGGTCACGACGCGCGCCTCGCGCATTGCGCCGTTCCTGCGGTACGACCGGGATCCCTACCTGGTGGTCGCCGACGGCCGTCTGTTCTGGATCATCGACGCGTATACCGTGACCGACCGGTATCCGTATGCCACGCGCTATGGGGACCTCAACTACATGCGCAACAGCGTCAAAGTGGTCGTCGATGCCTACGACGGCACAGTGACCTTCTACCTGATGACGCCTGACGAACCCATCGCCAGGACGCTCGCCTCGATCTTCCCGACCCTGTTCCGGCCCGGCACCCAGATGCCCGCGAGCCTCGCGGCGCATCTGCGGTATCCCGTTGACCTGTTCGAGGTGCAGGCCCAGGTCTTCTCAACCTTTCACATGCGGGATCCGCAGGTCTTCTACAACCGCGAGGACACATGGACCGTGCCGCGGGAGATCTTCGGTAACGAGACCGTACGGGTCGAGCCGTACTACGTGACGATGCGCGTCGCCGAGGGTACGGCGCCGGAGTTCATCCTGATGCTCCCGCTTGTCCCGTCGGGTCGCGACAACATGATCGCCTGGATGGCCGCGCGGAACGATCCGCCGCGGTATGGCGAGCTGATCGTGTACCGTTTCCCCAAGACCCGCATCGTCTTCGGGCCGATGCAGATCGAGTCGCGCATCGACCAGGACCCAATCATCTCGTCCCAGTTGACCCTGTGGAACCAACAGGGTTCCCAGGTCATCCGTGGCAACCTCCTGGTCATTCCGATCGAGGAGGGGCTGCTCTACGTCGAACCGTTGTTCCTCCAGTCGGAGCGCAGCCAGATCCCGGAATTGCGGCGCGTCATCGCGGTGACGGGCGCGCGCATCATCATGGCACCGACGCTGGATGCGGCGCTGGCCGAGCTCTTCGGGCCATCGCGGCCGCAAACGCCGCCCGGGACGGGCCCGGGGACGGCACCCGGCGCGACACTCGGGCCCGACGCTGCGGCGCTGGCCGAGCAGGCGCTTGCGGTCTACCGGCGCGCGCAGGAACGGCTGCGGTCGGGCGATCTGGCCGGGTACGGCCAGGACATGGAGCGCCTCGGACAGATCCTGGAGCGACTGCGGACGGTGACACAGCGGTAACCGTCCTGTCAACGCCGGCCGTCTCGCAACGTGGCGAGTTTCGAGGGAGGAAGTGGCGAGCGTGTGCCTAATTCCCGCCGGCAAGGGCGGACAACCAGGGAGGCGGGCCTCTTACCGTGCGACCGGGCCAACCGCGGTGTGGGCACGCCGGCGCCGCGGCGCTGGCGATGTTGGTGCTCGCGAGCGTCGGACTCGCTGTGCCGCGGACGGCGAGAGTCTCGGCCCAGTCCGGTGAGATCGCGCTGATCCGGCCGGGCGAGGCGATCGGGCCGGTCAGGCTCGAGATGACGCAGGCGCAGGTCCGGGCGCTGAGCGACCGACTGCCCTGCGAAGTCGCGGTGGCCTACGCGGCTGGCCAAGCCAGCCGGCTCGAGACCAACTGCGGCGTCGCGTATCAGACCGCCGAAGGCATCACCGTGGGCCTCGACGGATCGCGCATCCGGGGGATTCACGGCCAGCCCGATCTGATCGTGCCGAGCAACTCTGCAAACACACGCGCCGACTGGTTGGTCTACCAGGGCCAGGGCATCGGCTTCAGGATCATTCACGCCGACACCGGCACACTGATTCAGGCCATCTCGATCTTCAAGGGCACCGGGGAGCCCCCACCCGCCCGCCGGCCGGCTCTGCCGCCGGTCGCGCCGCCGAACGTCAGCAACTAGAGTCCGCCTCGTGACGAAGCCGCCGGACGCAGACGTCGCGTCCCGGCTACGCGGTGCATCGCGCGCGTCGCACGGTGTGCCGCTCGACCCGATCCATCACCACGTGCACCCCGAGCCCGATCCCCGTGGGCACGGTGATGGTCCCGTCGGCGTTCAACCGGACCGGCGGGTCGATGAGGTCCTCTTCGAAATAGCGGTCGCTGGCCGACAGATCGGCCGGCAGGGTGAAGTTGGGCAGCGAGCACAGGGCCATGTTTGCCGCCCGGCCGATCCCGGTCTCCAGCATCCCGCCGCACCAGACCGGCACCCCGCGCGCCTGGCAGAGGTCGTGAATCGCGACGGCCGCGCTCAGTCCGCCGATGCGCGCCTGCTTGATGTTGATGATGCGGCAGGCGCCGAGCTGCAGGGCCGCGCGCGCCGCGCGCTCGTGCACGATCGACTCGTCCAGACAGATCGGGGTTTTCAGGCGGGCCTGGAGGGCGGCGTGGTCCACCAGGTCGTCCTCGGACAGCGGCTGCTCGATGAGGAGCAGGTTGAAGGCGTCGAGGGCCTCGAACGTCGCTGCGTCCGTCAGTTCGTAGGCGGAATTGGCGTCGACCTGCAACAGGATGTCACCGAACCGCTCGCGGATGCGGCGCACCGGCTCCACGTCCCAGCCCGGTTTGATCTTGATCTTGATCCGGCGGTAGCCCTGCTCGAGGTAGCCACCGACGCGGTCCAGTAACTCGTCGAGCGTGGGCTCGATTCCCTGGCTCACGCCCACCGCGAATCGCTCGCGCGTGCCCCCGAGCAGCGTGGCCAGCGGGAGAGACCGGCGCTGCGCCTCCAGGTCCCACAGGGCGGCTTCCAGGCCGGCCTTGGCCATGTGGTGTCGCCGGATGTGACCGACGCTGCGCGCGAACGCCTCCGGGGCCGGCACGGCCTGTCCGAGCAGCGGCGGGATCAGGAACTGCTCCAGGATCGTCCACGCGGTGTCATCGGTTTCCTCGTTGTAGAGGGGCGCGCGGCCCGCGGGCACCTCACCCCACCCCTCGAGACCGTCCGCGATCACGCGGACGAGCAGACACGCCTTCGTGTCCTCCCGACCGAACGACGTCTCGAACGGCGACCGGTACTTCATCTGAATCTCTCGAAGCTCGACAGCCTCAATCCGCATCCGGTTCCCTCGTCAACACGTAGTCGCCGCGCAGCCGCTCGCCCGCGCTGAGGACGAAGTCGACCCCGCGGTAGCCGCGGGCCAGGTAGTGCAGGAACGTCTCGCGTGTGGCCACGCGCCAGGCTCGGGCCAGCCCCTGGTCCTGACGGCGCACCGCCGGGTAGTCGGTGGGGATCTCGACCCGCACCGCCGGGGTGTCAAGGCCGAGCACCGGATCACTCGGGCCGAGCCCCGCAACCCACGGCACGGTCTCCAGCACGCGCGGGGCGTGGGGCCATGCGCGGTCCTGAGGCCGGCCGGCCGCGGCGGCGGTCACCCGGGCGGACCGCAGAGCCCAGTCCACCTCGAAGCGGTCGCTGTCAATGCCCTGGTTGATCTCGTCGGTCATGGCGCCGTAGTAGTTCACATAGTACCGCTGCACGGTGGCGCCGAGCTTGCGCAGGTTGAAGCGCGCGTTGATGCTCTGCAGCGGATCATACGTCCAGATCGCGTGGTCGTAGCCCATGGCGAGCGCCGCATCGCGCTGCGCCATCTTCAGTCGGAATCCGACGTCCTGGAGCTGGCGGCCGCCCTTGACGCCGGCCATGTGCGAGTAGAACAGCAGCCGACCCTCGCGCCATCCGGCGAATCCGTAGCAGAAGCCGATCAACGTGCCATCGGGTTCGCTCGCCGTGATGACCGCGCCGCCTGCACCAGACGCGGCCTTCAACTGGTGCACCGGCACGACGTCCAGCGGCGGCATGCCCCAGATCTCCATCTGGAGCGCCTCGATGCGCCGCAGGTCCTCGATGTCGGTCAGGGTCTTGATGACGATCTGGTTCACCGTTGCCTCGCCGGCGTTAACAGGGCAGGGTTCGCCGCCCGTGGCGAGAACTCTTCGATAGCGCCCACATGGAGAACCTTCAGGCACACATCGCCGCGCATCTGCCCGAGCATCTCGCCTCCCTCGATCGACTGATCAGGATCCCGAGCGTGGCGGCCCAGGGCCGCGGCCTCGGGGAAACGGCCGACCTCGTCCGCGAGATGTTCGCCTCGTCCGGCGCGAGCCGCGTCGAGATGCACCGGCACGCCGGTGCGCCGCCGGTCGTGCTCGCCGAGTTCCCGGGACGGTCGGACCGGACGCTGCTGTTCTACAACCACTATGACGTGCAGCCCGCGGAGCCGCTCGACGAATGGACGGTCCCGCCGTTCGAGCTGACGCGGCGCGACGGGCGTCTCTACGGCCGGGGTACGAGCGACAACAAAGGCGATCTCGTGACTCGGCTCGCCGCGTTGCGCGCCCTACGAGACGTCGGGGGCGGTCTGCCGTGCCGGGTGCTCTTCCTCGTCGAAGGCGAGGAGGAGATCAGCTCGGTGCACTTCGGCGCCTACGTACGGGCGCTGCGGGGACAGCTGCGCTGCGACGCCTGCATCTGGGAGTATGGCGATCGCGACACGAACGAGCGGCTCCAGGTTGTCGCCGGTGTCAAAGGCATCTGCTACGTGCAGCTCGAGATGGCGTCCACCGCGGTCGACCTGCACTCGATGTGGGGCGCGCTGGTGAACGGCAGCGGCTCCCGTATGGCCTGGCTCCTGGCCGGGTTGCGGGACCGAGACGGGCACATCCGTGTGCCCGGGTTCTACGACGCGGTGCGGCCGCCGCGAGAACACGCCCTCGCCGCGGCCAGGGCGCTGCCGCTCGATGAGGCGCAGCTCAGGACCCTGGCCGCCACCGACCGCCTGATGGACGGCCGCACCGGCGCCAGGGCGGTCGAGGCGTACCTGTTCGAGCCCACGTGCACCGTCTGCGGCGTGCAGAGCGGCTACACCGGCGGCGGCATGAAGACCGTGCTGCCGCGCAGCGCGATGGCCAAGATCGACTTCCGTCTGGTGCCCGACCAGGACCCCGACGAGATCGTGGCGCACCTGCGCGCACATCTCGACCGCGAGGGTTTCGGCGACTGCACGATCACAAAGCTCGGCGGCGAGCGCGCGTTCCAGACCGATCTCGCGGATCCGTTCGTGCCGCTGGTCGTCGGCGCGGCCCGCGAGGCGACCGCCCGCGAGGTGATCCTCATGCCGACCTCGGCCGGGACCGGACCGATGCACGATCTCGGTGGCCCGCTCGGTGTGCCGATCCTGAGCATCGGGGCCGGCTACTGGGGCTGCAACGCGCACGCGCCGGACGAACACATCCGTCTCGCCGACTTCGAAGAGACCATCTTCCTGATCGCACGCGTGCTCGAGCGATTCGCTGCATGACATCGACCTGACAGGAGCGTCCGATGCCGACCCTCAGAGATGCCGCCAGGGAACAGATGCGCCCGGCGCTGGACCTGGTCCAGACGCTGGTGCGCCAGCCCAGCGTTGCCGCTACGGGCGAAGGCGTGGCCGAGTGCGCCGCGCTGGTCCGCAAGACGTTCGAGCAGGCGGGCGGGCGCGTCGCGGTGCATCAGCAGCCGGGCGCGGCGCCGGTGGTCATTGCCGAGTTCGCCGGCGACGGCGACCGCACGCTGCTGTTCTACAACCACTACGACGTGCAGCCGCCGGACCCGTTGCACGAGTGGACGTCGCCGCCGTTCGAGCCGGTCGTGCGCGACGGGTGTCTGTACGGCCGCGGGGTGACCGACAACAAGGGCGATCTGACCACGCGTATCGCGGCCGTGCGCGCGGTGCAACAGGCGCACGGCCGGCTGCCGTGCCATGTGAAGTTCCTGGTCGAGGGCGAGGAGGAGATCGGCTCCGTGCACTTCGGCCGCTACGTGCAGCAGCACCGCGACGCCCTGCGGGCCGACGCCTGCATCTGGGAGTTCGGCGCCCGCGACGTGAAGGAGCGCCTGGTCGTCACGCTGGGGGTCAAGGGCATCTGCTACCTCGACATGGAGCTCGAGGCGACCAGCCGCGATCTGCACTCATCGCTCGGCGCCATCGTGGACGGCGCGGCGACGAAGCTGGCATGGGCGCTGGCATCGCTCAAGGACCCCAGGACCGGCCGCGTGCTCGTGGAGGGGTTCTACGATCGGGTGCGCGCGCCGAGTCCTCGGGAGCTCGAGGCCACGCGCCTCATGCCGTTCGATGAGGCCGAGTTGAAACAGCAGATGGGCGTGATGACCTTCATCGGCGGCGTCACGGGGTTCGACGCGCAGTTGCAGCTCCTGTATCAGCCGACGTGCACGGTCTGCGGGTTCGAGAGCGGCTACACGGGGCCGGGCTCAAAGACGGTCCTGCCGCGCCGCGCGCGGGCCAAGGTGGACTTCCGGCTGGTGCCCGATCAGGATCCAGAGGAGATCACCGAGCTGGTGCGGCGGCATTTCGAGCGGCAAGGGCTGCAAGTCAAGCTGACGCTGCTCGGCGGCGAGCGGGCGTACCGCACGAATCTCGACGACCCCTTCGTGGGCGTGGTCGTCGAGACGGCGAGAGCGGCCACCGGTCGCGTCGTGACGATCCACCCGACCTCGGCGGGCACCGGACCGATGTACGATGTCGGGCACGCCCTCGGCGTGCCCATTGCCGGGGTCGGCGGCGGCTACTGGGGCGGCCGCGCGCACGCGCCGGATGAGAACATCCGGCTGTCGGACTTCGAAGAAACGATCTACTTGATGGGACGCATCATCGAACGGTTCGCCGGTCTGCCGTAGCGTCCCGAGGCCGCGCGGCGCGACGGCCGGTGGCCGCTTCACTCGCGTGTCAACGGTGACGAGCTAGGGATGCTGCATGCGCTGCTTGAGGGCGCCCAGCCGCGCACTCAGCGCCACGTGGTAGGTAGCGCCGTCATCGAGGAGGCGGTGCTCTTCTGGAAGCATGGCCAGGCGTTGCGTGCAGCGTTGCCGGATGTCCTCCAGCCGCTCGGCGCGCAGGCGCCGGCCGCCGTGCATGACGTCGGTCAGCAGCGGTATCGCCCCCGGAGGCCCGGGCTCGTCCACCAGCGTGATCAGGTCTTCCTCGGGTTGGCCATCGGCGTCGAGGCGGCGCCAGACCTGCTTGCGTCCCGGCAGCGTGGCCTTCCCGGTGCTGAGCTTGATGCGGTAGCCCTTGTCATCTTCGACGAGCTTGTACACGCCGCCAATGCTCGGCGCATCGGCCGACGTGCCCAGGTCGGTGCCCACGCCGAACGCATCGACCGCCGCGCCCTGCGCCAGCAGTTCGGAGATGCGCAGTTCGTTGAGGTCGCCGCTCAGCAGGATCTGCACCTCTCTGAAGCCCGCCGCGTCCAGGACGTGACGGACGACGCGGCTCTGCGCCACCAGGTCGCCGCTGTCAATGCGCACACCGCGCAGCCGGTGCCCGCGCGCGGCCATCTCCCGCCCGACGATCACGGCGTGCTCGGCGCCTTGCCGTGTATCATACGTGTCGATCAGGAGTACGGCGTTGTGGGGGAAGTCCGAGGCGAAGGCGCGGAACGCGTCGAGTTCGTCGGGAAACGACATGATGTAGGAGTGGGCCATCGTGCCGACGACCGGGATGCCGTAGAGCATGCCGGCCAGCACGTTCGACGTGCCGGTGCATCCGGCCAGGTACGCCGCCCTGGCGACCTTGAGCGCCGCGTCCGCGCCGTGGTCGCGCCGGGGTGAGAAGTCCACGACCCCGCGGCCGCGTGCCGCGAGGACGTTGCGCGCAGCCTTGCTCGCGACCATCACCTGGAAGTTGAGCGTGTTCAGCAGGAACGTCTCGACGATCTGCGCCTCGATCCTCGGCCCGCTCACCTCGAGCTGAGGCTCTGGCGGGAAGAAGATCTCGCCCTCGGGGATGCCCCGGACGTCGCCGGTGAACCGGAACTCCCGCAGGTAGGCCAGGAATGCCGGGCTGAACAGCTTGAGGCTCTCCAGGTAGCGGATCGCATCGTCGGTGAAGCGCAGCGTTTCGAGATAGGCCAGGGCGGTGTCGAGCCCGGCGCTGACCAGAAACGTACGATTCGCCGGCAGCGATCGCACGAAGAGGGCGAACGTGGCGCGGTCGTTCATTCCCTGCCGGAAGTAGCTGTCGGCCATCGCGAGCTCGTACAGGTCGACAAGCAGCGCGACGTTGTCCGGCGTCACATACCCGAATCCGGGATCGCCGGAGCGCGGGAGCGCTGCGTCGCTCATAGCCACCGGAGCCGTCTGAAGACCAGCAACATGACGGCGATGCTGGTCGCCATGATCCCGACGGCCGCCGGCACGCCCCACGACGCGGCGAACGGCGGCCATGTCCGCTCGAAGTTCATCCCGTAGAACCCCGTCAGCACCGCCAGTGACGCGAAGATCGCGGTGATGATGGTGAGGACCTTCATGACTTCGTTGAGACGATTGCTGATCAGGCTCAGGTAGATGTCGAGCGCGCCGGCGAGCAGGTCGCGATGCGTGTCGATCTGCTCGGTGATGCGCAGCAGGTGGTCGTAGACGTCCCGGAAGTAGGCGCGTAGTGGCTCATCGACCAGTCGCGTGTCGTGTCGCATCATGAGGTTCATCATGTCTCTCTGCGGCGCGGCCACGCGGCGGAGGTTGAGGAGCGTCCGCTTGGCCGAGAACAAACGGTCCATCGTCTGCCGGGCCGGGTCGGTGAACAGCGCGTCCTCGAGATCCTCGATGTAGTCGTCGAGGGTGTCGAGCACCGGAAAGTACGAGTCCACCACCACGTCCAGGATGACGTAGAGCAGGTAGCCCCGCGAGCAGCGGAGTTCGGGCGGCGCCTGGGCCACCCGGCGGCGCACCTCGTCGAGCGCCGGGGTCGTGCCGTCGTGGGCGGTGATGACGTAGCCGGCCCCGTAGAAGATGTCGATCTCGTCGAGGACGACGTCCTCGCCGTGCTCGCCGGCCGAACGTGCCGCGTGCGTCGTGATGAAGATGAAGTGCTGGTACTCTTCGGCCTTCGGCCGCTGCCGGCGCCGCAGGGCATCTTCAACCGCCAGCGGGTGGAGCTGCAGGGTCGTCGCGATCCGCTCCAGCGCATCAAGCGTTGGGTTGGGCAGGTCGACCCAGACCACCTGGTCGTCGCGCGCGATCAGCGAGGTCAGCGGCTCGGGTGGATCGGTGACGATCTCAGGCCCCCGCAGGGCGAGGACGCGCATCGGCGAGGGCGCTGGCGACGATGCGGCCATCGGGTGAAGTTTCGTCCGGGCGCCCGGCTTTCCTGTCGGCGTCTGGGCGCAGGCGGCGTCTTGACGCACGACGGGCGTCACGGTCAGAATGGCAGCGACCAGCATGTCCGTCCGGCTGGCGAACTCACGAAGGGGTGAAGACCGTGGCCGTCGAGGTTGGGCAGCAGGCTCCAGATGTGCGGCTCGTCAACTCTGACCGCAAGGCGGTGAAGCTGAACGAGTTCTACGGTACGCCGCTCGTGCTCGCGTTCTTTCCCGGTGCGTTCACCGGCACCTGCACCAAAGAGATGTGCGCGTTCCGCGACAGCCTGGCGCAGTTCAGCACGCTCAACGCCCGTGTCGTGGGCATTAGCGTGGACTCGCCGTATGCGCAGAAGGCGTTTGCCGACGCCAACGGGCTCAACTTCCCGTTGCTCTCCGACTTCAATCGCGAGGCCGTGCGCGCGTTCGGCATCGAGGACCCCAACTGGGCTGGCGGGTTGATGCCCGGCGTGGCGATGCGGTCGGTCTTCGTCCTGGACCAGGACGGCGTCGTGCGCTTCAGATGGATCGCGCCCACTCAGGGCACCGAACCGGACTACGCGGCCGTGGAGGCCGCGGTCAAGACTCTGGGGCGCTGAGCGCCAGGGCGGCGGACGGCGGGGCCGCGGGCGAGAGCTTCGCGGCCCGTACGCCGAGCAGCCGCACCGGCCGGTTGACCGGCACCCGGTCGAGCAACGCCACCGCCAGGTCGCCGATGGTCTCGGCGTCGTCGGTCGGCGCCGCGAGCGTGCGCGACCGCGTCAGCGTCGTGAACGGCACGAGGCGGATCTTCAGGGTGATGGTCGCCGCGCGGTAGCCTTCGCGGCGGAGGTCGTCGGCGACCTCGGCGGCCATTCTTCTGATCGCGTCCCGCATGATGCCCATCTGACGGAGGTCGACCTGGAACGTCTCCTCCCGGCTGATGGACTTGGGCTCCCACTCGGTCACGACCTCGCTGTCGTCAACACCGTGCGCGATATCGTGGAGGTAGGCACCGTGGCGCGGGCCGAACGTCTCCTGCAGTTGCTCGACGGATAGGGCCGCGAGGTCGGCGACCGTCTGCACGCCGAAAGCCTCGCGCAGGCGGCCTGCGGTCTTTGGGCCCACACCCCACAGCACGGTCACCGGGAGCGGGCCCAGCCGCTTCGCGATCTCGTCCTGGGTGATGACGGTGAGGCCGTCGGGCTTGTCCATCCCGGAGGCGATCTTGGCGACAAGCTTGTTGGGGCCGACGCCGACGGACGCGGTGAGATGGAGCTCCGCGGCGATGCGCCGCTTGATGCGGCGGGCGATCACCTCGCCGCTCTCCGGCAGCCCGGTGCAGTCGAGAAACGCTTCGTCGAGGCCTAGGGACTCCACGCGGGCGCCGGTGTCTCGCAGGATGGCGTGCATCCGCTCGGAAACCTCACGGTACGCCTTGAAGTCTACCGGCAGGAAGACGGCATCCGGGCACAGCCGGTAGGCGGTACGGAGCGGCATGCCCGAGTGCACGCCGAACCTCCTGGCCTCGTAGGAGGCGGTGGAAACCACGCCGCGCTTGCGCGGATCGCCATCGCCGCCCACGACGACCGGGCGGCCGCGCAGGTCCGGACGGCGGAGTTGCTCTACCGCCGCGTAGAAGGCGTCCATATCCACGTGCAGGATCGTACGGTCCGCCATGGCGGGCTCCATACACGGAGTTCGCGACGTTCGGCGGGTCGGTCCTACTGGGGAGGCGAGGTGCGCATGGTCAGGCTCGACGGCAAAGTCATGCTCGTCACCGGAGGCACGGCCGGGCTCGGTCTGGCGACGGCGAGGTTAGCGCGCGATCTGGGTGCGCGCGTCGCCGTCGTCGGACGACGCGCGGACCGCGGCCGGGAGGCGGTTACCGCACTCGGCGACGACGCGTTCTTCGTCCCGGCCGACGTCTCGGTCGACGCCGGGGCCAGGCATGTCGTCGGTGCGGTGGTCGGGCGCTTCAACCGGCTCGATGTGTTGGTGAACAACGCCGGCATCATCCGCCGCATCCCGGTTGCCGAAGAGACTCCGGACGGCTGGGACGCCGTGCTCGACGTCAATCTGCGCAGCGCGTTCCTGTGCAGTAAGCATGCCCTGCCACATCTGCTCGCCGCACGGGGTGCCGTGGTGAACGTCTCGTCCGTGCTTGCCGCCCGTAGCCGGACCGGCCGGACCCCGGCGTATGATGCGAGCAAGGCCGGCATGCTCGCGCTGACGCGCGCCCTGGCCGTACGCTACGGCCCGGACGGCCTGAGAGCCAATGCAGTCCTCCCGGGCTTCATCCCCACGGACCTCAACCGCGACGTCTGGGAAGCGTGGACGTCGGATGAGCGGGATCGCGCCGCCGGGGCCATTCCGCTGCGCCGGCTCGGCACCGCGGAGGACGTGGCCCGCGCGATCGTCTTCCTCGCGTCCGACGCGGCCGGGTGGATCACTGGCGTCTCGCTCCCGGTGGACGGCGGCGCGCTGGCAACATGACCGCCCCTCCGCTATACTAGGAAATTGGCGAATCGCATAGCACGCCCTCTGGGGGAGCTCGGGTGAACCGGGCTGAGAGTGCGACCTGGCGCAAATGCCCCGTCGCAGACCCCTAGTACCCGATCCAGGCAATGCTGGCGTGGGGACCGAGGTCAACGACCGCAGCCGCCAGTCCGAGTGGACCGGGCGGCTGTTCTACTTCGGTCGCACGTGGTCAGGAGGCGAGGGGACGACGATGGCCGCGAGCACGACGGTGTTGGATGACGCGCTGCAAGGTGAACGGCCAGGACAGCGGATCGTCCCGGTGCCCGATCATCAGCGTGTCCTGGGGTTCCTGGACTACTTCGCCCTGTGGTCGAGCCTGGGTGTTGGATTGCTCGTGTTGCTCGCCGGGACGTTGCTGGTTCCCGGGCTCGGCTTGAGCCAGGCCCTTGGGGCGATCGTCCTGGGCACCCTCATCGGTAACGCCCTGCTGGCGCTCGCCGGCGTCATCGGGAGCGATACCGGCTCTCCGACGATGGTGCTCATGCGACCGGCGCTCGGCGTCCGGGGCTCGTTCTTGCCGACAGCGCTGAACGTCGTGCAGCTCGTCGGGTGGGGGGCCTTCGAGGTGTTCATCATGGCCCGGGCCGCCAATGGCATCTCCCGGGCACTGGCGGGATTCGACAACTTCGTCCTCTGGGCCGCGGCAGTCGGCGCCGTCTGCACGTTGATGGCCATCGGCGGCCCGCTGGTCGTTGTGCGACGCTGGCTGGAGCGATTCGCGATCTGGCTCGTCTACGGTACCACGGTGTATCTCACCTGGTATCTCGCCACGCACTTCGACCTGCGCGGCCTGCTTGCCGCGCCGGGCGACGGGAGTCTGCCGTTTTGGCTGGCCGTGGATCTCGTGATCGCCATGCCGGTGTCCTGGCTCCCGCTCGTGGCCGACTACAGCAGGTTCAGCCGACGCGCGGGCCCGGCGTTCTGGGGCACATACGTCGGGTACTTCATCGCCAACGTGTGGTTCTATGCGCTGGGCGCTGCCTTCGTTCTCGCGCTGAAGACGCCGGACCTGATCCCCGCCCTCATGAGCGTGGCGGGCGGGTGGCTCGCGCTGCTGCTGCTGCTGGCCGATGAGACCGACAACGGGTTCGCGAACATCTATTCCACGGCCGTTAGTCTCCAGAACGTTTTCCCCAAAGCCCCGCAGCGCGTGTTCGCCGTGATGGTGGGCGCGGTCTGTGTCGCCCTTGCCGTCGCCGTGAACGTCGTGCAATACGAGAGCTTCCTGTTCTTGATCGGCGCGTTCTTTGTTCCGCTGTTCGGTGTGCAGGCCGCAGACTACTTCGTGCTGCGGCGGCGCCGCTATGACGCCGAGGGGCTGACGGCGGACCCGCCCAGGCACGTGACCCCCGGCGTCCGCTGGCTTCCGGTTGCGGTGTGGCTCGCGGGCTTCCTGGTCTACCAGTGGATCGCGCCAACCGCAATTCCCGGGTGGAAGGGGCTCCTGCAGGCCGGGTTCGGTGCGCTGCACCTGCCGTTTCCGCTGAGCGCCGGCGTGCCGTGGCTTGGCGCTTCGATTCCAAGCTTCCTCACGGCCTTTGCGTTGCATGCCCTGATCGGCCGGCGCCAGCCGGTGCCAGGTCTGCCCCGGAGGTGAGTGTTGGTGCCCGCTCGTAGGCTTGTCCTGACCGCGGTGTTTGCCGCGCTGCCGGTTGTGTTGTCGTTCGTGCCGGGCGCGATTCCGGCGGCCGGTGCGAAGCTGCTGCCCTGGCAACATATGATCAACGCGATGGCCGGCGTCCTGCTAGGCCCGTGGTATGCGGCGCTCGCGGCGACGGTCGCCGCGGTGCTTCGTAACTATCTGGGCGTCGGCACGCTCCTGGCGTTTCCGGGCAGCATCCCCGGCGCGCTGGTCGTCGGGTTCGCGCACATGATCTGGCGGCGGCCCTGGGTCGGGTTGCTCGAGCCCCTCGGCACCGGGCCGATCGGCGCGTTGGTCGGATCGCTGCTCGTGGCGCCGGCGCTCATGGGCAAGGCGATTCCGGTGGCGACGCTGCTGCCGGCGTTTCTGCTCAGCAGCGTGCCGGGTGCGATTCTCGGCGTGCTGGTGCTGCGCGCACTGACCCGGGCCGGCGTCGCGCCGGCTGCGGGTGTGGCGTCGCGGTCGTGACCGTGCGGCCCCTGCAGGGTCCGTCGCCATCGGAGCCGTGGGCCGGTCCCGAGGGTGGCATCGGGGAGGAGGCATCGCGGTTTGTCGCCGCGGTGCGTCAGCGCCGGCCTTTGGTGCACCATTTCGCCAATTTCGTGACAATGCAGGCGGTAGCCAACGTGACGCGCGCGGTCGGCGCGCTCCCGGTCATGGCGCTGGCACGCGACGACGCCGAACAGATGGCCGCGCGGGCCGACGCGCTCGTCCTGAATCTCGGGACGCCGACGCCCGAGCGACTCGACGCCATGGCGGCCGCCGGCGCCGTCGCCGCCGCGCGACGCATACCCATCGTCCTCGACCCCGTCGGCGCAGGCGCCACCGCGTACCGTGACGCCTCGGCCCGGTCACTGATCGAACGCCTGCCGATCGCCGTGGTGCGCGCAAACCGTGGCGAAGCCGCAGCGCTCCTGGGCGAGTCGGGCCGGACTCACGGCGTGGAGGCGATCGTCGGGGGACCCGCGGACGATGGCGAGGCGCTGGCGGCCCGCCTGGCAGGGCAGTTCCGCTGTGTGGCCGCCGTCACCGGAGCACGCGACCACGTGACCGGTGGGACGCGCCGTGCAAGCGTCGAGCACGGCCACCCGTGGCTCGAGGCCGTCTCTGGCGCGGGTTGTATGGTCACGGCGCTCGTCGGCGTGTTCTGTGCGGTCACCGACGATCACTTCCGCGCCGCAGTCGCCGCGCTGACGGTCTTCGGCGTGGCCGCCGAGCGTGCCGCCCGCGCCGCCGCCGGTCCGGGTACACTGGTGCCGGCGCTCCTCGACGCGCTCTACCACCTTGGCGCTGAGCATCCGCGGCCGGCCGGCCGCGCGAGGGGGACCTGATGCGATTCGATTTGAGCCTGTATGTGATCACCGACCGGGCCATTGGCCGCGACCGGCCCCTGGAAGACGTCGTGGCCGCGGCCATCCGCGGCGGCGCCACGATGATCCAGTTCCGCGAGAAGATGTGGCCCGCGCGCCGCATGGTGGAGATGGGCCGCCGGCTCAAGGCGATCACGCAACCGGCCGGCGTGCCGCTCATTGTGAACGACCGCGCCGACGTGGCGCTGGCGGTCGACGCCGACGGCGTACATGTCGGGCAGGACGACCTCCCTGTGGCCGATGCGCGGCGTCTGATGGGGCCGGACCGCATCGTCGGTGCCTCGGCCGGCACAGTCGCCGAGGCGGTGCAGGCCGAGGCCGACGGCGCGGACTACGTGGGGGTGGGTAGCATCTATGGCACGACGTCCAAGCCAGACGCGGGCGATGCCATCGGGCCCGAGGCCCTGTCACAGATTCGGGCGGCCCTGCGCATCCCGATCGTGGCCGTGGGCGGGATCACGGTCGCCAACGCCGCCGAGGCGATTCAGCATGGTGCGCACGGTGTGGCGGTCATCTCCGCCGTGGTGGGTGCCGACGACGTGCGCGAGGCCGCGCGTCGCCTGGCGGAGATCGTTCGTGCCGCGCGCGCGTAGCCGCCGGGATACGGTCGGTTCTCGAGTCGCCGATCTCGGCGAACTGGCCGTCCTCGCGCGCATCGTCGAGCGCGTCGGTGCGCAAGACGGCGCGATCGTCGTGGGCATCGGCGACGACACGGCCGCGCTCCGGGTGACCCCCGGCATGCTCACGCTGCTCACGACCGACGCGCTGGTCGAGGATGTCCACTTCCGCAGGGCGACGAGTTCTCCAGCGGATGTGGGCTGGAAGGCGCTGGCGATCAATGCGAGCGACATCGCCGCGATGGGCGGGCGGTCCCGTCACGCGGTCGTCTCACTCATGCTCCCGGCCGACCTCGATGCCGCGTGGGTCGACGGTCTGTACGACGGCCTCCTCATGATGGCGGCGTCGTGCGGCGTCACGGTGGTCGGCGGCAACCTCGCGCAAGCGCCGGTCATCATCGTGGACGTTGCACTGTTGGGCGAGGTCGAACCCGATCGTCTCATCCGCCGCGACGGTGCCAGGGCCGGCGACCTGCTCGCGGTCACGGGCACCCTTGGACGCGCAGCGGCAGGGCTGGTCGCGCTCACAGAACACCTGGCGGATGGCGCCGTGTGCCACGCCCATGCGCCCGACCGTGCCGCGGAGGACCACGCGACCGCGATTGCGCCCGCTATCGCCGCGCAGCGCCGGCCCGAGCCCCGCCTGGCCGCCGGGCGGGTGCTGGCTGGCGCTGGCGGGGTGCACGCCATGATCGATCTCTCCGACGGGTTGGCGCTCGATCTCTGGCGGCTCTGCGAAGCGAGCGGCGTCGGCGTTCGGCTCGACGCCGCGAGGCTCCCGGTGGACCCGTGCGTCCCGGTCGTCGCAATGCGGTCGGGCCGCAGCGCGCTGCAGCTGGCCATCGCCGGCGGTGAGGACTACGAGTTGCTGTTCGCGGTCGCCGAGCGCGACGCCGGCCGTGTCCTGGCGCGGCTGCAGGCTGAGACCGGTCTCGCGGCGACGGTTATCGGTCAGGTCCTGCCGCTCTCCGCCGGCCGCAGCGTGGTCGTCGACGGCGCACCCCGGCCGCTCGATGCCAGCGGCTGGACGCACTTCAGACCGGGAGGGTCCAGATGACGATCGCGCGCGCCATGACCATCGCCGGATCCGACTCCGGTGGCGGCGCCGGAATCCAGGCGGACCTGAAGACCTTCACGGTGCTAGGCGTGTTTGGCACGTCCGCCATCACCGCGCTCACCGCGCAGAACACCACGGGCGTGACCGGCGTGCTCGAGGCGACGCCGGAGTTCGTGGTGGAGCAGATCGACGCCATCATGCGCGACATCGGTACCGACGCGGCCAAGACCGGCATGTTGTCGAACGCCGAGATCATCGCCGCGGTGGCCGGTGCCGTGCGGCGTTGGGCGATCACGAATCTCGTCGTGGACCCGGTGATGATCGCGAAGAGCGGCGCGCCGCTGCTGCGGCCCGAGGCGACCGAGGCGCTGCGACACGTGCTGCTGCCCGCCGCGCTCGTGGTCACGCCCAACCTGCACGAGGCCGGCGCGCTCCTCGGCCTCAAGATCGCCACGCGGATGCAGATGCGCGATGCCGCGCGCGCGATCCACGCGATGGGACCGAGGTATGTCATCGTCAAGGGCGGTCACCTCGACGACACCGACCAGGCCGTTGACGTCCTGTTTGACGGTCAGGCCTTCGACGAATTCGTGGCGCCTCGCGCGGCCGCGAAACACACGCACGGTACCGGGTGCGTGTTCTCCGCCGCGATCACCGCAGGACTCGCGAAAGGCCTGGAGGTTCGCGAGGCGGTCGCGCAGGCCAAGGACGTGATCACCGCCGGGATTGCGGCCGGGCTCCCGATCGGCAAGGGGATCGGGCCGGTGGATCCGACGGCGGTGTTGCGACGCCGGCCCGTCAGCGGATGACTCAGAGGGAAAGACGCCGGATGGCCGGCGCGGCCCACACCGGCCGGTCCTCGAGGTACGCGGGTTCGAGCCTGGCGCGCTCAGCCGCCTGATGCGTGAGCCGCAGGGTCCAGCCGAACATCGCCGTCACGTCGTGCTCAGAGATCGCGCCGACTGCGCCGGCGTACCGCGCCATCACCTGCGCCGCCGCGTCCGGGGTGGACAGCGAGCCCGCCGCATGCACGACCTGCGGCATCCAGCGGTGGAAGGCGTCCCAGATGAACCCGTTGCGCCACTCCTCTTCCTCGGCGACCTTGGCCACGAGGAACCGTTCCTGCAGGTCGTCCAGGGCCCGATGGAACCGCGCGCCGCTTTCGCCGCGCGGCACGTACAGCCGGCGGAGCGCCCATGTGGAGATGGGCCCATGTGCCAGGATGTGCTCGTAGACCGCCCTGGCCAGTACGCTCAGCCGGCCTTCGCGGAACGCCTGCATGTGATCGTCGGGCTCGCCGACGTTGCCCGACAGCGCATAGAAGGCCGGCAGCAGCGTCAACGAGACATAGGACGGCTTGCGGCGGATGACCTTCCCGTAGTGTACGCGCCGCGTCGTGACCAGCTCGTCCTTCCACCGCCAGGCCCAGGTCCACATGCGGTCGATGCTGCGGGTATCGAGAACGTCGAACAAGCCCGGCAGGCCGCCCGGGCCTCCGGTGAAGGCATAGCAGAACCCGAGCGCATTGACGAAGCGCAGCGCGCCGGCTGCGGTGCGCACCCGGTGCCGCCGGATAATCGCACGCCGGTACCGGCTGAGGGTGTGATGGTTGAGCAGCACCATCCTCAAACGGGATACGCGGTCGCACGTCCGGCCTCCTGGACGGGCCGGCGTCCAGGGGAGGGGAGGTCTGTGTGCCCCACGAAGACACATGAGTTTCGCCTCGGCCCGCCGCTGGCGGGCCTCTGTTGTGAGGAGTGATCTGATGCACGATGTCTATGATGCGACGCTGTCCAACGGCATGCGTGTACTGATCCAGGAGAGCCACGCCGCGCCGGTGGCGACGTTTTGGATCTGGTACAAGGTCGGCAGCCGCAACGAGCCGCCGGGCTACACCGGCGTCTCCCACTGGGTCGAGCACATGCTGTTCAAAGGGACACCGTCCTATCCGGCGGGCACGCTCACGCGCCTGATCGACCGGCTGGGCGGCCGGTGGAATGCGTTCACGTGGAAGGACTACACCGCGTACTATGAAGTTCTGCCGGTCGAGCACATCGAGACCGCGGTGCGGCTCGAAGCCGATCGGATGCAGAACACCGTGTTCGATCCCGACGTGGTTGCCAGCGAGCGGACGGTGATCATCTCCGAGCGCGAGGGCGCTGAGAACTTCCCCGCGTACTACCTGCGCGAGGAGGTCGATGCACTGGCGTTCAAGGCGCATCCGTACCGGCAGCCGGTCATCGGTTGGAAAGATGACCTCCGCGCGCTCACGCGCGATGACCTGTACCGTCACTACCGGACGTACTATCATCCCGGGAACGCGATTGCCGTCGCCGTCGGTGACTTCCACGCGGGGGAGATGGCCAGCCTGATCGACACCGCCTTCGGCGCGATCCCCGCGGGTGCGCCGGCCCCGGCGGTGCGCGCGGTCGAGGCCGAGCAGTTCGGTGAACGCCGGGTCGTGCTGCGACGGCCGGGCGGCGCAACGGCCTACCTGCACATGGTCTTCCACGCGCCCGCGGCCAGCCACCCGGACCTGCCGGCGCTGATGGTCCTGGACGGCGTGCTCTCCGGGTTCGCTGGCCTCGTGCCATTCGACGGCGGCAGCGGCGGCCGCAGTAGCCGGCTCTATCGCGCGCTGGTGGACGGCGGTCTCGCGGTCGACGTCGGCTCCGGGTTGACGCCGAGCGCCGACCCGACCGTGTTCCGGATTCTGGCCACGGTGCGCAGCGGCGTGGATGTGCGCGCCGTCGAGGACGCCGTACTCGCCGAGATTGGCCGTCTGCAGCACGAACTCGTGACGGAGGCCGAGCTGGCGCGCGTCCGCCGCCAGGCCGAGGCGCAGTTCGTCTACCTGCGCGACGGCGTGTCCCGGCGGGCAATCGCGCTCGGCGCATTCGCGGCGGTGGATGCGCCCGAACGGATCTTCACGCTGCGCGATGCGGTGGGCCGCGTCACCGCGGAGGACGTGAGGCGGGTGGCCCGTGAGTACCTGAGCGACAAGCGCCGCACGGTCGGCTGGTACCTGCCCGAGGCCGGCGCCGCGAAGGAGGTGGCCGCGTGACCGCGCCGATCATTGCGGCCCAGGTCCGGCGCACCGTGCTGCCGAACGGTCTCGTGTGTCTCGTCAAGCCGGCGCCCGAGTTGGGCGCGGTCGCCCTCCACGGCTACGTCAGGGCCGGCTCCATGTTCGACGGTGAGCGGTCGGGTCTGGCGCGATTCGTCGCCGCGTCGTTGATCCGCGGTACGCGGCGCCGCAGCGGCCCGCAGATCGCGGAAGACCTCGACGCCATGGGCGCCAGCCTCTCCGTGTCCGGTGGCATCGAGGTCACCGCGGTGACGGGCCGGTCGCTGGCCGCGGACCTGCCCGCCCTGCTCGGCATCGCCGCGGAGGTGCTCACCGAGCCCGCATTCCCCGCGGATGAGATCGAGCGCGTGCGCAACGAGTTGATCACGGTGGCGCGCGTGAACGCGCTGGACACGCGTCAGGTCGCGGAGCGCCTGTTCCGGCGCCTGGTGTATCCGGAGGGACACCCGCACCGGGCAAACCCGGACGGCGACGAACAGGTGCTGGCCGCGCTCGCGCCGGATGATCTGCGCGCGTTCCACGCGAGGCGCTACCGGCCGGCGGCGACCATTCTCGCGCTGGTGGGCGACATCGATCCCGCGCACGCGACAGACCTTGTGGCGTCGGCGTTCGCGGCGTGGCCGTCCGAGGGTGTCTGGGTGCTGCCGGCGTTTCCGGAACCGGCGCCGCCGGCTGCCGTGCAGCGTGAGGAGGTCACCCTCCCCGGCAAGAGCCAGTCCGACCTGGTGCTCGGAGTCCCCGGCATCAGCCGCAACGACGCACACTATTACGCCGTGATGATGGCCAACCTCTTCCTGGGCCAGCTCGGGATGATGGGCCGCATCGGACAGAACGTTCGCGAAAGGCAGGGGATGGCCTACTATGCGTTCAGCGACTTGCGGGCTGGGCTGCTCGCCGGGCCCTGGTCGGTGCGCGCCGGCGTGAGTCCCGCCAACGTCGAGCGCGCGGTGTCCGCGATTCTCCATGAGATCAAGGACCTGCAGGTGTACGGTCCGAGCCCCGATGAACTCGCCGATGCCCGGACGTTCCTCGTGGGGTCACTGGCGGTCCGGCTGGAGTCCACCCAGGGTCTCGCGCAGACCATGGCCGACATCGAACTGTTCAACCTGGGGCTCGACTATCTGGAGCGCTATCCCGGCATTATCAACCGCACGAGCCGCGAGGCAATCATCGCCGCGATGCGCCGCTTTCCGACCGAGGCGTACGCGGTGGCCGTGGCCGGACCGGAGCGACAGGGCTGATGGACGCGCCGGCGCATGAGCACGCGCTGACCAGCATCGGCATCCTGGGCGGCACCGGAGACCTCGGTCACGGGCTGGCCATACGGTTGTGCGCGAGAGGGCACGATGTCATCATCGGATCGCGAAGTCCCGAGCGCGGGGCCGAGGTCGCGCGGCGCCTCGGTCTGCACAACGCTCGCGGCGCCAGCAACCTGCAGGCCGCCCACGACGCGGAGATCGTGGTGGTGGCGTGTCCGTTCGAAGGGCATGCCGCGCTGATCGAAGAGCTGGCCGGCGTCCTGGCCGGAAAGCTGGTAATCGACGCCACCGTGCCGCTCGGGCCCGGGTTCCGCTACGTGCCGCCGCCCGCCGGGTCGGCTGCGGCCGAGACACAGGCGCTCGTACCATCGGCGCGAGTCGTAGCCGCGTTCCACACGCTCTCGGCCCGGTTGCTGGCCGATCTCGCCCGGCCGTTGGATCAGGACGTGCTGGTGTGCGGCGACGACGCAGAGGCCCGCGCCCGGGCCATTGACCTGGCCAACAGCATCGGCGCCCGCGGCGTCGACGCCGGCGGGCTGGCGTTCGCGGCGACGGTCGAAGCGCTGGCGTGTCTGGTGATCAGCCTAAACGTGCGCTACAGGCGCCGCAACCTTGGGATCCGGATCGCACACCTCCCGCCCGACGCGCGGCCCCGATGAAGGCGCTGCTGGCGTGGGCGCCTGAGCCGTTCCCGGAAATCCGTCCGGGCGACGATCTGGTGGCCGCCATCATCGCCGCGCTGCGCGGCGCGGGCCTCGTGCCCGAGCCGCGCGATGTCGTCGTCATCGCGCATAAGGTGGTCTCCAAGGCGGAGGGCAGCGTCGTGGATCTTCGGACCGTGACGCCCGGCGCGCGTGCGCTGGCCCTCGCGCAGGACACGCACAAGGACCCACGTCTGGTGGAGGTCATCCTGCGGGAATCTATCACCGTGCGACGCGTCCGCCCCGGGTTGATCATCGCTCAGCACCGCCTGGGCTTTGTCTGCGCCAACGCCGGCGTGGATCACTCGAACGTCGGACTCGGCGACGACGTGGTGGTCACCCTGCCGCGTGACCCTGACGCGTCGGCGGCCCGGATTCGCGAGAGGCTGCGCGAGGCGTTTGGTGCGGACGTGGGCGTGATCGTGAACGACAGTCACGGCCGGCCGTTCCGGCAGGGCACCACCGGAGCGGCGATCGGTGCGGCCGGCCTGCGGGTGCTGCGCTCGTACATCGGCGAGGCCGACCGGTACGGATACGTGCTCCGCGTGTCGGTCGAAGCCGTGGCCGACGAACTGGCCGGCATGGCGAACCTGCTGCAGGGGCAGGCGGCCGAGGGTCGGCCAGTGGTGCTCATCCGAGGCGCCGAGGAGCCGGGCGCCGACCGCGCAGCGGATCTGGTGCGGCCGCAGGAGGACGACCTCTTCCGATAGGCAAATGAGGTGGGAGCATGATTGTCATCGCCACGGGCATTTCCGGGACCGGCAAACTCCGCGACGCGGGCGGCGCGCCGGGTTACCTCGTCCGCCTGATCGACGAGGGCACGCGGCGCATCGCACAGGAGATACGCGACGGCCGGTGGACGTCGCCGATCAGGCGCCTGCGTACGATCGACATGGGCCGGTTGATGCTCGACCGCGCCCGCGACCTGGGCATGGACGTCAGGACCGAGACCATCCTGGACATGTCGCCCGAGGCCCTGCAGGAGCTGCGTGCCATCGCGTTCACCGAAGTCGTCAACGACGACGCGCTGTGGGAACCCGATCTCTGCACGATCCTGGTCACGCACGCCTGCTTCTGGTGGAAGAGCCATCTCATTCCCGGGCTCGATACGCACTACCTGAAGCTCCTGTTCGACGAGACACGCCGGCGTATGCACGCGCCCGAGGAGACCGCCGTGCAGGAGACACTGCCAGGTCTGCGCCTGGCGCCGGCGGTCCGGCCCGAGGGCATCTTCTACGTCACCATCATCGACAGCGTCTACCAGATCCACCGGCGGTTGCACGAGACCGACCAGTGGCGGGGACGGCTCGATGCCGACGAGCTGATCGCGTGGCAAGAGCAGGAAGTCTTCCTCTCGAAGATGTTCGCAGCCTACGAGCGCGTGCCCCACTACCTGATTGCGCACGACGAGCCGACGAGCACTCTCTTCGATCTCATCTGCTTTAAAAGGCCCCGGATCTACCTAGGCTATCCCATCACCAATCTGCGCCGCGAAGGGCTCTGGCAGCTCATCGAGATGGCGAGGGACTTCGGGCATCGGTTGCGAGAGCACTTCGTCGTGTTCGACCCGTTGTCGGTCAAGGACGAAGAGGCCGCCGCGTTCGCGAAGATCGGCAGCCGGGAGTTCGAGCAGCAGTTCTCCGAGGCGCAGCGGGCGGAGATCCTAGAGTGGGCCGGATCACTCGACGGGCTGCGCGCGTGGGCCGCGGGTCTGGACGACCGGACGCGGTTGCAACTGGGACGCGCGACCGTGGTGCGCGACCTGCGGCTGATCGATCAGTCGGACATGAACGTCGTCTTCTATCCGACGAGCCAGATGTCGTTTGGCGTGCTCTCAGAGATGATTCACGCGCATACCACGGGCAAGAAGGTCTACGTCATCTATCCCTTCAAGAGCATCTCGCCGTTCCTGGAGTACTACGCCACTGGTGTCAAGACCCCGAAGGCCGACGAAGCCGATCCGAGGACGCCCGCGGAGATCGCCGCATTCATGGACCGGGCCGGCCGGGCGCTCATCGCCGAGCTATCGGCGCAGGCAGCCTGGGCTTCGGCGGTCTAGGGGGGCGTTTCGGCGCGGGTCCGCCGGATGCCGGAGGGAGGGCCCGATCATGGAGGTCGTGCTGTCCCCGCAGTTCGGAGATCGCCTCCCCGAAGGCGTGTTCGGCGTCCTCATCGTCCGGGGCTGCCCTAACCGGCCTCGGGCCGCGGCGCTGGCCGGACCCACGCGCGCGGTCGAGACCCGTCTGCGGGCGCGTCACGCAACGGAGCCGCCTGATGCCAACCCGGTGGGCCGGGCGTACGCCGCGTACTTCAAGCGCTATGGCCAGCGGTACCCAGTGATCCACCAGGTGAAGACGATCCTGGGCGGCAGGCCGATCGAGAGTCCCTCGGCCCTGGTCCAGGCGATGTTTGCCGCTGAGATCGACACACTGGTCCTGACCTCGGGACACGACCTCGACGCGCTGCGGGGCCCGCTCCTCGTGGACATCGGCCGCGACGGCGAGCGGTACACGAAACTCAACGGCAAAGAGCACGCGATTGCGCCCGGCGACATGGTCGTCCGCGACGCCGAGGGTGTGATCGCCTCCGTGCTCTATGGGCCGGACTACCGTACCCGGTTGCATGATGCATCTCAGGCCGCGCTGTTTGGCGCGTGGTGTCCGGCAGGGGTGTCCGCTGGTGTCGCACGGGCCCACCTTGAAGGTCTGGCCGCGTTGATTCGGGTCGAGTGGCCCGAGGCGGCGATCGAAGCGCCGCACACGCTCTCGGCGCGCGCCCTTCGCTCTAGTAGCGGAACACCACCGTGACCTGCGCGGTGACCGACACCGTGCCCGGCTCGACCGGCGTCGGCACCGGTGCCGCCGCGACGCGCATCTCGCGCGGTTGTACGCTCGCGCCCTCTTCCACGATCCGCTCGATGCCGCTGATGCGCAGCCCGGCGGCCTGGGCGATCGCCTCGCCCTTGTCGCGGGCGTCCCGCACGGCGAGCGTCAGGGCCTCGTTGCGCGCGCGGGACGCGTCCCGCAGCCCGAAGGAGATCCCGTGCACCAGGTTGGCACCGGCCTGGATCGAGGCGTCGATCACCCGGCCGACCAGGGAGAGATCGGCAACCGTCACGGTCAGCATGGAGGTGGCGCGATAGCCGGTGATCTGCGGCGCGCTGCCGTCGCGCGGGGTGCTGTAGATCGGGAAGACCTGCACCGCGGACGTCCGGATGGCGTCGGCTCTGATGCCAAGCCCACGGATGCGTTCCAGGGCTTGCGTCGCGGTGCGGTTGACCTCGGCCGCGGCCTCGGCGGCGGTCGCACGCTGCGCCTGGCCACCGACCGAGACCGAGGCCTGGTCCGGTGAGACCTCGATCCGGCCGTGTCCGGTGGTGACGATCTGATGGCGTCCGGGTTCGGGCGCCTGGGCGCCGGCGGGCAGCATCGTGAGACTGAGCATCAGCAGGACAACGAGGACCCAACGCATGGTGTGCCTCCTTCAGAGCACAATGTCCGGATTCCAGTGTGTGAGACGCGCTCACGGGGCGTGGAGTTCCCGCGCATTGGCCGGCCGCCGCCTGCCTTTGCTACAATGCTGCCGCAGCCATGCCAGCCAACCTGACGCCCGAATACCTGGCCGCGGACAAGAAGTTCAAGGAGGCCACAACCCCCGAAGCCCGCCTGGTCGCGCTCGAGGAGATGCTGCGGACCATCCCCAAGCACAAGGGGACGGAGAAGATGCAGGCCGACCTCAAGCGCCGCATCGCGAAGTTGCGCGAGGAGACGCAGCGGCGCAAGGGCGCGGCGCGATCCCGGCCGTTCTACCATGTTGAGCGCGAGGGCGCCGGGCAGATCGTCCTGGTCGGTGCGCCCAACTCCGGCAAGTCGTCGATCCTGGCGGCGCTGACCAACGCCACTCCGGAGGTGGCGGACTATCCGTTTTCCACGCGCGTACCGCTGGCCGGGATGGCCGCGTTCGAGGACGTGCAGATCCAGCTCGTGGACCTGCCGCCGATCAGCGAGGAGTCTGCCGAAGGCTGGCTCTACGCGTTGATCCGCGGCGCCGACGGCGCGCTGTGTGTCGTCGACCTGGCGGACCAGGATCTTCTCGGCTCGACCGAGCACGTGCTCGAGTTGCTCAGCCGCGCGAACGTGACATTGATCCCGCCGGGGCAGGTACGCACTGGTTCCCACGAGGTCCCGGCGATCTTCGTGGCCGCGAAGCTCGACGCGCCGGCCGCGGCCGCGGCCCTGGCCGTCTTCAAAGAATTCTACGGTGATCGGCTGCCGGTCTTGCCCGTGTCCGCGGAGCAGGACGTGAACCTCTCCGAGCTGCGCCGGACGATGTTCCGGATGCTCCGTCTGGTACGCGTCTACAGCAAGAAGCCCGGCAAGAAGCCCGACCTGCAGGTGCCCTACATCCTGAAGCAGGGGACGACGGTGCTCGACGCCGCGGCCGTCGTGCACAAGGACTTCGCCGAACGCCTGCGGTTCGCCCGGTTGTGGCGCCACGGCGCGATTGACGGGTTGATGGTCGGCCGCGACCACGCGCTCGAGGACGGTGACATCCTCGAGTTGCACGTGTAGGGCGCACCGCCGCGTCGAACACGCGCGAGGGCGGGAGGGCCCGCCCTCGCGTCCGTGCAACGGCCGCGCTACATCGGCAGACTCGTCTGCGCGGCGGGCGCGCCGCGTTGCCAGAGGAACAGCACCGCGCCCTGGTTGTCGGCGAAGCTCGCCCACGATCCCATGCCGCCGCCGATGTCGGTCTTGCCCCTCAGGACCTTGCCCCGAGCCTTCTTGATCTCCTTGAGCGTGGCGTCGATGTCGTCGACTTCGATGTAGGCGTTGACCGCCGCCTTCGTCGGCACCTTCTTCACCTTCGTGAGGCCGCCGCCGACGCCGCCGCCCGGAACCTCGAAGAGCACGTACTCCTTGCCGTAGTCACGGAACGTCCAGCCAAACACCTTGCCGTAGAAGGCCTTGGCGCGCCTGAGGTCGCCGGTCGGGATCTCGATATGAACGAAGCCGCCCACCGCTCTCACCTCCGCTGATCGGGTCGCCGGGGGACTTCTCCAGGGCGAAGAGGCGCTCCTCGTCGCGACCTCGTGCGCTACGGGACGCCGGACTTCAGCCGCTCGATGAGGACCAGCACCGCCTGTGCCGACAGGCCGATCAGTCCCAGGGTGACCGCCCCGACGGTCATCCCGGCCAGGACGAACAACCCGTCCCGGTTCAGCAGGCCCATGCCGATCAGCATGACCGAGACCGCCGGGAGCGTGTTGAGAAACGGCAGGGGGCTGAGCAGGACCAGGCCCATCAACAGCACCATGATCCCGACAGTCCGCAGCATGACGGTCTCTCCGACCCACAGCGCCCGCGGCCGCGATAGCCGTTCGAAGGCACGGACAACGGGCAGACCCCGGCGGCGTAGCGCCCTGATCGTGGCGGGCGCCAGGATGGCTTCGCGGAAGCGGTGGGGCATCCACGGGCGGTGCGAGCCCCGCAGCATCTGCACCGCGAACGCCGCGTAGATCGGGCCGACCAGGGTTGAGGAACCGGGCGGCAAGAACGGGATCAGCATGGGCAGCCCGAGGAAGATCAGCAACAGCCCGTACCCGCGGTCGGCCGTCCGGTCGATCAGGTCGCCGATGCGCATCGGCCGCCAGTCGGCCTCGTTGAGGGCGGCCTCGAGGACCGCCGAGAGTGGCATCTGCTCCTGATCTCCGGCCTGCACGTCCGGCATCACCATGACGCGACGTCTAGCCCAGCTTCATGCGAGGATCGAGCGCGTCGCGTAGACCGTCACCCAACAGATTGAACGCCAGCACGCTGAGGAAGATTGCCAGCCCCGGGAACGTCGCGATGTACCACGACGAGAACAGGTACGTCTGGCCCTCGCCCAACATGGTACCCCACTCGGGCGTCGGCGGCTTCACCCCAAGCCCCAGGAAGCCGAGGCCCGCCGCGGTGAGGATCGCTGCGCCGAGCTGCAGGGTGGATTGCACGATCACCGGCGGCAGGCAGTTGGGGAGGACGTGACGGCCGATGATCCGGCGTTCCGGGACACCGCAGGCCCGGGCCGCCTCGATGTAGACTTGCGATTTCACCGAGAGCGCAACCCCGCGCACCAGGCGCACGTACACGGGCGCCGTGGCCAGCCCTACGGAGACGACGACGTTAGTGACCCCCACGCCGAGCACCGCGATGAGCGTGAGGGCCAGCAAGAACCCGGGGAACGCCAGCATGAGGTCCACGGCGCGCTGCGCGACCAGGTCGACCGTGCCGCCGTGATAGCCCGACACCAGGCCGATCGGGACACCAATGGCGGCGCTCAGTCCCACCGCGAGCACGCCGATCAGGAACGACACGCGTGCGCCGTACACCACGCGAGTGAAGAGGTCGCGGCCGAGCTGATCGGTGCCGAAGGGATGCGCCGGTGAGGGCCGCCGCAGCACCTTCTCGAAGTCGGCCTCCGTGGGATCGTACGGCAGGACGATCGGCGCCGCGACGGTGGCGACCACGAATCCGAGCAGCACCGCCAGCCCGACGAGCGCCGTACGATGGCGGCCCAGGCGGCGGAACACACCCGCCCGCGGGCGCACCGCGATCTCGGGCACCCACCTAACCGTAGTGGATGCGCGGGTCGACATACGCGTAGAGGAGATCGACGATCAGGTTGACCACCGTGAAGATCACGGCGAACGTGAGGACGATCCCTTGGACGACCGGGTAGTCGCGCGACGTGATCGCGTTCACCAGCAGGCGGCCCATCCCGGGCCAGGCGAAGGTCGTCTCGGTCAGGATCGCACCGCCCAGCAGCGCGCCGAACTGCAGGCCGATCACCGTGATCACCGGGATCAGCGCGTTCTTGAGCGCATGCCGCAGGACCACCGCGCGGGGGCGCGCACCCTTGGCGTGCGCCGTGCGCACGTAGTCCTGGTTGAACGTCTCCAGCAGGCTGCTGCGTGTCATGCGCGCAATGATCGCGATCGAGAACGCCGCCAGCGCGATCGTCGGTAGCACGAAGTGCGCCGGGCCGCCGTAGCCGCCTGCGGGCAGCCAGTGCAGGTACACCGAAAACACCAGCATGAGCATGATCCCCAGCCAGAACACCGGGATCGAGACCCCGCACAGCGCCACGGTCATGACCAGGTAGTCGATGGCCGTGTACTGCCGGGTGGCCGAGACGATGCCGGCGCCGAGCCCGACCGCCGTCGCGACGACGATGCTCGAGACCGCGAGCTGGGCGGTCGGCCCCAGCCGCGTGGCGACCTCCTCGATCACCGGCGCCCGGGTGACGGCCGAGATCCCGAGGTCACCCCGCACCAGGCGGCCGATGAAGCGACCGTACTGCACGTAGATCGGCCGGTCGAGGCCGAGTTCGCGCCGGATGCGCACGACCTCCTCGTCCGAGGCCTGCAGGCCAAGGATCACCCTCGCCGGATCGCCCGGGATGAGGCGGACCATGAAGAAGATCGCGAGCGTGACCCCGACGAGAGTGGGGAGGGCGACGCCGATGCGGCGGACGAGATATGAGCCGAGCGTCATGGGTGGGGCAAGGAAGCTAGGGGCTGAGTGGGGGCCGCGGCCCGCCGGCCGCGGCCCCCACCAGATCGTCAGACGCCCCGGGTCTTACGGCTTCCACGTCGCGTAGATCGCGTGCCACTTCTCGATCGGTGTGACCTTGACGCCCTCGAGGTTCTTCACCGTGGCCACGTACCACTTCTGCGTCCACAGGAAGACCCACGGTGCGTCATTCCAGATCAGCTCCTGCGCTTCCTTGTATAGCGCCTTCCGCTTGTTTGGGTCATTCGTCTGCCGTGCCTCGGTCAGCAGCGCGTCCACCTTCTCGTTCTTGTAGTATGCTGGTCCCAGCCCGGTCGGCGGGTGGGCGACGCCCGAATGGAACTGACCGTACAGCGCGCCGTCGCAATCCAGCACGGGCCAGGCCCAGCCCAGCACGATCATCTGGACGCGCGTCCGGTCCGGCGGCGTCAGGATCATCGCCACGTACGACGGCCAGTCCATGGTGCTCACGTTCGCGCGGACCCCGACGTTGCGGAGCTGCGCGCTGATCGCCTGCGCGAACTGGAAGTCCTGGATGTACCGGCCCGTCGGTGCGAAGAAATTCACCTCGAAGCCATCCTTGTAGCCGGCCTCGGCCAGCAACTGTTTGGCCTTGATCGGATTGTACGGCCACCCGCCCTCCTGCACCGGGATACCGCCAAACATCATCGGCGGACAGGGCGAGACCGAAACGGTGCCGAGGTCGAACAGCACGCTGGCCAGGATCGCCTTCTTGTTGACCGCGTAGTTCATCGCCTGGCGCACGCGCACGTCCTTGAACGGACCCCACTGATTGTTCAGCACCAGGAAGACCGTGCGGTCCGTGGGCGCCTCGACCACGGTCACGCGCGGATTGCGGCGCAGGCCCTTGACGTCGGGCGCCGGCGGCAGCATCGCCATGTGAACGTCGCCGGCCAGCAATTGCGTCAGCCGCGTGCCGGCGTCGGGCACGACGCGGAACTGGACCTCCTCGAACGACGGCTTCTGTCCCCAATAGTTCGGGTTCCGCTCGACGGTGATGCTGTCACCCCGGCGCCATTCCTTGAAGATGTAGGGGCCGGTGCCCGCGCCCGTCGGTGCTACGGAGAACCGGTCGCCCGCGCGTTGCACCGCGGCTGGCGAGAGGATCGCCGCGGTGGTGGTCCCCAGGCTCGCCAGCAGGATGGGGCTCGGCTGGCTCAGCGTCAGACGCACGTTGAGGTCGCCCGACGTCTCCACCGATTTGATCGCCGCGAACAGATGCCGGTTGGGATTCCGCACCCGCGGGTCGAGCAGTCGCTCGAGCGTGAACTTCACCGCGGCCGAGTCCATCGGCGTCCCGTCGTGGAATCGCACCCCTGATCGCAGGGTGAAGGTGTAGGTGAGCCCGTCGCGCGAAATCTGCCAGCGCGTGGCGAGCTTGGGCTTGATCTCACCCGGCGTCGTCTCGACGTCCACCAGGGTTTCGTAGAAGTAGTCGACCATGTTGTTCACAGTCGTGGTCGTGCCGCCGACCGGATCGAGCGTGTCGGCGTCGATGCCCACCGCGATGCGCAGTTGCCTGGGCGCGGCCTGCGCGCCGGCCGGCGGGCTCTGCCACGAGAACGCCGTGGCGATCAGCACCACGATGATCCCGAGCCTGAATGGGCTGTGCGTCACCGAACTCCCCCCTTCGGTGTCAGGTACCCTCGGACACGTGCGGGTCGCCGGAAACACTACGGCGCCACCTGCGTGTTCCCTGCCCGTCGCAAACCATGGAGGGCGGTCGACCGACCGCCCTCCATCCCCCTCACCCCCGTTGCCGCCCGCAAGACCGGGAGTCCAGGCCCTATTGCGGCGCTTGCACGATCAACGTGCCGGTCTGGCCGCGCGCGGCGTGATCAAACAGGCTACAGATGAACGCGTACGAGCCGCGGTTGCGCGCGACGAACTCGAACTCGGCCTCCTTGCCCGCGGAGACCACGACGTACTTGCGGCCCTCGTTCGTGCCCTCTTCGCCGTCGCCGCGCAGGGTCAACGGAATCGTGGCGAAGTACGCCGACGCCATGTTGTGACGCCGGCCGGCCGGATCGACGTTCTTGAGCCGGATGACCACCGTCTCGCCTTCGGTCACCCGAAGCTGGCTGGGCTCGAACTTGTACGACGTCATCGACACCTCGATGACCCTCTTCGGCGGGGTGGTTTGTGCCGGAGCGGCGGCGACCATTCCCAGCGTCACGGCCGCGACCAGCGTCCCCACCAGTGCCAACCTTGCGTACATGATCCCCTCCACGATGACGCGGCCCGGGCTCCGGACTACTGTGCGCCCTGCGGCTTGACGAAGATCGCACCGGTCATGCCGGCGGCCGAGTGCAGGAACACGCTGCAGATAAACGCGTATGAGCCGCGGTTGGCGGCCACGAACTCGAACTCGGCCTGCTTGCCCGCGTCGACCCGCACGTACTTCCGGCCCTCCTCGACCGCCTGCCGGCCGTCGCCGCGAACCGTGAGCGGGAGATCCACGAAGTAGCGGGAGGCAATGTCATGAGGCCGACCGGCCTGATCGGCGTTCCGCAGGCGAATGACCACGCGCTCGCCTTCGTTGATCGTGATCTGGCTGGGCTCGAACTTGAACGAGGTCATCGTGACCTCAACGACTCTCTGAGGTGTCTGCGCCGGAACCGACGCCGCAAAGCCCAACGCCGTGATGAGCACCAGCCCGAGGGCCAGCAGGATCCTGATCGTCATCTCCCAACCTCCAGTCGGATGGCGGCCGGTATGCTGCACCGGGGGCCGACCGCGATTCGACCACTACTTAGTCCTGTAATGTATCAAACATGTCACGTCACGCCTAGCACTCGTACGTGCGGTTGCCCCGGCGCGACGAGCGGTACGTCGCCCGGTTCCCCGGCTTCGGTATAATGACGAGTTAGTGCCCCACTGGGGCCCTCCAGGAGGCATGTCGGAATGGACTACGTGCGCGCGCACCAGGAAGTTCGTCACCTCGCGCGGCAGGGAGCCCAGGCGGTCGTGGACTACCTCTACGATCGGTTCCCCCACTACTCGTGGGTGGGGATCTACTGGGTGGAGGGACCGGACCTCGTCCTCGGGCCCTGGAAAGGCCCGGCCGCGACCGAGCACACGCGCATTCCCATCGGGAAGGGCGTGTGCGGCGCGGCGGCGGCCTCAGGCCAGACCGAGGTCGTCGACGACGTGAGCCGCGACCCCCGATACCTGGCGTGCTTCCTCTCGACGAAGTCCGAGATCGTCGTGCCCATCGTCGCCGACGGCAAGGTGGTCGGGGAAATCGACATCGACAGTGATCGGCCCGCCGCTTTCACGGCGGACGACCGGCGCTTCCTCGAGGGCGTCGCCCCGCTGCTGGCGCCGCTCGCGCCGTGACGCTGCCCCGCGGCCGGCGCTAGGGCGCGACGATCGGGTTCCGCAGCACGCCGATCCCCTCGATCTCGGCTTCCATGACATCTCCCGGCTTCAGCCACACCGGCGGGTTCATCCCCATGCCGACGCCCTCGGGCGTGCCGGTCGCAATGATGTCGCCGGGCTCGAGCGTCATGCCGGCCGAGAGCACGCTGATGATCCGGGCGACCGGAAAAACCATGCCGCGCGTGCTCGCGTGCTGACGTTGCTCGCCATTGACCCGAAGCCGGAGGACGAGATTCTGCGGGTCCCGGATCGCCGACCTGTGCGCGACCACCGGGCCCATCGGCGCGAACGTGTCCAGCGACTTGCCCTTGAACCACTGCTCATGCCGGCGCTGCAGGTCGCGCGCGGTGACGTCGTTCATGATCGTGTAGCCGAAGACATGGGCGAGCGCGCGTGACTCCGGGATGTCGCGGCCGCGACGGCCGATGATCGCGGCCAACTCGACCTCGTAGTCGAGTTTCTCGGTCACGGGGTGATGCACGACGGCCGCCCCCGGGCCGACCACGCACGTCGGCGGCTTGGTGAAGAAGATGGGCACCGTCGGGACCTGGCCGCCGCTCTCCTTGGCGTGCTCGGCGTAGTTGCGACCCAGGCAGACAATGTTCTTGCGCGGCCGCGGGATGGGGGCCAGGAACCTGACCTTCGATGCCGGCAGGATCACATCGCGGGCCTTGCCGGCTTTGAGCAGGCTGCGGCCGAGCGCCAGCGCCGCGCGTGCCTGCGCCAGCGATCCGTGTTCGATGAAGGCGAGGAGGTCATCGGGGACTGGGGAGGCGCCGCGGCCGCGGATCCTGCCGCGCGCGGCCAAGCGCGCCAGCGGCGCAAAGAGGAACACGTGCTCCCCATCGAGGAGTCCGAGATGAGCCTTGCCGCCCACTTGAACGGTCGCGAATCGCACCGCACACCTCCGTATGGCCAAAGGCTGTAGTTCCACCTGTTCACGGCGTTTCCTGTTGACGCGGGCCGTGGCCGTGCATCGCCGCCGTCACCGACGCCTGCTCGCGTTGCGGCCGAAGGAGGATTTCGCAGTTGGCGGTCGCATGAGAACATCCAAATACGCGGTGTCACGTTGATCCACTCAACGGGGGTGAGGTGGCGTGAACGACCGAGAACGTCAGAAGCGTGTGGTGCACGGCTTGATCGACCGGCGGACCTTCCTCAAGGGCGCGGGCGTGACGCTGCTCTCGCTGTCGCAGTTCGACCGCATCGCGCTGGCGGCGCCGGGCGGCCCGCCCAAACGAGGCGGCGTCTTGGTGGTTGGCTCGGACGTTAGCCCTCCGGGGCTGGACCCGGCGAAGTCCGCGGCGGCCCACACGTGGATGGTCTCAGAACACGTGTACTCCAACCTCTTGCGGCGCAGCCCCGCCAACCGTTTGGTGCCCGACTTGGCGGAGAGCTATGAGGTATCCGGCTCGACGACGTTCGTGTTCAGGTTGCGGCGCGGCGTCCAGTTTCACCACGGCCGCGAACTCACGTCGGATGACGTCAAGTTCACCTTTGAGCGGATGGCCGACCAGCGTACCGCATCGCCATGGCGGTCGATCTGGCTGATCATCGAGCGCATTGAGACCCCGGACAAGTACACGGTCCGGTTCACAACACGCCGGCCATTTGCGCCGTTCCTCTCGTACCTTGGGACCCCGCACTACTCCGCGATCGTACCTCGCGATGTCGTCGAGAAGTCCGGTGACCTGCAACAAACCGCGTCCGGCACGGGCCCGTTCATGCTGGAGCGGTTTGTGCCCGAGAACGTCGTGGTCCTGAAGCGGAACCCCCGGTACTACGAGTCGGGGCTGCCGTACCTCGATGGCGTCGAGTACCGGATTATCCCCGACGAGGCGGCGCGTCTGGCCGCGCTCCGCACCGGCACGATTCAGTACACGTGGTCGGTCGATCCTCTCGTCGACGAGCAGGTGAAGTCCATGCCGGGCGTCGCGGTCCTGCCTCCCAAGGGGTACTGCGCCCAGCACACGCTCGTGTTCAACCAGACGAAGCCGCCGTTCAACGATGTGCGCGTGCGCCGGGCGGTCAGCGTGGGCATCAACCGGCGGGAGATTATCCGTGCGGTTCGCCGCGGAAAGGGTGCCATCACGACCAAGATTCCTCCGTGCGACGCGCCCTTCGGGTACAGCGGGGACGAGAAAGGGCTCCCGTACTATCAGCACAACCCCCAGCTGGCGCGACAGCTGTTGGCCGAGGCCGGCTATGCGAACGGGATCGACACGACCCTCGACGTGCCCCCGCGATTCCCGTTCACCGTGAGGGCCGGCGAGGTCATGCGCGAGCAGCTTGCGGCCGCGGGGATCCGTGTCACTCTCCGCCAGGGCGAGTGGGGTCAGCTCCTGACGGCATTCGTGCGAACCACCTACGACGGCATGAGCATGATTCCCACCGTCTGGCAGCCGGATCCCGACGCTCATGTCTACGACATCTACCACAGCGACTCGGCGATCAACCTCGGCAGGTTCCGCGACCCGTTCGTCGATCAGCTCTTGGAGCAGGGCCGCACGGAGCTTGACCGCAACAAGCGGATTGCGATCTATCAACAACTGCAGCGGCACATCGCCGACCAGGCCTACATGCTTCATCCTTACGCCGATGGCGCGGTCGAGCTACTGCACGAGAACGTGAGGGGATACGTGTCGCTGCCCGGAGCGCAGCCCGGGAGCCGCAGCCGGCACTTCTTCAAGCAGGTCTGGCTCGACCGGTGACACGCCTCGCCGATGCGCGCCTACGTCGTTAAGCGCCTGTTGCTGCTGGTGCCCACGCTGCTGGGGATCTCTATGGTGTCGTTTGCGATCATTCACCTGATCCCGGGTGATCTTGTGACCGTGCTTCTGGGCATCACCGCGAGCCAGAACGAGCAGAACCGCGAGGCGATCATCCAGGCGCTACACTTGGACCGGCCGCTGGCCGTGCAATACCTGCACTGGCTTGGAGCGGTGCTGAGAGGGAACCTCGGACGCTCGCTCGTGCACGGCGCGCCTGTCGCTCAGGAGATTGCGCGCGCCTATCCGGTGACCGTGCAGTTGACGGTCATGTCCATGGTCACGGCGACCCTGCTGGGCATACCTCTGGGCGTGTTTTCTGTGACCGGGCGAGGCCGCGGGCTCGAGGCGGTCATACGGGTCGGGTCGCTACTGTTCATCTCGGCTCCGGCGTTCTTCCTCGGGACCGTCTTGATCGTGCTCGGCGCGCGGTACGCGCCGGGCATCACGACGCTGGGTTATGTGTCGTTCTTCGCGGCGCCGTGGCGCAGTATCGGCCAGATGCTGCCGGCCGCCCTCGCGCTGGGCGCCGCAATCTCGGCCATCCTGTTACGCTACACGCGGGCGAGCATGCTGGAGGTCTTGAGCGCGGACTACGTACGGACGGCGAGGGCCAAGGGCCTTGCAGAGCGCCGCGTGGCGCTCCGGCACGCTCTGGCGAACGCGTTGATCCCTGTCATCGCCGCCAGCGGCATCCAGTTCGTGGCGCTCATCGGCGGCGCGGTGATCGTCGAGGAGGTCTTCGCGTTGCCCGGGATTGGACGGCTGGTGGTCAACGCGATCTATCAGCGGGACTACACGGTGATCCAGGGAGCCATTCTCTTTCTGACCGCCAACGCGGTGTTGATCAACCTGGTCATCGATCTACTCTACCGCTACGTTGACCCCCGGATCTCCTATGGCTAGATCCGCGACCGCGCTTGGGAGGTGGCCGGCCGGTGACACGGCGGTGCGCTCGACGCGGTGGCGCGGGCTGCTGCGCAACTGGTCGGTGTCCGTGGGCGGCGGGTTGGTGGTCGTCCTGGCGGTTGTGGGCCTCCTGACTCCAGTCTTGACGGTACGCAGTCCCACCGCGCTGCACCCAGGGGAAGAACTGAGGCCACCGACAGTGGACTTTCCCTTCGGGACCGACGAGCTTGGCCGCGACGTCGCGAGCCGCGTGCTGAACGGCGCGCGCACTTCGCTGTTCGCCGCGGTCTCGTCGGTGAGCCTGGCTGCGGCGACCGGCGTACCCCTGGGCGTCGCGATCGGCCTGGCAGGCGGGCTGGTCGACCTGCTCGCCATGCGGGCGTTCGACATCCTGTTCGCGTTCCCGGCCATTCTCCTCGCGATTGCGATCGTCGCCGCCCTCGGGCCCAGCCTGCGCAACCTCGTCCTGACGATCACGCTGCTGACCATGCCACAGTTCGCCGTGATGGCGCGCGGCGTCACCCTGGCGGCCCGCCCAATGGATTATGTCCAGGCTGCGGTTGCGCTGGGGGCGTCGATGCGCCGGATCGCGTTCACGCATGTCCTGCCAAACGTCGTGCCGCCGCTGATTGTCACCGCGACACTGAATCTGTCGATCGTGATCCTTGTTGAGGCCGGGCTGAGTTTCCTTGGGCTGGGCACGCAGCCGCCCGCGCCGACCCTCGGCGGCATGATCAGCCGCGGACGGCAGTACATGACGATTGCGCCCTGGCTCGTTGTGTTCCCCGGGCTGGCCATCATGGTGGCGGTGCTCGGCTTCAACTTGCTCGGCGATGGGCTGCGAGAGGTTTTGGATCCGAAGCTGCGACAGGGAGGTGGTCGATGAGAGTCAGGGTCGCGGCCATTCAGGCCCGTCCGGTCGCGGTGGAGTTCGACGACATGTGGAGCGGCGCTGACGTCGGTCACGCCGTCGAGCTTCTGGAGGAGGCCGCCAGCGCCGGTACCGACTGTGCCTGCTTCCCAGAGCTGTACCCCAGAGTCGGAGAGGAAGAACTGTGTCGCACAGCCTCACGGCTTGGGCTGCATGTCATCGCCGGGCTCATCGAGGGAACGCGGGACCGCTGGTACAACACAGGGACGATCATCGGTCCGGACGGTCGCGTGATCGGCCGGCAGCGCAAGAACTTCCCCACCCAGGGCGAGATCGACGGCGGCGTGATTGCCTGGAGCGGTTACGACGTGTTCGACACCCGTGTGGGGCGCCTGGGCATCGTGATCTGCTCGGACTTCGCGTTCTTCAGGGACGGTGCCGACGCTCTGCGACAAGGTGGCGTCGACATCGTGTTCAACCCGTCGTGGTGGTTCGCCCTGGGCGCCGCGTACCCGGCGACCGTAGTCGGTCGGCACATGGAGTACGGCCGCCCGGTGGTGGGCGTGGACATCGCAGCGTGCTCGCTGCTCCTTCGGAAAGGCGATCGGGTCGTCGAGCGCTTTCCCAAGGCGGGAGGTTACACCACGGTCTGTGTGCCGCCACGCGTGGCCACCTTGGAGGAACTTGGCGAATGGTTCCGCACCAAGGCTGGCGGTATCAACACCGCCGAGGGCTTCGTCCAGACTCTCGGCGAGGACGAGGGCATCCTGTACGCGGACATCGATCTCGAGGCGGTACGCCGCTTCCCGGGGTACTTCTACCGCGGTGTGGAGGAGGGCAGATCATGACTCCGGAGGCGGTCATGGCAGTCACACCGGATTGGGAACAAGGCACCGACTGGGATCAGGTGCGTAGGTATCGCATCGGTCGGCTGACCGCCGCGATGCGCCGACACGGGTTAGAAGCCGTCCTGTACACGAAGCTGGACACGATCCGGTACTGTACCGGATTCCGCCCGATCTACAGCATGTGGTTTCACGGCACCCGGTACGCGGTACTGCTCTGCGCGGACGGCCGACTCGTGTTCTTCGTGGCCAGCGGCGACTTCGCGCGGCTGGCGCGCACGATGCCGTGGGTCACCGACGCCGTACCGTTCCCGTTCGTCTTTGCCGATGGGGTGCCGCTCATCGTGGATCGCCTGCGACGCGAGAGGATCAGTGGCCGTGTCGGTGTGGATCTGATGTCTGTGGGAGCGCTGCGGTTGCTTGAGGACGCGCTGCCGGAGGTGAGGTTCGTCGACGGACTCGAGGCCATTGACGAGGCCCGCAGCATCAAGCATCCGATCGAGGTGCAGATGCTCCGCGCCGCCGCCGAGGTCGCCGATCTCGGCATGCAGGCGGCGATCAATGCGGTACGTGCCGGTGTTACCGAAGTGGAGGTGTCCGCCGCGGCGGCGTCGGCCATGATGTTGGCTGGCTCCGAGGACATACCATACTATCCGCTGGTGGCCTCGGGCGATAACGCGGTCTACGGGTATCGCTTCCCAACGATGAAACGCATCCGCCCGGGCGAAATGGTCCGGATCGACTGCGGCACGGCGATCGTCAACGGGTACAATGGTGACATCGCTCGTATCGCCTTTGTCGGCGCGCCGAGCCAGGAGCAGGTCAAGGTCTACCGCGCGGTCTACGAGATGCTCCAGACCGGTCTGAGCCGCCTGCGTGCCGGCGTGCTCTCAACGGACGTTGTGGAAGCGGTCGCCGAGGTGTCGCGGCGCTGGGGGTACGCCGACTACACGTACTTTGGCATTCTGGGGCACGGGGTAGGGACAGACCTGCATGAACCGCCCACCATTGGCGAGAAGGTGGCCGGTGGCCGTGCGCCCGAGCGCCTCGCAGCCGGCATGGTGGTTGGGTTGGAACCCGGCGTGCTCCTGCCCGGCGTCGGGGGCGGGCACCTGGAGGACGTGGCGTTGATTACCGATGGCGCACCCGAGATTCTGACCAAGACCCCGTTTCTGACGCAGTACCTGTAGCCCCGATCTTGAGAGATGGCGCGAGGAGAGGATCTATGGACGGCCGGGTATGGGATGCGTTCAAGGTGGTTGAGACCATCGATCACTCGCCCCAACAGTTTCACCGCCTGCTCAGCCGGCCGGGCCTGACGATCGGTGTGTTGCGCGTCCTGCCCGGCGGCGTGGACCTGCAGGGCACGCACGACCAGGACGAGATCTACGCCGTCGTAGGCGGCCACGGCGTCCTGCGGCTGGGCGACAACGACGTGCCTGTCGGCCCCGGGTCGATTGCGGTCGTCCCAAAGGGCGTCCCGCATCGCTTTCACGGCAACAAGGACCTGCTCACGCTCGCCTACGTGCTCGTACCGTCCGCCGCGCACGCGTCCTAGGCCTGCGCCGCGCGTCTCGGATCCGTCACCGGCGAACGACCGCTTCGCCGGTCTACCGCGGTGCCCCGCTCCGGAACACGTCGAGGATCGGCACGGGCCCTGACACGTAGGTCGGCATCTGACCGTTCCACTTGTCAATGGCGCGGAACTGCGCCTCGATCCGCCGCAACTCGACCAGTTCCGGCGTGACGTTCTGTTTCTGAATGCGCAGGGCCTCGGCCTGGGCGCGCGCCTGCTCGATCTGCTGCTGCGCCTCGAGCCGCACCCGCTCCAGATCGCGTTCGGCCTTCAACACCTGCTGCTGCGCCGTGACCTTCGCCTCGATCGCCTCGTTGAACGACTTGCTGAACGAGAAGTCCGTGATGGCCATCGCCTGCGTGCGAATGCCGAAGCGGTCGAGCCGCTGGGTGAGGTTGTTCTGGATCGCATCGCGGACTTCGGGCCGTCGCGTGATGAGCTCCTCGGCCGTGAACCGGGCGGTGGAGCCCTTGACCGCTTCCTGGATCGCGGGCTTGATGATCCGGAATTCGTAGTCCTGACGCAGGGTGCGGTAGATCTCGACGACCTGGTTCGGATCGAGTGAGTAGTTCAGCGTCACCTTGGTCTTCACGTCCTGCAGGTCGCGCGAGGCGGCTTCGGCCACGGCCTCGTAGGCGATGACTTGTACCGACATGAGTTCGACCGCGTTGATGAACGGCGTGACCATATACAGGCCCTCGCCCTTGATCGTGCCGGTCGGCGCGCCGAACCTGAGCACGACCCCGCGGTAGCCCGCGGGCACCTGGCCGAAGCTCGCGGCGACGCCAAGCGTGAGCACGGCGATTGCGACCGCGAGGGCGAGCGCGCCGGCATTGACCGCGGTCACCCGGCCGCGGCCGCCCGGCCCGCCGCCAGCCTGCGTGGCAAAGGCCTGCCGGGCCACGAAGATCGCCAGCCCGAGCCCCACAATGTAGACCACCAGCTTCAGGAACGCCATGTCAGTCGCCTCCCCGTGTTGACGCGCGTGGGCGGACTCTTGAGGGCGCGGTAGCTACCCGGTCGTGACCGGGACCGCTCCAGGTCGTCGCGCGACCTCGGAGAAGAATCGCGCCTCGAGTTCGGCCGCGGCCGGCGGCGCGTAGCCGAATGGGACGTGCGCGGCGAGCGCCGGGTGCACCGCCCGCACTGCCTCGTAGACGAGGAGCGCGGTGCGACGGTACGAGAAGTGGCCGGCCTCGCGCGCGCGGAGCGGCACCATGCTGTAGAGCTCGCGGAGGTTCATCGTGGCCAGGAAGCGCCGGTTGTGGGCGTTGGTGACCAGATACGCGGCCTCTCGCGGCAGATCGCGGGCAATCAGGTGGTAAGCGTCGGTGGCGGCGTCGATTGCGTCGCGGTAGCGCTGGCCGAGGCCGGCCTCGTCGACCGCGCGCGGGACCGCGTAGCCCAACTCGACAGTCGGCGCCTGCGGGCTCTGCGTCATCATGCGATGGCGCTTCAGGTCGAAGTAGGCGCCCTGGTCGCACACGATGTCCAGGGTGTAGGTCGTGTGCTCGATCTCTCGCAGCGGCGTGTCGTGCCGGCCGAGGCGTCCCAGCGCCTCACCGATGATGGTGGTGCGCTCGGCCGGCGCCATGGCCTGCGCTCGGCGCCAGGCGGCCTCGTACGAGAGTGTGCCGTGTCGGTAGAGGCAGGCGGCGACGACTCGTAGTTCCGCGTCGCGGTCGTAGTGCACCAGCCGCACGACCGCCGCCGCGTCGTCCGGTGCGGTCGCCGTGTCGGCGTCGGCTGTTGCGGCGCGGGCCGCGGCCTCCAACGCGGATGCGGTTGCCATCATGTACGGGCTTGGGTTGGCGTACTTCACCAGTGTCGGCACTTCGGTCTGGGCGACGCGCTTGACGTCGGCGCCAATCTCCCGGACCTCGTCCAGCGGATGCGAGAGCATTTTGGCGATGGCATGCTCCAGCGTGCGGGCATTTGCCGTCATACCGACGTTCGCCACCGTTGCGCAGGGCAGCAGGAACCGGCACACGTCGACGTATCGGGAGCGGATCCGGGCGTTGTACGCCCGGTCGGTTTCATCGTCCTTCCGCGGGTGCCACGCCTCGATGACCCGGCGCACCGGCTCGAGGCTTGCATGGTACGTCTCGAAGAGCAGGCGGCAGGTGGCGACATAGCGCTCGGCGTGCTTCGACGCGGCCACGGCCGGCGGGATATAGAACGTGTCGAAGATCTGATAGCGGGTGGACTTCTCGGTATAGGACGCCAGGCGATTGCTCTCCAGGCTCTCGACCGCGAGCCGGGAGATGTTCTCAAGGGCCAGGTGCAACACCGCGTGCTCGGCCACTGAGGCGTGGCCGTATCCGAGCACCCACTTCTCATGGAACTCGCTGGACTGCGCTTCGGTGAGTTCGGCGGCAATCTCGCGAAACGGTTTCGGGCTCCGCGATGTCTTCGCGAAGGCGACGGCTATGACCTCAGGGGGAAGGAGCCTGGGGCTGAGGAGGTAGATGTCGCGTTGGCGCTGCGATGGTGTTCCGTCTGCGGAGGCGAGCTGTGGGTGCATTGGCCTTCCCCCTGGGGTCAGAGGAGGCTTCCGCGCCGGCGGGGGAACTCCTGCCGGCGGTCCCGCATCTTGTGTTCGATTTCGGGACCCCTCCCAACATCTAGCGGCCCGGGGGCCGCGGCTCCGCTGCCGGCTCCGACCGCCCGCTGCCCGTCGAGGGCAGGAGAGGCGCACGATTGCAGCCAACACACCGGCATGGACGTGCTCGAGCGCTTGCGCGCGCGTATCACAGCGCGGCAGCCACGCGACCTGCCGCCGCACGCGCATCGCCGGGCGGCGGTCCTGATCCCGGTGTTCCGGGCGGGCGAGGTGCCGACGGTCCTGCTGACCCGGCGGACCGAAACCGTCGAGCGGCACAAGGGGCAGATCTCGTTCCCAGGCGGCGGCGAGGAACCCGACGACACCGACCTGCAGGCCACGGCCCTGCGGGAGACCTATGAGGAGATCGGCCTGGCGCCCGATCAGGTCGCGATCTGGGGCCGCCTTGACGAGGTGGAGACGGTCGTCTCAGGGTTCGCGATCACACCCTACGTCGGGCTCATCCCCTGGCCGGTGCCGCTGAGACCCAACCCGAACGAGATTGCGGAAATCCTGACGGTCCCGCTGGCGGTATTCCTCGATCCTAAGAACCTGCGAATCGAGAAGGTCACGCGGGAGGGCCGTCCGTATGACTTGCTCTTCTACGACTACCCGCCGCACGTGATCTGGGGCGTCACCGCGCGCATCATCCACGGCATGGTCGGGATCCTTCAAGGCGATGCCCAGCCAGGCCGCGCCTCATGAGGGTCGCGGTCTTCTCAGACGTGCACGGCAACCTGGTCGCCCTAGAGGCGGTGCTGGCGCACATCGGCGGACAGCGTGTGGATCACGTGGTGTGCGGCGGTGACCTGGCGTTTGGCGGGCCTGATCCGGAAGGCTCGGTGTATCGGGTCCGGACGTTGGGCATCCCGTGCGTGCGCGGCAACACCGACGAGTGGATGACCCCGGACGTCCGGGAGCACGAACCGACCACGGCGTGGACACGGGCGCGCCTGAGCGCGGCCTCGCGCGAGTATCTCGCCGGGCTCCCGTTCCTGCACAGGATCGGCGATCTCGTGGTCGTGCACGCGACGCCCTGGAGCATCTCGGACGTGGTTCCCAAGGATGCCGATGCTACACACGTGCGCCGCATGCTCGACGAGGCCGGCGCGCGCACTGTGGTCTACGGCCACATCCATGTGGCCTGGATCGGACACGCGCAGGATGGCGACCTGCTCGTGAACGCGGGAAGCGTGGGGTTTCCGTTCGACGGCGATCCGCGGGCCAGCTACGTGGTGCTGGAGCGAGCCGGTCCCGGGTGGTCCGCGCTCATTCACCGCGTCGCCTACGACGTCGAGCGCGCGGCGGTGTTCCCTGCCGATCATCCGGCGCCTGCGGCGTGGGCCTCGCGCATGCGCACCGGACGGCGGGGATAGCCGGTGTGGCAGCCCGCGTTCCGCCGCGCAGCGACCGATGCCGTCGAGGATCAGACCGGTGTGCTGGATGACACCCGTAGCGGTCTCAAGCGCCGAGACGGATGCGCGACCATCGGCGACTCCTTCGGCGCGGCATCGTCATCGGTATAATTAGGCACGATGCCACTCGGGCCTTCGGGACGTCCAATGGTGTCGGGGATCTACCTCGACTACGCGGCGACCACGCCGGTCGATCCACGTGTGCTCGAGGCGATGCGGCCGTTCTTCACCGAGCGGTTCGGCAACGCCGGGAGCGTGCACGCCTACGGTCAGGCCGCCCGCGCGGCCGTCGACGCGGCCCGTCGCTCGGTCGCGCGGCTCATCGGCGCCTCGCCCGGCGAGGTCATCTTCACCGCCGGCGCGACCGAGTCGAACAACGCCGCGATCTTCGGGGCGGTCTTCGCCAGCAGGCGAGAAGACCGTCACGTCATCACCGCGATCACTGAGCACCACGCCGTGCTCGAACCGTGCCGGTGGCTCGAGCAGCAGGGTGTGGCGGTGACGGTGCTGCCGGTGGACCGGTACGGCGTCGTCGATCCTGACGCGGTGCGCCGGGCGATTCGCCCCGGCACCGTGCTGATTACCATCATGCACAGCAACAACGAGATCGGAACGCTGGCGCCCGCGGCCGAGATCGCGGCGATCGCCCGTGCCCACGGTGTGCTGTTCCACACCGACGCGACGCAGAGCGCGGGCATCGTGCCAATCGACGTGCGGTCATTGGGTGTCGATCTCCTCTCGCTGTCGGCGCACAAGCGGTACGGTCCCAAGGGCGTCGGCGCCCTCTACGTGCGCAGCGGCGTGAAGATCGCACCGTTCCTGCATGGCGGCAGCCAGGAACGCGGCCGGCGCGGCGGCACAGAGAATGTGCCCGGGATCGTGGGCTTCGGCGTCGCGGCGCGTCTCGCGCAGGAGGCGATGCCGGACGAGGCGACGCGCGTCGCCGCTTTGCGCGACCGCCTTGCCGCCGGGCTGGCGGCCATGGACGCCGCGCACCTCAACGGCCATCCGTCCCAGCGCTTGCCGGGCATTGTCAGCGTGTCATTCGCTGACGCTGACAGCGAATCGCTCCTCCTGGCGCTCGACCTCGAAGGGATCGCCGCGTCGAGCGGGTCGGCGTGCACGTCCGGAAGTCTCGAACCATCGCACGTCATCGCAGCGCTCGGGCTGCCGACAGACCTGGCTGCCGGCACGCTGCGGTTCTCGCTCGGCAGGTGGAGCACGGCCGAGGAGGTCGACCGCGTCGTATCGGTGCTCCCCGCGATCCTCGCGTCGGTCCGTCGTGCGGGCGCGCGGCGCGCATAGGCAGGGGGTGCGCGCACGCGGTTCTGGTTGACACTCCTGGGGTCGTCTGCGATGATGGTCAGGAACTAGCCGTCCGCGCAGGTGACGCCGGGCTTCTGCACTCGCGACGATGACCGCAGCAGTCGAGTATCTTCCCCTTCTGATTCACTTCGTGCTCGTGATTGCCCTCACGGTCGGGCTGCTGCTGGCGCACGCCCTGCTCGGCGGCAGCCGGCCGTCGCCGTCCAAGATGGAGCCGTACGAATCCGGCGTCTGGGCAATCGGCTCCGCCCGGGAGCGCGTGCCGATCAAGTACTATGTCATCGCCATGCTCTTCATCATCTTCGATATCGAGACGGTCTTTCTCTATCCCTGGGCCGTCGTGTTCCGCCAGCTCGGCATGTTGGGATTGACCTCGATGTTCGTCTTCATCGGCGTGCTCGCGGTCGGCCTGATCTATGCCTGGAAGCGCGGGGCGCTCGAATGGCAGTAGCGGTCCCTTCGCTCGAGCGCGACGCCGCCGAGTTTGAGAAGCGCGTGCTCACGACGACCGTCGACCGGATGCTGGCGTGGGCGCGGAAGAGCAGCATCTGGCCGGCCCAGTTCGGCCTGGCTTGCTGCGCGATCGAGATGATGAGCACCGCGGCCGCCCGTTTCGACCTGGCGCGGTTCGGCAGCGAACTCTTCCGCGCGTCGCCGCGGCAGGCCGACCTCTTGATCGTGTCCGGCCGGCTATCTCAGAAGATGGCCCCGGTACTACGGCGTATCTACGACCAGATGCTCGAGCCAAAGTGGGTCATCGCCATGGGCGACTGCGCGTCCTGCGGCGGCGTGTTCAACAACTACGCACTCGTCCAGGGTGTGGACAAAGTTGTCCCGGTGGACGTCTATGTGGCCGGGTGCCCTCCGCGGCCCGAGGCGCTGCTCCACGGGTTCTTGAAGCTGCTCGAGAAGGTCGAGAAGCAGGGGGGCCGCCGGTGACCAGCGCGGCGGCGCTGGCCGAGCGTGTGCACGCGCTGCTCGGCGTGCCGGGCCTTCCGGTAACCGAGTTCAGGGGCGAGGTCACCGTCAGCGTCCCCCCTGACCGCGTGCTCGATGCTCTGCGGCTCCTGCTGAACGCGCCGGACGGCGCCCCGGTGCTCACCGATCTCACCGCGCTCGACCGCTACCCACAGGAGCCGCGCTTCGAGGTCGTCTACCTCTTGACCTGGTACGCGCCGCCTGTCCGGTTGCGGCTCAAGGCGCCCCTGCCCGGCGATCAACCGGTGATTGCGAGCGCGACGCGGTTGTGGAAGGCGGCGAACTGGCTCGAGCGCGAAGTGTATGACATGTTCGGGATCCGGTTCCAAGGCCACCCGAACCTGACGCGCATCCTGATGCCGGACGACTGGGAGGGGCACCCGCTCCGCAAGGACTTCCCGTTGACAGAAGAGCCGGTGCAGTTTGTCGGTCACACGCCGAAGACACCGAGCGAGATCATTCCGAAGTCGGCCCCGCGGCCGTAGGCGGCGCAGCCCGCGTCGCGCGTGATCGCGGGCGCCCTGGGAGAACGCACGGCGTGAGCACGATGCCCGAGGTCCGAACCGAGACCATCACAATCAACATGGGACCCCAGCACCCGTCTACCCACGGCGTGCTGCGGCTGATCCTCGATCTCGAGGGAGAGGTCATCCTGGGCTGCCAGCCGGTCATCGGATACCTCCACACCGGGTTCGAGAAGGAGATGGAGTTTCGCACCTACCACCAGAACATCGTCTTTCCGGCGCGCATCGAGTACCTGGCGACGTTCATCGAGGAGACGGCCTACGTGCTGGCCGTCGAGAAGCTGCTCGACGTCACGCCGCCCCCGCGGGCGCAGGCGGCGCGCGTCATCCTCTCGGAACTGTCGCGGATCGCCAGCCATCTCGTGTGGCTGGGTAGCAGCGCGATCGACCTCAACGTCACCAGCGTCTTCATCTATTGTTTTCAGGACCGCGAGGAGATCCTCGATATCCTGGAGAGCGTGACGGGGCAGCGCATGATGCACGGCTTCCTGCGGATCGGCGGGATGCAGTGGGACCTGCCCGACGGGTTCGAGGCGCGGGTGCGGTCGCTGATGGACCGGCTGCCGGCGCGCATCGACGAGTACGACCGACTGCTGACCGACAATCTGATCTGGCGGAAGCGTACCGAGGGGATCGCGGTGCTGCCGCCCGAGGACGCGCTGGCCTACGGGTGCACGGGCCCCATCCTGCGCGGATCGGGGATCAACTACGACGTGCGCAAGGCATTCCCGTACAGCGGCTACGAGCAGTACGAGTTCGACGTGCCGCTGGGCAGGAATGGTGACGCCTTCGACCGGTATCTGATCCGGCTCGAGGAGATGCGGCAGAGCCGCCGGATCATCCTCCAGGCGCTTGACCGCCTGCCCGGCGGTCCCTGGATCGTGGACGACCGGAAGGTCGCCCTGCCCCCGAGGGACGAGCTGGTGCGAAGCATGGAGGCGGTCATCCACCAGTTCAAGCTGGTGAGCGAGGGGATTCACCCGCCGGTCGGCGAGGTGTACGCCGCGGTCGAGGCGCCGCGCGGCGAGAAGGGCTACTACGTCGTGAGTGACGGAAGCAATCGGCCGGTTCGCGTACGCGTGCGCTCGGGATCGTTCAACAATCTCCAGGCGCTTCCGGTGATGGTGTACAAGGGGTTTGTATCGGACGTCGTGGTGGCCATCGCCAGCATCGACATCGTGCTCGGAGACGTGGATCGGTGACGCCGGACCACAGGGCTGGCCGTACGCTCAGCGACGCCGCGCGCGCCGAGATCCGTCGCCTGACCGGGCTGTACGAGCACCGGCAGTCGGCGTTGCTGCCGGCGCTCTTTGTCGCCCAACGCGAGGCCGGCTACCTGAGCCCGGCCGTGATGGAGGAGGTCGCCGGTCTCCTCGACCTGCCGGTGTCCGAGGTGACGTCGGTCGCATCATTCTACTCGCTGCTGTACCTCGAGCCCGTCGGCCGCCACGTGATCCAGGTCTGCACGAACCTGGCGTGCCTGATCAACGGCTGCCGGGCCGTCGTCAACGGGCTCCAGGAGCGCCTGGGCGTGGCGCCGGGGGGGACCACAACCGACGGCCGGTTCACGCTGCGTACCGTGGAGTGCCTGGCCGCGTGCGACGAAGCGCCGTCGGTGATCGTGGACGAGGACCGGTGGCCGCGGGTCGCCGCCGGCGATATCGAGAAGATCCTCGAGCGGTACCCATAGACGATGGTCCAGCCGTTCACCGCGCCAGAGTCCATTGTCCTGCGCTGGGCGCGCGCCTGGGGGATGCAGGAGCTCGATCACTATCGCCGGGCGGGCGGCTACGAGGCCGCCCGGCGCGTCGCCACGGGCGCCATCACCCCAGATCAGGTCATCGAGTCCGTCACCGCCTCCGGCCTGCGCGGCAAAGGCGGGGCTGGCTTCCCGACCGGGCAGAAACTCAAGTTCATCCCGCGGCAGGCTCCGGTCAAGTACGTCGTCGTCAACGGCGACGAGGGGGAGCCGTGTACGTTCAAGGATCGCACGCTGATCGAGGGCTGCCCGCACCTGCTGATCGAGGGGATTCTGATTGCGGCGCTGACGATTGGCGCACGCAAAGCATACGTGTATCTGCGCAAGGAGTTCTACCACGGCCGCCGCGTCTTGGACGCCGCGCTGGAGCAGGCCCGCGCGGCCGGGTTCGTCGGTTCGGGGGTGTTCGGCACCCCGAGCGATGTCGAGATCGTCGTGCACTCCGGCGCCGGCGCGTACATCGCCGGCGAGGAGACCGCGCTGCTCGAGTCGCTTGAGGGCCGGCGCGCGATGCCGCGCTTGCGACCGCCGTTCCCGGCGCAGGCCGGGCTCTACGGTAAGCCAACCCTCCTCAATAACGTCGAGACGCTGTGTCACCTGCCGGTTATCCTGACCCTGGGGCCGGAGACGTACAAGGCCTACGGTCCACCGGCCCTCTTCTCGGTGAGCGGCGCGGTGAGCCGGCCTGGCGTGTACGAGGCCCCGCTGGGTGTGCCGCTGCGGTCGTTGATCTTCGACTACGCTGGGGGGTTGAGGCCAGGGCGCACGTTCAAGGCGGCGTTTCCCGGCGGGTCGTCGTCGATGCTGCTGACCGACGAACACCTCGACGTGCCCATGGACTACGATAGCCTCCGGCTGGTCGGGTCGATGCTCGGCTCCGCGTCGGTCATCGTGCTCGACGATACCTGCGACATGGTTGAGATCATCGCCCGGACCGTGGAGTTCTACCGCGAAGAGTCGTGCGGCAAATGCACGCCCTGCCGCGAGGGCACGATCTGGATTACGCAGGTGCTGGAGCGCATCCTGCACGGCCGCGGCCGGCCGGACGACCTGCCGCTGCTCGAGAGCATCGCGAGGGGCATGACCGGTACCTGTTTCTGCCCGCTGGGCGAGAGCGTTCCGCCGAGCCTGGGCGCGTCGCTGAAGCACTTCCGGCACGAGTACGAGCGGCACATCGCGCGCGCCGCCGGCGCGCCGCCCGAGGTCCACACGGTCCGTGGCCACTGATCCCTCGCTGGGCGCGGTGACGCTCACGATTGACGGTCGCACGGTGACCGTCCCCAGGGGTACGACGGTGTATCAGGCCGCGCGGTCGGCCGGGATCGACATCCCGATCTTCTGCTATCACGACCGCATGCCGCCGCTGGGCGCGTGCCGGATGTGCCTGGTGCGGGTCGAGAAGATGCCCAAGCTGCAGACCTCGTGCACCCTGGTCGCGACCGAGGGGATGGTCGTCGACACCCGCGGGCCGGAGGTGACGGCCGGGCAGGAGGCGATCCTCGAGTTCCTGTTGATCAACCATCCGCTCGACTGCCCGATCTGCGACAAGGGCGGCGAGTGCCCTCTGCAGGATCAGACGTTCCGCTGGGGACCGGGACGCAGCCGGTTCATCGAACCCAAACGTGACTTCGCGAAGCCCGTGTCTCTGGGGCCGGTGCTGGCGCTCGACCGCGAACGCTGCATCTTGTGCTGGCGGTGCGTGCGATTCGGTGAGATCATCGCCGGCGACGACGCGCTCAAGGGCTTCGAGCGCGGCTTCACCAGCGAGGTCGGTACCCCGTTTGCGCTGCCGGTCGAGTCAAAGTTCATCGGCAACACGATCGCGATATGCCCCGTGGGCGCGCTGACCAGCCGCACGTACCGGTTTCGCGCGCGGCCCTGGGACAACCAGCCCGTGGCATCGACGTGTACGCACTGCGGGCTGGGCTGTGCCGTGTGGCTCGATGTGCGCGGCGGTGAGATTCAACGCGTGCGCGCGCGGGAAGACCGCGCGGTCAATGACGTCTGGCTCTGCGATCTAGGTTTCTTCGGGCACAACTACGTGGCCTCGCGGGATCGGCTGACGACGCCGTTGGTGCGGAGGAATGGCCGGCTGGAAAGCACGACATGGGAAGAGGCCCTCGACCTGGTCGCGTCGCGGATTCGCGAGTCAAGGGCGCGCGGGTCGGGTCGCGTGGCGTTCCTTGGCGGCCGGCGGCTGTCGAACGAGGACGCGTTCTTTGCGGCGCGCCTGTTCCGCGATGTCGTCGACACCCCGCACCTGGATCATCGGATTGACGCGACGCCGTCCGGCGCAAGCCTGCAGGTGGCGTGGGGGCTGCGCGCGTCGATCGAGGAGATTGGTCGCGGCGACGTCTTCGTGCTGCTGGGCTGCGATCCGACCGAGGAGTATCCGGTGCTGTGGCTGCGGCTGAAGTCCGCGCTCGACCGTGGCGCGGTGCTGATGACGCTGCACGCCAAGCGGCTGGAGATCCACCGCCACGCGCGGTGGGAGCAGGTGGTCCGTTATGATCGGCTCGCGGCCGCGGTCGAGGACCTCGCCGCCGCCGTGGAGCGAGCCGGCGATCCGGGATCGGCGGCCGCGGCGATTGCGGCCGGCCAGCGGGTGCACGTATTCGTGGGACGGGCGGCGCTTGACGGTCCCGAAAGCCACGCGCTGCTGCGCGCCGCGGCCCGGATCGTCTCGGCGGCACGGGGCACGCTGCACGTCATGCGGGGCAAGGGCAACGACCTGGGCGCCGCGCGCTTCGGCGTCGTCCCGGGAGCCGGAGGCTGGGCGGCGCCCGAGATCTTGCGGCAGGCCGCAACCGGCGCGCTCGACGTGTTGTGGGTGGCCGGGTGCGATCCCGCGACGGCGGTGACCGATCGGTCGGCGTGGGACGCAGCGCGCCGGGGCACCAAGTTCCTGGTCGTGAGCGACGCGTTTCTCTCCGCCACCGCGCAGGCGGCCGACGTCGTGCTGCCGGCGCTGGTCTTGCCCGAGAAGGACGGCACCGTGACGAACCTCGAAGGTCGCACCGTGTCGCTGCGGGCCGCCACGCCCGGACCCGGGCAGGCGCGGTCCGACCGCGAGATCTTCGGGCTGGTCGCGGCCAAGCTCGGCGTGCTCTTCACCTATGGTACGTCCGACGAGCTGTTGGCCGACATGCGAGCGCACGCCGGTGACATCCGCGTCGGCGAGGTGCTGCCGGTGCCGCCGGTGCGACTGGACGGTCTCACCGGATCAGGCGACGGCAGCGCGGTGATCGCAACCGACGGTCTCCTCGTGGTGGCAGCCGATCACTTGTTCACCCAGGGGACCATGACCGGTCGTTGTCAGGGCGTGACCGCTCTCGCGGGGCCGCCTCACTGTCTCGTGCACCCTGATGATGCGGTTCGGCTCGGACTGACCGACAGAGCGCCGGTGGAGCTGACGACCACCCACGGCCGTCTCGTGCTTCAAGCGCGCGTCAGCGACGCCACACCAGCCGGGCAGGTGACCGTGCCGCGCGGGTACGAGAGCGCGCCGGTCCAGCGTCTTCTCCAGTGGCCGCATGTCGCGGCGCCGGTCGAGGTGCGACTGCTGGGGCTCGCTCCTGCCGGAGGCGCGCCGTGAGCCTCCGCGCGGGCGGAGGGAGGCGGCGATGACCGCGGTCGCGGTGGAGGCCGTGGTCAAGAGCGCGGTGATGCTGGCGCTCGTGCTGATGATCTGCGCGTACATGACGCTGCTGGAGCGGCGGCTCGTCGCCAGGTTCCAGCTGCGGTACGGCCCGGTGCGCGTCGGGCCTTCGGGGCTGCTGCAGCCGATCGCCGATGCGGTGAAGCTCATCTTCAAGGAGAACTTCATGCCGGCGGGCGCGGACCCGCTCGTCTACTGGGTCGCGCCGGCGATCTCGATGATCGCCGCGCTGTTCGTGTACGCGGTGCTGCCAATCGGCCCGGAGGTGACGCTCTTCGGCTACACGGTGCCGCTGCGTATCGCGGACGTGAACATCGGCATTCTCATCGTGCTCGGTGCGTCGTCGGTCGGCGTCTACGGTATCATCTTGGGCGGCTGGTCAGCCAACAACAAGTACTCGCTGCTGGGGAGCCTGCGCTCGTCGGCGCAGGTCATCAGCTACGAGTTGACGCTGGGGCTCGCCGTCGTCGCGGTCGTGCTGACTGCGGGCACGCTGAACCTGGTCGAGATCGTCAACGCCCAACAGCGCCTGTGGTTTGTCGTCACGCAGCCCGTGGCGTTCGTGCTTTTTCTACTCGGCGCGATCGCCGAGACGAACCGGGCGCCGTTCGACCTGCCCGAGGCCGAACAGGAGCTCATTGCGGGATTCCACACCGAGTACGGCGGCTTCAAGTTCGCGATGTTCTACATCGGCGAGTACGTCGGCATCGTCACCATGAGCCTGCTCGCCACGACGCTGTTTCTCGGTGGCTGGCACGGCCCGTTTGTCGACGGCGTGCACTGGGTGGCGGTCAAGACCTTCGCGTTCGCGTTCTTCTTTGTCTGGCTCCGGGCGACGCTGCCCCGAGTCCGGCACGACCAGTTGATGGGGCTGAACTGGAAGGTGCTGATCGAGATCGGGCTGCTTAACGTCATGGTGACCGCCGTCGTCCTGACGCTGGTGGGGCGCTGACGCATGTCCGCGCGATGGCGCCAGGCCCTCGCCATGCTCCGCGGTCTGCTGATTACCGGGCGCTACCTGTTCCGGCGCCCGGTGACCACGCGGTATCCGGAGGTCAAGACCAAGGTCGAGCCGCGCTTCAAGGGGCGTCACTGGCTCACCCGGTACGACGACGGGATGGAGCGCTGTGTCGGCTGCGAGCTGTGCGTGATCGTGTGTCCCTCGCAGGCGATCTATGTCAAGGCCGGTGAGAACACCCCGGAGCGGCAGGTCAGCAAGGGCGAGCGCCACGCCGAGCAGTTTCAGATCAACATGCTGCGATGCATCTTCTGCGGCTTCTGCGAGGAGGCGTGCCCGACCGGCGCGATCGTGCTGGGCCATGACTACGAACTGTCGGGGTATACACGGGAGTCGTTGATCTACACTAAGGACATGTTGACGGAACCGTATCCTGGCGCATCAGGCCGCGATCCCAGGCGCGAGGTCTAGGGTCGCCATGGAATGGGTCATCTTCGTCCCCGCTGCCACGCTGGCTGTCGCCGGCGGCGTCGCGCTCGTGGCAGCTAGACAACCGGTGCACAGCGCCATCGCCCTGCTGGTGGTGCTGGTCGCGCTGGCGGTGATGTACCTTGTCCTGGCCGCGCAGTTCATCGCGGCGCTCCAGGTAATCATCTACGCCGGTGCCATCGTCGTGCTGTTTCTATTCGTCATCATGCTGTTGCAGGCAGGCACCCCGGAGGGACCGGTCAACAAGCTGCCCCGCCAGCGCGTGGCCGCCCTGGTCTTCGGCGCCCTCTACCTGGCGATTCTCCTGTCCGCGGCGCTCGCGGCTGCCGGCGCGTTTGCCCCGCCGCCCGAGCGCTTCGGCACCGCCCAGCGGGTCGGCGAGGCGCTGTTCACGACGTACCTGTTACCGTTCGAACTGGCCGGAGTGATCCTGCTCGTGGGTGTTGTCGCGGCGGTGGTGCTCGGTCGCCGCACCGGCGCCGGCGAGGGGGAGCGCTGACATGGTCCCCTCGTCGGCGTTCCTGGTGCTCTCCGCGGTGCTGTTCACCACCGGCGCGCTGGGCGTCCTGATCCGGCGGAACGCCTTGATCGTGTTCATGTCGGTCGAGCTGATGCTCAACTCGGTGAACCTGGCCTTCGTCACATTTGCCCGCCAGCATCTGTCGATTGAGGGGCAGGTGGCGGTGTTCTTCGTCCTCGTGGTGGCCGCTGTGGAGGTCGTCGTGGGCCTGGCCCTGATCGTCGACATCTTCAAGACGCGTGAGACCACCAACATCGACGACGTGGACTTCCTGCGCGGGTAGCCCATGCCGACAGCCGCGCTGCTGCTCCTCTGGCCACTTGCAGGCTGGCTGGTCAATGGACTGGTGGGCCGGTTCCTGCCCCGGTGGCTCCCTGGTGTGGTCGCGTCGGCGGCGACGGGTGCCAGTCTGGTGACCGCGCTGACCTTGCTGGTCGCTCACCAGCGGGCCGCGCCGGTCGAGGGCGCGCGGGCTGCGGTCGTGCCGCTGTTCTCCTGGTTCGGGGCAGGCGGGCTGGCCGTCGACGCGAGCCTGCTCGTGGACGCGCTCTCGCTCACCATGGCCCTCGTGGTCAGTGGCGTCGGCTTCCTCATCCACGTGTACTCGATCGGGTACATGGCGCACGATCCGCACCCGTCGCGCTACTTCGCCTACCTGAATCTGTTTGTGTTTGCCATGCTGCTGCTCGTCGGCGCGGGCAACCTGCTCGTCCTCTTCGTTGGCTGGGAGCTCGTGGGCGTGTGCTCGTACCTGCTCATCGGCTTTTGGTTCGAGAGGCCGGTCGCGGCCGCCGCAGGCCGCAAGGCCTTCATCGTCAACCGCATCGGCGACGCGGCGTTCCTGCTGGGCCTGTTCCTTCTCTTCACCGCCCTGGGGACGCTCGATATCACGGCGATCCGTGCCGGCGCGGCGCAGCTGCCCGCCGGCATCGCCACGACCGCCGCGCTGCTGCTCTTCGCCGGTGCCACGGGCAAGTCGGCGCAGCTCCCGCTCCACGTGTGGCTGCCGGACGCCATGGAGGGCCCCACCCCGGTCTCGGCCCTGATCCATGCCGCGACGATGGTCACCGCCGGCGTGTTCATGATTGCCCGGCTCAACGAGCTGTTTGTGGCTGCGCCGGCCGCGCTCGGCGTCGTGGCGACGGTTGGCGCGCTCACGGCGTTCTACGCCGCGACGATCGCGCTGCGGCAGCACGACCTCAAGCGCGTCCTCGCGTACTCGACGATCAGCCAGCTCGGCTACATGTTCGTGGCGATGGGCGCGCTGGCGTCGGCCGTCGGGATCTTCCATCTGGTCACGCACGCGTTCTTCAAGGCCCTGCTCTTTTTGGCCGCAGGCAGCGTCATGCACGCGATGCACGACGTGATCGACATGCGCCGGTTGGGCGGGCTGGCACGGCCGCTGCGCTGGACCGCGGCCGGGTTCGGCATCGGCGCGCTCGCGCTGGCCGGGGTGCCGCCGTTTGCCGGCTTCTTCAGCAAGGATCTGATTCTCGAAGAGGCCTTCGTGCTCGGCACGACAACCGGAAACTACCTGCCGTACGGGCTCGGCCTGCTGACCGCGTTCGTAACGGCGGTCTACATCACCCGGGCGGCAGCGCTGACGTTCTTCGGCCGGCCCGCGGACCCCGATGCTCACCCCCACGAGGCATCGCCGACGATGCTTGGTCCCATGGCGCTGCTGGCCGTGCTCTCGGCCGGCGGCGGCCTGCTCGGCGCGCGCGTCGCCGGCGAGCCGCTGCTGCGCTTCCTGCACACCGTCCTTCCCGTGCACGAGGCTGCTGGCGCGTCGCATCCGCCGGCGGCCTTGCTGATCGTCCTGTCGGTGCTGGCGGCGGTCTCCGGGATCGCCGTCGGCGCGCTGGCGCATCGCGGGCGCCGCGACCTCGGCCTCGGGCGGCTCGGCACGTTCCTGGAACAGCGGTGGTACGTGGACGCGGTCTACGACGCGGTGATCGTCCGGCCGTGCCACGCGATGGGACGGTGGCTCGCCGGGCCGGTGGACCTCGGCGTCATTGACGGCGTGGTGAACGCCGTCGGCCGAAGCCTGGCCGTCGCCGGAGGCCGCGTCCGGCAACTTCAGACCGGGTATGCGCGCCAGTACGCGCTGGCGCTCCTGATCGGGACGGTCGTGCTCCTCGGGCTCTGGATGTTGCGCTGAGACTCATGGACGGGCGACTCCTCTCCGTACTGATCTTCCTCCCCGCCGCGGGTGCGGTGCTGATTGGGCTGTTGATTCCCAGGAGCCGCGAGTCGGGCATCCGTTGGGCCGGGCTGCTGACCAGCCTGGCCACCCTGGCGGTTGCGGTCAAGGTCTTTCGCGCCTTCGATGCGACCTCCGGATCGTTTCAGCTTGCCGAGCGCGTCGTCTGGGTGCCGACGCTCGGCGTCGGCTACACGGTGGCCGTCGACGGCATCTCGCTGCTGCTGGTGGGGCTGACCGCGGTCCTGTTCCCGATCGCGCTGCTGGGCTCGTGGGCGTCGATTGCCGAACGGGTCAAGGCCTTCACCCTGGCGATGCTCGGTCTCGAGACCGCGGTCCTGGGGACCTTCCTGAGCCTGGACCTCATCCTCTTCTATGTGTTCTGGGAGGCCGTCCTCATCCCGATGGCGTTTCTGATCGGCCTGTGGGGCGGGCCCAATCGGCGGTACGCCGCCATCAAGTTCTTCCTCTATACCATGGCCGCGAGCGTCCTCATGTTGATCGCTATCTTCGCCGTGCACGCCGCCGGCGCCGGGCAACTCGGCGAGCGCACCTTCGATCTCGTGCGCCTGGCCGAGATGCGGCTGCCCGCCGGCGCGCAGGCCTGGCTGTTCGCCGCGTTCGCCCTGGCGTTCGCGGTGAAGGTGCCGGTCTGGCCGCTGCACACATGGCTGCCCGACGCACACACCGAGGCGCCCACCGCGGGTAGCGTGATCCTCGCCGCCCTTCTGCTCAAGCTGGGTACCTACGGATTCATGCGGTTTGGACCGATGCTCTTCCCGGACGCGCTCGTCGCCGCGTCCCCGCTCATCGCCGGTCTCGCCATCGTCGGCATTCTCTACGGCGGCATCGTGTCATGGGCCCAGAGCGACCTCAAGCGTTTGATCGCGTTCTCCAGCGTGAGCCACCTGGGATTCGTAATGCTAGGTATCGCGGCCCTGAACACCCAGGGGTTCCAGGGCAGCCTGATCCAGATGATCAACCACGGTGTGAGCACGGGCGCGCTCTTTCTCATCGTGGGCGTGTTGTACGACCGGACACACAGCCGCGAGATTGCGGACTACGGCGGTGTTGCGACGTTGATGCCGAGGTTCGCGGCGCTCTTCACCATCGTGCTGCTGTCGTCGGCCGCGCTCCCCGGGACCAACGGTTTCGTGGGCGAGTTCCTCATCCTGCTCGGCGCGTTCAAACAGTCGCCCTGGTGGGCCGCGCTCGGGGTGGGCGGGGTGATCCTCTCCGCCACCTACCTGCTCTGGGCCTATCAGCAGGTCATGCACGGCCCCGCCGTGGCCAAGCACCAGGACCGTCTCGTGGACGTGACCGGCACCGAGATGCTGGTCTTCGCGCCGCTGGTCGCGCTGATCTTCGCCATCGGCCTGCATCCGGCGCCGCTGCTCGATCGCTCGGCGGCAGCCGTCGAGGCGACGTTGCAGCGGCTGGCGCGTCCGACCGCGACCGTCGTGCCGCCCGCGCAGACGATGCGCCGATGACCGCGCTTCCCGACCTGCCGTACCGTCTCATCGCGCCGGAGCTCGTCGTGCTGGCCGCGGCGGTCGTCGTGCTGCTTGTCGACCTCTGGCTCGATCCCGGCGCGCGCGGCTCGCTGGTGGCGATCAGTCTCGCCGGTCTGGCCGGCGCGACGATGGTCGGGCTGGGGGCGCCGGATGGCACCGGTTTCGCGGAGATGTACGTGCGCGACGGCCTGACACGGGTCGGTCAGACCGTCGCGCTGGCCGCGGCGGCGATGGGCGTACTGGTCGCGCCGGAGTACCTGCGGCGGTTTCGCCTCGAGCGGGGCGAGTACTACTTCCTGCTGCTGGTGTCCACGGTTGGTGCGATGTTGATGGCCGCCAGCCGTGACCTGCTGATGCTGTTCCTGGCGCTTGAGACGCTGTCGGTTCCGCTGTATGTCCTGGCCGCGTTCGCGAGGGCCAGCAGCCGATCTCAGGAGGCCGGGATCAAGTACTTCCTGCTCGGTGCCTTCGCCAGCGGCTTCTTCCTCTACGGCGTGGCCCTGCTCTACGGCGTCACCGGGACGACGCGCCTGCCCGGCCTGGCTGCGGTGCTCGCCGAGCACGCGTCCAGCCTGACCGCAGCCGCGGGTGTAGGCCTGCTGGTGATCGGTCTGGGGTTCAAGGCTGCGCTGGTGCCGTTTCACACGTGGGCGCCCGACGTGTACGAGGGGGCGCCCTTTCCCGCTGCGGCGTTCATGTCGGTCGTCGCGAAGATCGGCGCGTTCGTCGCGCTGGTGAGGGTGTTCCCGGTCACCCTGGGCGCGCTCGCCGGGCAGTGGGCCGTCATCCTCGGTGTGCTCGCCGCGATCACGATGATCGTCGGCAACCTGGCGGCGCTTGCGCAGACCAGCTACAAACGGCTGCTCGCGTACTCCAGCGTCGCGCACGCCGGGTACCTGCTGGTGGGCGTGACGACGGCCACGCCGCAGGCCGTCGCCGCGGTGCTGACGTACCTGGCGGTCTACGCCATGATGGGCACGGGCGCGTTCGCAGTCGCCATCGCCCTCGAGCGCAACGGGCGGGAGGCCGACCGCGTGGACGACTACGCGGGTCTCTACGCGCGCGCGCCACTGCTGGCGGTGGTAGCCGGGTGGTTCATGCTCTCGTTGGCCGGGCTGCCGCCGACGGGAGGCTTTATCGCGAAAGCCGGCGTGTTCATGGCCGCGGTGGACGCGGGTCCTGCGGGCGTGACACTGGCGATCATCGGTGTGCTCACGAGCGTGATCTCGGTCTACTACTATCTTCGCGTGGCCTACGTCATGTTCGCCGCGCCCGCGGCCGGTGACGCGGTGGCCGGCGACACGGCCGGCGGCACGGGCCTCCGTGTCCATGTGAGTCCACTCGTCAACGCCGCCCTGGTCATCACCGCGTTGGCCGTGTTGCAGATGGGCGTGCTCCCGGCCCGGGTCCTGGCGTTCGTCCAGCAGGTTGCCGGTCTGCTGAAGTGAGCCCGCGCGCGGCCCAACCCGGCTTCGCACGCTGGCTGCCCTGGGGTGACACCGCCAGCCTGCTTGCCTTCACCGTGCTCGGGCTCCGGTTCCACAAGATCGCACTCACCCCGTATGAGATCCTGCAGACCGCTGCGCCGCTGATCGCGGCGTGGGTGGTCGTCGCCCGGTTCCTGCGTACGTACACCAGACCCGGCCCGTGGCCATTCCTGGCCACCTGGATGCTTTCGGTGACGATCGGTCTGGCGGTACGGCAGGTCTGGCTGGCGCGACCGTTCGGTCGAAGCTTCTTCGTGTTCCTGGCGGTCGGAGGCACGCTCACGCTGGCGTTCCTCGTGTTGTGGCGTGCGCTCGCCGCAGCCTTGAGGCTCGTCCGGCCGGCGTAGTCCCCTCCAGGACGTCTGCGCACGCGGGCACGCGGGCACAAGTCCGGTGGCGATGGCATGGCAGTTGCGGGCCACCCGCCTCCAGCACTGGATGCGAGACCGGGGCACGATAGGCGCTCTGCTCCTCGCGCTCTACGCGCTCGCGTTCTGGCTGTGGCAGGTGTTCCAGTGGGGTGGGCCCGAAACGAGGGTCGTCATCGGCGACCTGGCAGTGCTGCCGGGCAGCCTGGGTGCCGCGGTGCTCGCGTGGCGGGTCGGATCGCACCACACGCTGGATCCGCGTGCCCGGGCCGCATGGCGCACGATCGGGGCCGCCTTCTTCCTTTATTGGTTCGGGGATCTCCTCTGGGCATACTACGAGCTGATCCTTGGGATTGAGCCGTTTCCGTCCGCGGCCGACGCGGGCTACCTGCTCTTTTACCCCCTCCTGCTCGTCGGGCTGCTGAGATTTCCGGTTTCGCGTTGCGGCCCTGGCGAGCGGCTGAAGTTCTGGCTCGACGCGGGCACGGTAGTGCTCTCCGGGTGGATGGTCGTCTGGCACCTGGTGCTGGGGCCCATCGCGCTCGAGGCGGGCACGGATGCCATCACGACAGCATTGTCCGCGGCGTATCCCATCGGCGATCTGGTCATGCTGTTCGGCATCGTGGCAGTGGTGCTCCGACGGCCCGTGGGCGGCAATCGCCACGCGCTGATGATCCTGGCCGGGGGCCTGCTGATGTACTTCGTTGCCGACCTCGCCTACGGCTATCTCACGCTGCTCGACCGCTACCAGAGCGGCGATTGGCCCGACGGCCTGTGGATGGCCGCCCACGTGGCCACGGCGGCTGCCGTGGTCCACCAGTGGCGACGGGCGTCAGGCGGTGCGACGGCCGTGATACCGGCGCCGCGCGACCGCGAACACAGCCTGCTGCCGTACCTTGCCGTATTCGTCGGCAACATCGTGCTGCTCGTCGCGGCGCGCCAGCAGGCCACCGCACTGATGGGCGGACTCGTCTTCGGTGCCGTTGGGGTCATGAGCCTGGTGATGGCCCGTCAGTTCATCGTCATGAACGAGAACCTGCGTCTCATGGGGAACCTGCACACGCTGGCGACGACCGACAGCCTGACCGGTCTCGCGAACCGCCGGCACTTCTTCTCGCTCGTGGCCGACCGGTCTGACGATGCCGAGCGGTCCGGCTCGTCTGCCCTAATGATCGACCTGGACGACTTCAAGGACGTGAACGACCGTTTCGGGCACGAGACCGGCGACGAACTTCTGCTCGCGGTCGCGCACCGCTTGCGCGGCTGCGTGCGCGCGGCCGACGTCGTGGCCAGGCTCGGCGGCGACGAGTTTGCGATCCTGCTGAACGGAGCCACGGCGGCCGGCGCGGTGGGCGTGGCCGATCGCGTCATCCAGGAGTTGCGACGGCCGTTCGCGCTTCGCCATGGCGAGGTCGTGGTGAGGGCCAGCGTGGGCGTCGCCACGGCGCTGCCCGGCCGGGACGATGCCGAAGAGTTGCTCCGGCACGCCGACCTCGCGATGTACGCGGCCAAGCGCCGGGGAAAGGGCCGCTACGAGGTGTTCGACGCCACCGAGGCCGGCATGGTCCCTGCCCCCGCGTCATGACGCCGGCGCCGCGCGACGCCCTCGTGTGAGCGCCACGAGGCCCCAGACAATCAGGATGATGGCCGGGATCTGCCCCAGCGTGAGCACGCCGAGGGCGCGTACATCGCTGCGCATCATGTCCAGGATGATGCGGCCCAGCGACGTCGGTACCATGATCGTCCAGAAGACCTGCCCGGGGAACCTCCGCCGACGGGCCGCTGCGCGCGCATACAGGAGGATCGCGACCGCAAACACCGCTTCGTAGAGTTGCAGCGGGTGTCTGGGCAGGTCGGGTGACGTGGCGAAGCGCACACCCCACGGGAGGGTCGTCGGATCGCCGTACAGTTCGCCGTTGATGAAGTTGCCGACGCGCACGAAGATGTTGCCGATCGGGATCACCCAACCGAAGGCATCGGCAAACGTCCAGATCGAGATCCCGTAGCGCCGCGCCGCCCACCACAGGTAGAGCAGCCCGGCCGCGATCGCGCCGTGCGAGGTCAAGCCGCCCAGATCGATGCGGATCACATCGAGCAGATGCCGGAACTGCGATGGGTGGGAGAGCACGTAGCCGAGGCGTGCGCCGATCAGCGCGACTATCGCGAAGTTGACGATCGTGCCGTCGAGCACGGACGCCGGAATGCCGAGGCGCGGGCCGTAGCGATAGGCGACGACCATGCTCAGACCAATCGTGATTGCCAGCAGTACACCATACCACCGGATGGCGAGTGGGCCGATCTGGATGATGACAGGATCCATCGCCGCAGAGAGTGTAACACAAAGGATCGTCACGCTCGCTCCCGGACCGATTCCCCCCTGACTGCGTGCCGCTACCCCCAGGCGTCCGAGGCCAGGGTCACCTGGAAGGGGTGGCGAGCGCGATCGCGTAAGGAAGCACCGTGGTGTCAACGACACGGTTGACCCCCGTCTGTGCCGGAGTGACATCAACCTGTACCGGATTGACGGCGGCCTCGTGAGGAGGAACGGCATTGCAGCGGCGGGCGCTCGGTCGGACTGGCACTGATCTCTCGGTTGTCGGGTTCGGCGGCATCCTGGTTCGGAACGAGACCCCGGCCGAAGCCAGCCGGTTGGTCGGTCAGGCGATCGACCGCGGGATCAACTATTTCGACGTCGCACCGTCGTACGGCGACGCCGAGGAGCGTCTGGGCCCGGCCCTGGCGCCATACCGCGGAGCGGTCTTCCTCGCCTGCAAGACCCAGAAGCGGAGGCGCGACGAGGCGGCGGCGGAACTCCGTCAGTCGTTGCGCCGACTCGGGACGGATCACGTCGATCTCTACCAGCACCACGCGGTGACGACCCTGGACGAGGTGGAGCAGATCCTCGCGCCCGGCGGCGCAATGGAAGCCTTTCTGGAGGCCAGGGCGCAGGGGCTGATCCGGTTGATCGGCTTCTCTGCGCACTCCGACCGAGCGGCACTGGCTCTGCTCGATCGGTTCCCGTTCGACAGTATCCTGTTCCCACTAAACTGGGTCGTCTGGTTCCAGGGGCACTTCGGGCCTCGGGTCGTAGACGCCGCCGTACGGCGCGGCGTCGGGATCCTGGCGCTCAAGTCATTGGGGCGCCGGCGGCTCGGCGAAGGCGAGGCGCGTGTGCGACCCAAGTGCTGGTACGCGCCCGTCGAGAGCTACGACGAGGCGGCGCTCGCGCTGCGGTTCACGCTCTCGCTGCCGGTGACGGCCGCGGTGAGCCCAGGCCATGCCGATCTCTTCACCTGGATGTGCGACGCGGCCGACCGTTTCAGCCCGCTCTCGCCGGAGGAGATCGACGCCCTGAGGGCCCGCAGCGCAGGCCTTGTGCCGATCTTCCGGTCCGACGCCGCGTAGGCCTCGCGCCACCGGTCCCTGCAGGCTGCGATCCGCTGAGGCTGCCTCGGTGCGTGTGCTAGGCTAGAGGAGCCGGTGGATCCTCTCCTGTTTGTCGCACTCGTCGGCATGGCCGGCGTCGGGGCGGGGGTGCTCGGCGCGCTCTTCGGCCTCGGCGGCGGTATCTTCCTCATCCCCGCGCTCACGCTGCTCTTCCACGTGAACATCAAGTACGCGATCGGCGCGAGTCTCGTGTCGGTCATCGCCACCAGCAGCGGATCGGCCGCCGCGTACGTCCGCGACCGGCTCACGAACATCCGCATCGGAACGGTCCTGCAACTGGCGTCGGTCACCGGCGCGCTGTCCGGCGCGTATCTGACCAGTGTCCTACCGCCTCGGTGGCTGTATCTGGTCTTCGGCCTCCTGCTGATCTACACTGCGATCCCGATGATCCTGCGAGTCGGCCGGGACCTGCCCGACCCCGGGCCACCGGACCCGCTCGCGTTGCGCTGGGGGTTGACCGGATCGTACTACGATGCGGCCAGCGGACAGAAGGTCACGTACGCCGCGCGCCGCGTCACCGCCGGCGCGGTCATGATGTGCATCGCCGGGCTGATCTCCGGCCTGCTCGGCATCGGCAGCGGCGTATTCAAGGTGCTGGCGATGGACGTCCTGATGCGTCTGCCGCTGAAGGTCTCGACCGCGACGAGCAACTTCATGATCGGGGTGACCGCGGCGGCAAGCGCCGGTGTCTACTTCGGTCGCGCCGAGATCAACCCCCTCGTGGCCGCGCCGACGGCGCTCGGCGTCCTCGTCGGCGCCTGGGTCGGCGCGAGGATCATGGTCCGGCTCCGCAGCCGGACACTCCGGCTCCTGTTCATCCCGGTCCTCCTCTACGTCGGCGTCGCCATGGCGCTCAGAGGGATCCGCCTGTGAGCGTCCCGCGGACTCGCAGCCTTGAGGACATCATCGGCCGCATGCTGATGGCCGGTGTGCTGACCTCGGCCGTGATCATCGCGACCGGACTGGCGCTCCTCGTCCCGCCGGGCACGGGCAAACGCCTGTTGCTCTCGCAGTTGATGTCGGAGCACGAGGTCTTCGTCGCCGATCTGCCGCGCTCGCTCGTCGCGGTGGTGACCGGCGCCTTGCACGGCCGGCCGGTGGCGATCGTCTTCCTCGGGCTGCTGCTCCTGATCTTCACGCCGGTGCTGCGCGTGATCGCCGCCGGCGCCTACTTTGCCCGACACGGCGAGCGCCGCTACGCGCTGGTCTCGGCGGTCGTCCTGCTCCTCTTGCTGCTGGGCTTCGTGCTGGGCGCGGCAACCTAACGCCCCCATACTGTGGCCACTCGATACCCGGCGCCGTCGGGCCGGTACAGACTAGCCTTGGAGAGGGGGGTCGAGCATGAGCGATTGCAAGAAGATCACGCTGCCTGCCCTGATGAAGAAAGATGGCCGACGGCGTGCCCATCACCATGATCACGTGCTACGTCCGCGTGCAGGGGAAGGACGCGCTGCGCGCCAAACGGATCGTTGATGACGCGCGAGCGCTCGAGGAGGCTGGCGCGTTCAGCATCTTGTTGGAGATGGTGCCGGACACTCCGACGTGCTGGATTACTTCCGGGCGAAGCCCGAGATCATGGCGGGCGGGCACCTGCCGCTGCTGGAGCGGAACTACATGGACAAGCACGCCGTGGTGAACGCCACCGCCCGGGCCCTCACCGAGCACAGGGTGGCGTTTGTTGACGGTTCGCTGAAGCTGTGATACGCTAGCGGGCAATTGCATAGCGGCTCTTATCAAGAGTGGGTGAGGGAACGGGCCCGATGACCCCCGGCAACCTGCCGAACCGGTAAGGTGCCAACCCCCGCGGGATCCAGTTCCGGCGGATAAGGAGTGACACCCCCTCCAGCATCGGAAGTGGAGGGGGTGTTTGCATGTGAGGAGCCTTGCATGGCCATTCCATCGGAGCGCGTACGCGTCAGCGTGCCGGCGTCCGTCGCCAACCTGGGCGCGGGGTTCGACTGCCTCGCGGCCGCGATCGGCCTGCGCGCGGAGATCGCGCTGGCCGCGTCGACCTCACCGGTGATCGCGGTCTCCGGCGTGGCGGTGCCGCAGGACACCAGCAATCTGATCTATCGCAGCGCGTCGGCGGTTGCCGAACGCACCGGCTACACGGGCGCGTTCGAACTCCGGGCCCACTTTCCGATCCCGTTGCGCGGGGGGTTGGGGAGTAGCGCCGCGGCGATCGTCGGCGGTGTCGTGGCCGCCGCACGTCTGCTTGGCGCCGCGATGGACCAAGACGATCTCCTGGATCTGGCTGTCCGACTCGAAGGACACCCGGACAACGTGGCCGCCGCCCTGCTCGGGGGCGTTGTGGTCGTGGCGCAGAACGGCGCCGGCGTGCGTTGGTCGCGTCTGATGCCCGCACTGCCGCTCGCGGTCGTCCTCGCGGTCCCGGATCTTGAGATCGAGACCGCGGCCGCGCGCAGGGCGCTGCCGGAGTCGGTCACCCTGCCCGACGCGGTCTTCAACCTGGGACAGGTAGCGTTGCTGGTTACCGCGTTGTCGCAGGGCCGCAGTGACCTGCTCAGGGACTCTCTGCGCGATCGTCTGCATCAGCCCTATCGCGCGCCGCTGGTACCAGGATTCGAGGCGGTGGTGGACGCGGCCGCGGGCGCGGGCGCGTACGGCGCGGTCTTGAGCGGGTCGGGACCCTCGGTGGCGGCGCTGTCCCCACCTGAACCGGCGGCCGCGGTTGGCGAGGCCATGCGCGCGGCCTTCGCCCACGCCGGTGTGACAAGCCGGATCATTGTCACGGAGATCGACCCCCATGGCGCGCTTGAGTTGTGAGCGAGTGGATTCGACTACTGCGCGCCGGAGGACGAGAGGAGGCACGGGGTGACAGTCGAGCGGTTGAAGTGCCGCGAGTGCGGCGCCGAGGTGCCGGTCGGGCCGGTGTATGTGTGCGAGTCGTGTTTCGGGCCGCTCGAGGTGGTGTACGATCTGGAGACGCTGCGCCGGCTGCCGCTGCGTGAGCGCATCGAGGCCGGGCCGCGCTCGATGTGGCGCTACGCCGACCTGCTGCCTGTGGAGTACGACGCCGCGGTCGACCTGTCGCCCGGGTTCACGCCGCTGGTCCCCGCGCCTCGACTGGGCGAGGCCGTCGGGCTGCGACGCCTGTACGTCAAGAACGACTCCACAAACCCGACGTGGTCGTTCAAGGACCGGGCGGTCGAGATCGGGACCGCGGCGGCGCGACGGTTCGGGTACCGCGTGCTGGCCTGCGCGTCCACCGGCAACCTGGCGAACTCGGTGGCCGCGCACGCGGCACGGGCCGGGATGCGCGCCTGCGTGTTCGTGCCGGCCGGCATCGAGCGCAGCAAGATCGTGGCCTCGGCGGTTTACGGGCCGACCGTCATCGAAGTGGACGGCGGCTACGACGAGGTGAACCGGCTGTGCGCGGAGATCGGTGAGGAGCACCACTGGGCCTTCCTCAACGTGAACATCCGGCCGTTCTACAGCGAGGGCGGCAAGACGCTGGCCTATGAGGTCGCGGAGCAGCTCGGCTGGCGGGCGCCGGATGCGGTGGTGGTGCCCATCGCGTCGGGCAACCTGCACGTCAAGATACACAAGGGATTCCAGGAACTGGCAGCGCTCGGGCTCATTGCGCAGGCCGCCATGCAGATCCACGGCGCACAGGCTGCGGGCTGCGCGCCGGTGGCGACCGCGTTCCGCACGGGCGGCGACGTGCGGCCGGTCAGACCGCAGACCATCGCGCACTCGCTCGCCATCGGGTCTCCGGCCGACGGCCGCTACGCGATCGCGACGGCACACGCGACGGGCGGCCGTATCGAGGCCGCCACCGACGACGAGATCGTCGACGGCATGAAGCTCCTTGCGCAGACCGAGGGGATCTTCACCGAGACGGCAGGCGGCGTGACGGTGGCCGTGCTGAGGAAGCTCGCAGCGTCCGGCGCGCTCGACCCCGACGGGGTGACCGTCGCGTACATCACCGGGATCGGGTTGAAGACGGCGGATGCCGTCGCAGCGTCGCTGCCGGCGACGGTGCGGATCCGACCCACGCTGCGGGCGTTCGAGGACGCGGTGCTGGCCACGGTCCCGGCGTAGCGCGGCGCACCGTGGCGCGGACGAACGGGATCTCTGGTGAAGCCTGAGGAGACGACGATGGCGACCATTCGCATTCCGACGCCCCTGCGGCGTCACACCAACGGCGAGCGACTGGTGAGCGTCAGCGCGACGACGCTGCGTGGGGCGATCGCCGAACTCGAGCAGCGGTTTCCCGGAGTGGGGGAACGGCTGGTGGATGCCAACGGGCAGCTTCACCGGTTCGTGAGCGTGTTTGTCGGCGAGGAAGACGTCAGGCTCCTGCAGGGCCTGGAGACGCCCTTGGCCGAGTCCAGCGAGGTCTCGATCATCCCAGCGATGGCCGGCGGCTAGACGCGCACCCCGGCGCGGTCCGCGATCGCGCAGTCCTGGCGGTCACGCCAAGCACAACGACGCGCCGCGATGCGGCCGCCGCGTGCTATGGTGAATAGTGGTGTCCAACGCGGTGAGCGTTCTTCGCCCATGACCGTGCCAGCGACCGTTCGACAGCGCGTGGAGAAGCTGCGCGCCCAAATCAACGAGCACAACTATCGGTACCACGTGCTCGATGCGCCCATCATTTCGGATGCCGCGTACGACCGTCTGATGAGGGACCTGCGCGCGCTCGAGGAGCAGTATCCCGAGCTCGTCACCCCGGACTCGCCCACCCAGCGAGTGGGCGCGCCGCCGTCCGCGGCGTTCGCCACCGTCCGGCACCGGACGCCGATGCTCAGCCTCGCGAACGCCTTTGACGAGGCCGAGCTGGAAGCCTGGAGCAAACGTGTGCGCGCCGGGCTGGGAGACGCGCCGGTGCAGTACGTGTGCGAACTGAAGATTGACGGGGCGGCGGTTTCGCTCACCTACGAGCGCGGACGCTTCACCGTCGGCGCCACGCGCGGCGACGGTACCCAGGGCGAGGACGTGACGCCGAACCTTCGCACGATCACGAGCATCCCGCTCACGCTGCGGGCCACGCGGCCCCCGCGTTTGCTCGAAGTGCGCGGCGAAGTCTACCTGCCGCGTAAGGCGTTCGAGGCCGTCAATGCGGAGCGAGCCGCCCGTGGCGAGCCGCCGTTCGCCAACCCGCGCAACGCCGCGGCCGGATCGCTGCGGCAGCTCGATCCGCAGATCACCGCGAACCGGCCGCTGAACATCTTCGTGTACGGTCTGGGATACGCCGAGGGGCTCGACCTCCGATCGCACATGGAGATCCTGGCGTGGCTGCGCGACGCGGGCTTCCGCACGAATCCCCACACGGCCACGTGCCAGTCCCTCGACGAGGTGAAAGCGTACCTCGCGAGGTGGGCCGAGCGCCGGGTCACCCTGGACTATGAGACCGACGGCGTCGTGATCAAGGTCGACGACCTCGCCCAACAGGCCGAACTTGGCGCGACCACCCAGGCCCCGCGCTGGGCGATCGCATACAAGTTCCCGGCCGAACAGGCGATCACCCGGCTGACCGACATTACCATCAACGTCGGCCGCACCGGCGCGCTGACGCCCACGGCGGTGCTCGAGCCGGTCCGCGTGTCGGGGGTGACGGTCACCAGCGCGACGCTGCACAACGAAGACGAGATCGCGCGCAAGGACATCCGGATCGGCGACTGGGTCGTTGTCCAGCGCGCCGGTGAGGTCATCCCGGAGGTCGTCCGCCCGCTGGTGGAACGCCGCACCGGTCACGAGCGCCGATTCGTCATGCCGAAGCACTGTCCGGTGTGCGGCACGCTGGTGGAGAAGCCCGAGGGTGAAGCCGTGGCGCGGTGTCCCAACCTCTCCTGCCCGGCCCAGGTGCGGGAACGGCTCTACCACTTCGCGTCACGCGACGCGATGAACATCGAGGGCCTGGGCGACAAACTGATCGCGCAGTTGCTCGACCGCGGGCTCATCCACGATCCGGCCGACATCTACCGTCTGACCAAGGCGCAGCTACTGACCCTCGACCGCATGGGTGACAAGCTCGCGCAGAACATTCTCGACGCCATCGATCGCAGCCGGACGACGACACTCTCGCGCTTCCTCTATGCGTTGGGGATCCGCCATGTCGGCGCGCACATCGCCGACCTGTTGGCCGCACACTTCCGGCATCCTGAGGCCTTGATGAAGGCGTCGTTCGAGGACGTGCGCGACGTACCGGGCGTCGGGCCGACCATTGCGGAGAGCGTGGTAAGCTTCTTCCGGCGCGCGCCGAACCGCAGGCTCGTGCAGCGTCTCCTGGAGGCGGGTGTGAGGCCGATCGCGCCCGACGCGCGCGCGCCGCGTGAAGGGCCGCTTGCCGGCGCCCAGGTCGTCTTCACCGGGACGCTCTCGCGCTGGCCGCGCGCCCAGGCCGAGGCGCTGGTCCGCGAGGCAGGCGGGGTCTCCGCTGACAGCGTGACGAAGAAGACCACGTACGTCGTGGCCGGTGAGGCGCCGGGGTCGAAGCTCGAACGGGCCAGGAGGCTCGGTGTGAAGGTGCTCACCGAAGATGAGTTCGCCCAATTGATCGGCGCACGATGATGCGGCGAGTGATGATCTGGCTGCTGGTCCTGGCGGCCGCGAGCGCGGTGGTCTGGTGGACGCAGGTCCGGCCCGTGCCCACACGGGTGGACGTCTACTTCGTCGGCACGGCCGACAATGCCGGCACGCTCGTCGCGGTGGAGCGCGTGGTCGAGGGACGACGGCCGGAGGTCCTCGTGCGCGCGGCGATTGAAGTGCTGCTCGCTGGGCCCACGGCCGATGAGCGCGCCCGGGGGCTGACGACCGAGATCCCCGCCGGCGTGCGGTTGCGCGGCCTGAGCGTGCGCGACGGGGTGGCCACCCTCGATCTCAGCGAGGCGATCGCCAGCGGCGGCGGCTCGTCCAGCATGCAGGGACGGCTGTGGCAACTGGTCTACACGGGCACGCAGTTCGGCGTCCGCCAGGTCCGCATCCTCATCGAAGGCGAAGAACGCCCGGCACTCGGCGGCGAGGGCGTGCTCATCGACCGGCCGATCGGCCGGCCGCCGGCCTTCCCCAGATTTTAGGGCGTTCCGGACCGGCTCGGCGGTGGGCAGGAGACCGTCACGAAACCGCAGAACACCCACGCGAGTCTTCCACCTCAGCATACGGAGCGTCCGCTTGCCCCGGGAAGTCTTCGCTGAAGAGATCGAAGCGTTTCTCGAACGATTGGACGCCGTCACCGCTGCCCGGGTCGTCGCCAATGAGGCCGGCGAGATCGAGCGCATCTACGCGACGACCACGTCGAACCGCGACGATGGATCGATCCGCCGGGGCATCACCTCGGCCTTGATGAGCCAGTACAACCTCCACGTCGATGGCTGGCGTGTCCATGTTGCCCATCTCGAGGCCGAAGGAGAACCGGAGCCCATTCCCGAGTGTCACCTCGTGCGCCTCGAGGAAACGATCAGCGACACCGCCACGCGTGTCACAGTGGACTTACAGTATGAGCGTGACCACGTTACGAAGACCGTCACTGGATCGGCCGAGGCGCTGCCGGGCCAGGTGCACCGCCTTCGCACCGTCGCCCTGGCCACTCTCGACGCCCTGCGGCCGCTCATTGAGCGGGCGGGGAGTCGCCCGTCGCTCGAAGGGTTGCAGATCGTGCCGTTTGCGGGTGCCGCGGTGGTGCTGGCCGCGGTGGTGCTGGCGTCGGAGCACGCCAGCGTGCTGCGGGTCGGCTCCGAAACGGTCAGGGGCAGCGAGGCAGAAGCCGTAGTCGGGGCAGTGCTCGATGCCGTCCGGAAGCCCGTGCGGGGGATCGTCCAGTCCGAGCCGCGACGGGTTGACCGGCAGCGCCGGTTCCACGGGTTGCGCCGGCATTACGAACAGATGATGCGGGCTGGCGGTGACGAGCCAACGCCGACGGTCACCGGCGGCGCCGCGCCCGTGCAGGACGAGGATACGATTCAATCGCTGGCCGAGATTCGTCCCGAGCGTGAGGGAGGTGCATCAGTCGTGATGCGCGAGGACATTCGCCCCGAAGGGCAGCCCGCAGGCGGCAGGTCGCTGCCCAGGCCGTCGATGGAGGACGCGTTCTACCGCCGCCTGGTGACCACCGGCGCGCCGGTGCACATCCGCTGCCGCGACGGGTATGAAATCCCCGCTGCGGTGATCAAGGACTTCGGGACCTACAGTCTGCTCATCGAAGCCAACGGCATCCAGGAACTCGTGTTCAAGCACGGCATCCTCGCCATTCGACCCTACGGACCCCTACCGTCTGAGCCGCTGCCGACCGCGTGACGCGCAGCGGCGTCTGATCGGTTCGACGACCGCGCCGGCGGCGTCGTGACCGCACACGGATCCTCATCGGCCGCGCGGGCACATCGACGACGTCAATCGGAAGTTCGAGAGGCGACAGGAATCCCGGTGGGACGGGCGAAATCCCTCGACGGAATCGCGCGATGGCCAAGACCGCAATGCACCTGCAACCAGTTTCACCGGGTGATCCCAAGTTCCGCGACTGGCTCAAGCGCTATCGCGAAGAGATCACCGGTGAACCTCCCGACGACGCGTGGCTCGACCGCTACACTGAAGCGCTCTTCGCCGACCAGGGCAAACACCGCCAGGTCTGGTGGGGGGTGGAGGGCGGGCGCAAGGTCGGTTTTGCCGTCGCGGTCCTGAACAAACACTGGGCGAACAAGGGCCGCACCCAGGGCGTGATCGGCGAGTTCTTCATCTATCCGGAGTTCCGGCGCGAAGGGCACGGCCGGCGGCTGGCGCAGGCCGTGATCGCATGGCTCAAGGAGCACGGTGCCGACGAGATCCAGTCCGGCGTGTTCGCCGGCAACGTGCGAGGGCTGCGGTTCTGGGAATCGGTCGGCTTCCACCTGGCCCGCTACACGCTGCTGTATCGGCCTGATGTGCCCCGAGAGTCCGAAGAGGACTATTGACCCTGGCGCATGCCGACCCCGTCGCCTCTTGACTGCCGACAGAGGCGAGATCGCGGTCCGCACCAGGGAGTCGGCGACCGAGAGGGGCAGGCCGTGATCCAGCGCGAAGTGAGTATGCCGCCTTGAGAGGCCAACTCATGAGTGACCGCCCGGACGAGGTCAGCACCGCCGACGGCATCCCGCTGCCGGCCGTTCCGCGCGCCGAGCACGTGCGCGCCGCCTATCAGGCGACGATCGGCGAGCCCGGCGCGTTCCCCTACACGCGCGGCATCTACCCCACGATGTACCGCGGCCGTCTGTGGACTATGCGGCAGTACGCCGGGTTTGGCAGCGCCGAGGAGTCGAACCGCCGCTATCGCTACCTGCTCGACCAGGGGCAGACCGGTCTGTCGATCGCGTTCGACCTCCCGACGCAGATGGGCTACGACTCCGACCATCCCCTGGCTCGGCCGGAGATCGGCCGGGTCGGAGTCGCCGTCGATACCCTCGCCGACATGGAGGTGCTGCTCGACGGCATCCCGCTGGGCCGGGTTTCCACCTCGATGACGATCAACGCCACGGCGGCAATCCTGCTCGCGATGTACGTGGCGGTGGCCGAGAAGCAGGGCGTGCCGGCCGAGCACATCGACGGCACGACGCAGAACGACATCCTCAAGGAGTACATCGCGCGCGGCACCTACATCTACCCACCCGCGGCCTCGATGCGCATCGTCACCGACGTGGTCCGGTACTGCGCCGAACGGTTGCCGCGGTGGAACCCCATCAGCGTCAGCGGGTATCACATTCGCGAGGCCGGCGCGACGGCGGTTCAGGAAGTGGCCTTCACGCTGGCCAACGGCCTCACGTACTTGCAGGCCGCAATCGACGCCGGCCTGCGGGTCGACCAGGTGGCGCCGGCTATCTCGTTTTTCTTCGCGGCCCAGATGCACGTGCTGGAGGAGGTGGCGAAGTTCCGGGCGGCGCGGCGGCTCTGGGCCCGGCTGGTTCAGGGACGCTACGCGCCGCAAGACCCCAGGTCGACGATGCTGCGGTTCCACACACAGACGGCAGGCGCTGCGCTCACAGCGCAGCAGCCAGACAACAACGTCGTGCGCGTGACGCTGCAGGCGCTGGCTGCAGTGCTGGGCGGCACGCAGTCCCTGCACACGAACGGCCGCGACGAGGCGCTGGCGCTACCGACGGAGGCGTCGGCGCTGCTGGCGCTGCGGACGCAGCAGATCATCGCTCACGAGTCGGGCGTGACCGCCGCGGTCGATCCGCTCGCGGGCGCGTATCTGGTTGAGTACCTCACCGATGAGATCGAGCAGCGGGCCGAGGGGCTGATCTCACAGATCGAGGCGGGTGGCGGCATGCTCCGGGCGATCGAACGCGGGTGGGTGCAGCGTGACATTGCCGACAGCGCCTACCGCGAGGCGCAGGCGATCGAGCGCGGCGACCGCGTCGTCGTCGGCGTCAATCGATTCCAGAGCGATGCGCCCGCCCGGGTCGAGCTGCACCGGGTCGACCCCTCGGTGGCCGACCGGCAGCTGCAGCGGCTCGACCGCGTGCGGCGCGAGCGCGACGCGCGCGCCGCGCAGCGGGCGCTCACGGCCCTGGCCGATGCGGCCCGTGGCACCGACAGTCTCATGCCGCCGATCCTGGAGGCCGTGCGCGCGTACGCCAGCGTCGGCGAGATCTGCGACGTGCTGCGCAGTGTCTTCGGGCCGCACCGGCCGGCTGTGACGGTGTAGCAACGGCGTTTCCTGGCCGCGGCCGCCCTGCTATCCTAGCCTCGGAATGCCGTCCTTAACCACGCGAGAGCTCGTCGCCTCCCTCGTGGCCGGCTCGTCACAGGCGGCGGCGAGACTCATCTCCCTGGCGGAGAACCACGAGCCGTCCGCCGCCGAGATCCTCCAGATGGTCTTTCCCTTCGCGGGCCGCGCCTACGTGGTCGGCATCACGGGCCCGCCCGGATCGGGCAAGAGCACGCTGGTGAACGCGCTGATCAAGGCCCTGCGCGGTCAGGGCCAGCGAGTCGCAGTCGTGGCGGTCGACCCGACGAGCCCCTTCACCGGTGGCGCGCTGCTCGGCGACCGCATCCGCATGCAGGACCACAGCACCGATCCCGAGGTCTTCGTCCGCTCGATGGCCACGCGCGGCAGCCTCGGTGGGCTAGCCCCGGCGACGGACGAGGCGGTCGCGGTACTCGGCGCGTGGGGCGCGGCGACGATCTTGATTGAGACCGTGGGCACGGGCCAGGCCGAGGTGGACATCGTGTCCGCGGCCGACACCGTCGTGGTGGTGACCGCACCGGGGTTCGGCGACGGCGTGCAGACGATCAAGGCCGGCGTGATGGAGATCGGCGACGTCTTCGTGGTCAACAAGGCCGATCGGCCGGAGGCCGATCGGGCGGTGACCGATCTCCGGACCGCGCTCGGGCTCGCTCCGAATGGGCGTTGGAAACCGCCGGTGCTCACGACCGTGGCGACGAACGGCGAGGGCGTGGCGAGTCTGCTGAAGGCGGTCTGGGACCACCGGGCGCACCAAGAGGCAACCGGCGCGCTACTGCACCGACGGCGGGATCGCTGGCGCCGGGACATCGTCAGGGCCGCCGAAGCCAGACTGCGGGCACAGGTGCTCGAAGCCGCTGTGGCAGTCGGCCTCGAGCCCCTCGTCAGCGAGGTGGCCCGTGGTGCGCTCGACCCACACACCGCGGCCGCGCGCCTCCTGGCCGCCGGACACGCGGGCCGCGCGGCGACGTCCCCCCCGACCGCACGTTCGGCGCTTGCGCCGGTGCCCGGGCTGCTGGCGGCCGCCGTCGTCCCGGACGCGGTTCCGGATGCACCGTCCACCGCCGAGGTCACCCGCGCGGCCCCGGTCGCGGCCAGGACGAGCCCAGGGATCGCGCTTGATCATATCGGGATCGCGGTCCGCAACCTCGACAGCGCCGGCCGGTTCTACCGTGAGGTGCTCGGGCTGACCGTGAGCGATCCGGAGTTGCTGCTCGGCGACGCTGTTGCCGTCGCATTCGTGGACCTGGGTGGTACTCGTATCGAGTTGCTGGAGGCCGCGACCGTCGACGGGCCGGTCGCGCGGTTCATCGAGCGTCGGGGCGAGGGCATCCATCACATCGCGCTGGCCGTGCCGGACGCCGCTCGGGCCCTTGAGAACGCGCGAGACGCCGGGTACACGCCGATCGACGAGTTGCCGCGGGCAGGCGCCCACGGTACGCGCGTCGCGTTTCTGCATCCCAAGGACACGCACGGCGTCCTCATCGAGCTCGTGGACCGCCGCGGCGACGGGTAGCGGTTGCCCGACCGGCCCAAAGCTGCTAGAGTCTAATCAGTCACTCGCTCAACATCCTCGACCTGCCGTGAGGGACGACCCTGTGCCGGGGGAGTTCTTCAGGCGTTCAGCGATCCTCGGCACGATTCCTGGGGCGGCAGCAGCAAGGCCGACCCACGCACTCTGACGACCAGGAGGTGAGGGAATGCGCGCAGCCCGTCTGCGGGTCGTGCTGCTGCCCGGCGTGGCCATCCTGACCCTGGCGCTCGGCGCAGTCGCCCATGCGCACCTCCCCAAGTTCGTCCTCGTCAAGAACGGGGCAACGCAGTACAAGGTCCGGACGTTTGGAGCCACCGTGGGTGATGTCCTGCGCGACGGCCGCGTTGCGGTGGCTGCGAACGACCGGGTGTACCCGGCGCGCGAGGCGCTCGCGCGCACAGGGATGACCGTGACGGTCCGCCGGGCGTTTCCGGTGCGGCTCTTCGCGGACGGGCATCCGAGAGTCCTGATGACCGCGGCACAGTCGGTCGGTGAGTTCCTCAGCGAGTCGGGTGTCACCGTTCGGCCCAGCGATCACGTCTACCCGTCCGCCGATGCGCCGCTATGGTCCGGCGCGACCGTGCGGCTTGTCAGGGTGGAGACGCGGGTGGTGACCATTGAGGAGCGCGTGCCCTTTGCCCGCATCTCGCAGGTTGACCCCGCGATGCCGCGGGGGCGCACCCGACTCATACAGCAGGGCCGGCCCGGGATCAAGCTGCGGCGCATCGCAGTGACCACGGCTGACGGGTTTGTCGTCAAGCGGCAGGAGATCGAGGCGGTGATCGCCAGACCTGCGCAGGACCGGATCGTCAGCGTCGGCACCCGCCGCGTCATCGCGAGCCGCGGGCAGTTTACCGGCAAGGAAGTCCTCGAGATGGAGGCCACCGGGTATGCGCCCTGGCACGGCAAGGGCGTCGACGACATCACCGCGATCGGTATGAAGGCGGGCTACGGTGTGGTGGCGGTCGATCCGCGCATCATTCCTCTTCGGTCGGTGCTCTTCATCGAGGGCTACGGCCGCGCCGTGGCGGGCGACACAGGCGGTGCGATCAAAGGGCACCGCATCGACCTGGGGTTCCCGACAGCGCGGGAGGCGTACAGATTCGGACGCCGGACCGTGCGGGTATACATCCTGTCATCGCCGACCGCCGCGCGATAACCGCGGGGCCTGATCCCGCGGCGCTCGCCGGGCTGGACCTTGCGACGCGCGCCGGTGTGCGGGCGGCGCTCGAGGCCGCGGGTCTGCGTCTACGGCCGTCCCGCGGCCAGCACTTCCTCGTTGACCGGCGCGTCCTGGAGCGGATTCTCGATGCCGCCGCACCGGCGGCCGGCGACGTCATCCTCGAGGTGGGCGCAGGGATCGGCACGCTGACCGTGGCGCTCGCGCGTGCCGGGGCTGCGGTGACAGCCGTCGAGGTCGACGCCCGGTTCATCCCGGTGTTGCAGGCGGTGTGCGCCGGGTATCCGGCGGTACACGTGTTGCACGCCGATGCCATGGCGCTGACGCCGGCGATGCTGCCCATGGCCGTCAACAAGGTCGTGGCCAACCTCCCGTACGCGATCGCGTCGCCGCTGCTGATCACGCTGCTCGAGGCCGGCATCGGGCGGCGGTACGTCGTGATGGTTCAGGACGAAGTCGCCGCGCGGCTCGTGGCGAAGCCCTCGACCGATGCATACGGCTTGCTCTCGGTCGCTGTCCAGGCGCACGCGGTGCCGGTGCTCGTGTCCCGTGTCCCCCGCACTGCGTTCTTCCCGCCGCCGCAGGTCAGGTCCGCCATCGTGCGCCTCGACGTTCCCGAGCGCCCGCCGGTGCCGCGAGCGTTGGTGCCCGCGTTGATGCGCGTCGCCCGTGCCGCGTTCAGTCAGCGCCGCAAGATGCTGCGGTCATCGCTGCGAGGCGCGGTCGCTGAGGCGCCGGACGCCCTCTGTGCGTCACTCGGGATTGATCCACATCGACGGGGCGAGACCCTGTCGCTGGCAGAGTTCACCCGGCTGGCCGCCGCCGTCGCCGAGAGGGAGCCGCCCGCGCAGTCTGGAACTCCTCCCTCGGGGATCACCCCGCAGGGAAACCTCGTCCCGTAGGTGGTGCCATGACTGAGTTCGAGGGTCTGTTTTCTAAGGTCGCACAGAGCGCCGAACGGTCGGTCATTCGGGAGTTGCTCAAGTTCGCCGCCGGCGGCAAGGTCATCTCGCTCGCCGGGGGGCTGCCCGATCCGTCCACGTTTCCGGTGGACGAGCTGCGGGACGTCATTCAGGAGGTGCTGGACACGAATGCGGGCCGGGCGCTGCAATACGGGACCACCGAGGGCGACGCCCGGCTGCGCGGCGAGCTGGTCAAGTGGATGGCCAAGGACGGCGTGACGTTCGACGCCGACAACGTCCTGATCACGACCGGCTCGCAGCAGGCGCTGGATCTCGTCGGTCGTGTGCTGCTCGACCCCGGCGACGTGATCGTCTGCGAGCTCCCCTCATATCTCGGCGGGCTGCAGGCGTTCCGCGCCTACCAGGTCGAGATGATCGGCGTGCCGCAGGACGACGAGGGGCTCGAGCCTGACCGGCTGGCCAGCGTGCTGCGCGACCTGCGCCGGGACGGGCGGCGCCTCAAGTTCATCTACATCGTGCCCGACTTCCAGAACCCCTCGGGCATCACGTGGACGCTGGCGCGCCGGCAGCGGTTGCTGGGACTGGCCGCCGAGTACAACACGATCATCGTCGAGGATAATCCCTATCGAGAGATGCGCTTCATGGGGCAGGCGCCGCCTCCGGTGGCCGCGCTCGACCGCGATCATCGCACCCTCTATCTCTCGACGTTCAGCAAGACGCTCGCACCCGGCATGCGGATCGGCTGGATCGCCGCGCCCACGTCCATCATTGAGCGCTGCGTCACCGCGAAGCAGGGGATGGATCTGTGCGGACCCTCGTTCACGCAGGCCGTGGTCGCCGCGCTGCTGGCGCGCGGCACGCTGCAGCGGCGTCTTCCCGAGGTCGTGGCGCTGTACCGCCGCAAGCGCGAGGTGATGATCGACACCCTGCAGCAGCAGATGCCGCCGGGTGTGACCTGGACACGGCCCGAGGGCGGCCTGTTCCTGTGGGTGCGGTTGCCCGAGCATGTGGACGCCGGCGTCATGCTCAAGGCCGCAGTACAGGAGGAAGGTGTCGCCTATGTGCCCGGGCAGGCGTTCCACTGCGACGGCAGCGGCCGCAACACCATGCGGCTGAACTTCTCCTACCCGTCCGAGGACGAGATTCGGGAGGGCGTCACCCGGTTGGCGAAGATGGTTCGGCGCCAGATGGAACCGGCTGTCCACACCATCCACAGGGGGGGAACGGTCGTTTCGGATTGACGGTGTCGCGGCTGGCTGATATCGTACGCGTCGTCAGCGGTCCGTACGTTGCGCGAGGTGGGAGGAGATACTCCTTCGGGAGCGACCCGGCCTAACTCGGTGGCGAGCGGCCGCTGACGTTTTGTGGCTACTGCGATCCGCCATTGCGCCGCACCGGACCGGCAGACCGGTCGGTGGCATCCCTGGCCACGATGACGGTGATCGAGGGACCGAGCGTACCCGGCGCCTCCTTCAACACGGCGCGACCCAGGGCCGCGGCGGCGAGCCGCGCCGCGCTCGGCGAGGGCAGGCGCGAGATGACCGTCGTCGTCGCGGCGATGTCGGGCGAGGCCAGAACCCGGACGTTCCGGAAGCCGACCTCTTGGAGCCGGGCCGCAGCTTGGCGCGCCAGGCCGGGCATGCCGCTCGCGTTCTTGACCTCGATCAGGGTCGAAGCGAGATCGTCCCGCGACAGGCCGTAGAACAGGTCCGCGATCATCGGGCGGATCTTCGCGAAGTCCGGCTCCCAGTACAGCGGGGCGAAGCCCCCGGGCAACGTGACTTCTTGCATCGCCGCCTTCGAGCGGATCGCAAACAGCCCGAGGCTCATCAGCTCCATGGCGGAGAGATCGGTCTGCGTGTTCTGCGCGAACGCGCGCAGCAGGCTCGGCCCGTGCAGCACCGTCCTGGGCTGCCGCAGTTCCTGCACGAGCGTGTTCATGACCTGGCGCTGCCGCTCGACGCGGCCGATGTCACCCAGCGGGTCGTGGCGAAACCGGATGTACCCGGTGACCTGCTCGCCGTTCAGTTTCTGCCGCCCCTTCTTGAGGTTGATGCTGTACCCCGCCCAGGTGTCCGCGTACCTCATATCCTTCTCGACGTCCACCTCCAGGCCGCCGATTGCGTCGACGAGGCGCGCGAACGAGTCCGGGCCGAGCTTGATGTAGTAGTGGACCTTGACCGCGAGGAACTGCTCGACCGTGCGGATGGTAAGCTGCGGCCCGCCGTAGGCGTACGACGCATTGATCTTGTTCTCGCCGATGCCGGGAATCTGTACTCGGGTGTCGCGCGGGATTGAGACCGCCGCAATCCGGCGGCGGTGCGGGTCCACCGACAGCAGAATGAGCGTGTCGGCGCGCGAGATGTTGACGACGCGGCGGCGGTTGTCGAGCGTGACATCCACGCCCATGATCAGGATGTTGACCCGGTCCACCACGCGCAGGGGCCACGCGAAGAGCCGGGTCTGTGGACGACGCGCGTCGACCTCGCCCGGCCCGATCGCGATCTGGGTCAGCAGGTAGATGTACGCGCCCACGACAGCACCGGCGAGCGCAACGACAGTCAGTGGCACCCCGATGAGGAGATACGCCCACCAGCGGCGCCGCGATTTCGGCACGTGCGATTCGAAGGGGAGCGGTGCGAAATCTGGTGCGGTCGGGGCAGCCGGCGCGTCCGGTGGGACCGGCGCGGGCGACCGCTCGTCGTCAGTCACGGGACTATCTTAGGGGATGTCCGGTGGTGGCGCAATCCAAGGACGCAGGACGAACGGTGGACGGGAGAGGACTTGCGCCTGTCTCCACCTAAGCACTAACGTTGCCGCTGGGTCGTTCCTCAGGAGGGGACGTACGTGAAGGAGCTCCACCTCAACGCGTATGCCAAGGTCAACCTGGGTCTCGATGTGTTGCAGCGTCGCGAGGATGGCTTCCACGAGGTGGAGACCGTCCTTCATACGATCGCCCTCCATGACGACATCTTCCTGCGGGAGCAGGGTGAGGGCATCAGGGTCATCGCTGATCACGAGGCCATTCCGACCGGTACGGACAGCCTGGTCTACCGCGCCGCGGCCGCCCTGCGCGACGAGCACGGCGTGAAGCGTCCGGTGGAGATCGAGATTCGCAAGAAGATCCCGATCGCCGCCGGTTTGGGCGGCGGCAGCGCCGACGCAGCGGTGACCCTCATGGGGCTGTGTCAGATGTGGAAGCTGCGGCTCGACGGCCGCGACCTGACCGCGGTGGCTTCGCGCCTGGGATCGGACATTGCGTTCTTCCTCACCGGCGGGGCGGCGCTCGCCCGAGGCCGCGGGGAGCGCGTGCAGCGGCTACCCGCGCTCCCCGCGACGTGGGTCGTGCTCGCGCGCCCACGGTTCCCTGTGCTGACAGAGTGGGCGTACAAGCAGATCACGCCGGTGCAGGTCATGCAGCGGCCGGACGTCGCGGCCCTGGTGGACGCGGTCCGGCGCCGCGATGTGCCGGCGGTCGGCCGCCTGCTGGGCAACGTCTTCGAGGAGGTCGTCGGCGCCCATCACCCGATCATCGGTGAGCTGAAGGCGCAGATTTTGCGGGGAGAGGCCTACGGGGCATCGATGACCGGGACCGGCCCCACGGTCTTTGGCCTGATGGCCAACGAGGCCGCGGCGCGTCGGGTGGCCGAGACGCTCAGCGCGCGGGCCGACGTGGACGTCTTTGTCACCAGGACCTTCGCGGAGGAGCGGTAGTGCTCTCGGCGATCGTGCTCGCGGGTGGCGGCCCTGAGCCGCGCCTCGCGGTCGGCCTGCCGAACAAGGCGTTCCTCGAGATCGCCGGTCAGCCGCTGATCCGGCGGGTCGTGGGCGCGCTGCAGGGGTGTGCGGCGGTCGAGCGCATCGTCGTCGTCGGGCCGGTGGATGCGCTCGCCGCGGTCGTGCCGTCCGGCGTACAGCTCGTGCCCGAGCAGGTGTCGATGGTGCAGAACATCGAGGCCGGAGTCGCCTGCCTCGCCGGCGCGGAGCGCGTGTTGGCCGTGGCATCCGACTTGCCCTTGCTGACCGCCGACGCGATCAGCGTGTTCCTCGACCGGTGCCCTGACGACGCCGACCTCTGCTATCCGGTCATTCCGCAGACCGTGATCGAGCAGCGCTTTCCCGGCGCGCGCAAGACCTACGTCAAGGTGGCCGACGGCACATTCTGCGGCGGGAGCGTGCTGGTCTTCGCGGTTCGCGTGCTCGACCGCGTCCGGCCGCTGGTTGAGCAGATCATCGCTGCGCGCAAGAAGCCCTGGATGCTCGCTCAGCTCTTCGGCTGGGCGACCGTGATGAAGTTCGCCACCGGCCGCCTCTCGATCGCCGACGTAGAGGCCCGCGCCCTGGACGTCACGGGTCTGCGCGGACGGGCTGTCATCGTGGAGAGCCCGGAGCTGGCCCTCGATGTGGACGCCGACCGGCCGGAGAACCTCGCGGTGTTCACCGCGGCGCTCTCCGGCGGCGCCAGGCGCTGACACGGCTCTGATGGCCCGCCCGGCCCGCGGCGAGGCAGGCATGCCCCGGCGCGGCAGGCCCCGACGGTTTCGCCGAGGCGAGCGGATGGTCTTCATCGGACACCGCCTGGCACGAGAACCGAATCGGCTCCATCCCCTGTCAGCGTTCACCGACGCGCTTGGCGCGGCGAAGTCGAGCGTGAGCGAGGACCTGGCGCTGCTGCGCGCGGTCTACGACCGCTTTGGACTCGGGCGGATTGACACCGTGCCAGGCGCCGCCGGCGGTGTGCGGTTTCGGCCCCTGCGCACCGCCGACCAGATCCGAGATCTGGTTGATCGCCTGTGCGCGCGGCTTCGCGAGCCGGGCCGGGTGCTGCCCGGCGGGTTCCTGTACACGACCGACCTCATCGCCGACCCGGTGCTGGCGGCGGAAATCGGCGAGACCTTTGCGACGTTATTTCAGGAGTCCAGTCCGGACGCCGTCCTGACGATGGAGGTCAAAGGGATTCCCCTGGCGTTGATGACCGCGCGGGCGTTCAACGTCCCGCTGGTAATCATCCGCCGCGGTGGAACGATCACGGAAGGCCCAGCGGTGAGCGTGAACTACATGTCCGGGTCGTCGCGGACCGTACAGTCCATGACGCTGCCGCTTCGCGCAATGCCGCGAGGGGCGCGTGTGTTGTTCATCGACGACTTCCTGCGTGGCGGCGGAACTGCCCGCGGTGTCGTGGATCTCATGCGGGAGTTCGGAGCTGAGGTGGCTGGGATCGGGGTACTGATTGAAACGGAGTATCCTCGCGACAAGATGCTCGAGCGCTATCTGGCCTTGATCACCTACCACGGCGGCGGTGCGGTCGGGGAAGGGCTCGTGAGTCCGAGCCGTTGGATCAACGTGCCGGACGGCGGCGAAAAGGAGCACGAAATCGCCGGTGACGCTGGACAGCATTCGTAGAGAACTGGCGTTCTTCAAACCGGGCGTCGTCCGCCTGAACGAGCCGGCTGATGATCACGAGGTTGCCAAGGCCGAGGCCGAACTCGGCGTTCGGTTCTCGCCCTCGCTGCGGGCGGCGCTGGCCGCATTCAACGGCGGCTACGTGGCCAACGAGCCGGTCCTGGGCGTGCCGCCGATCCAGTCCGCGCTCGATCTGGTGTTTGCGACGCGCCAGGCGCGCGTGCACTGGGGGCCGATGGGCTGGAAACCGGGGTTTGTCGAGGTGGGGAGCGACGGCTGCGGCAACCCCTACGTGCTGCTGCTCGAGCGCACCGATTCAACCGGCGAGTCGCCCGTCGGGTTCTTCGACGCCGGGCTGATGGACATCACGGAGATCGTGGCCTCGTCGTACCTGTACTATCTGTGGTTCATGGTTCAGGACGTCAAGTGGTATCACCAGGCTGATGGGCGGCCGCTGGTCCGGGACGACGTCGTGTGGACGAACACGGCCGTCGTGGTGCGCCCTGAAGCCCTGTCGCCCTGGCGGTTCAACGAGGCCTGGATGATCGCGCACGACCCCGCGCTCGCGCGCTGGCGCTGATCCCACGCCGCGCTGAGCCCGTGACCGGGCGCTCTGCCCACGATATGAGGATCTGGAGGAGATCATGAGAGCGTTCGTGCGTGTTGTGCCGCGGGTCTGCGCCGCGGTGATCGTCACTGTGCTGCTGTGTGCGGCACCCCCGGCCCTGGCGCAGGCGCCGGCGCCCGCGGGGGTGGGGGCGCGGCCGCTGACGCTGGGGGAGGCGCTGGGCCTGGCGGCGCAGGCGAACCACAGCCTGCGGGTGGCGGCGTTCGAGGTGACGGTGGCGCGCAGCCAGGTGGCGCAGGCAGAGGCGTTGCGGCGGGGGGTGCTGACGCTGGGGGCGTCGTACACGCGGCTGAACGAGCGCCCGGGCGGGGTGATCGTGATTCCGGCCGGCACGCTGCCGCCGCCGCTGGATGGGCAGCCGATCACGATCCCGCTGCCGCCGCCCACGCCCACGCTGTACCAGGTGGGGCTGACCTACCAGATTGCGCTGACCTCCGGGGGCCGGAATGAAGCGCAGCTCGCCCTGGCCCAGGCGAACCTCACGGGCGCCGAGGCGACGCTGGCGCGGGCGACGCAGCAGGTGGTGCTGGAGGTGAAGCAGGCGTACTACCAGGTGCTGCTGGCGCAGGCCGGGTTGGAGGTGGCGCAGCGGACGGCGACCGCGGCGGAGGAGAACCTGCGGGTGGCGCGGGCGCGGGTGGCGGCGGGCGCGGCCCCGCGGTTCGATGAGGTGCAGGCCGAGGTGAACCTGGCCGCGGCGCGGCAGGGGCTGGTGCGGGCGCGGAACAGCCTGGCCCTGGCCCAGCACGGGCTGAACGCGGTGCTGGGCCAGCCGCTGGACACGATCTGGGCGCCGCGGGAGACGATGACGATCCTCCCGGTGCGGACCGCGCCCGCGGTGCTGCGGCAGCGGGCGCTGGAGGCGCGGCCGGAACTGGCGGAGGTGCGGGCGCGGATCGCCGCGGCCGAGGCGGCCATCGCGATCGTGCGGGCCGGAACCCGGCCGCTGGTCGTCGCGCAGGGTGGGCCGACCTGGGGGAACACCACCGGTACGACGAGCACCGGAACCGCCGGCGTGGGCTGGAGCGTGACGCTATCGGCCACCCTGACCCTCTTTGACGGGCAGCTCACCGCCGAGCGCCTCCGGGAGGCCGAGGCCCGCGCCGCGCAGTTGCGCGCCACCGAGGCGCACCTGCGCCAGACCGTGGAATTGGAGGTGCGCCGCGCCCTGCTCACCCATGCCTCGGCGGTCGAAGAACTCGCCACCGCCGACAAGACGATCGAGCAGGCCCAGGAGGGCTACCGCATCGCCACCGTGCGCTTTGCCGCCGGCGTCTCCACGACCCTCGAGGTCGTCCAGGCCCAGGCTGCCCTCTCCCAGGCCGAGGCCCACCGCATTCAGGCCCTCTTCAACGTCAACCTCGCCCGTGCCCAACTCGAACGGGCCATCGGCGGCCCCGTGGAGTAGTCGGGTTCGTTCCCGGTTTCACCGAGGCCACCGGCAGGCTCCGAGCCGGCTCGACTACTCGGCCTCGGGGATCACGGCGATGACTTCCACTTCGACCCTCAGGTCGGGACTGCCCAGGCCGGCCACGATCACGCCGGTGTGGGGCGGCCGGTGGTCGCCCAGGAACTCGAATCGCACGGCGGTGACCGCGGCCGAGTCAGCCCGGTCCACCAGATAGGTCGTCATCTTGACGATGTGCTGGAACCCCGCGCCGGCCGCGGCCAGCACCCGACCGATGTTCTGAAAGACCTGACGGGCCTGGATGGCGGCATCGCCCGGCGCGACGACCTGGCCGTGCGCATCCCGGGCCACCTGTCCGGCCAGATAGACCGTGGTGCCGGCGCGGATCGCATGCACGTAGCTGGGGGTGCGATACATCCCATCAGGCTGGATGAGCGTGAATTGTGCGGGCCTGGTCGGTTGGCTCACGGCGTTGTCCTCGTGGTATCCGCCTCGGGTCGGTGTTGGTGCTCTCAGGTATGGGCGAGCCGCTCGTCGAGCAGGCACACGGCGTCCAACAAGACCTGGGTGCCCCCGACCAAATCTGCGGGCGCAGTGTCCTCGTCCGGCGCGTGGCTGATCCCCCTGCGGCTGGGCACGAAGAGCAGCCCTGCGGGGACGCGCGGCGCCAGAATCTTCGCGTCATGGCCGGCCCAACTCGGCATGCGGATGACCCGCAGGCCGCGGGCAGTCGCGGCGTCGTGGAGCGCCGCGGTGACGTGCGGGTCGAGCGGCTGCGCCGGCATGTGGTCCCAGGGATCGGCGGCCGCCTGCAGGTCATGCTCGCGCGCGATCCGTTCGGCGGCGGCCTCAACAGCCTGCCGCAGCATCGCGAGCCGGCGCTCGTCGCCGCTGCGCAGCTCCACACGCACGCGCGCCAGGCCCGGAATGACGTTTGCGCCGCCCGGCTCGACGTCGAGCCGCCCGACGGTGCCCACCGCCTCGCCGCGGGATTCCAGCGCCAGGCGGCGGACCTCGAGCACCAGGCTGCTCGCGCCCCACAGCGCGTCGCGTCGCATCGTCATGGGCGTTGTGCCGCCGTGGTTGGCCTGGCCGATGAACGTGACCGTCGTGCGGCTGATGCCGGCGATGCCGGTGGCCGCGGCGATGTCCACGCCCTCGGCTTCGAGGCGCGGGCCTTGCTCGATGTGCAGCTCGAGATAGGCTGCGAGCGCCGGAGGATCACCGCGCGGGATGTCGCAGCACCAGGTGCCGACACAGTCGAGCAGCGATCGGCCGTCGCGATGGCGGATTGCCTGCATGCGGTCGGGCGTCAGTTCTCCGATCAGGGCGCGCGAGGTCAGGCACCCGACCCCGAATGTGTGGCCTTCCTCGTCGGCGAACGCGATCGCCGCGAACCGATGCCGCAGCACCGCGCCGGCGTCGCGCAGCGCCTGCGCGCACTCGATCGCGCCAACAACGCCAAGCGCGCCGTCCAGGCGGCCGCCCATGGGCACCGTGTCGAGATGTGATCCTGCCGCCAGGACGGGACCGGCGCCGGGTTGCACACCGAGCAGGTTGCCGGCGTGGTCCAAGAACGGCGTGAGGCCTGCGGTCTCCATCCAGCGGGCGACCAGCGTGCACGCCTCAGCGTGCTCGGGCGTGTAGGCGAACCGGCTCAGGCCGCCTCGGGGGTCGCGGCCGATCGCGGCGAGCGCGTCGAGCCGTTCCAGGAGCCGGTCGGCGCTGACACGTGCGGCTGCGGCCGCCGTCACGGGGTGACCCACCGGCCCCAGCCGGGTTCGCCGGTCACCACGCCGTTGACCATGACGGTCCGGCCGCGGACGAGGGTTCGGACCGGCCGGCCCTGCATGCGGAATCCGTCGTACATGAGCGCGGTGTCGCGGGACTTCGTGTGCAATGTCCGGTGGTCGTGGACCCAGGTGGCACCGGTGTCGACCAGCACAACGTCGGCGTCGGCTCCCGTGGCCAGCCGGCCCTTGCGCGGCCACAGCCCGAACAGACGCGCGGGATTCTCGCACGCGAGCCGCACCAACTGCGTGAGCGTCAGGCGTGACTGGTGCACCGCGGTCAGCATCAAAGGCAGGTACTCTTCCAGAGCCGGGAGGCCCGGCGGCGCGCCCCAGATGTTGTCGGCGAACGGCGCCTTCTCTTCCACGAGGAATGGCGAGTGATCGGTGCCCAGGACGTCGATCACGCCCGACCGCACGGCGTCCCAGAGCCGGTCTTGCGTCTCGCGGGAACGCAGGGGCGGGTTGCACTTGGCGTAGGGGCCCCACTGTGCAAGTGCGTCCTCGGTGAACATCAGGTAGTGCGGACACGTCTCCGCGGTCACCCGCAGGCCCGCGTCTTTGGCTTGCGCCACCAGCCGCAGCGCAGCCGCCGAAGTCATGTGCGCGATCTGCAGCCTGGCGCCCGTGGCCTCGGCCAGAGCAATACACTGCGCCACCGACGCCGTCTCTACGACCTCGGGCCGCGCCAGCGCGTGCACGAGGCCGTCGTGCCTGCCCGTGGCACGCGCGCGGGCCTCGGTGGCTGTAAGAATCTGCTGGTCCTCGGCGTGCACGACGTGCAGGAGGCCGGTGCGCGCGGTGCGCGCCATGGCTTCGAGCATCCGTCCGGCATCGGGGCAGCAGATGCCGACGAATTCCTGCTCGCGGTTCTTCACAGGACTCGTCCGGAATGTCTTGAAGGCCACGGCGCCCCCGGCGGCCAGTGCGCCGATCTCGTCCAGGTTATCGCCGCTGGCTCCGGCGTAGAGCGCGAAATCCACCAGCGAGCGAGGCTGCACGTGGGCCGCGCGATCGCGCAGGATGGCCGCAGTGTAGACTGGCGGGATGGCGATCGGCATCTCAAGGATTGTGGTGATGCCCGCCGCGGCGGCCGCGCGGGTCCCGGTCAACCAATCCTCGCGCTCAACCTTGCCCGGGTCGCGTAAGTGCACGTGCGTGTCGATCAGGCCCGGCAGGACATGCAGACCGGTGGCGTCGATGGTTTCGCGCGACGCGGGCATCGCGTCGTCCCGGTCGACGGCCGCGATGCGTCCGTCGACGATCGCCAGTGCCTCGCGCCGCTCGCCGTCCGGCGTGACGAGCGTGCCGCCGCGGATCACGAGGTCGGCGATCACGCGCGCAGCCCGAGCAGCGACACCAGGTTCACGCCCGGACGCACGACGGGCCGGATCGCCCCGTCGCGCGCCGCCAGCAGGATCGTCACGCCCGGCCCGTATCCGGCGCGGTAGCTGTCGCCTTGCGACACGACGCCGACGCTGACCGCGCCCGCCTGATACCCGCTGTTGATCGTGGCGTCGCAGTCCTGGAACGCCACCAGGTCGCCGAGACGCAGGCCGGCCAGCCCGGACGCCGCCAGCAAGGCCCGGTCGCCGCTCTGAATGTCAAGCACGCCACCGTCGCTGGACAGCCCACTGCCGGCGCCCATCAGTTCCGGCGGCACGATGCCCACCACCGGTGCGTGCAAGGCGCCGTCCCGCGCCTCCAGGCCCCAGGCCGCGGCCAGGCGCGGCGAGAGATTCTTCGTGGCTACCGTGGGCGCTCCGGGGAACTGCAGACCGACGCCATGGGCCCTCACGAGGATGCGGTCACCGATCGCGAGCCGCTCGAGGACGGCTTCGGCGAAGTCCACAATGACGTGCTCGGACCAGCGTCCGCTCTTACCGGTGACGGTGCCGGTCGCGCCCTTGGCGTCTCCGCTTATCACGACCGCGTCGTTGCCCACGCACGCCAGGGTGTGCAGCGCCACGTGCGCGCCCTCCTCGCGGTGCTTGATGGACACGCCGGGATGCACGTTCTCAGCGGTCCACCCCAGCGCCGGATCGCCGACGCGCACGTTGTACACGATGCTGCCCAGGACCGGGACAATCACGGGCCGGCCGTCGCGGCCGATGACGTGCGGCATGGCCGGGAGCGCGGGCAGCCGGGGGGCGACGATGTCGCCGGCGACGGAGATGGCAATCAGGCGGTCTTCGTTTGTGGCGACCACTAGCGGCGCGCTCCTTCCGCAAAGGCCCCGCACGCCGTGTAGCGGGCGATATTGGCGTCGGGGCTGCGTACAGGTTCGATGTGCGGGGTTGGACACGACATGACGGTCATGCAGCCGGGGCCGTGACCGAGCATCCACGAGTCGCCGTGCGGGATCACGCCGATCGTGACCGCCCCCCGGCGGAAGCCGCGGCCGATCTGATGATCGGCATCGGTGATGGCCACGACGTCGCCGATCCTCAGGCTGTCCAAGCCGAGCGCGGCGACGGTCGCCCGGTCGTTCGAGCAGATGTCCTGGTCCACGTACTCAGGGTTCAGCTCCCATCCGGACCCCATGACGTAGGATGGCAGGATGTGCGTGACCGGCACGCGCAGCACCCCGCCCGCAGCCGGCTCGAGGCCCATCAGGTCCAGCAGGCGTGGGTCCAGCTTGCGGACGCTGATGTGCGGGTAGTCCACGAGCGCCAGCCCCGTGCCCCACGCGATGATCTGGACGCGATCGCCGGGACACATGCGCGCCATGGCCGCCTCAGGGAAGTCGACGATGAAGCGCGCATGCTCGCCCATCACGATGCCGCGCGCGCCGCGCGCCTCGCCGGAGACCACCACGGCGTCATTCCCCAGGTTCGCCAGGTAGTGCAGCGCGTGGTGCTCCTGCGGGTCCGGCGCGTCGACGCAGACCGAAGGTTCCAGGTGATCCGCGGCCCAGCCGAACGCCGGGCAGCCCGGCCGCGCGTTGTAGATGATTCCAGCCATGCCGATCGGGACGAACGGGGCGCCATCCGCGGTGACGCGGTGCGGGCCCCGCGCCATCGTGGGCGACGCGACGGTGCCGGCCACCGCCATCTTCACGAGGGTGTCACGGTTGGTCCTGATCACTGGCGCTGCTCACTTTCTGCGGGTACGGGCAGGAAACCGAGCCTTTCGCGCGAAGGCGATGATTCAACGTGGACGGCGGGCGATTCCTGCCATCGTATTTCATTTCTTTCGCGAGGTGCCAGAGCCGGTGACAGCGCGTTCCGTTTTTGCCGTCATGGGCGCGGGCAACTCTGGATTCGGACTCGCCGCGGACCTCGCATTCAGGGGCTTTGAGACCCGCCTCTGCGAGCTTCCGGAGTTCGCGGCGACCATCGCACCGATTCAGCAGAGCCGTCGCATCGCGCTGCGTGGAATCAGGGGCCAGGGGACCGCGGAGCTGGCGATGGTCACGACCGACGTGGCCGCGGCAGTGCGCGGCGCCGATGCGATCGTGGTCACGGTCCCGGCCTATGGCCACCGGCGCGTGGCCGAGGTGCTGGCGCCGCACGTGCGCGACGGCGACGTCGTGGTTGTCCTGCCGGGGAACGTGGGCGGCGCCCTCGAGGTGCTGCACGTCATGCGGCAGCAGGGGAACACCGCGTCAGTCGCGGTCGCCGAGGCCGCCTCATTCATCTTCGCGTGCAAGAAGGACGGTCCGGCCGGCGTGTGGATTCGCGGTGTGAAGCAGGGTCTACCGCTCGCGGCACTGCCCGCACGCGCCACCGCGGAAGTGCTCGACCGGCTTACAGGCGCCTACCCGGAGTTCACGCCGGCGCGGAACGTGCTCGAAGTCAGCTTGAACAACATCAACCATCCCATCCACCCGCCTGCGATGCTCCTCAACCTCGGCCGGATCGAGGCATGCGGGGGCGACTGGAGTTTCTTCCACGAGGGCATGACCCCCGCGGTCTGCCGCTTGATGGAGCGCCTCGACGAGGAGCGGCTCGCCGTCGTCGGCGCCTTTGGTCTTCGGCGCACGTCCACGCTCGAGTGGACCACCGCCATGTACGGTCACCAGGGCTTCGGCGGCGCGACCCTGTACGAGGCGCTGAGCACCACGCCCGTGCACGGCGCGGCGCGTGCGCCGTCGTCGGTTGACCACCGCTACTTCACCGAGGACGTGCCGTTCGGCCTGGTGCCGATCGCGTCTCTAGGGCGCGCGGTCGGCACACCCGCCCCGGTGACCGAGGCCGTCGTCGCGGTGTGCAGCGTCTGCGCCGGCCGCGACTTCGCGGCGGAAGGCCGGACCGTCGAGAGCCTCGGCCTGACGGGTCTGGACGCCGGCCAGATGCTGGCGTACGTCGAGTCTGCTTCGCTCCCGCCCGCGCCCGCGCGTCCGGCGGCACCACGGAGGTGATCGTATGGCCACACCGATCTCGCGTGACGACCCCTACATCGGCTGGCGTCCACGTCTGGCTGACCCGGCGCTGCGCCGCGAAGACACCGCGCTGCTCATCATCGACATGCAGTACGGCGACGCGTCCATGGATCACGGGATCTTCAAGTATCGCCGCGAACACGGCTATACCAACGGTCTGGACGAGGTTGCCGGGCAGTTGCGCGTGATCGTGCCGAATATCCGGCGGCTCCAAGCGGCGTTCCGGGCCCGCCGCATGGAAGTGGTCTTCACGCGCATTCGCTCGATGACCCGCGACGGCCGCGACCGGAGCCTCGCGCACAAGGAGCTCGGGCACATGATGCCGCCGGGCTCGCGCGACTCCGAGATCCTGGACGAACTGGCGCCGGTGGACGACGAACTCGTCTTCGACAAAACCACGGGTAGCGTCTTCAATTCGACGACCATCCACTACGTGCTGCAGAACATCGGAATCCGCAACCTGGTCATGACCGGCGTCATGACGGGCGGGTGCGTGGAGTCCGCGGCCCGCGATGCCAAGGACCTGGGCTACCGCGTGCTGGTTGTTGACGACGCCTGCGCGACCTGGACCCTCGAGATGCACCGGTTCGCGCTGCGCGTCATGAACGAGGTGTTCGCGAAGGTCAAGACCACCGACGAGATCCTGGCCGCCCTGCCGCCGGTGGACGCGCGCGGGCCAGCCTGCGGTCCGGTAGACCGATGCTCGTGGTCCTGACCGGGACGGTCATCACCGGCGACGGCGCGACCGTCCATGAGCCCGGTCACGTCGTGATTGAGGACGGCCGGATCGCGCAGGTCGGCGCGGGCCGGCGCGCGGGCACTGGCGCGATCGACGTCGGGGACGGCCTGATCACACCCGGCCTGGTGAACATCCACGTCCACTGTGTCACGCTTGGGCCGGCGCACGCGACGGGGTCAAAGTCGCCGACCGAAGCCGAGGTGCTGGCATTCAAAGCGCGGCACCTCCGAGGCGGCACGACCTCCGTCCTCTCGGTGGATGGGTTTCCCTTGTGGGCGGAGTACGAGGCGCTCGCCGCAAGGCACCCGCTGAAGGTGCGCAAGTGCACGGCGCACACCCCGGCGAATGTGCGCGCCGCCGAGATGGCCGACGGCGAAGGGCTCACCGACGCGCACCGGCGCGCGACCGTGGACGAACTGATCGAACAAGGGGCCGTCTGCATCGGCGAGATCGGCGCGGGCGGGACGCTCGGCGGCGGCATGCAGGACAACATCTATATCCCTGCGGCGATTGCCGAGCGCAGCGGGGTGCAGGTTGACCCGTTTCAGGCGCGTGCGCTCAAGGAAGCCGTGCTCGGCCGCACGATCAACCCGGCGAACCTCGATCGCGGCGCGCTGCGAGAGGCGATGGTCGCCGCGGGCCTGTCCGGCGTCATGACCGAGGACGCGGTGATTGAGACGGTCGAGCGCTGCGTGATGCCCTCAATGGAGCACGCGTACGAGGGCCTGCGAGAGGCGGCCGCGGCATCCGCACGACTGCGCCGGCCGTTCATGGTGCATCACGCCGCGGCGTCGGCCGAGGTGGTGCTCGAGATCGCGAACGACCGAATGATCGCCGCGCACGCGAACCATCCGAGCTTCACCGTCCAGGAGTCGATCCGCTATGCGCGGGCCCTGCGCGCGCGGGGCGCCCTATTGGAAATCTCCGGTTTGAACCTCTTCACGCGCACCAAGGGGCAGCAGGACGCCGAACCGTTCCTGGCCCTGGTACGGGAGCGTCTGGCGGACTTCGTCGGCACCGACTACGCGGCTGGTCACTATGACCCGGTCTCGGTCGCGTTGTCGGCGATCGTCCGGCGGGGGCTCATGACCGCGCCCGAGGCCGTCGCGCTCTCGTCCGGCAACGTGGCCCGTCGCCTGCCGGCGTTCACCGATGCCGGGCTGTTGGAGCCGGGCCGGCCCGCCGACGTTGTGGTGTTCAACCCGGACCTGAGCGCGGTTCGCGCAGTCTACGTGGATGGACGCCAAGTCTTCGGCACGGAGCACTGAGTCATGGTGACGCTCGTGCGCGGCGGATGGGTCGTGGCGTTCGACGGCGAACGGCACCGCGTCATTCCCGACGGCGAGGTGGCCTTCGACGGCGCGCGCGTGGTGTACGCCGGCCCGCGATGGGACGGCGTGCCGGCGCACGTCGTCGAGGCGCCGGGTATGCTGGTCTCTCCGGGCTTCATCAACGCACACGCGCACGTCGGGGTCGAGCTGATGGCGCCGTTCGTGGACATCCCGGCTGGCGCCCCCGGGCGCGGCCGCTACAGTCCGTCGCAGGCCGCGGCGGCGGAACGCGAGCCGCCGCCGTCGTTGTCGCCGGAGGAGCAGCAGGCCTCAGGCGAGTTTTCGCTGGTGCAGATGCTGAAGTGCGGCACGACGACCATCGTCGACGCGGCCGGGTCGGGCCCGCTCTGGTGGCTCGGCAACCCCCCCGGGGACGAGGAGATGCTGCTCGAGACCGCGGAGCGGGTCGGCGTCCGGCTCTACGCGTCGCTCTCCTACCGCTCGGGCCGCGTCTACTACGACCGCGACGGCGTGGCGCGCTGGCACTGGGACGAGGACGCGGGCCACGAAGGCCTGCGGCGCGCCGTGGCGTTCGCTCTCGCCCACCGGGGCACGCGCGGCGGTCTGGCCGAGGCGCTGCTGTGTCCCCACGCGGTGGACAACTGCAGTCCCGATCTCCTGAGGGCGACCAGGCAGGCATCGCGCGAGCACGGGCTGATTGTGCAGATCCACTGCGCCCAGTACGAGTTCGAGGTCTTGCGCGTGCGCGAGCAATTCGGGTGCACTCCGGTCGAGCACCTGGCGCGCCTGGGGTTCCTCGGGCCCGAGATCATCCTCGGGCACACGATCTACGTCCAGGGGCACCCGCTGGTGGGCGGCGACCCCGATGCCGATCTGCGGTTGATCGCCGAGGCTGGCGCGTCGGTCGCGCACTCACCGCTCCCGTTCGCGCGCCGGGGCGAACTGCTGCACAGTTTCGGCCGCTATCGCGCCGCGGGCATCACCCTCGCAATCGGGTGCGACATCTGGCCGGCGGACATCATTCAGGAGATGCGGCTGGCGTGGGTGCTGGGCAAGGCGGCGGCCCGGACGCCCAACTCGCCGACCTGTCAGGACGTCTACGACGCGGCGACGCTGGGCGGCGCGCGGGCGCTCGGACGGCCCGACCTCGGGCGGCTCGCGCCGGGGGCGACCGCCGACATCGTGCTGATCGACCTGTCCCGCCATCACTTCGGTCCCGTTCTCGACCCGATTCGCGCGCTGGTGACCTGCGCGACCGGACAGGACGTGCACTCGGTCTGGGTGCAGGGGCGCCGCGTCGTCGAGGGCGGGCGCGTGCTGGCCGCGGACGAACCCCGTCTGCGCCGCGCCGCCGAAGGCGTCTACCGCAGTCTCGTGCGCGCGGCGCGTGCCCGCGACCCGGTGGGCGCGCCGCCGGAGATCCTGCTCGGTCTCGATTACGTCCCGCCGGTGCTGACGGCGTGACACACGCCATGGGAGGTGCACGCAGCATGCTCCATCCCGCGACCGCGCGGCGCGCGGTCTTCCTCGCCGAGCGGCCCCGCAACCGTATGATGGCGCGGGCCGCCGGGTTGACCGATGTCATCGGGCTTGGGCGCGGCGACCCCGACCTTCCGACCCCGCCGCACATCATTGAGGCCGCATACCGCGCAGCGCGGGAGGGGCACACGCACTATGCCCCGACGCTGGGCATCCTCCCGCTGCGTGAGGCCCTGGCGGCCAAACTGGCGCGGGAGAACGGTGTCGCCTATGGGGTCGAGGAGATCTTGATCACGACCGGCGGGCAGGAGGCCGTGAACCTCATCATGCAGGCCCTGCTCGATCCCGGCGACGAGGTGATTATCCCGAACCCATCCTATGGCACCTATGCGCTGGCCGCGCACCTGGCCGGCGGCGTGCCCGTGCTGGTGCCGCTGGATCGCGATGCCGGCTTCCAGTTCGACCTGCCGGCGATCGAGCGGCATATCACCCCGCGGACCAAGGCCATCGCGGTCGTCTCGCCCAACAACCCTACCGGCACGGTGCAGACGCGGGCCGCGCTCGAGGGGATCGCCGTGCTCGCGCGACGGCACGGCCTGCTGGTGGTCTCCGACGAGATCTACGAGAAGATCCTCTTCGACGGCGCGACCCACTACTCGATCGCCGCGTTTCCGGAGATGCGGGATCGCACCATCACCGTCAACGGCTTCTCGAAGGCCTATTCGATGACCGGGTGGCGCGTGGGATGGATCGCCGCCCCCCGATCGCTCATGACCGGCATGCAGGCGATCAAGGACACCTGGGCGATCTGCACACCCGCACCGAATCAGTGGGCGGCGCTGGCCGCGCTGACCGGTCCGCAGGACTGTCTCGAGGAGACTCTGGCCATCTACACGCGCCGGCGCCAGTGGCTGTTCGATGGTTTGCGCACCGCCGGGCTCGGCTGGGCCCCGCACGGCGGGAGCCTGTTCGTCTTCGTCGATATCCGCGCCTCGGGGCTGACCTCCGAACAGTTCTGCGTGGGACTGCTCGAGGAGGGGCGCGTGCTCACGTATCCGGGTAGTGAGTTCGGGCCGGTCGGCGAGGGCTACATGCGCATGACCTTGCTCGCGCCCGACCCGCGATTTCGTGAGGCCGTGGATCGGATCACGGGGTTCGCGCGCCGCGCCCGCGTGACGTGAGGAGCCGGTGATGAGCAGCCCGCCAATTCGCATTCCGATCTTTGATGCCACCATCCAGCACCGCCGGCTGCTGCCCTCGCTCGAGGCCGTGTTGCGCGAGGTCCTGCTCGGCGCGCAGTGGGATGTTGTGCCTCAGGTCCGGGGTCTGGAGCAGGAGATGAGCGCCGTGCTCGGCGGCGGCCATGCCGTTGGCGTGCAGTCGGGCACCGCGGCGCTGTTTCTGAGCCTCAAGGCCCTCGGCATCGGTCCGGGTGATGACGTCGTGACCGTGCCGAACTCCGACATCGCCACCACCGCCGCGATCAGTCACACCGGCGCACGCTTCGTGCTATGCGATATCGAACCGGAGACGATGACGATGGACCCGGCCGACCTGGAACGGCGTCTCACGCCCAGAACGCGGGCGATCATGCCGGTCCACCTGTACGGCCACCCAGCGGACATGGGGGCGATCATGGCGATCGCCCGGCGCCGTGGGCTGGCGGTCGTCGAGGACGCGGCGCTGGCACTTGGCGCGACCGCCGGCGGGCAGACGGTTGGGCTCATCGGGGACGCGGGCGCGGTGAGCTTTGCGGCGCACAAGGTGATCGGCGGCGCGGGTAACGGTGGCATGGTGCTCACACGCGACCCAGACCTGGCCGAGCGCGTGCGTCTGCTGCGCGGCTACGGTCAGCACCCCGCGCGCCAGGAGTTGCCCCCGACCGAGCGCCACCGCCTCGACCGGCTCGAGCACCTCGTCGAAGGCTACAACCTGCGCCTCGATAGCTTGCAGGCGGCCATCGTCCGGGTGAAGCTGCCGCACCTTCGCGCGTGGCAGGTCGAGCGTCAGGCGCTCGCCGATCGGTACGCCGCGCACTTCGCCGGGACGCCCGTTCGCGCACCCATCGTGCGGCCCGGCTGTACGCATGCGTGGCGCAACTACATGGTGCGCGTGTCGGACCGCGACCGGGTCAGGGAAGTACTGCTCGGTCGCGGTATCGGCGTGAACACCCTGTACGCGCCGCCGGTCCACCTGCAGCCCGTCTACTCGTCGCTCGGGCTCGGGCCGGGGAGTTTCCCGGTGGCCGAGCGCGTGGCCGGCGAGCTGCTCGGCCTGCCGCTGTACCCGGGCCTGACGCCGGACGCGGTCGACGAGGTCGCGGCCGCGGTGCTCGACGCGGTGTCCACGGGGCGCGGTTCTGCCCGCACATGACGCGCGCACTCAGGGTCGGACTCATCGGACTCGGCGTGGCGGGTCAGCGTCACGCTGCCGCGTGCCGGCGGGTGCCCGAGCTGGAGCTGGTGGCCGCGGCGGATCCCGCGCCGGCGGCGGCGCAGGCCGCGGCCGAGCTCGGGCTGCGCTGCTATCCGACGTATCGCGAGCTGCTCGAGGCCGTGTCGCTCGATGCCGCCGTCATCAGCCTGCCGCACGCGTTGCTGGCTGAGGCCGCGATCGTCTGCCTCTCGCGCGGGCTGCACGTCCTCCTCGAGAAACCGATGGCCGTCACGCTGAGAGAAGCCGACGCCGTCCTCGCCGCGGCGCGCGCGTCCGGCGGGCGGCTGATGGTGAACTTCGTGCACCGCTTCCGCGCCGAGTACCGGCAGGCGCGGGCCATGATCGCGGCCGGCGCGATCGGCCAACCGGTGGTGGTGCTCGATGCCATGACGTCGGGCCGGAGCCAGATGCCGGCCTGGGTGTGGGACCGCGCATCCTCCGGCGGCGGCATGATGATGTACAACGGCGTGCACAGCGTGGATCGGCTCGCCTGGCTGGCCGGCAGCGCGATCGCGCGGGCCAGCGCCGTCGCAGGGACATTCTCCTATCCGGTCGAAGTCGAAGACACCCTGGCCGGCGTCGTGGTGTTTCACTCGGGCGCCTTGGGTGTCGTGCTTCAGCACAAGTCCGATGCGCCGGTGACGCTGGCGGGGTGGGACACCGCGGTCTGGGGCACGCGCGGGGCGGTTCGCATCGCGGGCGGCGTTCTGGAGCTTGCGTCCGACGCGGCCCGCGCGCGACTGACTGTCGAGCAGGATGATCGGTTCCTTGGCGCCGCGCGGGAGTTCGCGGCTGCGGTGCTCAAAGGGCGCGACCCGAGCCCGGGCGGCGAGGACGGCCGCCGGGCGCTGGCCGGCGTCCTCGCGTTGTACGAGTCAGTCGCGACAGGACGAACGGTGGAGTTGGGTAACTCAAGGGGGGAGGTCCTGCATGCATAGACGGAGGTCCCAGAGAGTCTCGCGCACCGGTGTGGGCATCCTGCTGGTGTCGCTCGCGCTGACCATCACAGGGACGACGCCCGCGCTGCCCGCGCCCACCGTGACCCCGGTCCGGGGCGGCACGCTGACGATCGCGTACGTCGCGCTCGCCACGCACATCGATGTGAACTCGGCTAACCTGAGCACGGTCAACGAACTGGCGCATCAGTTCTACGAGACGCTCTATGACCGTGATGGTACCGGGAGAGTGCGCGGGCTGCTCGTGCGCGAGGACAGCGTCTCACCGGATGGGATGACCGTGACGATGCGGCTACAGTCGAATGTGCGGTTCCACGACGGCACGCCGTTCAACGCGGCGGCCGTGAAGTGGAATCTGGATCGCAAGATTCAGAAGCGGCAGCCGCTGTTCGACCTGTTGCCGTTTCGGAGCATCGAGGTCGTGGACGACCTCACGGTGCGGGTCGCGATGACCCGGCCGGCGCCCAACTTCCGCTCGATCCTGTCAACCAAGACGTTCTCGATGTACAGTCCGGCGTTCGCACAACGTGTGGGCGACGACGGCCTGAAGCAGCAGGCCTCGGGCACCGGGCCGTTCACGGTCGCGGAGTTCCGGCCCAACGAGATTGTGCGCCTCAGCCGGAACCCCAACTACTGGCAGCAGGGCCTGCCGTATCTCGATGAGGTCATCTACCGCATCGTCCCGAACATCAACACGCGCGCCACGATGCTCGAAGCCGGCGACGTGGACATGGCGCTGGCGCTCTCGATCCCTGATCTCCAGCGTCTGAAGGCGCGGCGTGGGATCAAGGTGCTCGAAGCGCTCGGCTCGCAACAGTACTACATCACGATCAACAACCGCAAACCACCGCTCAACGACGTGCGCGTGCGCCGGGCGCTCAACCACGCGGTTGACAAGGACGGGATCATCAAGACGGTCATGCTGGGGACCGCCAGGCCGGCCACCGCGGTCTACCTCAACTCGGCCGTCGACGGCTACGCGCCGGCCGGCACGTACAAGTACGATCCCGAGATGGCCAAGAAGCTGCTCGATGAAGCCGGGTGGACCATGGGGCCGGGTGGTGTCCGGCAGCAAGGCGGCCGGCCGCTCAGCCTGGAACTGGTCACCCGCAAGGGCGGCACGCCGGGGGACTTCGAGATTGCCGAACTCGTCCAGGGCATGCTGAAGGCCGTCGGCGTGGACGTGCGACTGACCGTACTCGAGTCCGCGACCTTCGTGCCGCGCGTCACGCTGCCGCCGGAGCGGGCGACCTACGATCTGGTCAACCTGGCGGTCGGGGTGTTCACCGGCGATGCGGAGTACATCATGCTGACGTTCTATCACAGCAGTTCCGCGGCGCCGCGGTACTTCAACCGCGCGTACTACGCGAATCCGGTCGTGGACGGTCTGATTGAAGAATCCATCAAGGCGACGACCTCGCCGGGCCGTAACAAGATCTACTACGCGCAGATCGTCAAACAGGTGTTCCAGGACGCGCCGATCATCATGCTCTTCGACGTGGTTCAGCAGATCGCGGTGAAGGACACGGTCCACGGCGTCTATCTCGAGGGTGCCGGCAACAACTGGCCCGTGAAGTACGCCTGGAAGGAGCGCCGGTAAGGAGATGCAGGGCATGGGTGCCACGGGCCTGGCTTAGACGGTCAGGCCCGTCCCCTGGTCGATGAGACGTGGCCATCTACGTTGTCCGGCGCATCCTGTCGAGCGTTCCCATCCTGCTGCTGGCGGTCACCGCGGTGTTCTTCGCGTTTCAGGTCATCCCCGGCGACCCTGCGCGCCTCTACGTGGGCTCGGACGCCTCGGAGGAGGCTGTTGAACAGGCGCGGCGCGATCTCGGCCTCGACCGTCCGGTGGGGGTCCAGTACCTGTCCTACCTGGCGCGTCTGGCCCGGGCCGACCTCGGCCGGTCGATCTCGACGCGGCGGCCGGTGTCGGTGGAGCTTGGATCGCGGTTCGTCAACACCGTGAAGCTCTCGCTCGCGAGCATCGTGCTCGCCGCGGCGGGCGGCATCGCGTTGGGCACCATCGCGGCGGTGAATCAGGGCACGGTCTGGGATCACGCGGCGACCCTGCTCGCGCTGCTGGGGATCTCGATCCCGGTGTTCTGGCTGGGGCTGCTACTGATGTACCTGCTCAGCGTGCAGTGGCAACTGCTGCCCAGCGCCGGCAACGACACATGGCTGCACTACTTCATGCCGACGGTGAGCCTGGCGACCTTCTCGCTGGCCTTCATCGCGCGCATGACGCGCTCGTCGCTGCTGGAGGTGATCCGCCAGGACTATGTGCGCACGGCGCGCGCGAAGGGCGTGCCCGATTCCATGGTCGTGCTGGGCCACGCGCTGCGCAATGCGCTGCTCCCGGTCACGATCGTCGTCGGGCTGCGCTTCGGGTACATGCTCGGCGGTGCGGTGGTCACCGAGGAGGTCTTCGCCTGGCCCGGGCTGGGACGGTTGCTGGTGACCGCGGTCGGCCAGCGCGACATTCCGGTGATCCAGGGCGTGCTGCTCGTCTTCGCGGCATCGTTCGTCCTCGTGAACATGGCCGTCGATCTAGTCTATGGTTTTCTCGATCCCCAGATTCACTACCGCTGAGCCGTCATGACCGCTGTCCGGGCCGAGCGATGATGCGCGCGCTCGTGGGCTTCTGGCGGCTCCACCGCCTGGGCGCGCTCGGCGGCGCGCTCGTCGTCCTGTTCTTCGTCACCGGCCTGGCCGCGCCGGTGCTCATGCCGCGTGACCCGAACCAGATCAACGTCCAGGCGGCGCTGCAGCCGCCCGGCCGCGCGCACGTCCTCGGTACCGACAACCTCGGCCGCGACCTGGCCAGCCGCATCGTGTACGGCGCCCGCGTCTCGCTGTACATCTCGGTGACCGCGGTCGCGTTCGGCTTGATCGCGGGGACGGGCCTGGGTACGGTCGCGGGCTACTACCCGAGGTTCGACACGCCGATCATGCGGCTCGTGGACATGATGCTGGCATTCCCCGGCATCATCGTGGCGTTGACGATCATCTCAATCCTGGGTCGCGGCGTGGAGAACCTGATCGTCGCCATCGGCGTCGTGCAGATCCCGCAGTTCGCGCGGCTGGCGCACGGGCTCACTCTGGCCGCCAAGGACCGTGCGTACGTCGAGGCCGCGGTGGCCGCCGGCGCGCCAGATCGCCGGATCATCGTCGGGCACATCCTGCCGAACTGTTTGGCGCCGCTGATCGTGCAGGTCAGCCTGCTGATCCCGGCGGCCATTACCACGGCTGCCAGCCTGAGCTTCCTCGGGCTCGGCGTGCCGCCGCCCACGGCGGAGTGGGGCGCCATGCTGCAGAACAGCCTCCAGTGGGCACGCCTCGCCCCGCACGTCATGGTGATTCCGGGTCTCGCGCTGATGCTCGTGGTGTTCGGCTTCAACGTGCTCGGCGACGGACTGCGCGACGCGATGGACCCACGACTGCGCACCGCCGGGTCGTCACGGGCCGCGTCCGGCAGCACACCACCCGGATGAACCGTCGGGATGAGGAGATGGGCATGCGCGAGGCGTTGACCCGTGTGCGCGATTACCTGGAGACGCATGCCGACCGGCACCTGGCGCGGCTGCGGACCCTGCTGCGACAGCCAAGCGTGTCGGTCGACGGCGAGGGTGTCGAGGCGTGCGCCGCCCTGCTGGTCGATCTGGCCAAGGATGCGGGATTCCCCGAAGCCACGGTCGTACCGACTCCTGGATACCCTGGAGTGTGGGCCGCCTACGATGCCGGGGCACCGGTCACGGTCGCCATCTACGGCATGTTCGACGTGCGGCGCGCCGGCGGCACATGGGAGCACCCGCCGTTCGAGGCGCGTGTCGTACCGATGCCGCCGTTCCCGCGCGCGCTCGTCGCGCGCGGCGCCCGCTCGGTCAAAGGCCCTCTGGGTGTGTGGCTCAACGCGGTGGAGGCCTGCCGCGCGGTGCTCGGCCGGCCGCCCGTCAACCTCCTGCTGCTCGCCGAGGGTGATGAGATCCTCGGCAGCCCGCACTACCGTGAGATGATCGCACGCTATCGCGACCGGCTGCGCGCCGCGCGCTACGCGTGGACACCGGGCGCGAGCCAGGACGCTTCGGGCACCGCGCACCTGACGCTCGGCTACAAGGGACTGATCTACATGACGGTCAGGGCCAGCGGCGCGCGCTGGGGCCGCGGCCCGAAGCAGGGACCGATTCATGGGATGGCCCGGTCGGTCGTCGACAGCCCGGCGTGGCGGCTCGTGCACGCGCTGGCGACGCTGACGGGCCCTGACGGCAACACGCCGCTCATTGACGGGTTTGACCGCCCGGTTGGTCCGCCGACCCCGGAAGAGGCGGCCGAGGTGGAGGCCCTGCGCAGCCGATTTGCCGGCGTGCCATGGCAGCGCGTGCTGCCCGGCGTGCAGGGCGCCGACGTACCGGCCATCAACGACGCCGGGGAGGCCGAGGTGTACCGGCGATTCTTCTACGGGCCGAGCATCAACATCAACGGACTGCGCAGCGGGTACGTCGGCCCGGGCACGTTGACCTTTACGTTGCCGCACGTGGCCGAGGCCGTATTCGACATCCGCGTGCCGCGCGAGTGGGACGTCCAGGCGGTACTCGGCGCCATCAGGGCGCGGCTCGACGCCCAGGGGTTCTCGGACGTCGAGATGGACGTCGCGGGCGCGTTCGACGGCTCGCGCGTGTCCCGGGACTCGCCGATCGTCCAGGCGGCCGAGGCGCTGTTCTCGGCGCACGGGCACGACATCGTCTGGTGGCCGTCCACGGGCGGAGGCGGGCCGTGGTCGATCTTCGCCCGAGAGTTCGGGATGTCCGTGCTGCGCGACGTGGGTCTGGGGCACGGCCGCGCCTCGGCCACCGACGAGTACCTGGTCATCGAGGGCGCCGGGAAGGTCGGCGGCATGGTTGAGATGGCGCTCTCGCACGCCGAGTTCATGCTGCGGCTGACATGATGCCCGCGCGACCGGCGTCGAGCGCGCCGGCTCTTTGGATTCGGCTGGATCCTCATCCGGCCGCGGCCGGCGGTTCAGCCACGGCCGATGTCCACGCCGCGGAGTGCGCGCCGGCCTGGGACCCCACGACCGGCCGCGCTGCGCTGCACCGCGTGTTCGGATGCCGCTGGTTGTGGTGGGCGCCTGACCCGCTTCGCGCGTGGGCGTGCGTGCTCCAGGCGCTCGGCGTCGGTGATGGTCGTCGGGTCGTGGCGCCTGTCGGCATCGAGCCGGCTATTGCGGCGACCGTGCGCGGCAGAGGGGCCGTGCTGGTCGAGGTGGACCTCGATCGCCACACCGGATTTCCGCGCTGGGAGGCCGCGCCCGACCCCGGGGCGGTCGCGCGCGACGCGGTGTATCTGGTCGAGCATCGGCACGGCCGGCCGTGCCCCTTCCCGGCGCGTGCCCGCGCCGCGCTGGTGATCGAGCACGCGATCGACGGGCTGGGGGGCGCCATCGGCGGCCGGCCCATTGGGGCTCTCGGGGCCGCCATGATCTGCGCGCTCGGCCGCGCGCCGTTCGCGCGTGCGCACGGCGCGCTCATCGGTACCGACGACCCCTCTCACGTTGAACGTTTGGCCGCGCGGGCGATGCCGCTGGAGGCTGGAGCCGGTCCGTCGGGCGCGCTGTGGCGCGATGCGGCCGGTGTCGAGGACTGGCTCGCCGGATGCCGCGCGGCTGCGCAGGTCTACTCCAGCGTATGGCGCGGCGCGGACGTGCCGGTGCGGCCGCTTGAGCCCGCCCCGGGGACTGAGACGTCATGGTCGGTGTACGCGGTGTCCGTGCCCGATCCCGACGCGCTTGGCCGCGTACTCGAGGACCACGGCGTGGAGACGCGCCGCCCGGTGCCCGCCGGCCTCACTGGCCGGCGCACGGCTGAACCCAACGCCTATCCCGGTGCCGCCGCGTTCTACCGACACGTCATGCAGGTGCCCAATCATCCCGAGCTGGAACTCGACGACATCCTCTACGTGGCCGGCATCCTCGGTGCGCGGTTGCGCGCGCCGGAGGTGTGCGCGCAGAGGAGGGATGCACTGCAAGAGCCCGGAACTTCCCACTAGCCTAGGTCCAGCACACGTGCGGACGCACGCGTGCCCGGGAGACTGAGAGAGGGGTGGTGCCAATGGGAGTGCACGTCATGCGCCGGAGGGTGTGGCGTTGCGGTACGATCCTGCTCGCCGTGATGCTGATGGTCCTGCCGGCTTCCGGAATCGTCGCCGGACCGGCGCCGGATACCGCCGTGATCCTCCAGGGCGCCGACGTCGTGACGCTCGAGCCCTACTATTCGAACTCGCTGACCGACACCAACGTGATTATCCACGTGTTCGAAACCCTGACGCGCTTTGACGACAATGTCAACTTGGTGCCGGGCCTCGCCGAGTCATGGCGGTTGCGTGACTCGCGTACCTGGGAGTTCAAACTGACGCCTGGCCGGCGGTTTCAGAATGGGGAGCCGCTGAACGCGGAGGCCGTCCGCTACACGCTGATGCGGGCCAAGGACCTCTTCGAGAAGAAGCAGGGGGACGTGCAGTACCAGTACAACCTGCTCGACCTTGACACGGTCGAGGTTGTCGATGATCTCACGGTGCGCGTACGGTCCAAGTCGCCGAACCCCCTCACACCACTGCACATGGCCCACACGCAGACCTCGCCGATGCCGCCGAGGCGCACCAGCCAGACGCCGCTCTCCGAGCTGCAGCGGCAGCCGATCGGTAGCGGGCCCTACCGCGTCGTGGAGTTCGTCCCGAACGAGCGCGTGGTCCTCGAGGTCTGGCCCGAACATCCCAGCCGTCCGCGGATCCGCCGGCTGGTCTGGCGGCCGGTACCCGAGACCGCGACCAGGCTTGCCGAACTCGCGGCCGGCAACGCCGACCTCGTGATGAACGTGCCGCCGGACTTGATCCCCCAGGTGGAACGTACCCGCACGGCCCGTGTCGAGTCGGTGGCCGGCATGCGCCGGATCATCATCGGCCTGCGGCAGGACCGCCATCCGGCGTTGCGCGACAAGCGCGTGCGCCAGGCGCTCAACTACGCGTTCGACTGCCAGACGATGATGAAGAACCTGCTGGCGGGTCGGGGCGAGTGCACCGGCATCCTGGTGAACGTGCCCGACCAGAACCCCGCGGTGAAGCCGTACCCCTACAACCTGCAGCGGGCGGCGCAGCTGCTCGATGAAGCGGGCTGGCGCATGAACCCGCGCACGAACGTCCGGGAGCAGGGCGGCCGACCGCTGGAGCTGGGCATGGACTGCCCGCGCGGCCGGTACATCAAGGACGCCGAGATCTGCCAGGTGATCGCGTCCGACCTTGGCAAGGTCGGCGTCAAGGTGGACGTGCAGGTCTTCGATTGGTCGGTGTTTGTGAGCAAGTCCGCGCGGCGCGGCGCGGGGTTCCGCGATACGTATCTGATCGGGTCCGGCCCCGGATTCGACTGCCAGGCCGATCTCGGCCTCGTGCAGAAGGATTCGGGCTCGAACCGCAGCCTCTTCGAGAGCGCCCGGTTTGAGGCGCTCTGGGATGAGATGTCCTCGGCGTTCGATCCTAAGAAGCGTCGGGACATCTGCTTCAGGATGCAGGAGGTCCTCTACGACGAGGCACCGGTGATCTTCATCTGGTTCCAGACTGACCTCTATGGCGTGAGCCAGCGGCTCGTCTGGAAGCCACGGCCCGACGAGCGCATCCGGCTGCACGACGCGCGGTTCCGGTAGCTCGCGTCCTCGTCAGTTCGGGAGACGATGCTCGCCTACGTCGCACGACGGCTGAGCCAGATGCTGGTCGTGGTGCTGATGGTGAGCATCGTCTCCTTTGGTCTCCTGTTCCTCACCGGAGATCCGGCTGAACTGCTGCTGGGCGCCGGCGCGGACTTCATGACGCAGCAGCAGATCGACGAGTTCCGCCGGGCGCGCGGCTTCGACCGCCCCTGGCTCGTGCAGTATTTCGACTTCCTGTCGAAGGCGGTGCGCGGCGACTTCGGCGACTCGCTGCGCCACTACCGGCCCGCGTTCGAGGTCGTGTGGGAACGTGTGCCCGCGACCATCCAACTCGGTGCGGTGGCATTCTTGCTGTCCGTGGCCGCGGGTGTGCCGTTGGGCGTGGTCTCGGCCACTCAACGCGGCAGCGGCGTGGACGCGGGCGCGATGCTCTTCGCGCTGCTGGGACAGTCGGTGCCGAGCTTCTGGCTGGGCATCCTCTTGATCATGGTCTTCGGCGTGTACCTCCAGGTGCTGCCGATCTCAGGCCGCGGAACGTGGCTGCACTTCATCATGCCCGCGGTCACGCTGGCCGCGTTCCCGCTGGCGCGCAACGCGCGGCTGACGCGGTCGTCCGTCCTCGAGGTCTTGCACCAGGAGTACGTCCGCACCGCCCGGGCCAAGGGCGTTCCTGAACTCGGCGTCGTCTACCGGCATGCACTGCGCAACGCGTTGATCCCGGTCGTGACCGTCATCGGGCTGCAACTGGGATTCTTGCTGGGCGGGTCGGTCATCGTCGAGACGATCTTTGCGTGGCCGGGCGTCGGCCGGGCGATCATCGGTGCGATCGGTGATAAGGACTACCCGGTGGTGCAGGCGGGTGTGACGCTGCTCTCGGTGACCTTCGTCGGTGTCAACCTGCTCGTTGACCTGCTCTACGCGTTCCTCAATCCGCGTATCCGGTACCAGTAGACCGGCCCGATGCCCACCGCCACACACGCGGCCCCGACGTTCGAGCGGCAGACGCGCCCGCGACGGAGGGGTGGGGCGCGCCGACTCACCGCCGCGATCGCGGGCGTGATCCTGTCCCTCGTGGTCGTGTTGGGGGTCGCGGCACCGCTGCTGACCCGGCAGAACCCGGCGGC
>JAVKJV010000039.1:0-32710 GCA_031458775.1 Candidatus Fervidifonticultor quartus | reverse complement strand
GTCGTGGTCAAAGCGATGGCCGGCGTCTTCGTCGTGGGCTTCCACCTGCGGTCGACCAGGCTGGCCGGCCTGACGGCCATGGCGTATCTGATCTGGGTGCTGTTCGGATCGCCACCGCCATCGGCCTTCTACGTCACGGTCGCGGTGCTCTCGGTGGCCGCGGTGTGGGAACTCCGGGTGGCTATGATGATCTTTCGCCGCGGCCGCTAGCGGCCGGCGGCCCGCTCGCCGCGCGCAGGGTCATCCGCAGGAACGCATCTACGACCTCGGGATCGAAGTCCCGGCCCGCCCGATCGCGGAGGTACTGCAGCACACGGTCCTCGGACCACGCCGGCCGGTAGGGCCGGTCGGACCGCAGAGCATCCCAGGCGTCCACGACGGCGAAGATGCGGGCGGCGAGCGGAATCGCCTCGCCCTTGAGCCCCCGCGGATAACCTGTGCCATCCCACTTCTCGTGGTGCGCGTACGGGATGTCGAGCGCCGGCCGCAGGAACTCGACTGGCGAGAGCATCTCGTACGCGTAGACCGGATGGCGCCGCATGATGGCCCATTCCTCGGGCGTCAGCGGCGCGGGTTTGGTCAGGATACGGTCCGGAATCCCCATCTTCCCGATGTCGTGCAGTAGCGCGCCGCGCCGGATGTGCACAAGATCGTCGCGTGCGACGCCCATGGCCTCGGCCAGACGCAGCGTCATGTCCGTGACGCGTTGCGTGTGGCCCTCGGTCTCGCGGTCCCGCAGATCCAGCGCCCGCGACCACCCAGCGAGCGTCGCATCGTACGCGCGGGCGAGGTCGTCGTGCGCGCGCCGCAGGTCGTCGAGGAGCCGCGCCGTGTCGATCGCAATCGCGGCTTGCCCGGCGAGCGTCTCCAGAAAGTGTTCCCACTCGGCGTCGGGCGCCAGCGGAGCACGGTGGAACAACTCGAGCACCCCGGTCACCCGATCTGAGGCGATCAACGGCACGGCCCAGTACGCCACGAATGCTTCTCCGGGAACCGCCACGAGCGACTCGGCCGCCGGATCGGCGGACAGATCCGGTACCGTCACGACCGCGCGCTCCTGCGCGGCCCGACCGGCCGGGCCCTCACCGAGGGCAAGCCGAGGCCGGTGAAGCAGCGGCGATCGGAATCCGCGCGCAGCCACCGACTCTAGCGTCTGCGTGCGCGCGTCGAGCAGCAGGATGTCCGCCGCGTGCACACGCAGTTCGTGCATCGCCTTGCTGACGATCACGCTCAGCGTGCGCCGCAGGTCGAGGTTGCCCAGGATGGCGAGGTCAATCGTCCGCAGGGCCCGGAGCCGGGTTAGGCGGCGCTGGGCGTCCGCCAGGGCCTCCCGCAGTTCCTGCTCGGTCGCCCGGAGCGCCTGCTCGCGCTCTTGCAGCACGCTCGCCATCTCGTCAAACGTCCGCAGCAGTTGCCCCAGCTCGCCGCCCGTTGCGGGGAGACCGACGCGCGCGCCGAGATCGCCTTCGCGCAGCCGTCGGGCGGCGGCCACGACGGCCTGCACCGGCCGAAGGATCAACGCCTCGCTCCCGTACCAGGCGGCCGCCAGGACGAGCAGCAGGATGACGCCGAGCCCCGCGGCGTTACGGGCCGCAATGCGGTTCACGCTGGCGTAGGCGACGTCGAGCGGTAGACCGACCAGCACGTGGGCAATCTCGCCCTGCCCCGACTGGCCCAGCGGCCTAAACCCGTAGATGCGTCGGACCCCGTCCGGCCCCACGTCGAGGGTCGCCCCGTCGTGGCTCGCCAGCACCTTCTTCACCACCGGTGACAACTCGACCGCGCGGCCGACCCAGCGGCTCGGCTCAGGAAACTGCGCGAGGATGACGCCATTGCGGTCGATGACCGTCACGGTGGTGCCGGCCGGCAACGCGGCTTCGGCCGCCGCGCGATTGAGCCACGACAGGTCGAGCCCCGCGAACACGACGGCGGTCACCGCACCGGCATCATCGACAACGGGGAAGCCGAAGGCCAGCACCGCACGGCCCGTGAACCGGCCGATCTGATACTCTCCGACCGCGAAGTCGTGCGTCGCGATGGCCTGTTTGAAGTAGCTGCGGTCGCCGAGATGCACCGGCCCACGCGTCGGGATGCCGGAACAGACCACCCGGCCATCGAGCCCGACGACCCCGACGTTCGCATAGTACGCATAGCGTTCTTTGAGCCCCGCGAAGAACGGCACGCAGACGTCGGCGCCACGATACCTGACCTCGTTGGCCAGCGCAAAGAGCAGATAGCGCGTGCCGGCAATGAGCCGCTCATGCTCCAGCGCCGCCAGGCGGGCGAGGCGGTGCGCCGACTCTTCAACCGTCCGTGCGGCCGCCCGCCGCGCGTCGAGGTACGCATACGTCAACAAACCCATGACCGGGGCCGCGGCAAGGAGCACCACCAACAGCACCCGGACCCGAAGACCGGCGTTCGCGATCCGTTTCGTCATAGGGGGACGGTCACGACCACGACGTGAATCTACGAGCACCTTGCCCCGAAGTTCTCGGACGTAGACATCGCCGGGCCGAGCGAACGCGTCTACCGGGAGCCCCACCCCACGGCCGTGAGCGCCTGCGCGACGCCGGCCCGCGCGCCGGTCACAGCATGGTCTACGTCGTCTGGCGCTCCCACGAAATCGCGTCGAGTTCCGGGAGGTCGGCGACCCCGAGCCGGCGGAGCATGTTGAGGGCCTGCGCGCGATGGTGCACGCCGTGCGTCACGACATGCACGACTGCGGTGCCGCGGGTGAACGGCTCGCCGGGAAACTCCGTGCGCATCTTCTCGTCATGGCGCGACTCGCGATCGATTCGGGTGACGACCTCCTCGAGTTCACGCGCGGCGCGGTCGAGCAGCGTCAGCAACTCGTCTGGCGTCTGCGGCCGCGGGTTTCGCTCGATAGAGTCCCGCACCGTGCGACCGGCGAGCCGGTCCGCCCAGCGGAACATGGCCCCCACGATGTGGCGAAGCGTATCGTGCAGGGAGCCGGGGCCGATGTCGTGCCGCTGCATGAACTGCTCCGCGGTCAGTAACCGGCAGCGGTCGAGCAGCACGCGCGTGGCCCAGAGGTTGTGATGAAGCAGACGCTCTGTCATGGTCATTGGCGCACCCCCCTGTCGTGAGTCAGGCCTCCGCGCCGAACCGGCGCTCGAGGTGATCTCGGTGCCGCGGCGGTCTTCTCCGGCCTCCCCTCGACTCCTACCCCGCGGTCGGGCGAGCCCCACGTCGCTGTCAGACACCAGGAGTCCGATCCTGTGGGGGGCGAAGCGTTCTCCACCCTAGTGGTCACGGCGGTGCCCTGTGAGCGACCTGTTGCCCTGGACGACGCGCGGCGTCACCTTCGAATCGCGGCGGTACCTCGCCACGGTCGACATCAAAGCCACGCACTCGATCGGCCCCATCGACGCCGACACGCCCTTCACGGTGGCCATGCGCGAGCTGACCCGCCTGCGCGGGTCCCGCGGCGGCATGATCGAGTACGGATGCTTCAGCCGCGACGGCACCCTGATCGAGGACCAGGGCCTGTTGATCGGGCGGCAGATCAGAAACATCCTCTACTACACCATCCGGGACCTGTTCAACCTGAGCTGGCAGGCGCAGGGTGGGCGGTTCAGCCCGGGCGCGCCCATTGACAACGATCCGGTACCCGAGGCGTCCGAGGGCCGGTGGGGTGTCCTGCTCTCGGAGCGTTGCCCCGACCGGGCAGGGGTCACTGAGGCCCTGGCGCCACTAGTGCGACACCGAGACGGCCGCGTGGTGGTCATGCCCGCGGCTCAACCCGACGCGTTCCTCCCGTGGCTCCAGGAACAGTTCAACACCGGCACCCTTCCCCCGTACCTGATGATCTGCGACACGTTCGAGCACATCCCGCTCGAGTACCAGTTCATCCTCAACGCCTTTGCGGCCACGGGGCGGCTGTGGCTCGACAGCCCCCAGGCCACCGGCTCGTACGTGCGCAAGGTGCTCGACGTCGAGCGGGGCGCGCTCGTGCCCGGGCCGCGGCGGGTCGTGGCGACCCCCATGGACGACCCTGTGACCGCGGCCGACTACCTCGGCATCATCTCGGAGGTCGTGCCCGGGCTGACCGGTGCGTCAGGGCCCCTCGATGTGCTCGCGGGCGGCGACTTCGGGGAAGATACGCTGCTCGCGGCCGCTGGCGATGCGGGCCTCGTGGCCGTGTACTGCCACGGGGTCGCGCTCGACGAGGCGGCCCAGGCGCGCTACCCCGACCTGCAGGGCGCGTTCGTGCTGCAATTCGGGGCGAAGGACGACCAGGACCTGCTCAGGCCCGACGATCTGCGTGGCCGCCCGTTCGCGCCGGGAGGCATCGTCTTCTCACCTGCGTGCCTGGCCGGCGGCACGCAGGCCAACTCCGACTACGCGGCGTGGATCGATCCGCGCAACCTCCCGCCCTACCTCGGCTCGACCACGCAGGCGAGCGCGCTGAGCCGCGCCCTGCTCGCGTCGCCCGACGGGCCGGCGGCGCTGGTGATGCACTTCGACATCTCGATGGGCAACAGCGCGCCGATGTACAATCCCCTGACGGGCGACCACGACCTGCAGCGAGACCTGCACGGTCGGTTCCTCGGACGCGTCCTGCAGGGGGACACGATCGGGCGCGCGACCGGCCCGTTCCGGTGGGCCGCCGGCGCCTACTACGCCCAGGCGATCTACGTGTTCGGGCAGATCGCGGGCCACACGCCGTACATTGGCACGAGCGGGCGCCGCAAGACGATCGGCAACTTCGTGGACTCCATGAACATGTACCACGTCACGGCGACGGACATGCGGAACTACATCATCCTCGGCGATCCCGCGGTGCGGTTGCGGACGGCCTGAGCCCGGGGGACGTGCCCGCCGCCTGCGCGCCGCCGCGCCGCGTGCCGCGCCCGCCTTGACACCACCGGCCGTTGGCGTCATGCTCAAACAGGCAACGATGATATCTAGACGTCTAGATCAGTTCTCCACTTCGCCGGTCGACCCCCGGTCCAGCCTCCCCAAGTATCTGCAGGTGAAAGCCGGCCTCATGCGCTGGATCCAGCGAGATGGCTTCTCCGAGGGCAGCCGGCTGCCATCCGAACAGGAGCTCGTGGCACGGTTCGCGGTGAGCAAGATGACGGTGCGCCAGGCGGTCGCGGAGCTCGTGAAGGAAGGCGTGCTGCGTCGCGACCACGGTCGCGGCACGTTTGTCACGCGCCCCCGACCGCTGCGCCGCCTCTGGACGGTCCTCTCGTTCACCGAGGAGATGCGCTCGCGCGGACTGGTGGTCGACAACCGGCTGCTGGGCATCCGACGTGTGGTGCCGGCGCGGCACATCGGCCGCGCGCTCCACCTGCGCGCGTCCGAGCGGGTCCTGCAAATCAGACGCCTGCGGCTGGTGCACGGGCAGCCCGTCGCGTACAACGTCTCGCATGTCCCGCTCAGCCGCTGTCCGGACCTCGATCGGCTCGACCTGGAGGCGGAGTCGCTGTACCTGATCATCCAGCGCCGGTACGGATTCCGCTTCACCCGGTGCGACCGGTCCTATCGGGCGGCCACGGCGACGCGTGCCGAGGCCCGGCTCTTGGGTCTTGCCGCCCGCGCGCCGGTGCTGACCGTCGAGGGCACGACCTTCGTTGAAGGGGACGTGCCCATCGACTACTGCTACGAGGTTTACCGTGAATAGCCCGGTGCGCATCGGCGTCATCGGGGAGCGGAACGCCTCCGCCGACCTCCTGGCCGCGGCCGAGGAGGTCGGCCGCGAAGTCGGCCGGCGCGGCGGCATCCTCATCTGCGGGGGCATGGAGGGGGTGATGGAAGCGGCGTCCCGAGGCGCCGCCCTCGCCGGCGGCACGGTCGTGGGGATCCTGCCCGGAGCGACCGCCGACGACGCCAACGCGTTCGTGACGGTTCCCGTTGTCACGGGCATGGGCGAGGGACGCAACGTCATCATCGCTCGCACGGCCGAGGCCGTGATCGCGGTGGGTGGCGCCTATGGCACGCTTTCGGAGATCGCCTTCGCGCTCCACTTCGGCGTGCCGGTCATCGGGCTGGCCACCTGGGGACTCCACCGCGCCGGGCAGACCGCCGATCCAATCCGACGTGCCGACACGCCACGTCAGGCCGTGGAGTGGGCCTGGGCGGCCGCCGAGGGACGCCGAACCGGCAGGCATGTTGCCCGCACGTGAGCAGCCACGCAGCACCGAGAGGAGGGACACATGATGATGAGCACGAGAGCAGGTCGGATCGCCAGAGCCGCCATCGGCCTAGTGGCGATCCTGACCATCCTGGTCGCGACAGGCCCGGCCGGGTACGGGCAGGCGCGGGTGACACTCCAGGTGGCCATTGCCGCCGATGTCAACGTCGTTGAGGTGCATCGCAACTTCCTGGGCGCGGCCTTCACCAAGAACCACCCGAATGTCACGGTCAACGCGGTGGGCACGGGGACCGGTGAGGCCGCGAGCCGGGCGATCTATACGAAACTGAAGGCGCAGGCCGACGCCGGCCGCCGCAACTGGGACATCGACGTGGCCCTGGTCTCGATGCGCTACGCGGCGCAGATGGCGAAGGAACACCTGTTGCACCGGTACGTGCCCGAGCTGCAATTCGCCCCCTACGTGGTCGGAGCCGACACTGTGCGCGCGTTCGGCGTCGACGTCAAAGGCTATGTGGTCCCGATGTTCAAGAACCAGATCGCCATCGCGTACAACCCGCGGTTCGTGGCGCAGCCGCCCAAGACGTTCGCGGACCTGGAGGCCTGGGTCCGGGCGAACCCACGGCGCTTCGGCTACAACGGGATCAAAGGCGGTGTCTCCGGGATCGGGTTCGTGATGGCCTGGGTCGTCTACAAGACCGGGCGCTACGACCTGTTCACGCACGGGCCGTTCGACAAGGCCCATGAGGGCCTGATCCGCGGCGCCATCGAGCAACTGCGCGACTTCAACCGCAACGTCGTCATCACCTCCGGCAACGCCGGCACGCTCGACGCGCTCAACCGCGGCGAGATCTGGATGGGCGCCGTCTGGGTTGACCAGCTCGTGGCGTGGAAGAACGAGGGCCGCATGAACCCCGAGATCACGCCGGTTCTCATCGCCCCGGGTCTGCCGATCTATCCGCTGTACCTGACCGTGCCGCGGGAAGCGGCCAACCGAGAGTGGGCGGCCAAGTACATCGACCTGGTGGCCAACCCGCAGATCCAGGCCAAGGTCATCGTGGAGCAGTTCGGGTGGTACCCTGGGATCGACCCCAACCGGGTGATGCCGCTGGTGTCACCCGCGGCCAGGGCGTTGCTGTTCAGGGGCGTCACGCCCGAGGATCTGGCGCGGTACTCGCAGCAGATGCCGCTCGGCGAGTACTACGACGCGATCCTGCTGGCCTACGAGGAGATCGTACGCTAGGTTGAGGAGGACCGAGCAACTCCTCTGGTGGATGGCCGCGGTCCCCGCCACCGCGGCCATCCTCGTCGGATTCGGCGTGCCGCTCCTGCAGTCGCTGGCGGCATCCTTCATGCGCGAGGGCGAGCCCACGCTCGCCAACTACGTGTTGGTCTACCGGCTCTACCGGCAGGATGTCATCTATACCATCCTGGTGGCGGCCGCGGGTCTGGTCCTCACCTTCGGCACCGGAATTCCGCTGGCGGGGTATCTGCGGCTTCACCACGCGGCCGCGGTCGAGTTCCTGCTCAAGGTCCCCCTATTCGTCCCGTTCGTCGTCGTCGGGCACGCCATGCGGGTCTTCCTCGCACCGCGCGGCACCCTGGTCTCGGTGCTGCACGCGCTGGGATTGACCTCCGCCGACGCAACTCTGGGTTTCGGTCAGGGCTGGCTCGGCCTGGCGATCGCGCTGGCGTGGAAGCACCTGGCGCTCATCGTGCTCCTTCTCATGGGCGCCTTCCGCGCTGTCGACGAGTCATACCTCGAAGCGGCGCGCGGGTTCGGCGCGGGCGCCGTCCGCCAGGTCTGGGCGGTCCTGGTCCCGATGGCCGCGCCCTCGATCGCGCTGGCCGCGGTCCTGGCGCTCACCTCGATGCTGGCGTCATTCTCGATCCCGCTGATGATGAGCCAGGGCTCAGGCCCGCAGATGCTCATGATCGACCTCTACTACCGATACGGGCAGCACGGCGACTTCGGCGTGGCCAGCGCCATCGGCGTGGTCTCGTACCTGCTGGCCTCAGGTGCCGCCTACTACTACCTGCGGGCGGTGTCGCGGTGAGCGGCGCCGCGGTCACCGGTCATGCTACGCGCGCGCACGGGCTGGCGGCGCTGGCAGGCCGGGCGGCGCTGACGGCGTTGCTGTTCGGCATCATCGTCGGGCCCCTGGCGGGCCTGGTGGTGTGGTCGGTCGCGGAGCGCTGGCACTGGCCCGCCCTCCTCCCCCAGGACATCGGCCTCAAGTACTGGGCCCGGATCACCCGCGGCGACCTGTTCGGCGCGCTGAGCCGCGGTGTGACGATTGCCGTCATGACGACGGCCCTGGCGCTGGTTACCGCGATCCCGGTGAGCTACGCGGCCGCGCGGAAACGCCTGCCCCTGGGCCCGCTGGTGCTGATGGTGTTCCTGCTCCCGCAGGCCTTTCCACAGCTTCCGGTGTTCGCCAGCGCCGCCGTGCTCTTCTACCGGTGGAATCTGGCCGGCACGGTGCCCGGCGTCGTGCTCATCCATCTGGTGGGCGGGCTGGTCTACGCCGTGTGGACGATGACCGCGGTGTTCCGGGCGGTCGGGGAAGAACTGGAAGAAGCCGCCATCAACCTGGGCGCCTCGATCACGCGGACCTTTTTCCGCATCACCCTGCCCCTGGCGACTCCGGGCATCATCGCGAGCGCGATCCTGGTCTTCATCTACTCGCTGGACGAGTTCACGGGCACCCTGCTGGTCGGCGCGCCCTATGTGACCACGCTGCCGGTCTACATGTACACGGCGAGCCTGGGGTACGAGATGCAGATCGCCTCGGTCACGGCCCTGGTGCTCATGGTGCCGGGTGTCCTGCTGTTGGTCCTGATGGAGCGCTACCTGCGCGCCGAGTACCTGGCGTTCTTCGGCCGGTTGTGATCGTCGCTGACGCGAGGAGCGATCGGTAGGATGGACGTCCGTGTCGAGAGCCTGACCAAGCGTTACGGAGCCGTCACCGCGCTGGACGGGGTGACGCAGGCGTTTCCTTCGGGCGCGCTGACGGTCATCGTCGGCCCGTCGGGATGCGGGAAGACCACACTGCTGCGGAGCCTGGCCGGCTTCGTGGTGCCCGACGGCGGACGCGTGTGGATGGGCGACCGCGACGTCACAGGCCTGCCCCCGCAGACCCGCGACTGCGCCATGGTCTTCCAGAACTACGCGCTGTGGCCGCACATGACCGTGTTCGAGAACCTGGCGTTCGGGCTGCGGCTGCGGAAGGTGGCCGCCGCCGACATCCCCGGGCGCGTGCGCGAGGCCCTTGAGCTCGTGGAGTTGGACCGCGTCCCCGGCGTCGAGCACCGCCGCCCCCGCGAGCTTTCGGGCGGCCAGCAGCAGCGTGTGGCCCTGGCCCGCGCGGTCGCGGTCCGTCCCAAGGTGCTGCTCCTCGACGAGCCGCTCTCCAATCTGGATGCGAAGGTGCGCCATCGTGTCCGGGTCGAGATCAGGGCCCTGCAGCGACGCACGGGCATCACCGCGATCTACGTCACGCACGACCAGGAAGAGGCCATGAGCATCGCGGACGTGGTCGTGGTGATGAACAGCGGCCGTGTCGCGCAGGCCGGACGGCCGGAGGAGGTCTACGCGCGGCCCGCCGATCCCTTCGTGGCCGAGTTCCTGGGCGCCACCAACGTGCTGGCCGCCACCGTGGACGCCGACGGCCGTATCCGGCCGTCACACGACAGCACGCTCATCGTGAGGGCAGAGGACATTGGTCTCACCTCGCCGCAGACGTCCCCGCCAGCCGGCAGCGCCTGGACCGACGGCGAGATCGTTGACGTGCTGTTCCTCGGGAGCGGCTACCGGGCGTACATCCGCGTCGGTGAAGACGTCGTCATGGCCGATCAGCGCGCGTCGCTGTCCAAAGGCCCGGTGCGCGTCGTCATCCCCAGGGAGAAGATGTTCGTCTTCGCGCGTGCCGCCTCGGCGCTCCGGGAGCCGCGCCCGACCGAATCTTCGACCACGCCGTAGGCCCGGCCCCCCACGTCTCGAGCGCGAACCGGCTCCACCCAGGAGGACATTCAGGCGAGCAACGGCGTGATGCACGCGATCGACGCCGTGCTACAACCGAAGCAGCAACCGCGGGCGCCGCGGGAGAGCACGCAGGGATTGGCGCGGAGTCCGGCCCCTGCTTCACGCGCCGCGGCTCAAGCGGGACCCGCGGGGTTTGGGGATCCGCCGCCGCGATCTGGCGGTCGCTTGGCCGGATCCCCTGGATCCCCCATCACGATCCGAACCTCATGTGTACGGCCGTCATCGGCCAATGGCATCGCGCTCGGGTCAACCGCGATGCCGTCGAGAGTGGCCAGCACGACGCCGCGGCAACGTCGATCCGGGTTGCCGACCGTGATCTCATAGCGACTGCGGCCAAAGCGCCACGTGATCGCATAGCCCGGCCACGACCCCGGGATGCACGGATCGATCGCAAACGTCGAGCCATGGCGCGCAAGCCCCAGAATGGACTCAAGGCCCAGCCGGTACAGCCATCCGGCCGATCCCGTGTACCATGTCCAGCCTCCCCGGCCAACGTGAAGGGGATGCGCGTACACGTCCGCGGCGACGACGTACGGCTCCACCTTGTAGCGCTCCACCTCTTGGGGCGAGCGCGCGTGGTTGATGGGGTTGAGCATGTGAAACAGCTCCATCGCTTCATCACCATTGCCGAGTCTGGCGATCGCCATGGCCGTCCAGACGGCGGCATGCGTGTATTGTCCGCCGTTCTCGCGGACGCCGGGCACGTAGCCCCTGATGTAGCCGGGGTCCTTCGTCGCCGCGTCGAAAGGCGGGGTCAAGAGCAGGATCACCTGCGCTGGGCGCCGGATGAGCAGCGTTCGCACCGCGTCCATGGCGCGCTCGGCCCGGTGAGCCGGAGCGGCGCCGGACAGCACCGCCCAGGACTGTGCGATCGCGTCGATCTTGCACTCCTCGCTCTGCGCGGAGCCGAGCGGCGTGCCATCATCGAAGTAGCCGCGGAGATACCAGTTGCCGTCCCACGCCAACTCAAGGACCTGCGCAAGCCTGGATCCTTCGCTGCGGTAGCGTGCGGCGCGGGCGGTGTCGGCACGTGCCTCACACAGCGCGACGAACCGGCCCAGCACCGCGTGCAAGAACCACCCAAGCCAGGTGCTCTCGCCCTTCCCCTCCAGCCCGACGCGGTTCATCCCATCGTTCCAGTCACCGCTGCCGATGAGCGGCAGTCCGTGGACACCGGCCGTCAACGCGCGGTCAATCGCCCGGACACAGTGCTCGTACAGGGTCCCGCTCTGGCCGGACGTCCGGGGATTCCCGTAGGCCTCATGTTGGTCGGAGCCGAGGGCTGGCGCCTCGAGGTACGGCACCTGCGCGTCGAGCACGGCGTGGTCGCCGGTCGTCTCCACGTAGTGGGCGACCGCGTACGGCAGCCAGAGCAGGTCGTCGGAGCAGCGGGTCCGCACGCCCACGCCTGTGCGTGGATGCCACCAGTGCTGCACATCCCCTTCGAGGAACTGCCGGCCGGCCGCCCGGAGCAGATGGTCTCTGTAGAGGTCGGGCCGCGCGAGGGCGAGCGCCATGACATCCTGGAGCTGATCGCGGAACCCATACGCCCCTCCGGGCTGGTAGTACCCGGAGCGCGCCCACAGCCGGCATCCGAGGTCCTGGTACAGGAGCCACCGATTCATGATCACGTCGAACGAGTCGTCGGGCGTGCGCACCTGCACGGTGTCCAGCACCTCATCCCACCGTGCCCGGACCGCCACGGCGGCGGCCTCCGCGGCGGCCACCGTGCCGTGGCGCCGCATCAGGTCGTTGGCGTGCGTGGCGTCCTCGCCCGCGCCGAGCAACACGAGCACCCGCCGGGTCTGTCCGGGAGCCAGATCAAGGCGTGTGTGCAGAGCCGCGCAAGGATCCAGTCCGGCGCCGCACCGCCCCGACAAGCGGTCGCGGCCGAGCGCCGCGGGCCTCGCCAGCGAGCCGTTGCGGCCGAGGAACTCGAGCCGGTCGCCGGTGGCAGAGGCCAGGTCGCCGCTCACGAGCGTGAACGCGGTTCGGCCTTTGTCCACGTGATTGTAGGGATTGCGTGCCACTACCGCGCGCCTCCCGTGATCGATCTCGGTGACAACGTGCAAGTGGTCACCGGCCCGTGGCGGACCGAGCGCCCACTCGTTGTATGCGAACACGCTGAGATTGGCCCGTCGGTCGGCGTGGTTCGTGAGCGTCAGCAAGGAGAACTTGACCGGATCGTCGGGATGCACAAAGATGTCGAGATCGTGGCTCAGACCGTGCGCGGCGTGTGAGAACCGGCTCGCGCCGGCCGCGTGCCGCACCACCCACCGGCCGGTGCCGGCATCGCGGCGCGCGGGCCCGGGCGTGGCCGCCCAGACGTCGCCCGTGTCGTCGTCGCGCACGAAGATGGCCTCCGCGGTCGGATCACTGACCGGATCGTTCACGCACGGGGTGACCCGGCACTCGCGGCTGTTGCCGGCCCACGTGAACGACGCGCCGGAAGCGGTCACCAGGGACCCGAACCCCGGATTCGCGAGTACGTTAGCCCAGGGCATCGGCGTCTCGTGGTCGCCGTGGAGCACAACGACGTACTCGCGACCCCCGCGAGCGAAGCCGCCCGACCCGTTGGCAAGCGCGAGCGGCGGTACATCCGGCGCGGGCGCGGCCCCTCGCTCGGTGCCGGGCGTGGCGGGACGCCGGGGCTCGAACCCGGCGGGCCACACGGGATCGGCGGCCGGAACATCGAGCTGGCTCGCCAGGTCGCCGCGGTCGTCGCTGAGCGTCGCCCGCGCCGCCGCGGCGAGGAGCAGCCGATCGGCTTCGCCCAGCCCGTCACCGCGCAGCAGGAACACGCCGCCGGGACGATCCTTCCAGGCCGCCCACGACCCGCTGTTCAGGAGCGCTTGCAGCCTCTCGTGGATCTCGTCGCGATAGCCCGTGGGGTGGTCGTTCAGAACCACGACATCGGCGCTCAGGCCTTTCAAGCGCCAGTATTCCTGCGCCTTGAGCGCCTTCTGCACCAGGGGGAGCCCGCGCTCCTCCGACACCCGCACGAGCAGGATGGGATGATCGCCGGAGATCCCGTGCCGCCACAAGTCGGGCTGCCCCAGGGTGTTGCGTGCCAGGACCGTGGGTGCTGCGCGAAGCGAGGCGTCGGTGTGCAGCACGGCCGAGGCCAGGCGCTGGAACACCTGGGAGTCCTCCGGGCTAATCGCCAGGTGCTGGAGCTCGATCTGCGTGTGGATGGACGCCAGCGCGAAGGCGCGCGCCGCGGCGGCCGGATCGTGATAGCGCGCGGCGAGCGCCACCGCGGCCTCGCGCGTGGGCGCGAGCCCCGTAGAGAATGCCAGACGGACGACCCCTCCGGGGGCCAGACGGACGCGGAGCCGCAGGCTGAAGATGGGGTCCAGCACCGCGCCCGTCGCACCCGACAGCGGTCGCCCGTCGAGCGCCACCGGATCGTCAGGTCCGCGCCCCCGGCCAAGGAACGCCGCCCGATCGGTCTCCCACTCGACGGGGCCCTGCATGTGGCCCTCGACCGCCAGCACGTGGACCGCCCAGGCCCCGGGTTCACCGGTAAGACGAGGCCGTTTCCCGCACAGGAGCGCAGCGCTCGCGGGCAGGTGCGCGGTCTCCAGGAAGAGCTTGCCAACCGCCGGATGGGCCAGGTCGTCGGCGCGCGTCGCCAGCACAAGCTCGGCGTAGCTTGTCACCTCGATCTCGCGTGCACGCCCGCCGGTGTTGGTGATCGACAGCCGGCGCACCTCGATGTCGTCCTCGGACGACACCGTAACTTCGAGCCGTGTGTCGATCTCGTCGTCGAGGCGCCGGAACACGGCCGTGTCGGGGAAGAAGGTTACGAGGTAGTCATCCGGCTCTTTGCCTACGGGATGAAAGGTGGCCGACCAGACGGCGCCGCTGCGCACGTCGCGCAGGTAGACGAACTGGCTTCCCAGGTCGCGGGTGGGGTCTTCCCGCCAGCGCGTCACCGCCAGCCCCCGGCACATTGATGCCCCGCCTCCGGCATTCGTGATGACGGTCGTGTAGCTCCCGTTCGAGAGGAAGTGCGCTTCAGGGTAGACCGTATGCGGCGTCCTGAACCGGCGGACCACGCCGCCGGCGGCGGCCGGCGCCACAGGCGAGGCGTCGGCGGGTCTCGCCTCGGTAATGGCGTAGCGCGCCGCCAGCCGCTCCTGTAGCAGCAACTCCGTGGACTGCACCTGCGGGTCCGCATGGAACCGCGCCTGCATGGGGAAGCCGTGCAGCACGTTGTCGAGGGCGACGAGCGACATGCCCTGATGGTGCGCCAGGAAGGCCCTGACAACCACGCCCGCCGCATTGCCGCGCCGTCCGCCGTCGTGGCCGCCCGCCTCGACCGGACCGGGTGACGTGTAGTCGATCGCCTCGTGGAATCCGTACCGACCCTCGAGACCCTCGCGTGAGAGGCGCCGCAGGTTGCGGACAGCCCGTTCCGGATCGACCATTGCGGCCAGGAACGTCGCGTAGGGCGCGACGACCAGATCGTCGGCCAGCCCGCGCTTCAGGCCCAGCCCGGGGACGCCGAAGGCCTTGTACTGATAGTGGCCCCACCGGTCGAGGAAGTTGAACGCCGACTCCGAGATGCCCCAGCCGACGCCGCGAGCTCTCGCGTATGCTATCTGGGCCCGCACCACGTTTCCATAGGTCTGGTCGAGGAGCGTCCCCGGGTACGTCTTCGTCAGCAGCAACGGCATGAGGTACTCGAACATGGACGCGCTCCACGAGACCAGCGTGGGACGCCCGCCCGCGTTGACGAGCAGGCGGCCCAGGCGGAACCAGTGATCCTGCGGGACGTCGCCCTTGGCGATGGCGACGAAGCTGGCGAGCCGGGCCTCCGACGCGAGGAGATCATAGAACGACGCATCATACCGGCCGGGACCGTCGGCGTCGGCGAGCCGGTAGCCGATGGCGAAGAGCTTGCGCTCGGCGTTGAAGAGGACGGCGAAGTTCATGGCGTCCACGAGCGCGCCGGCCCGGTCGGCCAGTCCTTCCAACCGCCTGGCGACCGACGCCGCGCCGGCGCCCGGGCCGCGGGGCGCCATCGTGTCCGCGAGCCGCTCGATCCAGAAGACCGCCTCGTCCTGTTCTGGCGAGACAATGGGCTCCCGCGCGGGAGTCAGGGCCCGGCGGAGCCGGGGAATGCGGTCAGCGAGCGCGGCAAGCGTCGCCGGGGCCGACTCGGTCCCCGCCACCACAGCCTCCACGGCCCTGACTTCATCGCACAGAGACCGGGTGTGCTCTCCGGACGCGGGACGGTCCGCTGCCAGCGCGTCCAGGGCTTCGCGCGCGATGGCGGCGACATCCCGGCAGGCCTCGATCTGCCGCAGCGGATCCTGGGCGTTCCGTGCCGCCTTGCGGAGCCCATGGGCGAGCGCGATCAGCGCGCCGGCCAGGTTGCCGCTGTCCACGGTCGAGACGTAGCGCGGCGCCAGCGGCGCCAGGCTCTGGGTATCGTACCAGTTCAAGAGGTGCCCTTCGAAACGCTCGAGCGCCTCCACCGTTGAAACCGTCCGCTCGACGCGCTCAGCCAGCTCCGGCGTGGCGATGTAGCCGAGGTCGTAGGCGGCCAGGGTCGCGAGGAGCCCCAGCCCGATGTTGGTCGGCGAGGTGCGATGGGCCAGGAACTCCACCGGCGCCTCCTGGTAGTTGTCCGGCGGCAGACCGTGGTCATCGGGCCCCATGAAAGCCTCGAAGTACCGCCAGGTTTTGCGCGCGGCGCGACGCAGGACCGCCCGATCGGCCGGACCGAGATCGAATTGCCTCGCGGCAGCCGGCTGGCTCAGGCCATAGGCGATGACCGGGGCCGCCAGCCACAAGACGAGGAATGGCACGGCGACCAGGGCTCCCGCGGGCCGGACCGCGAGCACGATACCCAGCAGGACGACCGCGATGACCGGGCTCGCGGCCATCTCCAGCAGGAACTGCGCGACGCCGTAGCCGCGCACAAGCCGGGCGGTCCGCGCCGCTGTCTCCCATTCCAGGAGTCGCTGGCGCGTCGTGGTCAACCGCACCAGGGTGACCCCGATCGCGTGGAGGGTTCGGTAGGCGTGGTAGGCGAGCAGCGTGATCGTGATCACGAACTGGGCGGTGGCGGCACCGAGGTCTCCGCCGACGTCTCGCAGGAAGGCCGTCCATGGCTGCCGTATGTCTGGCCCGCGGATCAACCGCGCAAGAGGCTGATAGACAGGGAACGCCAGCACCGCCAGTACCGCAAGTGTCCACGCCAGCGGCGCGCCCGGTAGCGCGCTCCAGGCGACGGTGAGAAAGAACAGCACGGCGGGCGGCACGAGGCTCCGGCGCAGGTTGTCCAGGATCTTCCACCGGCTGATCAGCGGTAGATGGTTCCGTTCGACACCGTGTCGCGTCCGGACTCGGGGAAGCAGCCAGGGCAGGATCTGCCAGTCTCCGCGAACCCATCGATGCTGGCGGCGCATGTGCGTCAGGACACTCGCCGGATAGTCGTCCACGACCTCCACGTCGGACACCAGCGCGGGCCGCGTGTACAATCCCTCGAAGAGATCGTGTGAGAGCAGCGTGTTCTCGGGAATGCGGCCGTCGAGGACGGTGGAGAACGCGGCCACATCGTACAGCCCCTTGCCGGTATAGATGCCCTCGGCGAAGAGATCCTGATACGTGTCCGATACCGCCGTGGTGTAGGGATCCACACCGGTGTGGCCGGAGTAGACGCGAGAGAAAACCGAGCCCGCTGTGCCCCACATCGTGACGCTGACGCGCGGCTGCAGGATGCCATAGCCTGCGGTCACCCGCCGGGTCAGTGGATCGACGTGGGCGCGATGCAGCGGGTGCAGCGCAATCCCCACGAGCTGCCGGGCGGCGTCCCGCGGAAGACGGGTATCGGCGTCCAGCGTGATGCAATAACGGATGTTCGGCAGCACCGAGAGGTCGCCGATCTGGAGGCAATAGCTCGTATCCGTGGCGCCGTGCAGAAGTCGGTTGAACTCCTCGATCTTTCCCCGCTTGCGCTCCCATCCCATCCAGCAGTTCTCCTGTGGGTTCCACCGCCGGACGCGGTGGAACAGATAGAAGCGATCGCCGCGGCCACGCCCGTACCGCGCGTTCAGCCCCTCGATGCCGGCACGCGCGGCGTCGAGGATCGGCTGGTCGCCCGGCATCTCCGCCGCGGGGGCGTCGGCGAAGTCGCTGAGCACGGCGAAGTGGACGCGGGGATCATCGTTGCCCAGGGCCTGCACGGCGAGGTGTTCCAGGAGCGCGCGGACCTGCCCGACACCGGTCAGCAGGGCCGGAACGATCACGACCGTTCGGCCTTCCTCGGGCACGCCGCCGCTCAGGTCGAGGCGAGGGAGGCGTTGCGGTGGGACCACAGCGGCCACGAACCACTGGACGAGGGCAATGGCGAGATCGCTCGCCGGGATGAGCGCGAGCGCGGCCACCCACGCGTCGTTGCGCCAGCCTGGCGCCAGGCTCATGGCCAGGACGACGCCGCACGCCGTCAGGGAGCCAATGCCGCCCAGGTAGAACAGCGTTGCGTGCGCCACCACGAAGCGATGCGCCCGCCGGCTGGCGCCGGGCCGGCTGGCAACATCCGCCTCGAGATCCCTGCGTCCTTCGCCGACCAGGTGGTAGCCGACATGGGCCGCCCGATGGTCGCGGGGGGCCTGATCGGCGATCTGCCTCGCGCGTTCGATGCTCCGCAGGGCGACGCGGATCTGCGCGTCGCCCTGCGGGCCCGCGAGTTCCTCCACGGCCCTGCGATACGCGTCCCGACTTGGGAAGTCCATGTCGGCGTAGACACCGGCGGGGTCCCGCTGGAGGATCTGTTCGACCAGACTCACGCGCTCGAAGAACTGACTCCAGTCCAGAGAGGCGCAGAACCTGAGGCTGGTGATCGCATTGCCCATCGAGACCTGGCAGGCGGCCTGCTGTTGATGCTCGGCGCGGATGACATCCTCGGCCGTGCGACCATCGTCGGCGAGCCTCTCGTCGAGCAGGGTCCGCAGTCGGAGTACCCGCGGACCGAACTCGCGGACACGCTCCAGCAGGCGCACGACGTAGGCCGTGGGCAGCGCCTGCGGGAGTTCCGGGGGCGGCGCGTCGGCCGCCGCGGCCTCCAGACGGGCGAGGTAGTGGTCCGCATCAAGACGGCCCGCGCGGCCTGCGAGGATCTCGTCGGCGAGCTGCCTGAGGGTGTCGAGCAAAGCCACCTTGAGCATGGTCGGCCACGCCCAGAGCTCCCCAATCGTGAGGGGCACGAGTGTCTGAAACGACGAGACGAACCGCGTGAGTCGCTGCAGATCGAGACGGCCGTCGCTGTGGTGAGTCAACGCGGTCGCCATGGCATGCACGCGGGCGGTCTCGGCCCCTCCCGGCTGGCAAATCTTCGGCAGTTCCCGGTAGTAGGACCTCGGCAGGCTGAGTTCGATCCCGAGGAGTTCGGCCTCGATGAGATGAAAGTTGTCGAGAAGCCATTCCGCGGCTGGCATGAGCATGCCAGCGCTCCGCACATCGCTCTCGAGTGTGCTATACGCTCGACGCAGGCGCCGACCATTGTCGTTCAGCCTCTCAAAGAAGCGCCGCGTCCCGTGGCGCGAGTGCCGGGCAGCGACCAGACGGTCGGCCTGGGCCTTGGCCAGGGCATCAAGACCTTCAAGACTCAGGATCTCGCCGTGGAACGGACGACGGTCCGCCGCGGCACCCACGGACCCGCTCGCGTTGCGGCGCAAGGACAATAGCCGGAGCGGGGTCGCCATACGAGGACCTCCTCCCTCCGGACCGATGCTGAGTTGTCGCCGATGGTCTCGACGCGATCTGACGATCTGGTTGGGTCGGAACCGCGCGTCAGTGGTGCGCTACAGACGATGAGGCAGGTCGCTGCGCGCGTTCAGGACAGCGCGCGACGCTGATGAACACTACGCACCAAACACCACTATCATAGACGCTTTCACGTGGAAGGTCGAGGGCAGAACGAAACGAGGTCGGTCAGTGACCGTACCTCGTCTCGTGATCCTGACTCTGGTGGAGACGAGCGGATTCGAACCGCCGACCCCCTCGTTGCGAACGAGGTGCTCTCCCAGCTGAGCTACGTCCCCAGACAGCCGAATTATACGTCCGGGACGAGGCGCGTGCAATCGCTCGTGATCAGACGCGTGCCTCCGAGGTTTGGTCAACTCGCGCCGGAACGAGTTCCTACGATCTTCCCGTGGGACGACCGCCGGCCCATCACACGCTGTGCCAGCGCACCCGCCGCACCGGCGACCCACATCACGGGGAGCGGCTGCAGCAACAGTACCAGCCCGAGTAGGCCAACGACCTCCGTGAGCACACGCACGCGCACCCAGGTCTCGGGTACGAACAGGATCGGCAGCGGCGAGAGCAGCGCGCCCCCCACTCCCCGCAGGACGTACGCGAACACCGCGCCCATGGCGATCACCGGCACGTAACTCGCACTCCAGCCGACGCGACGCGGGTCGGGGTTGCCAAGCACCAGCTCCGTGAGGTATCCGGCGACGCCTGCCAGCACGAGCGCCGCGAGCAGCCGCCAGCCCCAGGCGTCGACGCGGCGCCGGGCCGGAGCCCGGCGCCGCGTCGCAGACCCGCGCCACAGCCTCGGCGAAGTCTTTGACGACACGCTCACGCGGCCACGCTCAGAGCCGTACGGACATCGGCACCGCCGGATCTTCGAGCGTCACGTCCGGGCGGCGGGCCAGGTACAGCACGAGATCGACCACCGCGTCCGTCGAGATCAGGCGCTGTGGTTCGAAGTCAGGCGTGGCAGCCCAGCGCATCGGGGTGTCCATGGGCGCCGGCGCCAGACACGCGACGCGCACGCCGCGCGGCTTGACCTCGAGCGCGAGCGCGCGCGAGAAGCCCAGCACGGCGGCCTTGGCCGCGGTGTACCCGGCGATGTTCGGCGCGCCGGTGATGCCGGCTCGCGACGACACATTGATGATGAGCCCCGCGCCCGCGGCCAGCATCGGCCGCAGGGCTGCGCGGTTGGTGAGGAACACCGAGCGCGTGTTCATCGCAAACAGATGCTCCCACTCAGCCAGGCTCACCTCGAGCAGCGGCTTGATGAGCGCCGCGCCGGCGCACACGAGCAGCACGTCGAGCCGGCCCCGCCAGTCGAGCGCCGCGGCGATCATGCGCTCGGCATCCGCTTCGATCGACGCATCGCCGACGACCGCGCGGGCCTGGCCACCGGTGCGCGTGACGTCGTCAACCGCCGCGTACACCTCGGCCGCGGTGCGGGCGGTCGCCACCACGGCCATGCCTTCGTGTGCCAGCGCGGTCGCGGCGGTTCGACCAAGCCCGCGGCCCGCTCCGACGACAACACCCACCTGTCCTGCGAGCGCTCCCACCTTGGTCCCCTCCCTGCCGGTTGCGGACACCGGTGCGCCGCACTACTGTGGAGCCAGTGCACGACGACTTCCCGAACGTCTACGCCCAGACCTTCCATGTGCGGTACGACGAGTGCGGGCCAGACCGCGCGGTGCGGGCCGCAGTGCACCTGCGCCTGTTTCAGGAGATCGCGTTCGCGCATTCCGGCGCGGTCGGATTCCCGCTGGCCTGGTACGAGGAACACCGGCTCTTCTGGGTGGTCCGCCGCCTCCGTCTGATCGTGCACGCCCGCGCGCAATACGGCGACGCCCTCACCTACACGACCCGCATCGTGGGCGCGCGCCGGATCCTGGCCCGCCGCGTGAGCACCGCGCGCCGGGTGCGTGACGAGACGGCGGTGGCGACGGGTGTGACCGACTGGGTGTTCACGCACGACGGCGCCGCGCCGGCGCGCATCAACCAAAGCCTCGCGACCGCGTTTCCGGCCATGGCCAGACCGGTGGCGCCGCGCCCTCTCGACGAGCCCGAGGTGCCGGCCGACGTCGTTTCGCGTGCGCTGCGCGTCCGGGCGGGCGACCTCGACGGCATGGGGCACGTAAACAACCCGGTCTACCTCGACCTGCTCGACGACGCGGTCGTCCGCGCCGGCGGCCACCACGTCGTCGCCGCGCATCCAAGAACGTACAACCTGCAGTTCGCCGCGGGCGCGCGCGCAGATGACGCACTACGCGACCGTGCGTGGCGCGAGGGCGATCGCTGGCACTATCGATTGGAACACGCGGACGGCCGGTTGGTCGCGCACGGCCGGCTGGTTGCCGGCGAGATGCCGCCCGACCCTTAGCCGGCGGCGTCGCGGGCCGGATTCTCCGGCGGAGTGACCCGCGTGGCGAGCAGCGCCGTCCCGAACAACACCGCGGCCGCAGTACCAAACGCCGCCCCTTCGGAGTAGTACCCGAGCAGCCCGTTACCCCAGACCGGGCCGACGCTGCGGCCCAGGCCTTCGAGGGCGCTACTCACCCCCTGCACCCGGCCCTGTTCGTCGCGAGCGGCCGACTGGCTGATCAGGCTGGTCAACGACGGAATCGCCAGCGCGACGCCCACGGCGCCCGGCACCAGGGCCACGGCGAAGACGGCTACGCTGTGCGACAGCGTGGCGATGAGCAACCCCAGGCCGGCGAGCGCCAGGCCTCCCGCGAGCGTCCGGGCCTCGCCAAAGCGCCGGACCACTGGCCCGACGGCGCCCAGTTGTGTCATCACGCCCAGCGCACCAACGACCGCCAGCAGATACCCGGTCTGCGGCACGTCGAACCCGAACCGCCGCGCGCCGAAGAGCGCAAAGGTCGTCTGATAGGCCGCGAACGTCATCCAGTACAAGAAGTCGATCACGAGGAGCCGGCCCACCACCGGCCGCCGCACCATCTCGGCGATGCCCGTCCAGGGCGCGCCTGGCGTGGCGGTGGCGTGCGACGCCGGTCGGTGCACGGTCTCGGGCAGCCACGCCCAGGCCAGCGCGGCCGCGGCCGCCGCGATGAGCGCGGCGCCCCACGCGGGCGCGGCGTAACTGAGATGGCCGAGGGCTCCTCCGAGCGCCGGACCGACGATGAACCCCAGCCCGAACGCGGCGCCTATCAGCCCGAACCCCTTGGCGCGGTTCTCGAGCGTCGTCACGTCGCCGATATACGCGCGCGCCGTGGAGATGTTACCGCCGGAGAGGCCATCCACGATGCGCGAGGCGAACACCCAGGCGACGGACGTGGCCATCGCCAGCATCCCAAAACTGATGACCGTACCGAGGAGGCTGAAGATGAGGACCGGCCGCCGGCCCCAACGGTCAGATAGACCGCCGAGCACCGGCGCGGCGATCAATTGGGCAACCGAGTACGACGCGAACAGCAGTCCGATCGTGAACGCGGACGCGCCCATCTGCGTGGCGTAGAACGGCAGCAACGGGATGATGATCCCGAACCCAATCAGGTTGACGAAGACGATCAAGAAGATAATGAGGAGCGGCCGGTCTGAGCCGGCCGCTCGCCGGGCACGAGTCACTCCCCTACTCTACTGAGATCGCTCGGGCGCGTCCAGGGCGCCGGTCCTCAGCGCTCGCGGGGCGCGGTCATGAACGCCCCGAGCCCGTCCCATGACCCAGACCAGCACGGGCTTGGACCCGGCATCGGAGTCCCGGATCGAGCGTCTACTCAGGGGGGCGGCGACTTGATCGGACGACCGCAGTTCACGCAGTGATCCCCGGCCGACCGCAGTAACATGCCGCACGTCGGGCACTCCCGCACGAGCGGGCTCGCGCACCGGGGGCATTGCGCGGGGCTGTGACGAAGGTCGAAGTAGCCCCGGGAGTACCAGCACCGCGGGGACGAGCACACCACGAAAGCTTCCAGGGGATCCCATCCCTTGGGTGCGGCAACGCGGCGTCCGTGAGCGTCCATGTTCCGGCGGCAGAGTGGGCCGCACAGCCTCCCTCTGGGGGCGAAAGCCCTCCTCTTCTCATGATAGACCCATTTGCCTAGCAATTACAGACCCGTTCTAAGAAGGAATAGCAATTATTGCTATTGAACCCTGGCCTCGGAGCCCCCCAACCAACACCAATGCGCCCCAGGCGCAAACAGGAGGACGCGCATGAAGACCATCGTTCGCGCTCTTGCTGCGGCTATGGCCGTGCTCGCGTTGATCGCCATCTCGCCGTCGGCCATGCCGGCCACGACGAGTGCCGTGATGCAGGTGGCCGGCGGCGACCCGCCGGATGGCGGCTAGGTTGCTGTCGTAGGATGCGGAGGAGGGAGGCCGCGTGCCCGAGCAGGTGCCTGTGGGGGCTCCTGTTCGCCTTGCCTACACGGGCACGCTCATGCTAGCATTTGCCTACCATGGCTAAACCCTCCTCTGCACCACCCAGCCTCAGACAGCCAGAGTGGCTGCGGCAGTTCGGACGCCGGCTGAGAGCCGCGCGCGTCGGCGCCGGGCTCAGCCAGCAGGACCTCGCCGCTCCCGACCTGAGCAAAGGTTTCGTCAGCCTGCTGGAGACCGCACGCTCGTACCCATCGGTCGAAACCGTGCTCGAACTTGCGCAACGGACGGGCACGTCGGTCGCGTCGTTGCTGCTCGATCCGACCGACCTGCGCGTCGAGACCGCGTTCAACCTGCTGCACCTCGCATGGACCATGGATCCGGCACAACACAGCGGCCAGGCGCAGGACCTTGTCACCACGGCCGAACGCCTGGTACCGGACATGCCGGCCGCCTGGCGCGTGCGGGCGCTGCTGGTGCGGGCGCGCGCCGCGATGGCGGTCGGTGATATGGCGCACGCGGTGACGCTTGCCGGCGACGCGGTCGACCTGGCCAGCCGTAGCGGGCTGGATAGCGACCTCGCGCGGGCGCTCACGGTGAAGGGCATCGTCGACGGCCGGCGAGGCGCGTTCTCGGCCGGGACGATGGCCCTGCAGCAAGCGATCGAAACAATGCGCCGGAAGCGGTCGCTCGGCTCGGAGGAAGGCATCTGGGCTTCGCTGTCGCTTGGCGCGATCATGTGGCAGGTCAACGAGACCGACAGTGCCGAGGCGGCGTACCGGCAGGCGCTCGAACTGGCGACAGCCGAGCAGATGCCGCGCATGCAGGGTCGCGCGCTCACCGGGCTCGGGCTGGTGGCGCAGAGCCGCCAGCAACTCGATGTGGCCGTCGACTTCTTCAGTAAGGCCTACGACGTCTTTGAACAGATTGAGGACCTGCCCGAAATGGGCCGGGTGCTCAACAACCTCGGCCTGGTGCGGCGGTTGCAGGGTCTGTACGACGAAGCGCTGTCGGTCCTCAACGCGGCGCTGCGCATCAGGGACCGCGAAGGCAACCGGCGCGGCCGCAGCGCCACCCTCGACGAGATCGCGCAGGTGTATCTCGCGCTCAAGCGATGGGACAAGGCCGCAGATGCCGCGGGCCGCGCGATCACCGATGCGCAGGCCGCGGGCGACCAGGCCAAAGAGGCGCTGGCGCAGGTCACGCTGGCCCGCGCCCTTCGCGCGAAGGGTCAGGCGCGGCGGGCCGCCGAGGTCCTCCGCACCGCGGTGGCGGCGCTCGCACGCCTGGGCATGCCGCGTGACGCGGCGGTCGCGTCGAAGGAACTGGGCTTGATCCTCAAGGATACGGGCCATCACGCGGAGGCCGCGGAGTACCTGGCCCAAGCGCTGACGTTGTCCGCGGACGAGCCGACCTTTGGCTTGCCGGTCTAACGCGCGTCTATCCCGCGGTGGTGCGGGCCTGCGCCTGTGGGATTATGGCGGGCGATGGCGAGGCCGCAGCGCGCGTCGCCGCCGATCCAGCCGCCGGGGACCCATGTAACGCCCGTGCGAGCATCATGGCCTGACCGCGGTCGCGCACATTGAGCTTCTTGAACAGGTTCTTCAGGTGGAACTTGACCGTGTTCTCCGAGATCCAGCACCGCTTCGCGATCTCGCCGTTGCTCTTACCCTCCGCCAGATAGGTCAACATCTCGAGTTCCCGCGGTGTCAGCCGCAGGCTCTCGACCGGAGCCTGCGGATTCGTCAGCCCCACCAGCCGGCGCAGGACCTCCACTGCTTCGTCGATCCGCTCCGCAAGATCGGTAAGGGCGCGGCCGATCTCCTCCTTCCCCTCGCCTGGCTGACCCGGACCGTCGCCAAACGCCGCCGGCAATGAGGGGGTCTCGCCGTTGGGCGACGAGGTCGACGGTGGTGACTGCGATCGTTCCGACATGAGCTCGAAGTTGGCGAGCAGCCATGCGAGCTGCAGCGCGAGGATCGACGTGCTCTGCAGATCCTCGGTGGTGAACTGACGGGCGCCCGACAGCTTCCCGATGTTGAGCACGCCGGCCACGCGATCGCCGATGCGCAGGGGAATGATCATGGCCGAGGCCGGCCGGGCATGTACGCGGCGGGTCCGGAGTCGTCCGCGCAGGACACGGGGTGTGCCCTCGGTCACCGCGCCGGCGGCCACGCTGTCGTGCAAGCGCACTCTCATCCCCGGGCTGACCTCCTGGCTCAGCCCGCGGCACGCGGCGATGACCAACTCGTCGCCCTGGCGCAGCATGACCGATCCCTGCTCTGCGCCGAGCCAATCGAGCAAGAGCGCCAGGTAGCGGCTCACGGTCGCTTCAAGGCTTCGACTCGGCAGGAGACTGGCGGACGTCTCGAGCAGCCAGCTCAGCGCGGTGTTCAGACGGGCCGCCTCGTCCTGGACCTCCGGGCGGTCAAACGGTCTGGCGGTCACGCGACCGCGCACACGGGCAGGCCCAGCGGTCTGCCCGCGCCCTATGCGCGTGGCGGCCTCGGGGAGGGACATAGCAGGGTGATATCGTGCACGTTGATCGCCGCGAAGTCCGACTCGAAGACGACTCGCCCCTCGCCCTGAAGGCTCGTGACCTTCACGTCCGTCAGCGGGAAGAACTGCTTGGCGCTCTTGCCGTTGAGGTCGTCGAGCAGCCGCACGCCCTCATGGGCGTGGTAGATCCCTTCGATCTTGTGGGTCGCGGTGTAGATGACGACCGGCGTCTCTTTCTTCAGGACTCGGAGGGAGGGCGACAGCGCCACGGGCACCTGGCTCCTCGATCAGGGTGGTCTGACACCTGATTCTTGCCCGGATTGGTATCGTGCCTAGACCTGGTTGACTACTCGTTGAGAATCGGGAGCTCGCCCGTCACCATGTAGACGACCCGCTCGGCAATGTTGGTGATGTGATCGGCGGCCCGTTCCAGGTGCTGGATGCTGAGCAGGAGCTCGAGGGCGGCGGGAACGGCGGTGCGCCCCTCCATCATAGCTGCCAGCGCCTCCTGAAAGACCTGGGACCGGAGTCCGTCCACCTCGTCGTCGCGCCGAGCGACGCGCCGCGCAAGGTCGACGTCTCCGGTCTCAAACGCGCGCAACCCGTCTCGCAGCATTTCCTGCACGATGTCCGCAGCCTGCGGCAGATGACGGTCCAACACCGGAATCAAGCTCGCTGGCAACGTCGTCTCTGCCAGACGCTTGACCGCCCGGGAAATCCCCTCGGCATGGTCGGCCATCCGCTCGAGATCAATGGTAATGGCGAACACGGACGCGATCGTGCGAAGGTCGCGGGCCATGGGCTGCTGCAGGGCCAGGAGCCGCATGCAGCGCTCCTCGAGACTCAGGTGGACCGCGTCGATGGCGGAATCGTCCGCGATCACGCGTTCCGCCTCGTCGAGGTTCCGCTGCCGAACAGCCATGACCGCACGTTGGACGGCCTGACCCGCCCGGTGACCCAAGCCGACGACGTCGTCCTTGAGCCCCCGCAGATCGCGCTCGAAGGCGTTGCGTGTCATCGGGACGGGCTACCCCTCATGTTCGCCGAGATCCAGACGGTAGCCGATGCCGCGGACGGCGGCGATGCGCACGCCGCCCCTGGTCTCGACCTTCTTCCTTAGCCAGCCGATGTGGGTGTCCAGGGTGCGTGTGTCACCGAAGAAGTCGTCGCCCCAAACTTCACGGAGGAGCCGCTCGCGGCGCACGACCTTGCCTTGATGGCGCAGGAGCAGGTGCAGCAGTCCGAACTCCTTGAGCGACACGGCGACCGGCTCGGCATCGACGCGGACTTCATGCCGCTCGACGTCCACCACGACCCGCCCCGCGCTCAGCCGGTCCCCGCCGCCGGACGTCACCACAAAGGTCTCCAGGACGTTCGCCACGTCCTCGCAGCGATCGGTCGTAGCTTCAAGGAGCTCGCAGATGTCCTTCCACTTGACGATCTCCTGCGCCGAGGTGTTGCGGCTGAAGAGCGTCTCGATCGCATCGCGCAGGACGTCGTCGCCGCGGTTCTCGAGGCGATGGAGGGTGCGTGTATGGCGAAACACGTCTTCCGTGCGTCGCAGCGGGCCGATCGCCTGTGCCAGTTCCTTCCCCAACGCCTGCACAATGCGGCCCAACTCAACCGCCTCTGGCAGCACCTTGTCGATGCGATGGAGGGCAAGGCGCGCGGCTGCGGCCTCGATCCCATCCAGCACGTCGTCGAGGTACCCGGTCAGCGATCGAAACCGGTCGGACTCCACGCCCTGCGAACGTTCGAGAAGGCTGTCGAAGATGTCTCGCGCAATGGCGTCGCCCTTGTGCTCAAGGTCGCGGATGGCATGCCAGGCCGGTTGAAATGGCGTACGGCGCTCGAGGGCTGCCAGCAGGAGGTCGCCGGCCTCCAGAATCGTCTGAGCCATCTCCTCGAGCAGCCCGAACTCGCGTCCAAAGGGGCTCTCCGTTCGCGCCGGGGTTGGTACGGACTCAGGGGACGGTCGGTTGCGCATGTCACACTGAGTGTACGGTGTTGATGTCAAGAGTGCTACAAGCCTGGTTGAAATGTCGCAAAGCGGGCTCCCCGGGCGGATCGCACTTGTGTCACGAGAGGGAATCGCTCGTCATGGTGGAATTAACTTAAGATTTCAGGGCCCATCGGCTCGGCAGGAGTTGCGAAGTGCTCTCAGCCCCCGAACGCGGCTATCTCGGGATCGCCGACATCACGGGGTATACCGCCTACCTGGCCGGAACCGAACTCGACCACGCGCAGGACGTGCTGGCCGACCTCATGGGCACGGTGGTAGCGGCGCTGCGGCCGATGCTGCGGCTGGCGAAGCTCGAGGGCGACGCCGCGTTTGTCTGCGCCCCCACGGGCGGAATCAATGGCTCGATGCTGCTTGACACCGTCGAACAGTGCTACTTCGCCTTCCGCCGACGCGTCCGGGACATTCGTCGGGCCACGACGTGTGAGTGCAACGCCTGTGTGCAAGTCCCCACTCTGGATCTCAAGTTGCTGGCGCACGAGGGCGAGTTCGTGCGGCAGCGGGTGGCCGGCCGCGAGGAATTCGTCGGCCCGGACGTCATCCTGGTACACCGGCTCCTGAAGAACCATGTCGAAGACGCGCTAGGTCTCAGAGGCTATGCTCTGTTCACCGAACCGTGCCTGCGGGCCGCGCAACTAGAAGCCGCGCGACTCGGCCTGCGCGCGCACGCAGAGAAGTACGAACACATTGGTGAGGTGCGCGGGTACGTCCACGACCTTCACGCGCGGTGGGCCGAGGAGCAGGACCGCCGGCGAGTGTATGTCGGCCCGGTCGGGGCCGTCAGCGAGCTCACCTTCGACCTGAACTTCCCGTTGGCCGTGGTTTGGGACTACTTGACCGATCCTAACAAGCGGGCGCGCTACGGGCGTGCCGCGGGTATTGACGGCATCAGAGAGGTCAGCCCGAAGGGCCGCCGCGGGACCGGCACGACCAACCACTGCGCGCACGGCCAGGAGACCGTCATCGAGGAGATCCTCGATTGGCGGCCGTTCGACTACTTCACGGTCCGGTTCTCGCTCGGGTTCTCGATCGAAGAGACGGTCGAGTTGGTCCAGCATGAGGGCGGTACGCGGGTGGTGCTCCGCCAGCGGATTCCTCGCGGCAAGCGGGCACGCGAGGGCTGGGCGCGCACGAGTGGCGCGTATGTGGAGATGATGCAAAGGTTGTTCGCGGCCCTGGCACAGACGCTCGCCGACGACGTACCGGCGCCCGACCGTGAATCGCCCTAATACCCTCCTCCGCTCCCCTGGCCGCCTCCGCCGTCGTTTCCGCCACCGCTGCCGGGGGCGCCGCTTGCAGCGTCTGACATGCGCGGCGTCGCCACGTACCATCGCCCGCCGCCCGGCCCGGCTCGGTCGTGCCCGTTGATCTGGCCCGGCTGCGCGTCCCCGGCGTACCGGTAGAGCAGGTGCCCCCCATAGCTCACCTGGGACCCGTGGGCCGTGGACACCACGGTCAGCCTGCCGGGCAGCGAAGGCCCGGTGGGCGGCGCGCCGCTGAGCAACGGCGGCCAGGTGCCGGCACAGGCGCCGCCGCATGCGCTCACGGTCCCCCGGTCGGACGTCAGGTAGTACAGCGCGAAGCCGTTCGCCTCGACGAGAATTACACCCGGCCTGCCCGCAATCGTGGCCGTGGCGATGCTCACCGTGAATGGGGCGCTCTGCACCGAAAATTCCGGCACCCACAGCGCCGTGGCGAACACGAGCGCCGCCGCAACAGAGACCACGATCCTGCGCGACACCATGGCGATGTCACCCCCAAACACCGTGATGCCTCCCGCACTCTGGCAATCGGCAGCGTACTACGGCGATGTAAACCCTCTGTAACAGCGTCAGCAGGCCACGGCGAATACCCGCCACGTGTCCGGAACACCCTTGAGCGCGTGCACGCCGCGGTCGTCAAACTCGATCCCCGAGCCGGCGACCAAGTCCTTGACGGTGCTCGACACGAGTACCTCGGCGGGATTGGCCAGGGCAGCAACGCGGGCACCGATGTGTACGGCAATGCCGCCCACACTGGCGCCCATGAGTTCGATCTCTCCGGTGTGGAGACCCGACCGGACCTTGATGCCCAACGATTTCACGGATCGGCCGATCTCGCATGCGCACCGGACGGCCCTCGCCGGGCCGTCGAACGTCGCCAGCACGCCGTCGCCCGCGGTGTCGATTTCGCGCCCGCGAAACCGGATGAGTTCCCGGCGAACCTGTGCGTAGTAACTGTCCAACAGGTCGCGCCATCGCCGATCACCGAGCCGGGCGGCATGCTCCGTCGAGCCGACGATGTCGGTAAACATGACGGTGGCGAGAACGCGATCGGGGTCGGGCCCGTGACGCACGCCGGTGAGGAACTCCTCGACCTCGTCGAGAATCGCGTCCTGATCGCCGACCCACGGCAGGTGGTCGTCGCCGGGCATTTCGACGTACCTCGCGTCGGGAATCGCCCTGGCCAGAAGTCGCGAGTGCTCGACGCTCAGCGTGCGGTCGCCGGTGCGGTGCATGATGAGCGTCGGGACACGAATGGTCGGGAGCACGGGCCGGACGTCGATCGCGGCATTCATCCTCGTCAGCGCGCTCACCGCGCCGGGACTCGCGGACATCCGAAGATAGCGCGCCCACCAATCTCTGAAGCGCTCATCGTGCACCATGCTGGGCGCGCGCTGGGCCAGCCCCACAGGCCCACCCCATCCTTCGTGGATTTCGCGCAGCGCGTCGTCGCGCTCCTGAGCGGTCGGGGCGAACGTGTAGTCTGGCGCCCAGAGCCGACGCGCGTATCCGCCGACCATGATCAGGGCGCTCGTACGGTCGGGATACGTGGCCGCAAACAGCGCGCACATCGGCGCGCCCTCGGAGATACCCATCAGCGCGGCGCGCCGGGATCCCGCGGCATCCATGACGGCGCGAACGTCGTCCATGCGCTGCTCGAGGGTCGGCAACTCGGCCTCGGGGACCCGATCCGACAGTCCGGTGCCTCGCTTGTCAAAGAGAATGAGACGGCTGAATGAGGCGAGACGAGTGAGGAAGCGCGCGTACGAAGGCTCTTCCCAGAAGTAGTCCAGGTTGGAGACCCAGCCCATGACGTAGATGAGGTCGAGCGGTCCGTTGCCGACGACCTGGTAGGCGATCTTCACGCCCCCACTGTCCGCGTACTTTGTTTCGGGCGGCATCGTGACCGGGGTTCTTCCTCCACGCCCACCGGAATTCCTCGAAGACCCGGAGCAAGATGCCGGGCCTCAACGGGCCAGCCGGGTGAGTCTGCGCCCCGCCGCAGAAGCCAGGAGCATCCCCAGGAGCATCGCCACGACGTACCCGTACGGCAGGCTGCCGGCGATCAATCCCACGAGGAGAGCAATGGGAAGGTCGGCCTTGAGATCCGGCAGGCGTCCCAGGAGGGCCATGAGCGCGAGCCCTTCGAAGAGGAGCAGCACCCCCAGCACGGGCAAGGGGAAGACTCGAATGACCTCGTTGAAGCCGCCGCTGAGAACGAGGCCCAGGAGTACGTACAGGCTTCCGTAAATCACGACCGAGCCGCCCGTCCGTCCTCCAAACGTGTAGTGCCCCACCAGCCCGCCCGAGCCGTGGCATGTGGGAATGCCGCTGAAGAACGGGTGGATGAGGTTCATGACGGCGTAGGTCGCGCTGATCTTTCGCACACTCAGCGGACGATCGGGAAAGAAGTCTCTGGCGCTCTGTTGCGTGGCGAGAATCGAGTTCCCGAGCGAGAGCGGGAGCTGCGGCAGCGCAAGCACCAGCAGCCCTGTCAGCACATCCGATGCCGTCGGCACGAAGAAGCGGGGCCATCTGAGTCCAACACCGTCGAGCACAGCGTCTACTCGCAGCGCAAACAGCGCGGCGTAGATGATGCCGAGCGCGATGACCACGAGGGCGGCCGGGTACCGACGATTCCCAATCAGCGCAAGGGTGGCGAGGAAGGCCAGACCGGCCAACACGTAGCCGGGCACCCCGTCGGCACGGACATACTCCCGCAGGGCGAGCGTCGCGAGCTGCAGGCCCAGGCCGAACTGGATGCCGCGGATCACGACGAGAGGCGTCACGCGCGCGAGCCACTCGATCAGGCGCGTGGCGGTGAGCACCAGCATGAGGAGGCCGATGGCAAGGCCGCCGCCGTACAGCACGTTTCCCGTCAGCTTCTGGGTGATGACGATCGCGGCCATCGCCTTCAGCGGTTGCACCGGCATCGGCATCCGGTACCACACGCCGGTGGCGATCTGCATCGCGCCGAACATGAACAGGACACTGGCACTATCCAGGCCGGCGGCAAGAATCATGCCGACAATGAGCGGCAGATCTGTCCCGATGTCGCCGAAGGCGCCCGCCCACTCGTTCCGGTCGAACCGAAGTGCCGGCGGTGCCCCTTCACCACCGGCCGGCGCGGGCGTCGGACGCGACCTACCCATGTGCCGCGTTGCGAGTCCGGGCGGGAAGGGATACCCTCGTCAGGAGGACCGCTCCGTCCGGGAGAAGGTCCGCGGCACTCGCCCGCTCGAGCGCCTCCTCAATCGCGCCGAACACCCAGGATTCGAGAAAGACGGCGAGCAGCCGGTGCAGGGGGCGCCAGTCCAGTATCCTGAGGAGGCTGACAAGACCGGCCAGCCCGTATCCGAAGATCAGCAAGAACCGCCCGATCATAGACAGTTGCTGCCGACCTTTGCGACGCTCCAGACGACCGGCGATCGTAATGGTAAGGAGGAGCAGCACGGCGGTCGCCGTCTCATGATCTAGATCGCGCTGCGCCACATTTGACATGCTCCTGGGACTTCTATGAACCACCCGTCATACCTTGGACGCCCTCGGTAAGCTTCCCTGCACCGGTCCCGGTTTCCTGGACAGTTTCTCGGCTTCGTTGATCAAGCTGCCACCACCTGCGTCGCGAGCGCATAGGCCTCCCGGGGTGTGCGGTGGCCGTGGCG
>JAVKJV010000038.1:0-32883 GCA_031458775.1 Candidatus Fervidifonticultor quartus | reverse complement strand
TCAGCCGTCTTGCGCGCAGACCATCGACCCTCGTGCCGGTGTTGAGCCGTGACCACCGCTGTCCCTCCGTCTCCCATGTGGACCTCCCCCTATTATCGGGTGTCCAGGGAAACCGGGTGCGGTGGAGTCGTGCATTACAAAGAATCACAACTGCCTTCGCGTCGTGCCCAGAGTACCGCAGGACTTCAACAACAGAACTCAGAATACCTGGGCTACCGAGCGAGTGACGGTGATCTCGGGAGACAGTCCGCGCGGGGGAGGGGTCTGCATGCGAGGAACGTGGTTGAGAAGTATATGGCGTCCAGTACTGACGGTGATTGTCACCCTTGGCCTTGCCGTAGGAGCGGTCCCGCTAACCAGCGCGCAGGGACCGGTTGAGGTCCTGTACTTGAGCACCGGCACCACCACGTCGGAGCACGCGTGGAATGTCAAGTGGATCAATGAGTTCAATCGTTCCCGGTCCGACATCCGGATCAAGATGGAGGAGATTCCCTGGACCGATCTCTTGACGAAAGTTGCCGCGTACCACGCCGCGGGTATCCCGCCCGACATCGCATGGTACGCATCGTCGCAGATCCTCGAGTGGCAGACGCTGGGCTTACTCGAGCCCGTGGACGAATGGCTCGGCGAGACGAAGAAGGAGTTCATGCCGAGCATTCTTGATCCGAAGGTCAGCGATGTGATCTTTGATGGGAAGATGATGGGCGTACCGTTCACCTACGTGGGCCGCAACTTGGCCGTGCGTGCCGACGTGTTGCGGGCCGCCGGTATCAACCCCGTGACCTTGACCACGTGGGATGGGGTCGCCAAGGCGCTCAAGGCCAGCACGAAGCCTCCGACCCGCTACGGAACCTACTTCCCGTTTGCTGACGCCCTGCGTACGGCCGGCGCTGCCGAGATGTATTTCCGGGGCTTCGGGCTCGACGGTATTTTCGACGTCCGTCCCGCGAAGAAGGCCGACTACATCAAGACGCTCCAGTTCATCAAGACCGAAGTGTTCCCATCGATGCCGCCGGCCGTCGTTTCGTGGCGCTATGTTGACGTCCTGCAGGCGTACGTCTCCGGGCTGATCACGGTGCACCCCACGGGTTCGTACCTCTTCGGCGAACTGCAACCGAGCAACCCCGAAGTTATGAACATCGAGAAGACCAAGAACCTGCCGTGGCCGATGGTTGGAAACTCAAAGGGAATTCTTCCGATGTATACCGTCGGCTATGTGATGTTCAAGGCTAGCCGGAAGAAGAAGGAAGCGGCCGAAGTCCTGAAGTTCTTCACCCGGAAGCAGTCGCTGCTCGAGTGGCCGATGAACATGGTGCCCAAGACCGGTGTGACGGTAGCCGACCGTATTCAGGTCAACATGTTTGGCGAGTCGATGCGCTGGTATCTGCGCGACTGGGAGCAGATGATGCGGACGGCAACGCTCACCCGCCGCATTCCTTACACACCGTCAGGCGAGGTCAATAGCATCTTTCGTGATGCGCTCCTCAAGATGTACCAAGGGCGGGTGACGCCGGAGCAGGCCTACGACGAGATCAGCAGCGCGGTTCGACCCCTTCTGAAGTACCCGAAGTACTAGTCGGTCAGCATGTTGGCGAAGGCCCGCCCGGCGGCTCCGGCCGTCGGGCGGGTGAGAAGTCGGAGGCAGCAGGACGATCTCGTCGGCAGGCTCCTGCTGCTCCCGGCTCTCGGAGTCCTTGCGGTCGTTGTCGGATACCCGTTCCTGCGTGGTATCCAGTGGAGTTTCACTGACTTCTACCTCCTCAAAGGACTCACCGACTGGAACTTCATCGGTCTCGGCAACTACGTCAAGTTTTTCCAGGACCCTAAGACCCCGCCGTTCCTTCTCAACAGTTTCAAGTGGGTTGCGGCGTCGCTCGCGCTGCAGTTCACGCTGGGGCTGACGCTCGCCCTACTGCTCAACCGTCCCATGCGATTTCGCGCGGTCTACAGAGCCCTGGTGCTCATTCCCTGGGTGACGCCGACCGTTGTTGGCGCGCTGATCTGGCGCTGGATTCTCCACGAGCAGTGGGGCGTGGTCAATCTCTGGCTCATGCGTCTTGGTGTTGTCGGCGAGCCGATCCAGTGGCTGTCGGACTCGACGCTGGTTTGGATCAGCCTGCTCGTCATGGCCGCTTGGCGTTTCGTGCCCTTCTGGTACGTGAACATCCTCGCGGGCCTGCAGACGATTCCGCGCGAGATGTACGACGCTGCTGCGATCGACGGTGCAGGTCGGATCGGGTCGTTCTGGCACATCACGCTGCCATTCCTGCGTCCAGTGTTGGGTGTGCTCTTTCTGCTCGAGACGGTGTGGCGCGCCAATGAGTTCAGCACAATCTGGGTGATGACCGAAGGCGGTCCGGCCGGCGCGACGACGACCCTCGCGATTCTAACTTACCAGACCGGTTTTCTGTTCCACAGGATCGGATATGCGGCGAGCATGGGCGTGAGCTTGACGATCATGCTCTCGTTCTTCGCCTGGTATTACCTCAGACGTGTGCGGATGGAGGCGTAGACCGTGGCGATTCGCTGGTACCGACTGGCGCGGCGCCTGCCTGAGTGGGGGGCCAGCGCGCTACTCGCCGCACTCATGATCTGGATCCTATTTCCTTACTACTGGATGTTGCACACGGCACTGCGGCCGCAGACAGAGTTGTTCACGACCGACATTCGCCTGGTTCCCAAGGCGATTGTCCTGGACAACTTCGCGCGCGTGCTGCGCGAGGCCACGTTCACCCAGACGTTCGTCAACGCGTTGATCGTGAGCGCGCTGACAGCAGCATGGACAACCCTCATCTGTACGCTACTAGCGTATAGTCTAGCTCGCTATCGCTACGGCGGACGCGATCTGGTTGTGAAGCTCTTGCTGATTGTCCAGATGTTGCCCGGTGTGCTCTTGGTCATTCCACTGTTCGTCGTATTCGCGCGGTTGCGACTGATCAACACCTTCACAGGGTTGACGTTGGCCTTTTCGACGTTCGCGGTGCCGTTTGCCGGGCTTATGCTACGCGGCTTCTTTTCGTCTATGCCGGTTGAACTTGAAGAGGCTGGCATGACTGACGGCTGCACGAAGCTCCAGACACTGTGGTTTGTTACTCTCCCCCTAAGCTTGCCTGGCATCGTCGCGGTGGCGCTGTTCGGGTTCGTCCTGGCCTGGAATGACTTCTTGTTCGCCCTCGTGCTGACCCGGGATACCTCGGCGATGACCGTGGCGGTGCAACTTTATAACTACGCGACCAGCCAGTTCGCGACCGATTGGTCCCTCATCATCGCGGGCGCCTGCCTCATGACCGTCCCGGTCGTGCTGCTGTTCATGTTCCTGCAAGGATATCTTGTGGAGGGGCTCACTGCCGGCGGCCTGAAAGGCTGATTCCAGAAATCCAGTCTCTTAGGAGGCCAGACATGAGAGTGGGATTCGGCGTCGTGGGCGCCGGGTTGTTCGGCCGGCGACACGCGCAGGCTTACGCGTTGCACCGCGACGCGGAACTACTGGCCGTCTGCGATATTCGCCGCGAACGGGCCGAGGCAGTTGCCGCCGAGTTCGGTGGCACGCCGCACGAGCACCTTGACGAGATGCTACGGCACCCTGGCCTGGCCGCCGTGTCGGTGGCAACGCCCGATCACGCGCACCGTGAGGTCGCGGTGACCGTCGCCACTGCCGGCAAGCATTTGCTCATTGAGAAGCCCTTAGCCACCACCGTGGAAGACGCCGGGGCGATCATCGATGCAGCGCGGCACAACGACGTGACGCTCATGGTGGATTTCCACAATCGCTGGAACCCACCGTTTTGCGCGGCCCGTGACGCGATCGGCGCCGGGCAGGTGGGCCGCGTGCGGTATATCTACATGAGACTCTCTAACGCGATCACCATCCCGACCGAGATGCTCGACTGGGCTGGACGCTCCAGTGTTGTCTGGTTTCTGGGAAGCCACTGTGTCGATCTGTTACGTTGGTTGCTTGACGCTGAGGTCACGTGCGTCTCGGCGGTGGCAGGGCGTGGCGTGCTCGAGCAGCGGGGCGTGACTGCGGACGACTACGTCGTCGCCACGCTGGAGTTCTCCAACGGTGCGCACGCGGTGCTCGAGCACGTGTGGATCCTACCCGCCGGGGGCCCGACGGTCAAGGACTTCAAGACCGAGATTGTCGGCGAGCAGGGGACGATGTACATCGACACGTCACACAACGAGAGCCTGGTGCTTGCGCGAGCAGGCGCCCTCACGTATCCTGACCTCTTCGCCGCGCCGGTCGTCGCGGGCCGGGCGGACGGCTTCGTGCAGAGGAGCATCTGGCACTTCGTGGAGTGTGTCCGCGACGGCCGCGAGCCCGCAGTCACCGGGCAGGATGGTCTGAAGGTTACCGAGGCCGGTGTGGCGATCCTGCGCGCCGTGCAAGATGGAGGGGTGGTGGCGCTACCGCACGCTAGCCGCGTCGGGCGAGGAGCGGTGAGGCCGTGACCGGTTCTCGGGGAAAGATGCTCTTGCCGCACCGCGAGCACCGACCGATGTTTGACCGCAGCGGCGACGCGCACGATGGGCACAGTGCGATGAGCCGGCGGCCGCACACCGGGCAGGCGGCCGGTGTGTAGCGCACGTCGACAAAGCGATACGAGAACCCGCACCTGCGGTTCTCGCACACGGCGAAGGCTCCCGCTCTCATCTCCGGCACAAGTGCCGTTCGCCGCCCTCATGGCAGACTCCTGTGACGCCCTGAGCCCGCGGGAATGGCCAGCCCGACTCGGCGGTTCTCTTTGAGTATCAATGGTTCGGGTTGTCCGACCGCGATCAGTGTGACGGAGGTTCTCAGTGAAGCTCGAAGGCATCCACCACATCACCGCGATTACCGGTGACGCACCCCGCAACGTCGACTTCTACACGCGGGTCCTCGGGCTGCGTCTGGTCAAGAAGACCGTGAACCAGGACGACCCGACGGTCTATCACCTGTTCTATGCCGACGATCTCGGCAGCGCGGGTGCCGACCTCACCTTCTTCGAATACCCGGGGATGCCGCAAGGCCGGGCCGGCGCGGGCATGGTGCACCGCGTTGTGTGGCGCGTCGCTTCCGAGGAGGCGCTCGATTTCTGGGACGCCAGGCTCCGCGCAGAGGGGACCGCCACCCATCGCGCCGCCAAGAGCCTGACATTCAACGACCCCGAGGGGCTCGGGCTCGAGATCCGCGCGGTCCACACAGGCGATCAGCCGCTGGTGGCCCGGCATCGCGAGATTCCCGAAGCGATGGCCCTCCAGGGGTTCGACGGCGTACGGGCGTACAGCCGCGCCCCCGAACGGAGCCGGCGTTTCCTCCAGGAGACCCTTGGCTTCGACCCCGCGGGGAGTACGGGGTTCGACGTGCGGGGAGAGCGTCGCGGCGCGTTCTACGCCTACGATGAGTCGGCGACGCCCGGCATGGGAGGGGCGGGCACCGTGCACCACGTCGCCTGGTCATCACCCATGGACCTGCACGAGGCGTGGCGCGCGCGGGTGGCCACGGGCGGCGGCAACCCGACGCCGGTCATTGACCGCTTCTACTTCCGCTCGATCTATTTCCGGGAGCCCAGCGGCGTGTTGTTCGAGATCGCCACGATCGGCCCGGGCTTCGCGACCGACGAGCCGCTCGAACGTCTCGGCGAGTCGCTCTCGCTGCCGCCGAAGTTCGAGCACCTGCGGGGCCAGCTCGAGCACATCCTGACGCCGCTTCCCGCCGTCAGTCGCCGGTGAGCGCGGGCCGGGCTACCGGATCCAGCGGCCGGCCCGCTTCTCCGCGACCTGCACGATCGCCATCAGCGTACCCGCGATACCGACGACCAGGAGCGTGAGGGCGTACAACTCGCGCACCTTGAACGAGCCGCCGTAGTACATCAGCAGTCCGCCGAGCCCGATGCTCGAGATCATCATCTCGCCAAGCACCGCGCCGTTGACCGCGCGTCCCACGCCCAGGCGCATGCCGGCCAGCGCCAGGGGAAGTGCCGCGGGCAGAATCACGCGCCGCACCAGCGCCCATTCCCCTGCCCCGAATGACCTGGCCATCTGGACCAGCCTCGGGTCGACGTGCTTGACCCCTGCGTAGACATTGATGGTGATGGCCGGGAACGCGAACACGAACGTCACGGTGGCGATGCTCGTTCGGCCGAGACCGAGGAGCAAGACGAGAACCGGCACCGTCGCTGCGGCTGGGATGTTCTGTAGCGCGTCGACGTAATGGCCGAACGCCGCCTCGACCAGGCGATGGCGCGCCATGAGCACGCCGAGCACGGTCCCGGCGGCCGCGGCCAGTCCAAACCCCACCAGCACGGACCCGATGGTGCGCAGGCCTTCAACCCAGAGCTGGCCGCCGCCGGCCAGGGAGATGGCCGCGGCAGTCACCTGCGACAGCGGCGGGATGAACACAAACAGTCCGAGCCGCCCGACGGCCTCCCACAGCAGCAACACCGGCAGCACCGAGTAGGTCCAGGGCGCGTGCCTCAGCAGCCAGCGCGAGCCGTCGGTCCTCATCGTACGCAACAGGCCTAGGCCCGGCTCAGGTGCGCCACATGCGAGCGCGCCTGCGCGACAATGTCCACGCCGACGAGCGCGCTGAAGGCCTTCGTCAGGGTGGCGGTCACCGGCCCCGGGACGCGGTCAAACGGTCGACCGTCAACCATTCTGACCGGCAGCGGGCCCGACCCGGTGCCGGTCACGAGCGCCTCGGAGGCCTGTTTCACCTCAGTGAGATGCAGTGGACGCCGGATGACCCGCACGCCGGCCTGCTCGGCGAGGTCAGTGATCACGCGCCGCGTGATGCCGCCAAGCGCGACGTCGTCCGGCGGTGTCACGAGCTCGGCGCCCACCATGGCGAACACGTTGGTGTGAGAGGTCTCGGTGATGTACTCTTCGGTGTCGACCATCAGCGGCAGGGCGTGCCCGCCGCGGCGCGTGACCTGCACCGATGCCAGGGCCATCGGTAGCCGGCTGTGCATCTTGACGCGCGGATCGATGCCGCCTTTGACCGGCAGCCGCACCGAGGGCACGACAAGCTCCACCCCTTCGTCGTACAGATGAGCGAACAGCGGGAAGTGAATCGGCCGGCACGTGATGATGACTGTCGGCGGGCCGGGAGGCGGCCCGCCGAACAGCGGAGGATTGGGTCCGCGCGTGATCCGCTGCGTGAGCGTGACGTCGTCGTTTGGCTTCAGGTTCGCTCGGTTGCGGTCCAGGACCTCGAGGGTCAACGCTTCGATCTCGCCCCTCGTGAGCAGCGGGTCCAGTTCGATGTACGCGAGTCCGGCGAAGAGCCGGTCCAGGTGCCAGTCGAGATGGAACGGCACGTGACGGTAGGTCCGCGTGATCTCATAGACCGCGTCGCCCAGCACGAAGCCGCGGTCCGACGGCGACAGACGGATCTCGCTATCCGGCAGGAAACGTCCGTTCCAATAGCCGGTCCAGGTGGTCGCACCGTTCATTACTTCCTCCCGACCTTCGCCAGCACGTGATCGAGTGCCGTCAGATCCGCGTAGTAGGCGGGGTCCTCTGAGGCGTTCGCCGGCAGGGCTTCGACCGTCTTGAGGTGCTTGATCATGTTGCGGATGGTGTCCGGGCCGTTCGGGACACCGGCGTTCGCGTCCCAGATCCCGCGCGCGATGAACGCCCGCACCGTCGCCGACACGAACGCGGGATCCTGATCCGGGAAGAGGTTGAGCGCGCGCGCCACGCCCCACTCCGGGCCGGCGGCCATGCGCCGGTGCGTCTCGATCAGGCTGCGCAGCAAGTCTTCGGTCTCGGTCTGGTGCGTGCTGAGCCAGTCGCGCCGCGCGACGAAGACCGAATCGTGGACCGGCATGTCCTTGAAGTCAAGCAGGATGTGGAAGCGGCCGGGCGCTACCATCTCGAGGCGGATGGCGTCGGCAATGAAGACCGAGGTCGCGTCGATCTCGTTCTGCAGCAGCGCCTGGGCGCGCGCCACCGATCCCGGGATGACGAGCACCTGCGGGCTGGTGATGGCGTACTTCTTGATGGCAAACTGCACCACCATGTTGGACACCGACGAGAGGCTGTGCACCGCGATGCGCTTGCGCGCCAGTTGCTTGGGCGACGTGATCGCCTTCGGCGCCACCATGACCCACTGGCCGAGCCCGGGCATCGCGTAGGCGCCGACGATCGCGATCGGCACGCCGCGCATGATGGCCGTCGCCGCGCTGATCGGATCAGGGAGCCCGAAGTCAATCTCGCCCCGCATGACCGCCGGAATGGTCAACTGGGTCTGTGGCAGGAAGACAGGCTCGGGCTCGTATCCGCGATCCCGTAGCCGCTCCATGGCAATGAGTGTGGCGGTGTGGGGTACCTGCTTGACGCCTCCGAACCCAACGGCGAGGCGGTTCTGCCGGGCCGCCCCGGGGATGGCCGCGAGGAGGCACACCAGAGCCACCACCGCCAGGATTGTCCAAGGCCTACGCATGATCGGTTCCCTCCTTGGTGTCATTCATGGGTGTCATTCATGATGTGGATTGTCCTTTGAGGCTTTCCCAGACGTTCTCGACGAGTTCGGCGAATGCCGCCGTCCGGCGAACCCTGACGTCCCGCGGGCGGGCGAGCGGCACCACGATCTCGCGGGCGATGCGGCCGGGCCGCGGTGTCAGGACAAGAATCCGGTCCGAGAGGTAGACGGCCTCCTCCATGTCATGGGTGACCAGCACGACCGTCTTCGGGTGCTCCTGCCACAGCTGGAGGAGTTCGTCTTGCAGTTCGTGCCGGGTCTGGGCGTCGAGCGCGCCGAACGGCTCGTCCATCAACAGCGTGTCCGGATTCACGACCAGCGCCCGCGCGAGCCCCACACGTTGCTGCATGCCGCCGGAGAGCGCGTGGGGGTAGTAGCCCTCGAAACCCGCCAGCCCTACCGTCGCGATGACCTGCCGGGCGCGGTGCTCACGCTCCTCGCGGCGAACTCCGCGGATCTCCAGGGGGAAGGCGACGTTGTGGAGCACCGTGGCCCAGGGCAGCAGCGCGAAGTCCTGGAACACCATCGCCCGGTCGGGCCCCGGCCCGGTCACGCGGCTGCCGTGTACGAGCACCTCGCCTCGCTCCGGACGCACGAGCCCGTCCAGGATCTGGAGCAGCGTGGTCTTGCCGCAACCGCTCGGGCCGATGATGCTCACGAACTCGTTGGGCCGCACCGCAAAGGAGACCTGATCGAGCGCCAGCAACACCTCACCCTCGGGCGCGGCAAACCGCTTCGTCAGATCGGCGACCGCAATCGCCATGCCGTTGCCTACCGCCACCGGACCACCTTCCGTTCCGCCCAGTTCATCGCCCGCGCCACCGCAAGACCGGCGGCCAGCACGACGGTCATCACGGCGAACAGATTGGGCGCGTCGAAGCTGGCGCTGTACTGGTTGATCATCTTGCCGAGACCCACTGAGATGATGATGAGTTCCGAGACCACGGTCCCGACGACCGCACGGCCCGCGGCCAGGCGCAGCCCGGCCATGACGCCGGGTACCGCCGCCGGCAGCACGACGCGGCGGAAGACCTGCGTGCGAGTCGCCCCAAAGGATTCGGCCATCCGCACCAGGGGACGGGGGGCCAGACGCACGCCCGCCGCGGTGTTCACCACGAGCACGGCGATCCCGAAGAGGAAGACCGTGGCAACCCTGGCCGCCAGGCCGGCCCCGAAGACGATCATGAACAGCGGGACCAGGGGGGCTGCGGGGACGGCGAGCAGGAAGGCGAGATGCGGGTCGGTCAGCCGGCGCGCGGTGGCGCTGCGGCCGATGACGAGTCCGGCGGGAATGCCGGTGGCGACGATCAGCGCCAAGCCGAAGACGAACGCCTGCGCGGTCGTGAAGGCACCCAGCCAGAACTCCGGATCGAGCAGGCGCTGCGCCAGGGCGCCCAGGACCGAGGAGGCCGGAGGGAGGGCAAAGCTCCACGCCGTGTTGCGGCCGGCCCACTCCCAGAGCAGCAGGCCCGAGAGCACCGAGAGCAGGCGGACGGTACGGTAGGTGACTTCAGAGGACGCGCGCAGGCTCACGCCGCGCCGGATCATCCACCCGAGGGCGTGACCGACACCGGTCGTGGGCGACGACTGTTCTTGGAGCACCTGTACTCCCCGCTGCGCCTGCGACGGCGGACGACACTGGCAGTGACACGCCGCGGCTCTCCGGCACATGCGCCAGCATTTCCCATGCTACGGGGTCGCCGGCACGTTGGGCATCAAGCGTGAAGGCGATTCTCCAGGGGCCGATCGCGCAACCGCATCTCGTCCGATCGGACAGGGACTCATCCGTCGGGAGGAGAGGAACAACCGATGCACCGGCGGCGGCCGGGCGCTCATGGGTAAGAATACGGTAGGCTCGATGGAGTAATCTTGGATAGATAGAGTAGACCTCAGACATGTCGGTGCGTGCAGGATGCCGGTGCTCACGCTCGATACGCTGCGGACATCAGGACGGTACCTGAACGAGCTGCGACGGTTTCTCCGGAAGCCGTTCGTTCCGGACGAATGCGCACGACTCGTCGAGGAGCGCGTGCGCGCTCGGGCGCAGAGCTTCATCGACTCGCTCGAGGCCGGAGTTTTCGAACACCCGTCGAGCCCCTATGCCAGGCTGCTCGCGCACGCCGGGATCACGCGCGCCGGGGTCGTTGCGATGGTGCGTGAGGCCGGCGTGGAGCAGGCACTTCGCCGGTTGGCGGAAGCCGGCGTGTACATCTCATACGAAGAGTACAAGGGCCGCGTCCCTGTGACCCGTGGAACACTGGAGTTCGCGATCGGTCCGGACGATTTCGATAACCGGGTGGCCTCGGCACAGTACCACGCGAACACCGAGGGCTCGCGCGGCATGCGCCGCCGCGCCGTGCGGCTCGACCTGCTCGAGAACGATGCGCCGTACCACGCGTTGTTCCTCGCGGCCTTCGGTCTCGACGACCGACCGATGGGGCTCTGGCGTCCGGTGCCACCGGGCCTGGCCGGCCTGCAGATCGTGCTCCGTCACATGAAGCTGGGCAAGCCCGTGGAGCGGTGGTTCTCGCACACGGCCGTCGACCGGACACAACTTACGTTCGCATCGGCAGTCTACGGGAGCCGCCTGTGGGGCACGCCGCTGCCGATCCCGATCCACGTCCCGCTGGATCAGGCATGGCGCGTCGCCGAGTGGCTGGCCGACAAGCGGCGGGCGGGTACGCCGGCCCTGCTGGACACGAACGCGAGTTCCGGAGTGCGCATCTGCCTGGCGGCCCTGGAGCGCGGGCTCGACATCTCGGGCACGTTCTTCGTCCTCGGCGGTGAGCCGTACACGCCGGCCAAGGCCGCGGTCATCGCGCGGACCGGCAGCGTGGTCGCGGCGCCGTACACCATGAACGAGATCGGACGGATCGGCCTGCCCTGCGCCGCGCCGGCCGACCTGGACGACACCCACGTGGCCTCCGACAAGCTCGCGGTGATCTCGCGCCTGAAACAGGTCGGTTCAGACGGACCGGCGGTCCAGACGATGCTGATCACGACGCTGCGGCCGGTTGCGCCCAAGGTCATGCTCAACGTAGAGACCGACGACTACGCGGTCTTGGAGGAGCGGGTCTGCGCGTGCCCGTTGGAGCGCCTTGGCATGCACACGCACATGCGGTACATCCGCAGCTACGACAAACTGACCAGCGAGGGCCTGAAGTTCCAGGGGGCCCGGATCCTCGCGCTCGTGGAGGACGTGCTGCCTGCTCGATTCGGCGGGTACGCGACGGACTACCAGTTCGTGGAGGAAGAAGAAGGCGGCATTCCCAAGATCAGTATCGTTGTGAGCCCGCGGATCGGGCCTCTTGATGAAAGGCGGTTGGTGAACGATGTCCTCGCGTTCCTCGGCGCGGAGCGCAAGAGCCGGAGTCTCACCCTCGAGCGCTGGCGCGAGGCCAAGACCCTGCGGGTCGTGCGACGCGAGCCCTATGCCACGGGCACGGCCAAGATCTTACCCCTCCACGTACTGTCCCACAGGCCCTGATTCCCGCGGCGCGTCGGTCTTCATGTGCAGAGACCATCGGTCCGAAGGCGTTGTCGGCGCCCGGGCCTTCACGCGTTGTAGGGGCCGCGACGCAACCCCGAATACCAGAGTGCTGCGAGCACCGTGCCCGCGCCCGTCAGGAGAAATGCCGTGCTGTAGGCCGCTGGCGGATGGTGTCCCTGCGCGTCGACCCCGTAGGCGCCCAGGATCAGCCCGATCCCCCACTGGAACAGGAACGTGCCGCCGATCCCCATCAGGTTGACGAACGTCATCGCCTGTCCGCCCAGGTGCCTCGGGAACGCCATGCCGGCGTGCGCGAGCAGCATGATGCCGAACCCGGCGGCGATGCCGAAGACCAGGTACGCAGCGGCGATTGCCGGCAGCGGGGGCCGCAGGCTGAGGGCTAGGTGCGTGGCCGCGAAGACCAGCATGGCACCCGTCACCGTCCGCACGAGTCCGAATCGCTGCGCGACCCAGCCCGACGCCGCGTAGCCGGCGACCACGCCGCCGCTGAGCAGCAGCAGGATGTTGCCCACGGCGATCGGCGACAGTCGGCCGATGTCGTAGAGGTACGGGCCGCCCCACAGGCCCTGGAACGCGAACTGCGTGCCCGCAACGAAGAAGTGCATCGTGCCCATGCGCCAGAGCGCATCGGTCTTGAGCGCTGCCGCGAAGCCAGCCCGCGACCGCGCGGCGGGCGCCTCAGACTGCGCCGTGTCCTGCGACGCCGCGTCTGGGGAATCGCGCGCCCCTGCGACGATGCTCAGTCCGGCCAGCAGCGTGACACCCGACGCAATCAGGAAGACCGGTCGCCAGCCGACCGCCGAGGTGAGCGCGGCCAGTGGTGTCGCCGCGGCCAGGGCTCCCGTGGCGCCGAGACCGACGAACAGGCCCGAGACCGTGGGATAGTCGCGTCCTGGATACCACGCTCTGAGCGCCTTGAGCGCGCCCATCAACACCCCGGCCATCCCGATGCCGATCAACGCCCGTCCGGCCGCCAGCGCGGTGAAGTCGCGCGCGGTGCCGAACGCGAGACTGCCGGCCGCCGCGGCCAGCATCAGCACCGGCGTCACGAGCCGCGGCCCGTGACGGTCGAGCGCGCGGCCGAGCGGGATCTGGGTCGCCGCGAACGCCGCGTAGAACAGACCGGTCATCAAACCCAACCGCGAGGCGCTCAGCGCAAACTCGCGCGCGAGGTCCGGCGCGATGACCGCGTTCGTCGAGCGGAAGAACTGTGACAGAAAGTAGGCAGCGAGGAACGAGATGAACAGGCTTGTTCGCGTGGGTTTCAACGATCAACACCGCGTCATTGTCGAGCGTGTCTTCGCGAGTATCCTCGGCGTATCCCTGCCGTCGCACCGGTCGCCGTCGATCGTACGAACCCAGGGCACGCAGCGAACGTATTGAAGGGTGTCGGGGAGGCGGGACTCTGAGGGTGTGATTGCTCGCGGGAGTCCGCAGGAGGGTGCGAATCATGCGTCCCTTGCAGTACGCCTTTGCGTCGGTGGTCATTGCCGCGCTGATCCTCACATCGCTTGCGCCGACGACGTGGTCCAATAGCGTGGCGCAGGCCCAGACCGCCGATCCGCCGGGCCGGGTCGGCCGCCTCAACTACATGAGCGGGCAGGTGTCGTTCGCACCCGGCGGCGTCAATGAGTGGGCCGCCGCTGTCCTGAATTATCCGCTGACGACGGGCACCGCGCTGTGGACGGACGAGAACGCCCGGGCGGAGTTTCATGTAGGCTCGACTGCGGTCCGGCTGGACGAGTTCACTGAGGTCGATATTCTCACCCTCGACGATCAGGCGATCCAACTGCGCGTTCCCCAAGAGACCGTCGACATCGGCATCCGTCATCTCGACGCCGGTGAGCGCTTCGAAATTGGTACGCCGGTGGCTGCCGTGGCGCTGACCCGGTCGGGCCACTATCGACTGGACGTGGACGAGGCGGGCGGCTCTGTGCGCATTGCCGTGCGGTCAGGTCAGGCGGACGTCTCCACGTCGCGTGCGACGTTCTCGGTGCGAACCGGCCAGACGGTGGTCGTCTCCAACAACAGTACGTCGGTGTACGAAGTCATCCCCACCGGGACCCTTGATGAGTTCGGCCAGTGGGCCCTCGCCCGCGAGCAGCAGGAGGCGCAGGCGATTCAGGCGATCGCCCCGTACGTGCCGGTCACGATGACCGGGTTTCAAGACCTGGCATACCACGGCACCTGGCGCCGCGTGGCCGGCTATGGCTACGTGTGGTACCCGCGGGTCCATCGTGGCTGGACGCCCTACCGGCATGGACGCTGGATGTACGTCTCCCCCTGGGGATGGACCTGGATCGACGATGCGCCCTGGGGCTTTGCGCCGTTTCACTACGGCCGCTGGGCGCTCATCAACGGCTACTGGGTGTGGGTACCGGGACACCTGCCCATCCGCCCGATCTTCGCGCCCGCACTCGTCGTGTTCGTCATTCTTGGTGGAGGCGGGATCGGCTGGTTCCCGCTCGCACCGCGAGAGATCTATGTTCCGCCATACCGGACGAGTCCGACCTATTATCGCAACATCAACATCACGATCATCAACGTCACCATCGTGAACGTCACCCGCGTGAAGTACGTGCACCGCCATCTGCCCAAGGCCATCACCGTCATTCGGCCCGATGTCTTCCGACAGTCGGGCCGCGTGGACACCTCTCTGGTGGCCGTCGCGCAGCCCGTACTCGCAGGGGCGTCCGTCGCCGCCGCGCCGCCCGCGCAGGCGACACTCCCGAGCCTGTTGGGAAACTCCGGGGAGAAGCCCGCACACAAGCCCCCCGTCACGGCGCAGGAGCGTCCGGTGATCGTGAACACCACACCGCCACCACCGGCCGCCCCACCGCAACTCGGCCAGCAGGTCTCCGGGAGGCCCGCGCCGGTGAGGCCGATGCCGGACGCGCGCAGAGCTGTTACGCCGCAGCCGGCGTTGCAGCCCACACCACGGCCGACGCCGCGGAACGACCAGGTACCGCCGACCCCACCGCCGGCTGTCCCGCCGGTGCCGCAACCCAGGCCGACGGAGCCGGCAACTGTGGTGACGCCTGGTCCCGGGCCGGGCGGGGTACCCACGCCGCGCGCGCGGCCGACGCCACAGACCGACCAGCCGCGGCCGACGCCGCAGCCCACGTTGCAGCAGCCGGCACCGCAACCGACTTCGCAGCCGACGCAGCGCCCTGGATCGAGGCCGGACGATGCCAGAGGGCGCGGGCCGGGGAACGTGAAAGCCGCGCCGAACTGCGACCCGCGCAGCAGGGACTACGACCCTGCGGGGTGCCCCAAACCAACACCGACCGCGACGCGCACCAAGGGGAAATGACGAGCCGTTGTGCGGCCGGGGTCAATCTCGGGCACAGGCAATGTCCGGCAACTTCGATGCGAGGTTGACCTACTTTCAATAGACATTGGCCGCGCTCTCATGGCATGCTTTAGGGGACGATCGAGATCAGATCTGGAGAGTTCTCATGGCAGGCGTACCAGTGCGGGAGCGCACGGAACTGTTCGCTGATCCCACCACACAGTTCGACCTCCGGCGACTTGCCGACTTCAATCGCAGAAGGCCGAAGATCCTGATGGTCAAGGATCTTCGGCCTGATGTCGATGAGCCTTCGCTGCCCATTGTGGAGTACGCGCCGTTCGCAGCGATCGCCCTCGGGCTGGTCGTGGGGCTGCTGCTGTCGTTGGTGCGGGCGGTGTAGGGCGCGTCGTTTCGGCGCTCTTCGCGCCCGTCCCCTGACACACCCAGTCACTTTCCGCGACGCTCTCGACCCGGCGCAACTCCCTGAGTACACGTGCTGAGCAGGAGACCGTCGCCTGGGCCGGCGGAGTCGTCTCGGCCGTCTGGGATCACCCGCCGCAAGGCGGGCCCTACCTCGTTCTGGGTCATGGCGCCGGCGGGACGCTCCACACGCCCGGTCTCGCGAAGGTGGCGCGGGCATTGGCCGACCTGGGCATTGGCGTTGTGCGCTTCAACTTCCCCTACGCCGAGGCCCGGCGCCGTGTCCCCGATCCGCAGCGCACGCTCGAGGTCTGTTACCGGGCTGTGGCCGAACACGTCGCGCGGCGCGTGGGAGCGTCGCTGCTGGGCGGGCGCTCCATGGGTGGCCGGATCGCCTCCCATCTGGCAGCGGCCGGGTTTCCGGCGCGCGGGTTGGTGTTCCTGAGCTATCCCCTGCACCCGCCCGGGCAGCCCGACCGGCTCCGCGACAAGCATCTTGTCAAGATCACCGCGCCGATGCTCTTCGTGCAAGGGTCTCGAGACCCGTTCGCCACACCCGCCTTGCTGCACGCGACACTGGAACGCCTGAGGACGGCCACGCTCCACGTGGTCGAAGGCGGGGACCACGGGCTCAAGGTGCGGGGGCGGACCGAGGACGATGTCGTGAACGAGCTAGCCGGTGCGGTCGCCGCGTGGATTTGCAGGGTGGAGAGCGCTCCGTCCTAAGATACAGCGTCCCGATACGACGCTCCGGGTGCCGAACGCAACTCGCGCCGGGGCGAGTTGCCCCGAATTCCCCGCAGACTTCCCGGCCCGGGTGGGCTCAGAATGGCGGTTGCGTACCTTTGGACTCGCTACCGCCGCCTGCCGGACAACAGCAGCCCCTTCGCCAGGTCGCGCTCAATGTGGTAGACCAGGAAGCCGGCCCAGTACGGCGTGGGCAACTTGTACGGATTGTCGATGACACCCAGATTTGTGGAGTACCCGCCGAGCACCAGGAGGAGCGCTTGCCGCGCCATCCGCCTCTCGCGCCCCAGGTCGCCATCGCTGGCGAACACGAACTTGGCCGGCCGCGGGCCGTCGAAGTGCCCGGCCAAGATGGATGACGACGTCAGGAACGTCGCGTCGAGATCGTACAGGAAGCGCCTGCCCACGGTCGGCGCGACCTTGTGGCCGGTCAGCGTCGCCCACGGAATGCCCTGATCCTGCATGAGCAGCCGGACCCACGCGATCGATCCGCGCTTGGCCACGTCCACGGCCTCGGCGTTGAGCGCACGGTCCGACGAGTCCTTTGTGAGCGCCTCGTGATCAGGCTGCCCGGGACAACAGCCATCGGGGTACGCGCCGGTATGGAGCGGCATCGCCGCGCGCTGCGCCGCCGGGACGTCCTGCCAGGTGGGTACCGGACTGCCCGGGGACTTCTTGACGAACTCGTTGACCCAGTTGGAGTGGGAGTAGAAGTCCTGCACCATGTGCAGGCTCGCGCCCAGGATCGTGAGGAGCACGATCGGCCGGAACCCCGGCTTGACCGACGGATCGGTCGCGTACTTGCGCAGCGCGGCCTTCGTGTTGGCCTCCAGCGTCGCCCACTGCGCCTCGACTTCGGCCGTTGAGCGCAGCGAGTCGAAGTGCAGCCGGTCCATGTCGACAGGGTCGAGACGGGCCGCCGTGGGCGCGGACTGGGGCGGGCCGCCGGGAAGCCGCCGGTAGAGCCCTTCGAACCCGCCGATCTTGTCGGCCGCCACCGTGTGGAAGTCGGTCAGGTAGTTCGTGACCTGCGTGGCCAGGCGCGCGTCGGCGGAGAAGCCGTTGGCGATCACCCCGTGCCGGGTCGCCTCGGCGTGCCACCAGGTGTCGAACGCCAGCACCGCCCGCGCCGGCGCGCACAGGACGATCAGGAGGGCAGACGCCAGAACTGCGGCAATACGTCGCTTAGGCATGCGCGACAACTACGCCGCCGCACGGCTGTTTCCTGTCTTGGGGGTCTTTTGGCGCGCCCGGCGGGACTTGAACCCACGACCTTTGGCTCCGCAGGCCAACGCTCTATCCGCTGAGCTACGGGCGCGCGATGTATCGGCCACCGGCGGGCGCCGGTGGCCAGCAGAGGCATTGTAACAGGCCGCGGCTTGATTTTCCACAGCGCTGCACGTGCGGCTCCCCGACCCCGCTCATGCAGGATTCTGAGACCGGTGCCCCGTCCTCGGTGATGTGTGGGATCATCTTCCTCGGAGCCCCCGCGTACTTCATCCACGGGTACTTCCGGCCGATGTGGGCGAACGCCGCCGGGCCGCGATAGCCTACCGCCACGCGCCGAGCAGCGCGCCCATCACGAGGAACGACACCAACGAGTACCCGGTGTTGATGCCGTAGAGCCGGAAGGGCTTGCCCTCGAAGAGGTAGTTCGCACCGTGGGTGGTCGCCACGAACCCGACCCATGCCAGCAGGCCGATCATGGCGCCGCCGCCGGCCGACTCGATCTTCGCGTACCAGAGCACCCTCGCCAGCGTGTACGCGATCAGGAGTGACGCGATGAACATCAGGCTGTAGGCCCGCCGCATGCCGGCCATGCGCTTCTGCGCGTCTTCGGGCTTGAGGCCGGTCAATTCCATCCAGCTCTTGCCGAACAGGCCATGCGAATACCACAATGCGCCGATGAGCATGTTGAGGATGGCCGCGACGAGCACCGCGAGGTAGTTGAGTCCTGTCACTCGGCATCACCTCCGTGGGGTTGAGCGTGCGAGGAGAGGACTGGCGGAGGAGGCGGGATTTGAACCCGCGAGAGGAGCTCATCACTCCTCCACCCGCTTAGCAGGCGGGCCGGTTACCGGGCTACCGTACTCCTCCGAACTGGCACCGTGAGGCTAGCATACCACTACCCCGCGAACCGTTCCAGAATCAGGGCGATGTGCTTGATCCCCTGGATGTAGTCCGCGATCCGGATGTTCTCGTTCGGCCCGTGGTTGTTGCCGCCCGCGTACCCGACCCCGGTGCCGACTGCCGGGATGTTGAAGAGCCCGCAGACCACGTGCATCGGTCCGGTCCCGGCCTGCGTGGGTAGGATGAGCGGCGGCGTACCGTAGACCTCTTCGGCCGTCTCAGCCACCACCTCGACGATAGGCGAGTCGTAGGGCGTCTTGTAGGGCTCGGCGCCGCGCGCCGTGAACGCGATGTCGGCGAACCCCTCGCGCCGGAAGTGGTCGCGCAGCTTCGCCAGGATGTCGTCGGATCGCTGGTTGGGCACGAGCCGAAAGTCGACTTTCGCCGAGGCGCGTCTGGGGAGCACGGTCTTCGATCCCGGGCCCTGATAGCCGGCGTTCAGGCCGCAGATGTTGCACGTGGGTTCGAAGAACAGGCGCCTGACGAGATCGACCCCGGTCAGGCCCTTTACGAACGCAGGGATGCCCAACTCGCGCAGCGCCGCGGCGTCGTCGCGCTGGGCCGCGATCCGCTCCAGTTGCGCCAGCTCCGCCGGGCTGGGCTGCGCCACATCGTCGTAGAAGCCGTGGATGCGCACCTGCTCGTCGGGCCCTTTGAGCGTGCGGAGGGCCCACAACAGTTTCCACACCGGGCTCGGGACGACCGCGGCCGAGGCGGAGTGGAGATCGCGCCGCGCACCGGTGACCTCGAAGTTGACGTACAGCATGCCCTTGACGCCCAGGTAGACGTTGAGGACGTCACGGTGATCTTTGGCACCCGATTCCCACAGGCAGGCGTCGGCCCGCGCGAGGTCGGGCCGGGCGTTCAGCGCGGCGCCCAGGTGCGGGCTGCCGACTTCCTCTTCGCCCTCGATGAGGAACTTGACGGTGACCGGCAGCCGGCCGCGGACCCGCAGCCAGGCATCGACCGCGGCCACGCGCGCCATGATGTTGCCCTTGGTGTCCTGCGCGCCCCGCGCGTAGAGTTTCCCGCCGCGGACCTCCGCGGCGAACGGGTCGGATTCCCATTCGTCGAGCGGGTCGGGCGGCTGCACGTCGTAGTGGTCGTAGATCAGCAGTGTGCGGGTACTGTCGCCGGGGATCTCGGCGGCGACCAGCGGCGGGCCGTCGGCAACGGGCTCGAGGCGCGCCGGAATGCCCTTAGCCTGCATCTGCGCGGCGAGCAGTTCGGCGCACTGCTGCAGGCCGATGCCCTGCGCGGAGATCGACGGCTGCCGGCACAACCGCTGCAGGTCGTGGACGAAGGCATCGGCGTGCGCGTCGACGTAACGGTAGAGATCGTTCATCGAGACCCTCTCCGGCCGCCCGTCCGGACCAGCGGGATCTTCGGGATCTCAGAGACCTTCAAGATGCCGGCCGGCAATCCCGCCTCGACGCGGTCCTGCCAGGGCGCCAGGGCGGACAGCCAGCGGCCCAGGTGCACGCCGTGCCAAACCGGCGGGCACTCTCGCAGGCGGTCGATGCCCGACGCAAGCTTGACGCGCGCGCCGTGCAGGTTGGCCTTCTCGTAGTGGTAGAACGCCGCGGCCACGAGGATGACGCCCTGATAGAAGGGCTTCGTGGCCTCCGGCGCGTTGCGCCAGAGGCCTTCGAGGTACTCGTGGCACTCGAAGAAGAGCCCGCCGTCGAACAGGGCCGCGCCCCTGCGCACCGCGCCGGCCGTTCCCCGGGGCAAGCGCGCGCCGACCAGCGTCCGCGCCACCGCGGCGAGACGGCGGACCTGCCGGTCCATGTATGCGAAGTGCGTGTGGAAGCCGGCCGGCAGCCAGAGCGCGCCGGCATCGATCTCGAGCACCCCCCGCCGCGCCAGCCGACGCGGCGCGGTTCGGTCGGCGGCAAATGGTCGGGCCCGGCGCGCCACCTTCGCGAGAGGAACGGCGAAGCTGTGCCGCGCCGGCAGTCTGGACGCGTGCTCGCAGTAGGCGCGTAGCCAGGCCACCTCGGCCCGCCGCGCGTCCAGCGCCGGGGCCTTCACGACATCCAGTGCCAGCGCGCTCAGCGCATGCTTGAGGCGAACGTACATCCGTTACGTGGCCTTGGCCTTCTGCTCGACGAAGTTGATCCGCAGATTGGCCAGCAGCGTGTCGATCTCGCGGCGTTCGGCCTCGGACAGGCGAGGCCTGACCACCTCGGCCAGCGCCGCGGCCGCATCGATGGCGAGCTGCGCGTCGTCGAGCTTCCGCTCGATCTGCTTGGTCCTGGGATCCGGGACCAGACCCATAGCCTCCCAGGCCTTCGTGGCCAGCAGGCTCACACAAGTCATCACGAGTCCCGGCGCATCAGGCAGCGCAGGTTCACCGGCCGCCGGCTCGCCGGCACCCGGCGCAGGAGGTTCGTCGTGGTGTCCCGTCATCGCTCCTCACCTTCTTGCGTTGTCGTGCCGTCGTGCTCACGCGGCCTGCGCCGGCGCGAACCGGCGGCGTGTGTACCACTGAACGAGCCCGATCGCCACGATGACCGCCGCCGCGGGCAGGTCCTGAATCCCGGCGGGATGGATCAGGATGACCCCGGCGATCGCCAGGGCGACGCGCTCGACCGTCGTGGAGTACCGCACGAACCACCCGGTGAGCGCGGCGGCCAACCCGACCAGTCCCAATCCCGCGATCACGGTCACCTCGAGCACGATCGGCCACGGCGCCTGCAGCAGCAGCCCCAAGCCGTTCGCGTGCGTTGTGAACATGAACGGCACGACGAACGCCGGCAGCGTGTACTTCCAGGCCATGATCATGGTGCGGAACGGCCGGCCGCCCGTGAGCGCCGCCGCGGCCAGCGGCGCCAGACCCACCGGTGGCGACACCTCTGACAGCACGGCGTAATAGAAGATGAACATGTGCGCGGCCAACTCGGACACGCCCAGCTTGATGAGCGCCGGCGCTACGATAACCGCGGCGATGATGTAGGTCGCCGTGATCGGTAGCGCCAGGCCGAGCACCCACAGTGCGATCGCCGCGAAGATCAGGGTCGGCAACAGGCCGCCGCCGGCGTAGGCGATGATGACGTCGGACAGCTTGAGCCCGAGGCCGGTGAGGTTCACGACGCCGACGACGATGCCGGCCGCGGCGCACGTCACGCCCACGTTCAGCACCTGCCGGCTACCGTTGTCGAGCGATCGAATCAGGCGGCCGACGTCCACGCCGGTCCGCCGCACGGTGACCAGGGCCGTCTCGCGGCGCAGCAGGCTCGTGGCGGCCGCGATGACGATCGACCAGAAGACCGCCTTGATCGCGGTGAAGCCGATCAGCATGAAGATGGGGATGACGACCAGCGACGCCAGCAGGTACCAGTAGCGCAGGATGAGCGCCCTTGCGTCGCCGGCGGCGATCTCGATCTTCTGGAGATTCCAGCGCCGCGCGTCGAACTCGATCATCAGCATGATTGAGAAGTAGTAGAGCAGGGTCGGGATCGACGCCATGATCAGAACTTGCAGGTACGAGATCTTCAGGATCTCGGCGATGATGAACGCGGCGGCACCGAGGATCGGCGGCGAGATCGTCGCGCCGATGCCGCCCGCCGAGAGCAGCCCGCCGGCCGACTCGCGATCGTAGCCGGCCCGCTTGAGCATTGGATACGTAATCGTCCCGACCGTGACCGTGGTGGCCACGCCGCTGCCGGACGGCCCACCGAGCAGGAACGAGGCGACGGTCACGGCCTGCCCGGGGCCGGTGCGGCGCCGGCCGACCAGCGCCAGGGCCAGGTCGACGAAGAACCGGCCCGCGCCCGACCCTTCGAGGATCGCCCCGTAGATCGTGAACAGCACAATGAACGTCGCTGAGACCTCCAGCGGCACACCGAAGATGCCCTCCAGCGTGATGTAGAGCTGGCCGACGATGCGCACCGTGTCGTACCCCTTGTGGGTCCACGGTTCGGGCAGCCACGGTCCGACGTAGGCGTAGACCAGGAAGCCGACGACGATGAGCAAGAGGGCGTTGCCCACGGACCGCCGGGTGGCTTCGAGGATCAGCAGGATCGTGACGATGCCGAAGACGAGGTCCCAGGTCGTGGGAATGTACGCGCGGTTGACCCAGTTGTCGAAGTCCAGCCAGGGATAGCCGAGCGCCAGGAGGCTCAGGACGATCAGCAGCAGGTCCCACGCCGTCGGCGCCTGTCGCCTGACGCTGCGGGCGGTTGCGGGATAGAGCGCGAAGGTGAGCACCAGGACGAACAGCAGGTGCCGGATCAGGTGCAGGTGGCGGATGAACGTCGCGTTCGCGGCGTACAGGTGGTAGAGTGCCATGGCCACCGCGACCGCGGTGGCGGCGGCGGCCCACCGGCCCGCGAGCTTGCGGGTCTTGCCCTCGTATTCCTCGACGAGTTCCTTGATCTCTTCTTCGGATTTCGGAAGCTGCGACTCGTCGCTCGCCATCGAGGGTTCCTACCGGCTGCGCTGCATGAGTGCGATGAACCGCGGCGCCCGCGCCACCGCCACCCTCACCGCCTGGCCGGTGCCCACCTCATAGAGCGGGATCTCACGACCTCCGGCCACCAGACGCTGCTGGCCAGTTTGCCCGATCCGGACGGTGATGTCGTTGAACAACGGCCCGCGCCTCCTGGAGACGAACCGGCCGTCGCGCTCCTCGTACGGCGGCTCCAGGGCCAGGTACTCCAGCACGGCCTGCTTGGTGCTGCTGATCTCAATCAGGCGCAGCAGGCCGCCGGTCACGACGAACCGCTCGGTCGTGGGTGCGTTGAAGAGCGAGTTGGTGTAGTTGAGATCCACGTACGCCCCCGCGGCGACCGGCACTCGCCACAGGATGCTGCCGGTCTCGACGTGTGTCACGCGGAGCACGGGCACCGGGAGGAGCAAGAAGGTGGCCGCGGCCGCCGCAGCGACCGCGGCCACCACGAAGCCCAGCCTCCTAGAAACCTTCGATGCCACGCTCCTTATAGTAGCGGATCGCGCCGGGGTGGAACGGCACCGGCGAACGGCCCGCGAGCCCGATCGTCGTGATGTTTGCCGCTTCCTTGTGCACCTGCGCCAGCTCGGAGCGCTTCTCGAAGAGCAGCCTGGTGATCTGGTACGCGAGCTCCGGGTTGAAGTCCTGATGGACGACCAGCAGGTTGGCCACGCCGATCGTCGGTGCGTCCGCCGGCATGCCCGGATAGAACTCCTTGCTGATTACCGAGCGGTAATAGAGATTGCCGTACTTGCGCTGTAGCGCGGGGACCAGCGCGTCCATCGGAACGAGCTTGATCCGGATCCCGGGCGTGGCCGCCAGCGCGAGCACGCTGCCGGTCGGCAGGCCGCCGCTCCAGAAATAGGCGTCGATCTTTCGGTCCTTGAGCGCGTCGGCCGAGGCATCGGCCCCCAGACGCTCGCGACGGATGTCGGTCGTCTCCTTGATGCCCGCGGCGTCGAGGATGCGCAGGGCCGTGACCTCGGTGCCGCTGCCGGGCGCGCCGAGCGACACGCGCTTGCCCTTCAAGTCGGCCACCGTGTTGATGCCGGTGTCCTGCAGCGTGACCAGATGGTTGAAGTTGTTGTAGAGCGGCGCCAGCGTGCGGATCGGCACCGGCTGCCCGCGGAAGGCGTCCTCACCCTTGAACGCGTCGTGCGCCGTGTCGGCGAGCGTGAACGCGACATCAACCCGCTTGGCGCCGATCAGGCGCATGTTGTCTACCGAGGCCGGCGTGACCTCGGCGGTGGCGGTGACCCCGGCGATGTTGCGCGAGATCAAGGACGCCAGGCCGCCGCCCAACGGGAAGTAGACACCGCCGGTGCCGCCGGTGGCGATCGCCAGCCGGACGGCCGGGCCCGCGGAGACCGGGCCGAGGGCGCTTGCGAGTGCGATCGCGGCGAGTGCCGCGATGGCCAGGACTGCGAATGCACGGCTCAACACATATCCCCCCCTGCGAAATGTGCCTGCCACGCGCGTTCGTCAACGATATGCCAGAAAGTGGACCGACAGAAGCACCCGTATTATGGCACATCGCCGGGGCGCTTCTCAACGCAGGGGGTCAAGGCTCCCTCGGACAGAAAACTGGCGTTGACGCTCCGAAAGGGCCGTGTTAGCGTGAGTTTCGTCCGTCGCCGAGCGTGCGCCGACGGGCGCATTCGTGAGTCCAACGGGCGAGAGGCGTCTTGCATGAGCGAATCCTCGATCACCCTGCCGGCGTTCACGGCGTTGGAGACCACCCTTCTCTGGATCGTGTTGCTTGCCTCCGTGGTGTCGCTGGCCTACGGGTGGCTGCTGCGGCAGCGCGTGCTCAGCCGCGACCCCGGGCCCAAGAGCATGCTCGCCGTCGCGGCCGCGATTCAGGAAGGCGCGATGGCCTATCTCGGTCGGCAGATCCGCGTCATGGCGCCGTTCATTGTCGTCGTGATGGCGGCGCTGTATTTCCTGTACCGGCCGATCTACCACGACAATCCCGGGCTCGCGGTCGGCGTCGCGGTGGCGTTCCTGCTGGGGTGCATCGCCTCATACGGCGCCGGCTTCGTGGGCATGACCTCGGCGGTGCACGGGAACGTGCGGGTGGCCAACGCGGCGCAGCGCAGCTACAAGGCCGCTCTCGAGACCGCGTTCCAGGCCGGTACCGTCTCGGGCATGTTCACCGTCGGGCTCGGGTTGCTGGGGGCCGTGGTGATCTTCATGCTGTTCCGTGAGAACGCCACGCGGGTGCTGGTCGGCTTCGGGTTCGGCGGCTCGCTGGTCGCGGGCTTCATGCGCGTGGGCGGCGGCATCTACACCAAGGCGGCCGACGTCGGCGCCGACCTGGTGGGCAAGGTGGAAGTGGGGATCCCCGAGGACGACCCGCGGAACGCCGCGGTTATCGCCGACAACGTCGGCGATAACGTCGGCGACTGCGCGGGCATGGCGGCCGACGTGTTCGAGTCGTACGAGGTCACCCTCGTCGCCGCCATCATCCTGGGCGCGGCGACGCTGCTCGACCCCGCGTTCATCGCCCGCTACGGCCAGTCCGCGAACGCGTTCGCGCTGAAGCTAATTATCTTTCCGCTGCTCGTGCGCGCGGTCGGCGTCGTGGCGTCCATGGCCGGCGCCTGGATGGTGCGGGCCAAAGATGAGGAGATCGGCGACCCCATGCAGCCGATCAACCTGGGGTTCTACGTGTCGGCCGGCGTGTCGGTCGTGGGCTTCGGGTTGGTCAACTTCTTCTACCTGCGGAATCCCCTGACCGGCGCACCGGACTTCCGATTCTTCCTGGCGACGCTCACCGGCATCGTCCTGGCGCTGGTCATCGGCCGCATCACAGAGACGTTTACACACGCCGAGCGCGACCCGGTCTCTGAGATCGCAACGGCCAGCAAGACCGGGCCGGCCACGCTGCTGCTGACCGGGTTGGGGTCCGGGCTCGAGTCGTCGGTCTGGGCCGTGGTGGCGATCGCGCTCACCATCCTCTCGTCGATGATGATCTTCGCCGGGGACGCCGCGCTGGCCGCCTACGGGATTGCGCTGGCAGGCCTCGGTCTGCTCACGACCACCGGATACATCCTGGCGATGGACACCTACGGCCCGATCGTCGACAACGCGAACGGCATCTTCGAGATGTCCGGTGAGTCGAAGGGCGAGGAGACCCTGGCCGGCCGTATCGTGGCCCGGCTCGACCAGGTAGGCAACACGACCAAGGCGCTCACCAAGGGCTTTGCGATTGCCACGGCGGTCGTGGCCGCCATCGCGCTGTTCAGGTCGTTCATCGGGGAGGCGCAGCTTCACGTCTCCCCCGAGGCCCTGGCCAGGGCCGGCGAGGCGGCGGGCGCGATGCTCGACCGAATCGGCATTCAGGTGAACCTGCCGCAAGTGTTCATCGGCGTGCTGCTCGGCGGCGCGGTGCCATTCCTGGTGTCGGCGTTCCTGATCCGCGCCGTCGGACACTCCGCGTTCGAGGTCGTCGAGGAAGTGCGCCGGCAGTTCCGCGAGATCCCGGGAATCATGGAGGGCAAGAACCGACCCGACTACTTCAAGTGCGTGGACATCGTGACGAAGTCGGCGCAGCGCGAACTGCTCAGCCCGGGCATCATCAGCATGGCGGCGCCGGTCATCGTGGGGTTCGCGCTGGGCGCGCAGGCGCTCGGCGGCTATCTGGCCGGCGCGATCCTGACCGCGCAGTTGCTGGCCGTGTTCATGGCCAACACCGGCGGCGCCTGGGACAACGCCAAGAAGAAGATCGAGGACGGCTACCTGGGCGGCAAGGGTACCGACTTCCACAAGGCCGCGGTCATCGGTGACACCGTCGGCGACCCGCTCAAGGACACCGCCGGCCCGGCCCTCAACCCGCTGATCAAGGTCATGAACCTGGTGGCGATCCTGATCGCGCCGATCGTGATCCAGCCCCTGAGCATGACGGTGCGCGCGGTGGTGGTCCTGGGCGGCCTGGCGGGCATGGTGGCGGCGTTTCTCCTGAGCCGGCGGACGAAACTGCGCGAAGAGAAGCTCGCGGAGGCGATCAGTACAGCGAGCGCCTCGCCCTGAGGCGCTATCGCAGCCTCGGGTCGAGCACCTCACGGAGCCCGTCGCCGATCAGGTTCAGCGACAGCACCGTCACGAAGATCGCGAGTCCCGGCCACAGCGCCAGGTGCGGCGCCCGGTTGAGATAGGCCTGGGCGATGTTGAGCATCGATCCCCACGACGGCGTCGGCGGTTGGGTGCCCAGGCCGAGGAAGCTCAGCGTGGCCTCCGCGGTGATCGCTGCGGCCATGGCCAGCGACGCCTGCACCAGCACCGGCGAGAAGCTGTTGGGCAGGATGTGCCGCCAGATGATCCGCCGGTCCGGCGCGCCCTGCGCGCGCGCGCGGCCTCGACATAGGCCCGCTCGCGCTCGCTGAGCACCTGCGCCCGCGATAGCCGGATGAACCCCGGGGTGAACACGATCCCGATCGCGATCATCGCCTTCCACAGCCCGGCGCCCAGCACGGCGGCGATGGCCAGCGCGAGCACCAGGAAAGGAAACGACAGCAGCGCGTCCGTGAGCCGCATGAGGAAGTCATCGAGCCGGCCGCGATAGTAGCCGGACATCAGGCCGAGCGGCAGGCCTACCGCGACGGCAATGCCCACGGAGACCACACCCGCGAGCAGCGACGTGCGCGCGCCGTAGATGACACGGCTCAGCAGGTCGCGGCCGAGATCGTAGGTGCCCAGCAGGTGCTCGCGCGATGCCGGCGCCAGCAACCGGCCGAAGTCGGGTTTGGTCGGGTCTGCCGGCGCGACCCGCGGCGCGAAGACGGCCGCGAATGCGACGAGCGTGATGACCCACAGGCCAAACAGCGCCATGCGGTTGCGCGCGTACCGGTGCAGGAAGTACCGCAGGCTGGCCTGACGCCGGGGCGGCGACCACGGCGCGGCGGGCAGGGCAGGACTCTGGGCGGCCACGTCAGCTTCGAGCCTCGACCAGGCGGATACGCGGGTCGAGCAGCGAGTAGATGATGTCGACGCTCAGGTTCACGAAGACGATCGCCACGGCGCTGAACAGCACTACGCCCTGTACCATGGGATAGTCACGGGTCAGGATTGACTGGACCGCGAGCTGACCGATCCCCGGCACCGCGAAGATGGTCTCGGTGATCACCGCGCCGCCCAGCAGCCCGCCGAGCTGCAGCCCCATGACCGTGACGACCGGGATCAGCGCGTTCCTGAGCGCGTGGCGCGTGATGACCCGCCGGTCGGCGAGCCCCTTCGCCTGCGCCGTGCGCACGTACTCGGTGCCCAGCACCTCGAGCATGCTCGACCGCAGCAGCCGCATCACCAGCGCCGCGAGCGCCGTGCCCAGCACCGTGGCGGGCAGCACCATGCGCTCCAGGCTGCGAATCGGGTTGACCCATGGCTCCACATATCCCGACGGCGGCAACCAGCGCAGGTTCACGGCGAACAAATAGAGGAGCATGATTCCCAGCCAGAAGTTGGGGATCGACACCCCGGCCAGGGCGACGGTGGTCGCCGTGTAATCCACGACCGAACGCCGCTTCCAGGCTGCCACGATGCCGGCCGGGATGGCGATGCACCACGAGACCAACAGGGAGATCGCCGCCAGTTGGATCGTGACGGGAAGTTTCAGCCGCAGGACGTCGAGCACCGGACGGCCGTCGCGCACCGACTTCCCGAGGTCGCCGCGCACGACGCGGCCGAGCCAGATCGCATAGCGCACCACAAGAGGCCGGTCGAGGCCCATCTGCTTGCGAAGGGCCTCGACCACGTCCTGCCCGGCTTCGCCGCCGGCCATCAACAGGGCCGGATCGCCGGGGATCAGGTTGATCAGCGTGAACACGATGATGCTGACCAGGAACAGCACCGGGATGGTCAGCAGGAGCCGCTGCGTGAGATAGCGCGTCACGCTACGGGTTCAGCCACACGTTCCGAAACCGCATCATGCCGTCGGACACGTGCACGAAGCCCTGGAGCTTGGGGCTCATCGGTTTGTAGTCCTTGGGCCACCACAGGAACATGTACGGCAGATCCTCGTTGAGGATGTTCATGATGTCGGCGTAGGCCCGCCGCCGCAGGTCGGCCGTCGTCAGGATGCGCGCGGCGTCGAGTAGCGAGTCCAGCCTGGGGTTGCTGTAGTTGCTGTTGTTGAGGCCGCCGCCGGTCACGAAGAACCCGTAGATATTACCGTCCGGATCGGGCCGGCCACTCCAGCCGAGCCGGGCCGCCTCGAACCGGTGGTTCGGCGGCGAGATCTGGCTGAGCATCGTGCCGAATTCGACGATCTCGAGGTTGACCCGAATGCCCACCTCGCCGGCCATCGACTGGATGATTTGTCCGACCTGCTGCTCCTGGCGCCCGGGCACGATCTTCAGGGTGAACGAGAAGCCGTTGGGCTGCCCGCCTTCCCTCAGCTTGGCGCGGGCCAGGTCGAGGTTGCGCTCCGGGATGCGGTTGTTCGGTCCGGAGTCGTGGCCGAGCAGGCCCGGCGGGAACGGCCCGTTGGCCGGTGTCACGACCTCGCCGAAGACCACGCGCGCCAGGGTGCGCCGGTCGATCGAGGCGTTGAGTGCTTGGCGCAGTGCGCGGTTGTTGAACGGCGTGCCGTTGACCATGAGCCAGACGCCCTGCCAGCCGAGACCCTCGCGCTCGAGCATCTTCACGCGCGCGTCCTTCTTCAGATTCGGCACCTCGGTCGCCGGGGGGATGTTGATGATGTCCAGCTCGCCGGCCAGCAGGTTGGCGAGCCGCGATTGCTCGTCGGCGAACGGCCGGTAGAGGATCCGGTCGACGTACCCGGCCGATCGGTCCCAGTGCCGGTCGAAGCGCTCGAGCACGATGCGCTCCTGCGGCCGCTTTTCCACGAACCGGTAGGGCCCGGTGCCCACGGGTTCCCGGGCGAAGTCGCGGCCGAGGCGACGCGCCGCGGTGGGCGAGACCATCATGCCGGCGCGGTCGCTGAGCACCGAGAGGAACGGGCTGAACGGTTTCTCCAGATCGATCTGTACGGTCTGGGGGTCGACGACCGTGACCTTCTCGACCAGGAGGATCTCGCTGCGGCGAGGCGAGGCGAACGAACGGTCGAGCATCCGCTCGAAGTTGTACCGGACCGCCTCGGCGTTGAAGGGTGTGCCGTCGTGGAACACGACGTTCGGCCGCAGCCGGAACGTGTAGGTCCGGCCGTTGTTGCTGATCGTCCACGAGGTCGCCAGCATCGGCACGATCTCGAGGTTCTGGTTGACGTCCACCAGCTTGTCGTAGCGGTTCTGGAAGACCTGGCGATCCACCGCGGCGATGGACTGGTGCGGGTCCATGTTGGGCGGATCGGCGTCGAGCCCTGCGCGGAGGATCCCGCCGCGCCGCGGTGTCTGTGCGGAAGCCAGTCCGGCGAGCAAGACGACCAGTACTGCGACTGCCAGGAACGCGCGCCTCACCCCGATCACCTCCATGGCATATTCAGCCGTCGTGCGCGTGCTATGGTGGGCCGACTCTGGCCCTCTCCGTCCTGGTGCCCCGGTCCTACCCTCCCTGAGGGTTGACCGCCTGACGCACGGCGTGAATGTTGGCCTCGGGCGCGTCGATGGGAATGACGCAGCCGGCCGTCACGATGAACTTCGGTCCGCCGACCTGGGCGATGGCGTCCTTGACCTCGGCCGTTACCTGCTCGGGCGTACCCTTGCCGATCGTATCCATGGCGTCGACGCCTCCCGCCAGCGTGCCGGAGAACTGCGCGCGCGCTTCCTTGAGGCTGGGATCGGTGCGGCGGTCGTGCCAGTTGATGATGTGCACCGGGTAATCGGTGAGCTGTTCGAACATGATGCGTTCGCCGTGGATGTGCAACAGTATGATTTCGGCGTGGCGCGCGGCATCGAGCACGCGCAGGTCGTAGGGCCGGGCGAACTCTTCGTACTCCTCAATCGTCATGTACGCCGTGGACGCGCACTGCGTCGCGAAGAAGAGCCCGTCGGCGCCTGCCGACAGGCATTCCTCGGCGAAACGCGCCGTGGCCTCGGTGATGATGTCCAGGCCCTCGTGCATCTCATCGACGGAGTCGCGTAAGTACCGTAGTAGCGCGGTCTCACCGGCCAGCGTGCGGGCGATGGACAGCGGCGAGAAGACCGTCGCCAGGATGAGTTCGTCGGGCAGCGCCTTGCGGATCAGCCGCAGCGCCTTCAGCTCGCGGCCGTGTGCGCCGGTCGTGACGTCGAGCCGCTTGAGCTTCGGCCAGTCGGTCTCCTTTTTGATCGGCCGGTCCGTGTAGTGCCTGACGCCCTCACGGTTCGGCTTGTAGCTCGCCCGCAGACCCCAGTCGTCACCGTAGAACCCGCTGGCCGACGTCACCTTGAGCAGGTCCCAGTCGTACTGCTTGAAGAACGCCACGTGGGCCTGGGCCAGCGTCTCCGCCCGCTGGTCGTCCTGCGGGAAGTGCCGCCACAGCGCGACCGGCGGCCGGTCCACCGGCTTGCCATCGATGGCGGCGTAGACCCGCTCTCGCTTCGTCACCGATCACCGCTCCTTTCCAACAGACAATCAGGCCGGCGCCGGCCGCTCGGAGCGGCCAGAGAGGATCGCGCGCAGCCCATCGATCGTGATATTGCCCCCGCTGAGGATCAGTCCGACTTTGCGGCCGCGGAGACGGTCGGCGAGGCGCAACGCCGCGGCCACCGCCGCCGCGCCCGCGAGTTCCGCCACCTGACGGGTGGTATCGAGTAGAATTCTCACGCCCTGGTCCATCTCCTCGTCGGTCACCTCGATCATATCGTCGAGGCGCGCCCACATCATGGCCAGGGTCAGGGAGAACGGCGCGCGGGTGGCCAGGCCCTCGGCCCTGGTGCGTATGGCGTCGGTCGCCACGATCCGGCGCTCCCGCCAGGATCGGGCGACCGCGGGTGCTCCCGTGGCCTGCACGCCGATGACCTGGAGGCGTGGGTTGATCGTCTTGGCGGCGATCGTATGCCCGCACGCGCCCGACCCGCCCCCCACCGGCACGATGACGACCTCGAGGTCCGGGACCTCCTCGATCAGTTCCAGGCTGGCGGTCCCGACGCCGGCGATCAGATAGGGCTCGTTCCCGGAATGCACGTAGCGATAGCCCTCGGCCGCGGCCGTGCGCTCCACCCACTCGCGCGCGTCGTCGAAGTCACGGCCGACTTCCACGATCTCGGCGCCGAAGTCGCGCATGGCTTGCAGCTTCACCGGATTGGCGCCGGTCGGGACGCCGATGATGGCGCGCACCCCGAAGACCGCCGACGCATAGGCGATCGACTGCCCGTGGTTGCCCGTGGATGCCGAGATCACGCCGCGGCGGCGCTCGTCTGCGCTGAGGCGCGAGATCAGGTTGAGACCGCCGCGCACCTTGAAGGCGCGCGTCGGATTCGTGTTCTCGCACTTCACGAAGGCCTGGCATCCCAGCAGCCGGTCGAGCGCCGGGGCGGTGACCACTGGCGTCGGCCGGAGATAGGGCGCAATCGCGCGGCGCGCGGACAGGACGTCCGTGAGGTCGGGCCAGCCGTTGGCATCCATGTGAAGGTGTCGCCTCCGGGTCTACATGCGCAACCTTGTGGGGAAATCCTGCACGAGGTAGAACCGGCCTTCGACGTAGTCGAGCACCGCGTGCGCGAGCGGCGGAAGCGCGTCAACCTCGTTGCGGTGTACGGCGGTCTGCAGCAGCCACCCGCGGAATGCCAGCAGGATCACCGGGTGGCTGACGACCAGCGTGGCCCGGCCGTAGTAGCGGTCGCCGATCGCCCGCAGCGCCGCGGTCAGGCGATCGGCGCCGTCAGCCAGCGACTCGCCGGCCCCCACCGGGGCGTGCGCGGTGAACAGGTCGTCCAGCCATCCGATGTAGCCCGCCGCGTCGCTGACGGTCGTGGCGCTCCGGATCTCGT
>JAVKJV010000037.1:0-34468 GCA_031458775.1 Candidatus Fervidifonticultor quartus | reverse complement strand
CGGGGACAGCGGCGCACGCGCATGACGGCGGTCTCCTTTGCCTGAAGCGCCAGGAATCGGCTTCAGCGTAGGGAGGCTGCGGGACGGGCGCGTCCGGTCGGGGACGGGTTTCCGCGAGTCAAACGGCTACATCTTTCGGCTATGTTGGGCGTGTCAAACGACACGACGTGATGTCGTTTGTCTATCAGGCAGCATAGCCGAATGGCTACCGGCCATAGCCGTCTGGCTATATCGACACCGTGATCGCGGGCGAAACGCGCGTGCGGGCGTTCGCGGGGATTGTTGGAGGTGCGCCGTCGCCGCTATAATGCAGACAGCGGAGCGCGGTGTGACCGATCACTCACTGTTACCTATCATCGCCGGCCTTCCCAAAGCCGAGCTTCACTTGCACCTGGAAACGTCGCTGCGGCTACGGCGGCTGATCGCGCAGCGCGACCGGGATCGGTCGCCGATCGAGCAGCCGCACCTGGTGGCCAACCCGTCGCTGTTCTCCGGCTACGATCGGCTGCGGCGCCTCCGCTACGCCGGCCGCGCCGGCCGGATTCCCGACAGCGCCTACACCCGGGACAACATCGCCGCGATCACCGCGGAGTTGCTCGACGAGGTGGCCGCGCAGTCGGTGCGGCACGTGGAAGTCCGCGTCGGCGGACGCCGCGGCTTCGCGGCGCTCGGCGTGCGCGGCATGCTCGAGGCCATGGCCGAGGGCGCGGCGCCGGCGCGCTCGCGCGGCCTGTCGTGCGGCTTCATTGTGACGCTCGTGCGGGAGCGTGGGCCCGAGGAAGCCGAACGGCTGGTGGCCGAAGCCGCGGCGTGCCGTGACTGCGGGGTTGTCGGCGTTGACCTCGCGGGCGACGAAGAGAACTATCCGCCCACGCTCTTCGCGGCGGCCATCGGCCGCGCCCGCGACGCCGGCCTGGGCATCACGGTGCACGCGGGCGAGTTCACCGGTCCGGCGGGCATCTGGGCCGCGGTCTACCACCTGGGGGCGTCGCGCATCGGCCACGGCATCAGGGCCGTGGACGACCCCGGGCTGCTCGACCGCCTGCGCGACCGCGGTGTCACGCTGGAGATCTGCCCGACGAGCAATGTGCGGCTGGGACTGGTGCCCACGCTAGCCGCGCACCCGCTGCCGCGCTTCATCGCCCACGGCGTGCCGGTGACGGTGAACAGCGACGATCCGCTGCTGCTGGGTACGTCGCTGGCGCGCGAGATGGAGATCGTCCACCGCGCGCACCGGCTGACGTTGGAACAGTTGGTGGGCCTCCTGGTGACGGCGGCCCGCGCCGCGTTCCTCCCGGCGGACGCGCGCGCGTCGCTCGAGCGCGCCATTCAGCCGGCGTCGCTTCCTGCCGGCGCGTCGCCGCCTTGATTTCTTGACTGAATTACTCTAGAATCGCACATGGTGCGACCGCGGGCGGCCGCGCCGCGCGCACGACGACCGACGCACACGTCAGGAGGCACGTCATGGCAGATCTGGTGATCCGCGACCTGCACGTCCAGGTCGAGGACAAGGTCATCCTCAAGGGTGTGAACCTGGAGCTGTCGCGGGGCGAGATCCACGCGGTCATGGGCCCGAACGGTTCGGGCAAGAGCACTCTCGCCAACGTGCTGATGGGCAATCCCTTTTACCAGGTCACCCGGGGCGACGTGCTGTACCAGGGCGAGGACCTGCTCGCGATGGCGCCGGACGAGCGCGCCCGCAAAGGGCTCTTCATCGCCTTCCAGTATCCGGTGAGCATCCCAGGCGTGACCATGGCGAGCTTCCTGCGCACCGCGGTGTCCGCGCGCCGGGGGTACGAGCACGAGCTGATGCCGGTGGCCGAGTTCCAGAAGCTGCTGCGCGAGAAGATGGAGGCCCTCCGCATCGACCCGGCCATCGTCGGCCGGTACGTCAACGAGGGCTTTTCCGGCGGCGAGAAGAAGCGCGCGGAGATCCTCCAGATGGCGCTGCTCGAGCCCGCGATCGCCATCATGGACGAGACCGACTCCGGGCTCGACATCGACTCGCTCAAGGTTGTCGCCGACGGCATCATGAAGATGTACCACGATGCGAACCGCAACATGGGCATCCTGATCATCACTCACTACGCGCGTGTCCTGCAGTTCGTCAAGCCCGATCACGTCCATATCATGTACGACGGCCGGCTGGTGGTGTCCGGCGGGCCCGAGCTCGCTCAGGAGCTGGAGGAACGCGGTTACGAGGGCATCCGGCAGCAGTTCGAGGTGATCGCGGCCGAGGTGCAGGAGGAGGGCGCGGTCCGCCGCGCCGGTAAGGTCTTCTGGGTCGTGCACTGAGGCCAGAGAGGCGGAGGTACTGATGGCAACGACGAATCCGCTCGGCATCGACCTCGACACCTACAAGTGGGGGTTCCGGGACCCCGAGAACTACGTCTTCAAGGCGCGCAAGGGCCTGGACCGGCAGGTTGTCGAGGAGATCTCGTACATGAAGGGCGAGCCCGACTGGATGCGGGCGTTCCGCCTGCATTCGCTCGAGCACTTCCAGAAGCGGCCCATGCCGACCTGGGGGGCCGACCTGGGGCAGATCAACTTCAACGAGATCTACTACTACCTGAAGCCCACCGAGGGCAAGGGCCGGACCTGGGACGACGTGCCAGAGACGATCAAGCGCACGTTCGACCGGCTGGGCATCCCCGAGGCCGAGAAGAAGTACCTGGCCGGCGTGGGCGCTCAGTACGAGAGCGAGTCGGTGTACCACAACCTCAAGGAGGAATGGGAGAAGCTCGGGGTCATCTTCCTCGACACCGACACCGCGCTCAAGCAGCACCCCGACATCTTCCAGCAGTACTTCGGCACCGTGGTGCCGCCCGAGGACAACAAGCTCGCGGCGCTCAACAGCGCGGTCTGGTCCGGCGGGTCGTTCGTCTATGTGCCCGAGGGCGTCAAGGTGGACATCCCGCTGCAGGCATACTTCCGGATCAACGCCGAGAAGGCCGGGCAGTTTGAGCGGACGATGATCATCTGCGAACCCGGATCCTACGTCCACTACGTCGAGGGATGCACCGCGCCCATCTACACGACCGACTCGCTGCACTCGGCGGTGGTCGAGATCATCGTCAAGGAAGGCGCACGCTGCCGATACACGACGATCCAGAACTGGTCGACCAACACGTACAACCTGGTGACCAAGCGAGCGGTTGCGTACCGCGACGCCACGATGGAGTGGGTGGACGGGAACCTCGGGTGTCTGACGGGTGACAGCAAGGTTCTGCTCAACAACGACATGAAGCCCATTAGCGAGGTCGAGCCGGGCGATACGGTCTACTCAATGGATGCGGGCCTGCGGCTCAGCCGGCAGAAGGTCATTGCGAAGAAGTACAGCGGCAAGCAGCCTGTCTTCCGCCTGCGCGCCGCCAACCACCGGGTGATCCGTGCCACAGCCAACCACCCGTTCCTGGCCTTGTCGAAGCAGGGCCGGCACCTGTCGCTGAGATGGAAGCGGCTGGACCAGTTGACCACCGACGACTACGTGGCGATCGCCGGTGATGTGCCCGACAGCGGTGTCGCAAGGGTGTTTGAGCCGACGCGCGGACGTGGGACGAAGCCAATCAGGCTTCCCAGCACGAGCACCGACGACCTGATGTGGCTCCTTGGTGTCTACATGGGAGACGGCTATCTGGATCGCAACCGGGTGTACTTTGCGGTGCCCCCGCGCGACCGGGCGCACACGAAGCTCGTCGAGCTCCTGAAGACGCTGTTCGGGGTGGATGTCGACGTGCAGGGCAGCGTCGTGCGTGTCAACTCCGCTCAGGTCCGCGACTTCCTGGTCTCGCTTGAAGTTGCCGGCAACGCGCGGCAGAAGCGGGTTCCGCGGTGGGTGCACCGACTGCCGAAGTCGCAGCGTCTGGCGTTCATCGACGGGTACGTGGCGGCCGATGGACACCGGCGCGCGAACCACACGAACGTGTCGATCACCAGCGCGAATCGTGGGCTGCTCGAGGACGTGAAGGCGCTTGCGATCTCCTGCGGACTCGATCCCCGCAAGATCAGCCGGTGGTCTCGAGTTGAGAAGAAGCCTTTGGGCGTCGAGACGAAGGAGTACACGCACTACTCCCTGTACTTCGGCGAGCGCGGCTACGATCAGCCGGTCCACTTCAGCAGGGTGGCGGAGATCGAACCGCTCGGCGTCGAGGAGACCTGGGATTTGGAGATCGCGGGGAGCCACAACTTCATCGCGGACGGGTTCGTCGTGCACAACAGCAAGATCACCATGAAGTACCCGTCGGTCTACATGGTGGAGCCCGGGGCCAAGGCCGAGATCCTCTCCGTGGCATTCGCCGGGCACGGCCAGCACCAGGACCCCGGGGCCAAGGTCATCCACGCGGCGCCGCATACGCAGTCCAGCATCGTGAGCAAGTCCATCGCCAAGGACGGCGGCCGCGCCGGGTACCGGGGGCTGGTCAAGATCTATCCCGGCGCCGTGGGCAGCAAGTGTGCGGTGCGCTGTGACGCGCTGATCCTCGACGAGAAGAGCCGTTCTGACACCTATCCCTACATGGAGATCGAGGAACAGGACGTCTCGATCACCCACGAGGCCACGGTCTCGAAGGTCAGCGACGAACAGCTCTTCTACCTGATGAGTCGAGGGGTCAAAGAGGACGAGGCGATGAACATGATCGTGCGCGGGTTCATCGAGCCGGTGGTCAAGGAGCTTCCGCTGGAGTACGCGGTCGAGCTCAACCGGCTGATCGCGTTGGAGATGGAGGGGTCGGTCGGGTAATGACGGGCGCGAGCACCACCGCAGGCCCTGTGACCATCGGGGCCCTGACCCGCGACGCGGTCGCCGGCCTGAGCCGGCGGCTGGGTGAGCCCGAGTGGATGCGCGACGGCCGTCTGACCGCGTGGGAGGCGTTCGAGCGTCTGCCGGCGCCCTCGGTGAGCCGTCCCGAGGAGTGGCGGCGCACCGACATCAGCGGGCTTGACCTGGCCGCGATCGCGCTGCCCGAGCCGAAGGCCATTCCCTCGGGACAGTGGCACCTGGGCACGATCGCCCGGGAGGCCGGCGAGCGGTCCGGGCTCATCAGCCACCTCGACGGTGGCACCGCGGGTGTCGCGCTTGACGAAGGTCTCGCGCGCCAGGGCGTGATCTTCACGCACCTGACGACCGCGGTGCGCGAGCATCCGGCCCTGGTGAGGGACCACCTGTTCAACGGCGTGGTGCGGGCCGATGAGCACCGGTTTCGTGCCCTGCACGCGGCGCTGTGGTCGGGCGGCACGTTCCTGTACGTGCCCAAGGGCGTCGAGGTCGCGCTCCCGCTGGTGACGCAGCTCTGGCTCGGTCAGACCGCGGTGTTTCCCCACACGCTCGTGATCGCCGACGAGGGCAGCAAGGTCACGCTCATCGAGATGGTCGCGTCGGCGCCGTCCGGTCCGCGGGCGCTGGCGTCGGGCGTCGTCGAGTTGCTCCTGCGGCCCGGCGCGCAGGTCCGCTACGCGTGGATCCAGGAGTGGGGCACACCGCTCTGGGAGGTCGGCAGTCTGATCCGCGCGCGTCTCGAGCGCGACGCCAGCCTGCACAGCCTGGTGGTCTCGCTTGGCGGCGGGCTGGTCAAGGCCGACGTCGAGTCCCACCTCGCCGGGCCCGGCGCGACGTCGGAGATGCTCGGCCTGTACTTCGGCACCGGCGCGCAGCACGTGGACTACCACACCCTGCAGGAACACCAGGCCCCGCACACGACGAGCGACCTGCTCTACAAGGGGGCGGTCAAGGACAGCGCCCGGGCCGTGTTCGCCGGGTTGATCAAGGTCGACCCCGGCGCGCAGAAGACCAACGCGTTCCAGTCCAACCGCAACCTCATCCTGTCGGCGGGCGCCCGGTCGGACTCGATGCCGAAGCTGGAGATCATGGCCAACGACCTTCGGTGCACCCATGGGTCGGCGACGAGCCGGCTCGACGAGGAGCACATCTTCTATCTCATGAGCCGCGGGTTGTCGCGCAAGCAGGCGACCTTCATGATCGTGGAAGGCTTCTTCGCCGACGTGTTCGACCGCATCCCGCTGGAGCGTGTCCGCGCCTACCTGCAGGCCCGTATTGCGGAGAAGATGATCTGAGATGGCCGAGTTCGTGAGAGTCGCCGCCCTGGCCGATATCGCGCCTGGCACCGCCAAGCAAGTGGTCCTCGATGGCCACCGCATCGCCGTCGTGCGCACGAAGGACGCGGTCTACGCGATCGAGGATACGTGCACGCACGAGGAAGAGTCGCTCTCCGCCGGCCCGGTGCTGGGCGAACTGATCGTGTGCCCCAAGCACGGCTCCCGGTTTCACCTGCCGACCGGCCGCGTGCTCTCGCTGCCGGCGGTCAGGCCGGTCCGCACCTACGCGGTCAAGGTCGAGGGCGATGACATTCTCCTGTCGCCGGAGGCACGGCCCGGGCACGGCATGCCGCACAAGCCGTAACGAGGAGTCTCCCCATGACACTGGGCGAGCGCGTCCGCGGTGACTTCCCTCTGCTGGGGAGGACGGTGCACGGCAAGCGCCTCGTGTATCTCGACAGCGCGGCGACATCGCAGAAACCGCGCGAGGTGCTCGACGCCCTGCTGCGGTACTACCACGAGTACAACGCCAACGTGCACCGCGGCGTGTATCAGCTCGCCGAGCAGGCCACCGCGGCCTACGAGGAGGCGCGGGCCAAGCTGGCCGCGTTCCTCGGCGCGGCGCGACCCGAGGAGATCGTGTTCACCCGGGGGACGACCGAGGCGATCAACCTGGTCGCGGCGACCTGGGGCCGCGCCAACGTGCGCGCCGGCGACGAGATCATCCTCACCGAGATGGAGCACCACAGCAACATCGTGCCGTGGCAGTTGCTGGCGGCCGAGCGCGGTGCCGCGCTGCGCTACATCCCGGTCACCGACGAGGGGCGGCTCGACCTCGACGCATTCGACCGCCTGCTGGGGCCGCGCACCCGGGTCGTCGCGGTCACCCACCAGTCCAACGTGCTCGGCACCGTGAACCCGGTGCGGCTGATCGCCGAGCGCGCGCACGCGGCGGGTGCCGTGGTCGTCGTGGACGGCGCGCAGAGCGTGCCGCATCAGGCGGTCCATGTGCAGGCGCTGGGCGCCGACTTCCTGGCGTTCTCGGGGCACAAGATGCTCGGGCCGACCGGGACCGGCGGCCTGTGGGCGCGATACGAACTGCTCGACGCGATGCCGCCCTATCACGGCGGCGGCGAGATGATCATGATGGTCGGGTTGGAGACGTCCACCTACAAGGCGCCGCCCCACAAGTTCGAGGCCGGCACGCCGAACATCGCCGACAGCATCGCGCTCGGCGCTGCCGTTGACTACCTGCGGCGCATCGGGCTCGACGCCGTTGCCGCGCACGAACACGCCCTGACCGGGTACGCGCTGCGACGGCTGCGTGAGGTCGAGGGTCTGCGTGTGCTCGGCCCGCAGGAGGCCGTGGACCGGGGCGGCGCGCTGAGCTTCACCATGGACGTGGCGCACCCGCACGACATCGCGCAGGTGCTCGATCAGGAGGGTATCGCGGTGCGCGCCGGGCATCACTGCACGCAGCCCCTGCACCGGCGATTTGGGATCGCGGCGTCGGCGCGGGCCAGCCTGCACGTCTACAACACCGCCGAGGATATTGACGCCCTGATCGACGGCCTGGCCGTGGTGCGCCGGTTCTTCGGCCGGTCGGCCCAGCCGATTGCCGAACGCCGCTAAACGCGGCACGCGCGCGAGAGGGGCGGCGCGCGTCCGCCTCGAATCCGATGTCATCCATGACCTTCTATACTGTGCTGAAGTTTCTCCACGTTCTGCTCGCCATCGTCGCGGTCGGCGCCAACGTGACGTACGGCATCTGGATCGGCCGCGCGGCGCGCGATCCCCGTCACCTGGCGTTCACCCTGCGGGGCGTCAAGGTGCTGGACGACCGCGTGGCCACTCCCGCCTACGTGTTGCTCCTGCTGACGGGTCTCGGGATGCTGCACGCCGGTGAATACTCCTGGGCGACGCCCTGGCTGCTCGTGTCGCTGGTCCTGTACGGCGTCGCCGTCGTCCTGGGGCTGCTCGGGTACACCCCGACGCTGCGGCGTCAGATCGAGATGCTCGACGCGCGCGGGCCTGAAGCGCTCGAGTACCGGGCGCTGGCCAGCCGCGGGCAGTTGATCGGTGTCGTGCTGGCGCTCCTGGTGGTGGTGATCGTGTTTCTGATGGTCGCCAAACCGGTGCTCTGGAGTTGACCGTGGTCCTCGATGATCTGTACCGCGAGGTCATCCTCGAACACTCCGCGCACCCGCGCAACCGTGGTCGTCTCGACCCGGCGGACATCGCGGTCGAAGGCGCCAACCCATTGTGCGGCGATGAGCTGGCGGTGTTCGTGCGCCTGCGCGAGGGCCGCGTGAGCGAGGTGCGGTTCGAGGGCCGCGGGTGCTCGATCAGCCAGGCGTCGGCCTCGATGATGACCGAGGCGATCAAAGGCAAGACTGTGGCCGAAGTGCGGGCGCTCATCGCCGCGTTCAAGGCGATGATGCACGGTCACGATCCGTCACCGGAGATGGGTGATCTCGTCGCCCTGCAGGGTGTGCGGAAGTTCCCGGTGCGGATCAAGTGCGCGACGCTGGCCTGGGTCGCGCTCGACCAGGGGCGCGACGACGCCGCGGCCGGGCGGGCGCCGTCGACGACCACCACGGACGCGGCCGGACAGGCGTGATGCGCCGTCTGCTCGCCACCGCGCTGCTCACGCTCGTGGGAGCGTCCTTCGTTGCGTTCGGCTTCATGCACCTGGCGCCGATTGAACCGGCTCGCTTCATGATCGGGTTCCGTCAGGGTGTACGTGAGGAACAGATCTACCGGTTGCGGCAGTGGTACGGGCTCGACGATCCGATCCCGGTCCAGTACCTTCGGTGGGTGAGCCGGGCCGTGCGCGGAGACTTCGGGACCTCGGTGACGACGCGCCGCGATGTCGGCCCGGAGGTCTGGCGCCGCTTGCCCTGGTCACTCCTGTTGGCCGTCGTGGCGGCGGTCACGGCCTGGGTGCTGGCCGTGCCGCTGGCCGTGGTCGCGGCGGGCCGCGGGCTGGCGGCGTTGCCCGCCCGAGCGGTGATCGCGGTCGGCGCGGTCGTGCCGACGTTTCTCGTCGCGACCCTGCTCGTGTATACGTTTGCCGTCCGGCTGACGCTCATCCCCATTCTGCCGCCGTTCGATCTGAATCTCCTCGACCGGGCGCTGTGGCTGGGGCTTCTGCTGCCGTCGTTCAGCCTGGCCGTGCCGATGGCGACTTGGCTCGCGCAGCGCCTGCACGTCGACCTCGTGGCCATCCGCGACGCGCGGTACCTCGATGTCGCCCGTGCCAAGGGCGCGTCGCGGCGCCGCGTGGTCTGGAGACACGCGGTCGGCGTCGTCACGCGCGCCGCGCTGTCGCGGCCCCTCCCCCTGCTGTCACTCCTCTTCTCGGGCGTGGTCCTCGTTGAGGAGGTATTCAACTGGCCCGGTGTCGGTCGGAGCTTCACACGGGCGCTCCAGCAGCGCGACATCCCGGTCATGCAGGGCGCGCTGTTCGTGTTTGCCCTGGTGACCGTCGGCCTTGAGGTGCTGATGCGACTTGCGCTGGGCCGCCTGGGTACCGAGCCGGAGGCGCACGCCGCGGTCGCTGCGCGGCAGGCGCGGGTCATGCGCCCGTCGCCGATGCCCGCGCTCGACGGCCGCGTGAAGGTTGCGGCCGCAGTCGCGGTGGTGCTCGTCGTCGCCGCCGTGGCCGCACCGGTGCTCTCGCGGTTCCCGCCGGACCAGGTGCTGCTCGAGGAGATCAACATGGTGCCGTCGCTCCGGCACTGGATGGGGACCGACTCGTCCGGCCGCGACCTGTTCGGCCGGCTGCTCTTTGCCGGCCGGACGACGCTGGGCATCGCCCTGGGCGGTGCGGCGCTGGCGGTGTTTGCCGGTCTACTGCTGACGAACGCTCAGTGGCCGCCGCCCGGCCGGTGGACACCGTCCTGGCAGGCGCTGGTGCACGGCGCCGGCCGCGTCGTGCTGTCGATGCCGGCGCTCGCGCTGGCCCTCGCGATCGTCGCCACCGCCGGCCGAGGCCCGGCCCTCCTCGCCGGTCTCTTCGCGACGATGGGGGCGGCGGCCGTTGTCGCGCATTTGCAGGCGCTCCAGGCGGGCGCCTGGCGGTGGCCGTTCGTCGAGGCGGCGGCGGCGCTCGGCGCCGCGCCGCTCCGGATCGCCGAGCGCCATGTGTGGCCGCACCTGGTCCACCCGGCGGTCGCCGCCGCATGCGGTCTGGTGCCGGGGTTCATCCTGCTCGAGGCCACACTGGGCTTCCTGGGGTTCAGTGTCTCGCCGACCACGCCGAGTTGGGGAACGCTGTTGTGGCGCGCGCGGGAGGCCCTGCATCGCGGCGACTGGTGGTTGATCGTCTTTCCCGCGGTGTTCCTGGCGATCAGCGCCTGGGCGTACACGACGCTCGCGGACGCGTTGTCCAGCGTCCCGCCGCCGACCTACGTGAAGACCGCGCGACTGCGCCTGGGCCGCGAATGGGGAGCGGTTCCGGCGATCCCGCAGCGGACGCCGGCGGCGCGGCGTCGTCCGGCACCCGCACCGGCCGTACGTACCGTTGCCGCCCCGCCGGCGGGCTTCTCGGCGGCACGGCCGGACAACGCGCCGCAGGTCCGCGAGGCGGGCGCACCGGGCGTTGCCGCCGCGGACGTCAGCGGGGCCTCTTCCGACTGACCGCGCGGCGCGCGGCCGCGGCGATGGCGGCCGCGGTCAAGCCGTACTTCTCCTGCAGAGCCCTCGGCGTTCCCGACTCGCCGTAGCAATCCGCGATCCCGACGCGCTCGACCGGCACCGGGTGCTGCGCGGCGGTCACCTCGCACACCGCGCCGCCGAGGCCGCCGTAGATTGTGTGTTCTTCGGCGGTCACGAGGGCGCCGCACTCACGCGCCGCGGCGAGGATGGCCTGCTCGTCCAGGGGTTTGAGCGTCGCGCTGTTCAGCACCCGTGTGGAGATGCCTTCGGCCGCGAGCGTCTCGGCTGCGGCGAGCGCCTCGGCCACCATGATCCCGCAGGCCACGACGGCGACGTCCGTCCCGTCGCGCAACACCGGCGCGACGCCGACCATGAAACGGTAGGTCTCGTCGAACAACACCGGAACACCCGATCGGCCCAGACGCATGTACACCGGGCCGTCGTGGCGCGCCGCGGCCATGACCGCCTGCGCGGTCTCGGTCGCGTCGGCCGGTACGATCACCGTCATCTGCGCGAGCGCCCGCATCATCGCCAGTTCCTCGACCGCCTGCGCGCTCATGCCGTCCTCACCGACTGTGATGCCGCCGTGAGTGCTCACGAGCTTCACATTCAACCGGGGTTGGGCGATCAGCACGCGGATCTGGTCGTAGCACCGCCCGGGCGAGAACGCCGCGAACGAGCTGACAAACGGGATCTTGCCGCAGGCCGCCAGGCCCGCCGCGATGCCGGCCATGTTCTGCTCGGCAATGCCGCACTCGAAGAAGCGGTCCGGGTACGCCGCGGCAAACGCCTCCAGGCGTACGGAGTCCCGCAGGTCACCGGTCAGCGCGACCACGCGCGGCTCGGCCGCAGCGGTCTGGAGGATCGCTTCGCCGTAGGCATCGCGCGTGGCCTTCGACGCCATCGTCTGTGCAAGCCGGATAGCCATCGCGCTACCTCCCGGCGCCGGCCGGCGCCGCGTCGAGTTCGGCCAGGGCCCGTTCGAGCTCCGCGGGCGTCAGCGCCTTGCCGTGGAACCCGACCACGCCCTCGACGAACGAGACGCCCTTGCCCTTGACCGTGCGGGCGACGATGACCTGCGGCCGGCCGCGCGTCGCGCGCGCCTGCTCGAGCGCCGTCACGACCCGCGCCATGTCGTGGCCGTCGATTTCCTGCACGGCCCACTGGAAGGCGCGCCACTTGTCGGCCAGCGGGTCCAGCCGCAGGCGGTCCTCGGTCCGGCCGGTCTGCTGCAGGCCGTTGCGATCGACGATCGCGGTGAGATTGTCCAGACCGTAGTGCGACGCGAACATCGCGGCCTCCCAGATCGAGCCTTCCTGCGACTCGCCGTCGCCGAGCAGCGCGTAGACCCGGTAGGACCGGCCGTCGAGCCTGCCGGCCAGCGCCATCCCGATGGCCGCAGAGAAGCCCATGCCGAGCGAGCCGGTGGACATGTCCACGCCCGGCGTGCGGGTCATGTCCGGGTGCCCCTGCAGCAGGCTCCCGAGCGCACGCAACGTCCACAGGTGTTCCGGATCGAAGTATCCGGCCGCGGCGAGCGCCACGTACCAGGCCGGGCACGCGTGGCCCTTGCTCATCACGAACCGGTCCCGGTCAGGCCACGCCGGGTTCGCGGGATCATGCCGCATGTGGTGGAAGTAGAGCGCGGTGATGATGTCGATCGCGGAGAGCGAGCCGCCCGGGTGCCCGGAGCCGGCCTTCGTGATGATCTTCAGGATCGTCTTGCGGAACTCGCGGGCGCGCGCCTCAAGCGCGCTGATCTCGGCGGACTGCGCCATCGGTCGCTCCTTGTCGGAAAGGTGCGGTGTGTGGACTTTCGCCCCGCGGCAGGGATGTCCCTCTCGGCCCCGAAATCCACATTGAGGCCAATGCGTCCATGATACGGACACACCGGCGCCGGGGCGATTGGCCGCCGGAGCGGGGACCGGGGTGGCGAACGGATCGGTGCAGTCAGTCGAACGGGTGATCGGCCTGCTGGGCGCGCTGGGCCTTGCCGGGCGGCCGCTGAGTGCGCGCGAGCTGGCGGCCGAGGTCCGTCTGCCCCGGCCCACGGTCTACCGGCTGATGCACACGCTGAGCAGCCACGGCCTGGTGCTGCCGACGGCGGAAGGGTTCGTGATCGGCCCGCGCATCCTCACGCTCGCGGCGCAGCGGCTCGAGCAGATCGAGCTGCGGGCCGTGGGCCGTCGCTGGCTGCGCGACCTCCGCGACCGCACGGGCGAGACGGTGCATCTGGCCGTCCTCGAACAGGGTCAGGTGGTGTACGTGGACAAGGTCGAGTCACCCGGGCCGTTGCGCATGGCGTCGGCCGTCGGGAAAATCGTGCCCGCCCACTGCACGGCCCTCGGCAAGGCGATGCTGGCCTATGAGCCGCACGACACCGTGCGACGCGCGCTCGACATGCACGGGATGCCCCGGCGTACGCCGAACACCATCACCGACCTGCGGCGGCTGTTCGACGACCTGGCCGTCGTGCGCGCGCGCGGGTTCGCGATCGACAACGTCGAGAACGAGGATGGGATTCGCTGCGTCGCCGCGGCGATCTTCGACCACGAGGGGCGGGTCAGCGGTGCGGTCAGCGTCTCGGGCGCGGCGTCGAGCGTCACGCTGGACCGCGCCCGCCGCGATCTGGGGCCGCGGGTGCGGCGCGTCGCCCAGCAGATCTCGCGCGAGATGGGGTGGCGGGACAGCCGCGGCCGTGAGGAGGCATAGCGCGTGGATGAACTGGCGGGCATCATCGAGAGCCTTCGGACGGTCACTACGGCGTCGGTGGCCGATGCGGTGGACCGGGTCGTGCGGCGGCCCGGATACATGTCGCACGAGATCAAGCCGGTGCTCGCAGCGAAGATCGTGGGACCGGCATCCACGGTGCTGGAGCGCCAGGGTTTGGAGGCGCAGCCGCCGACGCACGCGCTCCAGGCGATCGATGCCGCAACGTCCGGCACCATCATCGTGATCGGGATGGAAGATCCCAATGGGAGCCGCGACGTCGCGATCTGGGGCGGTCTGATGACTACGGCGGCGGTCACGCGGCGGCTCGGCGGCGCGGTGCTCGACGCCGGGGTGCGCGACGTCGAGGAGATCCGCGGCATGGGGTTTCCAGTGTTCTCGCGCAGCGTGGTGCCGTCCACCACGGTCGGCCGGTACGTCACGGTGGACCGTGACGTGCCGGTGACGTGCGGGGGAATCCGGGTGCACCCCGGTGACCTGATCGTCGGCGACACCGACGGTGTGGTAGTGGTGCCGCGCGCACACGCCGCCGAGGTTGCAAAGGTCGCGCTCGAGATCGAGGATACCGAGCGCCGGATGGCCGAGGCCATCCGGCGCACCGGGTCGATCCTGCGGGCGCTGGACGAGTTCGCGCGCATCTAGCGTGGGCGATGCCTGAGATCGTCGCGTTGGGCGAACCGATGGCCGAGTTCGCCGCGACCGAGCGCGGCCGCCTCTCGACGGTGACCATGTTCCGCCGCGGGTGGGGCGGCGACACGTCAAACTTCATCGTGGCCGCCTCGCGGCTCGGCGCGACGTGCGGGTATCTGACCCGGGTGGGCGGCGACGAGTTCGGCCAGTCGTTCCTCGACCTGTGGGCGCGCGAAGGCGTCGACACGTCGGGCGTAGTCGTCGAGCCCGGCGGCTTCACCGCGGTGTACTTCATTGCGCTCGACCGCGACGGCCGGCACAGCTTCACGTACTATCGGGCCGGGTCCGCGGCCAGCCGCCTGGCGCCGCAGGACGTCGCGCCCGGCGCGCTGCGCGGTGCGCGGGTCGCCCACACCAGCGGGATCACACAGGCGATCTCGGACTCGGCGCGGGCCGCCGCCGTGGAGTTCATGCAGGCTGCCCGCGCTCACGGGGTCGCGGTGAGCTACGACGCGAACGTGCGGCCGCGCCTGCGGCCGCTGGACGAGCAGCGTGTCACCATCACGTCCGCCTTCGCGCAGGCCGACGTCGTTTTCTTGAGCAGCGAGGACGCCGCGCACCTGTACGGCGACCTCACGCCCGATGGCGTGACGGCCCGCGTACTGGAGCGCGGCGCGCGGCTCGCGGTGCTCCGGCAGGGCGCTGCCGGGTGCCTGGTGGCGACCGCGGACGGCGCACGCGCCGCCGTGCCCGGCTGGCCGGTGGAGGCAGTGGACGCCACCGGGGCCGGCGACGCCTTCAACGCGGGCTTTCTGGTGGAGTGGCTGCGCGGCGCGGACGTGGAACAGGCGGCCGTGTTTGCCAATGCGGTCGGCGCGCTGACGACGCTGGGTCCGGGCGCGGTGGCGCCCATCCCGACGCGCGCCGCGGTCGAGACGTTCATGCGCGAGATGCACGCGACACGGGAAGGGAGGCGGGCGGTGTGAGGCAGACAGAGCGGACGCGAACGCACCAGGCTTTCCGGTGGGCAGCATGGATCGTGGCGGCGGCGCTCGTGACGGGGGCGGTGGCACCGGCGGGGGTGGCCGCGCCGGCGCCGGTCCGCATCAGGGTCGGCATGGTCGGCGCGATCGACCAGTTGGGGATTCCGGTCGCGCAGGACCGCGGCTTCTTCGAGAAGTGGGGGCTCGACGTCACCATCGCCCCGCCGTTCCCCACGGGTGTGGACCTGCTCAATGCGCTGCAGGCTGGCGAGATCCAGATGGGCCAGGTCGGCGTGCCGATGATCGGCGCGGTGCTGCGCGGCATGGATCTCGTCATCCTCGGCAACTACAGCGGCAGCTCGGTCAGGCTCGGCGGCGACAACACCATGGCCCTGGTGGCGCGCCAGGGTTCCAACATCCGTCGTATCCAGGACCTGCGCGGCAAGCGGGTGGCGGTGTCCTTCGGCACCATCAGCCACCTCTACATCCTGGGCATTCTCGAGAAGGCCGGGTTGACGGTCAACGACGTCACGCTTGTGAACACCCCGCCCGGCGAGATGCCGGTGGCGCTGCGCGGGGCCGCGGTGGACGCCTTTGCGACCTGGGACCCGTTCCCGGTGATCGCGCTGCAGGAGGTGCCGAACGCGTACGAGGTCGTGCGCGGCGGCGGGTTCATCGGGTTCATGGGGTTCATCGTCGCGCTGCGCGGGTGGGCCGAGCGCAATCAGGACACCGCCGAGCGGTTCCTGGCCGCGCGGGCCGAGGCCGACAAGTTCATGCGCGCCAACGACGTGAAGACCGCGGAGATCGCGGTGCGCTGGCTCCCGGGTCTGCAGCGGACGCCCGAGGTCGCGCTGCGGGGCGTGCGCAACAACCTGCCGACCCTCGACATCCGGATCTCGTACTTCAACTACCTGTCACTGCACAACGCCGTCGTCACGCTCAACCGTCTGGGCTTCCTGCCCGGTACGTTTGACGTCAACAAGGTGTTCATGCCCGGGCCCATCAACGAGGTCATGCGTAAGCACCCGGATCTGTTCGCCGATCTGCCGCCGATCCCCAGGACCGCCCAGGTCGGGCCGGGGTACACCTTCACGCCGCCCAGGTAGCGCGGTGGCGAGTCTTCCGGAGCCGGCCGGCGCCGTGATCGAGGCGCCGGCCGCGACGCTCCGCCGCGTCGCTGGGGCCGCCGGGTCGGCGCTGTGGTTCATCGCGCCGTTTGCGACGCTGCTCGTCGTGTGGGCCGCGGTCGTGCGTGTCTACGACGTGCCGGTTCGCGTCTTCCCCTCTCCGGCCGACGTCGCGCGGGCGTTCGGCCAGCAACTCGACTCCGGCGCGCTGGGTCTGCACGTCTGGCAGAGCATGCGCCGGGTGCTCGTCGGCGGATCGCTCGCAATCGCCACCAGCATCCCGCTGGGAATCGCGATCAGCACGAATCGGGCGGTGGCGGCCTTCTTCACGCCGATCCTGCGGTTCTTCTCCGTCCTCGCCGGCATCGCGTGGATCCCGCTGGCCACCCTGTGGTTCGGTTATGGGTTCGGCGCGATCACCTTCATCGTGTTCAACGCCGTGTTCTTCGTCGTGGTCTACAACACCATCCTCGGGGTGAACCGCATCCCCACCGTCATGCGCGATGCGGCGCTGTCGCTCGGCGCGGGGCGCTGGCAGGTGCTGACCGAGGTCCTGCTGCCGGGCGCGCTGCCGAACATCGTGACCGGCATCCGGACGGGCATGGGCTTCGCCTGGCGCGGATTGATCGCCGCGGAGATCATTGCCACCAACGCCGGTCTGGGCTACATGGTGTTCCTGGCCCGGGACTTCTACCGCACCGAGGTCATCGTGCTCGGCATGATCCTGATCGGCGCCATCTGGGTGGCGATCGACCGCGCGGTCCTGGCGCCCCTCGAGCGCCGGACCGTCGAACGCTGGGGTCTGACCCAGCGGGCCGCATGAGTCTCGCGCTGCGCCGCGTGGCCGCCTCGCCGCTCGCGCGGACCCTGGGGCCGTTCGTGCCGATCGTCGCCGCGTGGGCGATCGTCGTCGAGGCGGGCGTGTTCCCGCGCGCGTTTTTCCCGGGCCCGCTGGAGGTCGTGCGCGCCTTTGCCGACCTGATCTACAAGGGCATCCTGCCCACGTACCTTGAGGACAGCGTTACGCGCCTGGCCGTGGGTGCCGCGGCCGGGATCGCCGCCGGCGTGCCGTTCGGCCTGCTCATCGGGCTCCACCGGACCAGCTACCGGTTCTTTTGGCCGATCGTCGTGTTCTTCCAGGCGATCGGCGACATCGCCTGGCTGCCGATTCTGCTCATCTGGTTTGGGTTCACGCTGACCACGATGACCTTCGTGATCGTCTACACGGTGGTCTTTCCCATCATCTTCAACACCGCGCTCGGCGTGCGCACGATCCCGCAGGAGATGATCCGGGCGGCGCAGAGCCTGGGGGCCTCGCGGTACCGCGTCCTCTGGGAGGTCCTGGTCCCCGGCGCGCTGCCCAACATCATTACCGGGCTGCGCAATGGATTGGGCTACGGGTGGCGTGCGCTCATCGCCGCCGAGATCATCGTCGGAACCAGCGGGATCGGTTTCATGATGTTCGACGCGCGGCGGGCCGGCAGTGTGGTCGAGATGATCCTCGGGATGATCGTCCTCGGCGTGCTCTGGTACGCCGTAGACGGCGGGCTGCTGGCGCCGTTCGAGCGGGCGACCATTGAACGGTGGGGCCTGATCCGTCGGGAGGGATGACCACCGCATGCGCGAGGGGCTCGTGATCCGGGATCTGAGCAAGACGTACTTCGACCTCTATACGCGGCAGCACATCGCGGCGGTGGAACGCGTGTCGCTGGAGATCGCGCCCGGCGAGTTCGTCTCGATCCTGGGGCCGAGCGGCTGCGGGAAGACGACCTTGCTCAACATGATCGCAGGGTTCATCCCGCCCACGCACGGCGAGATCCTCCTCAACGGCCGGCGTATCACCGGGCCCGGGCCCGACCGGGGCGTCGTGTTCCAGAGCTTTGCGCTCTTCCCCTGGAAGACCGTGCTCGACAACGTGGGCTTTGGGCTCAAGATGCGCGGCGTGCCGAAGGCCGACCGTGACCGTATCGCGCGCGAGTACATCGCGCTCGTGGGGCTGGCGGGGTTCGAGTCGCGCTATCCGCATGAGTTGTCGGGCGGCATGCAGCAGCGCGTCGGGGTCGCGCGGGTGCTCGCCAACAGTCCGGAGCTGATGTTGATGGACGAGCCCTTCGCGAGCGTCGATGCGCAAACCCGAATGACCCTGCAGGAAGAGCTGACGCGCATCTGGGAGACGCAACGGCCGACCATCCTCTTCGTCACCCACGACGTGGAGGAGGCGGTGTTCCTGGCCAACCGCGTGATCGTCCTGTCGGCGCGGCCGGGCCGGATCCGTGAAACGATCAGCGTCGACCTGCCGCGGCCGCGGGCCTGGCACCGGCTAGTCGAGGACACCGACTACAAGGCGTTGGTCGCGCGGGTCCTGTCCCTGGTGCGGCAGTCCGCGGCATGACGCTGCGGCGCCTGCTCGCCTCGCGCGCCGGACGCCTGGCGCTGGGCGCGGCGGTCGTCGTCGCGGTCTGGCAGGGGTGGCTGGCGCACCAGGCCGCGGCGAAGATGCCGCCCGACCTTGCGGCTTATGCCTCCGCGCGCGGCACCGTGGACCTCAGGGTCACACTGCGCTTCCCGCCGGAGCGCTTCCACACCCTCATGATGCAGCGCTTTGGCCGCGTCTCGGGCACCGAGGGGCACGTCATCGAGGTCCGCAGCGTGCCGGTGGAGCGCGTCCGGGACATCGCCCGGTTGTACTGGGTCAAGAGCATCGTGCCGTTTCGCGACGAGCGGGAATAGCACCGCGGCCGCGGGCGTCACAGCGGCTGGAACCCGTGCGGTGCCGTTGTTTGACGCTGTCTGGGGGCGATGTTACGATCACCGCCAGGACGTAGCCCCCGCGCGTCGTAACTGTGAGGGGGGCCGGATGGATCCGGCCCGGGAGGACGGATGAGCACAAATCTGCCCCAGAACCCCGCGCCGTCGCGGATGGCGCCGGTGGACGCCGCAGTGGAGATCCTCGACGCGCTTCCCGGCGGGAGCGTGGTCCTGTCCAAGGTCGAGTACCTCCTGAACTGGAGCCGGGCGTCCAGCCTCTGGCCGCTGACCTTCGGCTTGGCGTGCTGCGCGATCGAGATGATGGCGGCCTGGGCCGGCCGGTTCGATCTCGATCGCATGGGTGTGATTCCTCGCGCCACGCCCCGCCAGGCCGACTGCATGATCGTCGCCGGCCGCTGCACCATCAAGATGGCGCCGATCGTCCGGCGGCTCTGGGAACAGATGCCCGAGCCGAAGTACGTCATCTCCATGGGGTCGTGCGCAACCTGCGGCGGGCCGTTCTACTACGACAACTATTCGATCCTCAAGGGCATCGACCAGGTGGTGCCGGTGGATGTGTACGTGCCCGGCTGCCCGCCCAGGCCTGAAGCGCTGATCGAGGGCCTGCTCAAGCTCCAGGAGAAGATCAAGGCCGAGCCGTTCCTGCGACGCGCCCTGGCCAGCAAGGCCTAGAACGCCGGAGATCCCGCCGAAGGAGCCCGTCCCGTGGCGCTTCGCACCGAAGAACTGATGCTCAACATGGGGCCGCAGCACCCCAGTACGCATGGGGTGCTGCGCCTCGTGGTTACGCTCGACGGCGAGAACATCGTCGAGATCCAGCCGGACATCGGCTATCTCCACTCGTCGGTCGAGAAGATGATGGAGTATCGTACCTATCTCCAGAGTGTCGCGCTGACCGACCGCGGCATGGACTACCTGGCCGCGCTGGCCAACGAAGAGGCGTACCTCCTGGCGGTCGAAACCGTGGGCGGCATCGAGGTACCGCGGCGGGCGAAGTACCTGCGCACCATCATGCTCGAACTCCAGCGCCTCTCGAGCCATCTCGTCTGGCTGGGGACCTTCGGCAACGACATCGGCGCCGTCACGGTCTTCCTGTACTGCTTCAGGGAGCGCGAGCGCATCATGGATCTCTTCGAGCAGGTCACCGGCGGCCGGCTGCATCACGTGTACTTCCGGCCGGGCGGCGTCTACGAAGACCTGCCCGCGGGCTGGACCGACAGGGTGCTGCAGTTCTGCGACGAGTTCCTCGGCCGGCTGGAGGAGTACCACGAACTGCTGACCGGTAACCCCATCTTCCTGGCGCGGCTCGAGGGGGTGGGCGTCCTCTCGCGCGAAGCGGCGATCAATATGGGCGCGTGCGGCCCGGTCGCACGTGGCTCGGGCGTGGACTTCGACGTCCGCAAGGCCTTCCCGTACGAGGTCTACGCCGAGATGGAGTTCGACGTGCCGGTCTTTCCCGAGGGCGACTGCCTGGCGCGCTACAAGGTCCGCATGGAGGAGATGCGCCAGAGTGTGCGCATCATCCGGCAGGCGATCGCGAAGCTGCCGGCGGGCGAGATCCGCGCGAAAGTGCCGGTCAACGTGAAGCTGCCCAAGGGCGAGGCCTACGTGCGCACCGAGTCGCCGCGCGGCGACCTCGGGATCTACCTGGTTAGCGAAGGGAACGACACGCCCTACCGGGTCAAGATCCGGGCGCCATCGTTCTCGAACCTGTACGCGTTGACCGAGGCGATGCGGGGGGGCAAGGTCGCGGACGTGATCGCCATCCTGGGCAGCTCCGATATCATTTTGCCGGACGTGGACCGGTAGGGAGGGCGCAATGGCGGCACTGGCGGTCAAGGCATGGGAGGCGGTGGCGGGGCTCTACGCCGGGCTGCGGGTGACCTGGCGGGCGCTCCTCGACCGGAAGAACACGGTGATGTACCCCATCCAGAAGGTCAACGTGGCTCCGCGCTGGCACGGCCTGCTCGCGCTGCCCGTCGACCCTGAGACCGGCAGCGACAAGTGCATCATCTGCTTTCAGTGCGAGCGGGTCTGCCCGGATCGCTGCATCCACATCGAGGCCGGCGGCAAGGGCAAGGACCGCGTGCTGACCCGGTTCGACATCGAAATGGACAAGTGCTGCTATTGCGGGTTGTGCGTCGAGGTCTGCCCGACCGAGGCGATCGTGTTCGTGCCCCACTACGAGACGAGTACGTACAACCGCGCCAATCTGCTCTACGACCTTCACGACCTGCGGCGCGCCGCGCCGAAGGAACCGATCGCGCACGGCGTCATCAAGGTGCGGGGGCTGTGATGAGCTGGGACCTGGTCGAGAAGCTGAAGCAGCGGTTTCCGGACATCGAGCCGTTTCCGCGGCAGCCTGAGCGCCTGGCCGGCGAGCATGGCCCGGCGCCGACCGGGCGCCCGGCGCCGAGGCACGAGGCGAAAGGTCCGACCTTCCACACGCCCGGCGCGTACATACCTGCCGAGCGGCTGCTCGAAATCTGCCAGGTACTTCGCGGCGATCCCGAGTACCAGATGGACTACTGCTCGTTCGTCACGGCGGTGGACCGACCGGCCGAGGGGGGCATTGACGTCGTCTATCACCTGTTCTCGCTGGCGACACACGAGGGGCTGCTGCTCAAGGTACGCGTGCCGCGCGAGGCGCCCCGCGTGCCCAGCGTGGTCTCGATCTGGCTCGGGGCTGACTGGCACGAGCGCGAGACATACGACCTCTTCGGGGTCGTGTTCGACGGTCACCCCGATCTGCGCCGCATCATGATGACCGACGACTGGCAGGGGCATCCGCTGCGCAAGGACTACGTCTACGAGGAGCCGAGGTGGTTGGTCGAGCTGGCCGCGCAGCGCCAGCGCGAGATCGCGGGCCTCGGGCTGGGCGAGCGCGCATAGGCGCACGCACTCCACGTCAGCGCGACCGCCCCTCGTGCCGCGCGGCGACGCCCGGGTGGTGCGGCGGTCCCAAACAGACCATCTGGCGCACCTTGCGTGCAAGACACATGATCATGCTTCGAGGCGGCGAGGGGTGCGGTTCGCCAACCGCGACCGGCGTGTGGCCGCGGCCGCACGGAGGGCCGGCGAGAGCATGGTCAGCACGCCCCAACGTCCCCCCGGGGCGGGGTTGACGGAATCTTTACGAGGGTCTGGTAGGTTGTTGCGGTGAGAGAGCCCGAACGGGGGTGGGCGGGCATGCGGCAGTGGTTCTCGTGGCGCGGCGCGGCGGCCGGCGCGATGGCCGGCTCGGCGCTGGTGTGGGTGCTGGCGGCGAACGTTGTGCCGGCCGGACTGGTGCTCGCGGGCGCGATTGCCGAGCGCGCGAGGGCGCTGCTGCCCCTGCAGGCGCTGGGGTACATCATCGTCACCCTGAAGTTCGCGGCCAAGCCGTTCGGCTTTTGGACGAGCATGGGGGCGGTCGTGCTCCTCACCGCGGCGTTCGGCGGGCTCTGGGCGCCACGGTCTCGCACGGCATTCGGCGGCGGCGCGGCGATCGCGACCGCGACTGGCCTGGGGCTCGCAGCCGTCGCCGCATCACCCGCCCTCCACTACCTGTCGGCGCGTCTCGGTGCCGAGGGTGCCGAGCGGCCAGACGCGCAGGCGCTCCGTCTCGTTCTCGTGTCGATCGCCGTCGCAGCCCCGCTCATCGGCGGAGTCTTTGCCGTGACTCTGTGTCTGCTCGCTCGTCGGCGGGGGGCGAGTCCGGAAGGAACAGTGTCGCCGCCCCCGACGGGTGGGATCAGCCGCCGGCAGTTCCTGGCCCACTCCGCGGTTGCCGGCGCGGCGCTCACCGGCGCTGGCATGCTGGTGCACTGGCTGGGCACCGCGGCGGCGCAGGCCGCGGCCGCGGCTCAGTCGATCTTCCAGCGCGTGAGGGGACTGCCGCTCGAGGTGACACCGAACGACAAATTCTACGTCGTCAGCAAGAACCCGGCCGGCCTCGACCCGCGGCTCGACGCCAGGAAGTGGGGCCTTGAGATCACCGGGCTGGTCGGCAAGCCGGTCAAGCTGACCTACGACGACATCAAAGCGATGCCGTCGTTCTCGCGGTACCACACGCTCGAGTGCATCAGCAACGAGGTCGGCGGTGACCTGATCGGCAACGCGATGTGGAAGGGCGTGCGGTTTCGCGACCTGATCGATCGCGCCGGCGGTCTGAACCCCACGGCCATCCGGTTCGCCCTGCGGTGTGCCGACGGCTACAGCGAGGGACTCCCGGTGGCCGACGCGATGCGACCCGAGGTGATGCTGGCCTACGAGATGAACGGTGTGCCGCTCCCGCCGTCGCACGGCTTCCCGGTGCGCCTGCTCGTCCCGGGGCTGTTCGGCATGAAGAACCCGAAGTGGCTGACGAAGATCGAGGCCGTCTCCACGCACTTCACCGGGTACTGGCAGGCGTCGGGCTGGAGCGACGAAGCCGTGGTGCAAACGATGTCGCAGTTCCGTGTGCCGGCCGGCCGCGACGTGTCCGCGGGAGAGATCGGGCTGGGCGGCGTGGCCTACAGCGGCGATCGCGGCATCAAGGACGTGGAGGTCAGCACCGACGACGGCAAGACCTGGGTCAGGGTTGAGGTGAAGCCGCCGCTCGGCCCGTACACCTGGGTGCTCTGGGCCGCGATCTGGAAGCCGACCGGGCCCGGGGAGTACGTGCTGAAGGTGCGCGCGCGGGACGGCGCCGGGATCGTCCAGACGGCCAGAGAAGCGCCCACACTGCCGGACGGCGCGACCGGCTACCACACGATTCGCGTGCGGGTGCGCCGGTAGGGGGCCGCCGGCGGGGCGGCCGGCCGGGCTGAATCGGGCAGGGCAGGAGCGCTTGTGACCCGCCGCGAACCACACCGAGGCGCTGGACCTCTCCCACACTCATGGACATTTCTCCCTCGCACGTCTGCGTGACCCGACATCCCACGCCCGGGCACGACAGCCCTCCTGGAGGTCGCCGTGTCATCGTCCTATGATCTGGTGATTATTGGCGGCGGACCGGCTGGATACGTCGGCGCGATCCGCGCCGCTCAGCTCGGCCTGCGCACCGCCGTCGTCGAGCGCGACAAGCTCGGCGGGGTCTGCACGCACTGGGGCTGTGTGCCCACGAAGGCGCTGCTCCATTCGGCCGAACTCATTGAACGGCTCAAGGGCGCGGCCGCGCTGGGGATTGAGACGGGACCGGTACGCGTGGACTTCCGCCGCATGCAGGCCCGCAAGACCGACATAGTCGAGCGCGGGCACCGCGGCGTGCAGTACCTCATGCGCAAGAACAAGATCGACGTGTTCGCCGGCACCGGCCGGCTGCTCGGCCCGGCCCGCGTCGGGGTGGCGCTCAACGACGGCTCCGAGACCGAGCTACAGACGACGCACACGCTGATCGCCACAGGATCGGCGCCCCGCAGCATTCCCGGCGTGGTGATCGACAACGTGCGTGTGCTCGACAGTACCGGCGTCCTGTCGCTGTCCGAGGTGCCGGTGTCTCTCGCTATCCTCGGAGCCGGCGCGGTCGGCATGGAGTTCGCCAGCCTGTTCCGGGCGCTGGGCAGCGAGGTGACGATCATCGAGTTGCTGCCGGCACTGCTGCCGCTCGAAGATCAGGAGATCGGCAAGGCCATCGAGCGCATCTTCACGCGGAAGGGCATCAGGGTCTACACTGGGGCGACGGCCACCGCGGTGACACCGCGACCGGACGGTGTCACGCTCTCACTCGAGCGCGGTCAGGAACGGCTCAGCGTGGACGCGGCCTATCTGCTCGTCGCGGTCGGGCGCGGCCCGCTGACCGACGGCCTGGCGCTGGACGCGGCCGGGGTGGCCGTGGAGCGGGGCGCGGTGAAAGTCGATGCGCACTTCCGCACTACCGCACCCGGGGTCTTCGCCGTTGGCGACGTGATCGGGGGGCCGTTCCGCCTGGCCCATGTCGGGTCGGACGAGGCGATCCATGCCGTCGAGACCATGGCAGGCCTCGACGTGCCGCCGCTGAACTACATGACGGTGCCGCGGCCGACCTTCACGATCCCGCAGGTCGCCACGATGGGGCTGTCGGAGCAGCAGGCGGTGGAACAGGGGTACAATGTGAAGGTCGGGCGGTTTCCGTTCTCGGCGAACACCAAGGCCAGCATCGAGGGCGAGCGTGAGGGTTTCGTGAAGATCGTGACCGACGCGAAGACCGGCGAGATCCTGGGTATGCATATGCTGGGACCGTCGGTGACCGAGATGCTCGCCGAGGGCGTGCTGACCAAGGCGCTCGAGGGCACGGTGGCGGAGTTGGGTGGGACGGTGCACTCACATCCCACGCTGTCCGAGGCCGTCAAGGAAGCGGCGCTCGACGCGATGGGCCGAGCCCTGCACATCTAGCGCGAATCGAGCGGTTTGCACGAGACCGGTTCCTGAGGGGGGTCGGGGATCGATGGCGGTGCACAAGACCCGAGTGCACCTGGCGCGGCACGAAGCGCTGGGGCTGGACACCGGCGACCTGCTCGAGATGTACTACTATCTCGCGCTCGCGCGGGCGATCGATGAGCGCATGTGGGTCTTGCAGCGCGCGGGCCTGGTGCCCTTTGTCATCTCGGGGCAGGGTCACGAGGGCGCGCAGGTCGGCGTCATGTGGGCCATTGATCGGGAGCGTGACTGGCTGGTGCCGTTCTATCGGTCGCTGGCCGCGTGCCTCGTCAAGGGTATGACCCCGCGCGATCTCATGCTCGGGCTGTTCTCGCGCGCGAACGACCCGTCGAGCGGCGGCCGGCAAATGCCCGCGCACTGGGCGCACAACGCGCACAAGATCTTCACCACCAGTAGTCCGGTGGCCACGCAGTACCTCCACGCGGTGGGCGTCGCCTATGCCGCCAAGCTGCGCGGAACCGGCGAGGTGGTCGTGACCTCCATCGGCGAGGGCAGTACGAGTCAGGGCGACTGGCATGAGGCGATGAACTTCGCGGGCATCCACCGGCTGCCGGTGATCCTGATGGTCGAGAACAACCGGTACGCGATTTCGGTTCCGACCCGGCTGCAGATGGGCGTACCCGATGTCGCGGTGCGGGCGGAAGGGTATGGGTTCCCCGGGATCGTCGTTGACGGCTCCGACGTCCTCGCCTGCTACGAAGCCGGGTGCGAGGCCGTGCGCCGCGCGCGCGCCGACGAGGGCCCGACCCTGATCGAGTGCAAGGTGGAACGGCTCACGGCGCACTCGTCCGAAGACCGGCAGGAGAAGTACCGGCCGACCAGTGACATCGAAGCCTCGCGCAGCAAGGACCCCCTCGTGGTCTTCAAACACTATCTCGAGCATGCTGGCGTGCTCGACGAGGCGCGCTACACCGAGATCCACGCCCGCATCAGGGCCGAGGTCACCGACGCGACGGACTACGCCGAGGCGCAGCCGATGCCTGACCCGAGCACGGTTGCGCGGCACGTCTTCTTCGAGGGATAGGCGATGGCGGAACTGCGCTACCTCGATGCGATCCGGCTGGCGATGTACGAGGAGATGCGCCGCGACGAGCGGGTCGTGGTGCTCGGCGAGGACGTGGGGATCAAGGGCGGCGTCTTCGGCGCCACCGACGGGTTCTACGCGGAGTTCGGCGAAGCGCGGGTGTTGGATACGCCGCTCGCCGAGTCGCTCATCGTCGGGACGGCGATCGGCATGGCGGCCAACGGGCTCGTCCCGATCGCGGAGATCCAGTTCGCCGATTTCATCCACCCGGCGTTCAACCAGGTCGTGAGCGAGGCGGCGCGGATCCGCTACCGCAGCAACGGCGCGTTCGGCTGCCCGATCACCATCCGGGCGCCCTACGGCGGCGGCGTCGAGGTGCACGGCGGCCTGTACCATTCGCAGAGCATCGAGGCGACGTTCGCGCACGTTCCGGGGCTGAAGGTTGTGACGCCGTACACCGTGTATGACGCGAAGGGGCTGCTGAAGTCGGCCATCCGGGACCCGGACCCCGTGCTCTTTCTCGAGCACAAGCGCCTGTACCGCGCGATCCGCGAGGACGTGCCCGACGACGAGTACCTGGTCCCGATCGGGCCGGCGGCCGTGCGGAGGCCCGGCAGCACGCTCACCGCGTTCGCCTACGGCCAGATGCTGCACGAGACGCTGCGCGCCGCCGAGCGGGTCGCGGCAGAGGGGATCGACGTCGAGGTGGTGGACCTGCGCACGTTGAAGCCGCTCGATACTGAGACGATCCTGGGCTCCGTGCGGAAGACCAGCAAGGCCATGATCGTGTATGAAGACAACCGGTTCCTCGGGTTCGGCGCCGAGGTCGCGGCGATCATCGCCGAGGAGGCGTTCGACGCGCTCGACGGGCCGGTGCTGCGGGTCGCCGGTCTCGACGTGCCGGCCGTGCCGTACGCCGACACCCTGGCGGCCGCGTTCATGCCGACCGTGGACAGGATCGCCGAGACAATGCGGCGCCTGGCGGCGTATTGACTCAGGCGCGGGACGCCCGGGGACACGCACGACCTGACGAGGGTGCTGATGCCGGTCGAGATCAAGCTCCCACAACTCGGTGAGAGTATCCACGAGGGCACCATCGCGCGGTGGCTGAAGAAGCCCGGCGACCGCGTCGAGAAGTACGAGCCGCTGGCGGAGATCACCACGGACAAGGTCAATGTCGAGATGCCGTCGCCGATCGGCGGGCGGCTCGTCGAGGTGCTCGTGGCCGAAGGGGAGACCCGGCAGGTGGGGGCGCCGATCGCGCTCATCGAGACCGCGGTCGCCGAAGGGCCGGCCGGTTCCAGCGAGGCGCCGGTGACGACGCCTGTGCCGGCCGCCGCCCCGGTTTCGTCGGCCGCTTCGGCCCCGTCCGCCGGCGCCGTTGCACCGCCGCCGCGCACCGCCGCCGGTGTGCGCCTCTCCCCGCTGGTCCGCAAGCTCGCCGAGGAACACCGCATTCCGGCCCACGTGCTCGACGCGTTGCCCGGTACCGGCGCCGGCGGCCGCCTGACCAAAGACGACCTCTTGCGCTACATTGCCGACCGAGCGGCCGGCGCACCGGCGCCGCCGGCGGACCGGTCACCGTCCCCTGCGGTACCGACCGCGGCCGTTGCGCCCGGGACCGGTGACGAGGTGATGAAACTGTCGCCGGTCCGCCGCGCGATCGCGCAGCGCATGGCGCAGAGCAAGCGCGAGATCCCGCACGCGTACGGCGTGATCGAAGTGGACATGCACGCGGTCGTGACCTGGCGCGAGGCGCACAAAGACGCTTGGCGGCGCGACGGCGTGGCGCTGACGTACACGGCGTTCTTCATCCGCGCCGCCTGCGAGGCCCTGCGGGCGAACCCGGTCGTCAACTCGGCGTGGAGCGAGGAGGGGGTCGTGCTGCGTCGGGCGATCAACATCGGCGTGGGCATCGCGGTGGACGAAGGGCTCGTGGTGCCGGTGATCCGCGGCGCGGACCAGTTGAGCCTGAGCGGTGTCGCGCGGGCGCTCGACGACCTGACGCGGCGCGCGCGCGCGGGCCGGCTGACCCTCGACGACATCCAGGGCGGCACCTTCACGCTCACGAATCCCGGCGTCTTCGGTTCGATCTGGTCGATGCCGATCGTCGTGCCCGGCCAGGCCGCGATCCTGGCCACCGACGCTATTGTCAAGCGCGCCGTCGTGCGCGATGATGCGATTGCGATCCGGCCGGTGATGCACCTGGGCCTGTCGTTCGACCATCGCATCTTCGACGGCGCGGTGGCGATGCGGTTCCTCAATCATATGAAGGAGTGGTTCGAAACCTTCCGCGATGGCCGTTGAGACCCGGCGCCCTGACTGGTTGAAAGTGCGCCTGCCCATCGGGCAGAACTATGTGGACCTCACGCACATCATGCGCGCCCAGCAGATGCACACCGTCTGCGAGGAGGCGCGGTGCCCGAACATCGGCGAGTGCTGGGACCGCCGTACGGCGACGTTCCTGATCCTTGGCAATGTCTGCACACGGCACTGTCGCTACTGCGCGATCGCCCACGGCCTGCCCAGCGAACTCGACCTGGAGGAGCCCGCGCGCGTGGCGGACGCGGTGGTCGCCATGGGGTTGCGGCACGCGGTGATCACGTCGGTGAACCGCGACGACCAGGAGGACGGCGGCGCGCGCATCTACGCCGAGACGATCCGGCAGATCCACCTCCGGCTGCCGTCGTGCACCGTCGAAGTGCTGATCCCGGACTTCAAGGGCGACGCCGGCGCGCTGCGCACGGTGCTGGAGGCCAATCCCGAGATTCTCGCCCACAACATCGAGAGCACGCGTCGCGTCTTTAAGATCGTGCGCGGCGGCGGCAACTACGACCGCTCGATCGAGCTGCTGCGCCGGGCGAAGGAGTGGGGGTACACGTCGTTTACGAAGAGCGGCATCATCCTCGGCATGGGCGAGACGATGGGCGAGCTGCTCGAGACCATGGACGATCTGCGGGCCGTGGACGTGGACGTGCTGACACTCGGCCAGTACCTGCGGCCGAGCGCCGACTACCATCCGATCGACCGCTACTACACGCCGGCGGAGTTCGCCTTTCTGCGTGATGAAGGCCTGCGTCGCGGCTTCAAGTACGTGGAGAGCGGTCCCCTGGTGCGCTCGTCGTACCGGGCCGACATTCAGGCCCAGGCCGTGCGCGCGCACCGCGCGCGGTTCGGCGCAAATCCGATCGCCGAGGCGTCCACGGCGGGCGCCAGCCCAACCGCGTAAACATCTGCGGCCGGCTCAAACTCGCCCTGCTACCAGGGCACCGAGACCCCGAGGCGCTGCGACAGGTCCTCCAGCTCCTGTACCACCGCTGCGGGCAGTGCGACGCCCGTCTCGCGCGCCTGTCGCTCCGCCGCAGCCTCCGGCTCGCCGGGCAGCAGCACCTCGCGAAACCCGGCCGCGGGCGGCGTCGCCTTGAGATCGGCGATCATGCGCGCCATGCCGCCGGCGAACGTCTCCGGCGCGACGAAGCGCGCGACATCAAGCGCCAGGAAGAAGTGACCGCTACGCTGCGCGCGATCGAACTCGTTGTAGAGCGCACCGATCCCCCGCCCGAACGCGCCGCCCGCGAGGACGCCGCACAGCACGTCGACCGCGAGCGCCAGCCCGTAGCCCTTGGGACCGGCCATCGGCAGGAGGGCGCCCTCCAACGCGGCGCGCGGGTCGGTCGTGGGCCGGCCCTCGGCATCAACCGCCCAGCCCTCGGGGATCGGCGTGCCATCCTTGGCCGCGAGGATGACCTTGCCGCGTGCCACGGCGCTGGTGGCCGCGTCGAGCACGAACGGCACGTCGCCCGGTGTGGGCGCCGCGACGCTGATGGGGTTCGTGCCGAGCCTGGTGGCCCGGCCGCCCCACGGGACGACCGTGGGGTTGGCGCTGGTCGCGGCGACACCGATCATGCCGACCGCGGTCGCCATCTCTGTGTAGTACGCCATCGCGCCGCAATGGTTGCTCTCGCGCACCGCGCATGCGCCCACGCCGTGGCGCCATGCCAGGCCGATCGCCTTCTGCATGCCGAGCGTCGCGGCCACGGCGCCCGGGCCGTTGTCGGCGTCGAGCGTCGCGGCCGCGCCGTCCTCGCGCACGAAACGCATATTGGGACGGGCGTTCACGATGCCCATCTCGAGCCGCTTCGCGTAGATCGGCAAGCGGCCCACGCCGTGCGACGCGAGCCCGCGCTGGTCGGCGTAGACCAGGCAGTCTGCGACGCGTTCGGCGTCGTCCGGCCGCAGGCCGGCCCGCGCCATCACCTGGGCGGCGAACCGCCGCAGGCGTGCGGCGTCGATGCGCAATTCGTGCGCGGTCTCTCTCCCGCTCATCCCCCGGCTACTTGAACTGCGCCACGAGCCGGCCAGCCTGCTCGAACGCCTGCTTGAACCAGACCTTGTACTCCTCGGGCCCCTGGTACATGATCGGCTGGCCGATGTCCTTCATGATCTTGACGAACTCCGGGTCCACGGAGATCTCCTTGAACGCCGCGGCCAAGTACAGGATGACGTCCGACGGCGTGCCCTTCGGCACGGCGACGCCCTTCACCGAGCCGGGTGTCACGACGTCGAAGCCCATCTCCTTGAACGTGGGCGCGTTGACCGCGGGGTCGCGGCGCTCGAGCGCCACGCCGAGCGGACGCAGTCGGCCGGCCTTGATGTGCGGCAGGACCTCGCTGGGATGGCCGCCACCGAAGTCCGCGTGACCGCCGACCAGCCGGGTGATGGCGTCGGCGCCGCCGGTGCCCGGCACCGGCGTGACCTTGAAGCCGGCGTTCTGCGCGAAGAGCCGCAGGGTGACGTCAACGACGCCGCCGGCGGTCGAAACCGCCGCGGTGTTCTGCTCGCGCCCTTTGGCCCAGCGCACGAACTCGGTCAGGTTCTGCGCGGGGTGATTCGCGGCCACCACCAGCACGACCGAGTGAATCGAGATGCGACACACGGGCACCAGGTCGGTCAGCACGTCGTACGGGATCTGGCGCTGGTGGGGCACGAAGAGATCCTCACCGGAGCCGTAGCCGAACAGCAAGGTGTACCCGTCGGGCTGCGCGCGGACCACGTCCAGACGGCCCGGGATCGCGCCGCCGCCCGGCCGGTTGACGACCAGGAGCGGCACGGTGAGGTGACGCGTGGCCACCTGCGACACGGCCCGGGCCAGCACGTCGGTGGACCCTCCGGGCGCGTAGGGCACGATCAGCGTGATGGCTTTCGCCGGATACGCGGGCCCGGCGACGGCCGCCGGGATCCCGGCCAGGAGTACGGCCGCCATCAGGGCGGCCAGCAGCACTCGTCTCGACTGCATGACAGATCCTCCTTCCGTAGTGACGTGCCTCGCTCGCCGGACCTCACGCGCGGCGCCGGCGCCCGGCGAGCAGGTTGCCGGCCACGAAGATCGCGGCCGCGATCAGCAGCAGTGCCGCGATCGGCCGCGTGACGAAGATCGCGGGCGACCCTGCGCTCATCAGCAGCGACTGGCGCAGGGAGCGTTCCATGATCGGGCCGAGGACAAAGGCGAGCAGCAGCGGCCCCGGATCAAACTCCAGCTTCCGCAGCAGATACCCGACCACGCCGATCACGAGCATGAGCCAGATGTCGAATGCGGTGTTGTTGACGGTGTAGACTCCGGCCAGCGTGATCACGGCGATGATCGGCGCCAGGTACGCGTAGGGCACGCGCAGCAACTGCGCCCAGACGCCCACCAGCGGCAGGTTCAGCAGGAGCAGCATCGCGTTCCCGATGTACATCGAGGCGGCGACGCCCCAGAAGACGTCGGCATGCTCCCGCAGCAAGAACGGTCCCGGCGTGACACCCTGGATCATGAGCGCGGCGAAGATCATCGCGGTCGAGGCGTTGCCGGGGATGCCGAGCGTGAGCAGCGGGATGAACGACGACGTGGCCGCGGCGTTGTTGGCCGACTCCGGTCCGGCCACACCCTCGATCGCGCCCTGGCCGAACTCCTCGGGGTGCGGCGACGCGCGGCGCTCGGCCGCATAGGAGACGAGCGACGCGATCACCGCGCCGCCGCCCGGCAGCAGCCCGACGACGAATCCGATGACCGAGCCTCGGACGATCGCCCGTCGCGTGCGGACGAAGTCGGTCATCCTCGGGAACACGTCGCGGATCGTCGTCGTCACGATGGTGCCGATCACGCCCTGTTCCAGGCTGAGCAGGATTTCGCCGATCCCGAACAGCCCCATGGCCAGTGTGACAAAGTCGATCCCGCCCTGCAGGTTGACGTTGCCGAAGTCGAACCGCGGCACGCCGGCCACCGGGTCGAGGCCGACCAGACCGAGCAGCAGGCCGAGTGTGGCCATGATGAGGCTCTTCAGCGGCGCGCGACCCGAGAGGTAGGTGGCCAGCAACAACCCGAGGACCGTGAGCGCGAAGTACTCCGGCGGGCCGAACTTCAACGCGAATTCGGCGACCGGCGGCGCCACCAGCGTGAGCGCCACGACCGCGATCGTCCCCGCGATGAACGAGCCGATCGCCGCGATGCCGAGCGCCGGCCCGGCGCGGCCCTTCCTGGCCATCTGGTGGCCGTCGAGGCAGGTGACGACCGACGCGGCTTCGCCGGGGATGTTGAGCAGGATCGATGTCGTCGAGCCGCCGTACATCGCGCCGTAGAAGACCCCGGCCATCATGATGATCGCGGTCACCGGCGACCCGATCTTGTAACTGACAGGCAGCAGCAGGGCGATGGTGGCCGCCGGCCCAAGCCCCGGGAGCACGCCGATCGCAGTCCCGAGCAGTGCGCCGAGGAACGCGAAGAGCAGGTTGACCGGGCTCAGCGCGATACCGAAGCCTTGCAGCAGCCCCTCGAAGCTCGCCATCGTCACGCCCGTGTCATCGGGTCAGCAGGCTGCCCATCGGGAGCGGCACCTTGAGCAGCACCACGAAGAGCGCGTAGACGACGGTCGCGGTGACCGCGCCGGAGAGCGCGGCCACCCACAGCCGCTTGCGTTCGAGGATCAGCAGCCATCCGGCCACCAGCAGGCCGATGCCGGCCATGAATCCGATCCAGCGAAGGCCGAAGGCAAACCCGGCCATGAGCGCCACGGCGCCGAGCGGCCGCCACCAGGTTCCTGCGGCCCAGAACGGCGCCTGCGCTTCGCCGGGCCCGAGGTTGCCGGCCAGAAGCGCGGCAGCCAGCGCGCCGAGCAGCACACCCAGCACCAGCGGCATCAGCCCCGGCCCCGGCTGATCGCCCATCCGCAGGCCGAGCCGGACTAGCGCCTGGAAGACCACCACGGCGGCTGTCAGGAGCAAGACGAGGGATGCGTAACGCTGCCACCGACGCATGCGGGGCCTCGCTTTCCCGGGGGCACAACCGCCCCGGGGTGGGAAAACCGTTTCCTTCTTCTGGAATCCTACCGGGGAGTCGCGCGGTCTCCCATCGGGCGCCTACCCGATGGCCGGTCAGGCCTCACGCGGCCCACGTTCAGGGCGCGGCGGTGTCGCGCCGCTCCGCCTTCTCTCGCTTCTCCATGACCGAGGAGGAGTGGCCGGGGAAGAGGGACACGTCCGGATTGATGTACTGCGCGGCGTTGTTCACGGCCGTCGCCGCTTCGCCGAAGCCGGTCACGATCAGTTTGAGCTTGCCGGGGTACTCGACGACGTCACCGGCCGCGTAGATGCCCGGGATGTTGGTCTCCATGCGCGTGTTGACCACGATTGAATCGCCCTCCACGGCGAGCCCCCAGGTCGCGATCGCGCCGAGGTTGCTCACCAGGCCCAGGAAGGCGAGCACCGCGTCCACCGGCAGCACCTCCTCGGCGCGCGTCTTCGTGTTCACGATGACGGCCTCGGTCAGCGCGTCCTCCCCGTGTAGGGCCTTCAGCTCGCAGAACACCTTCACGGTCGCCGGCGACGACAGGAGTTTCTTGACGCTGTTGACGTGCGCGCGGAAGGCGTCGCGGCGGTGGATGAGCGTGACCGAGCGGGCGACCGGCAACAGGTCGAGGGCCCAGTCGAACGCGCTGTCGCCGCCGCCGATGACCAGCACGCGCTTGTCTCTGAAATCTTCCTTGCGGCGCACCGCGTAGAAGAGCCCGCGGCCGGCGTAGCGATCGAGTTCGGGCCGGCCGTAGGTCTTCGGGGTGAAGGCGCCGATGCCGGCGGTG
>JAVKJV010000036.1:28969-35582 GCA_031458775.1 Candidatus Fervidifonticultor quartus | reverse complement strand
AACACGTCGGCCGGCGCCATGCCGACCTCGTCCAACAAACGGACCGCAGCGTCGCGCCGCTCGGGTGCGGGCACGCCCCGTGCGCCCAGGGCGACGTCGAGTGTCTGAGCGATCGTCTTGCGCGGGTTGAGCGACGCCTGGGAGTCCTGGAACACCATCTGCACGCCGAGCCGGTACGCCCGCCACGCAGGACCGGCAAGACCCTCAACCCGCTCCCCGCGAAATCGCACCTCGCCGGCGGTCGGCGTCTCGAGGCCGGCCAGGATGCGGCCGGTCGTCGTCTTGCCCGACCCGGACTCACCCACCAGTGCCAGGGTCTCGCCTGCGTCGGCCGCGAGCGACACGTCCTCGACCGCGCGCACCCATCCGCGCGCACCACCAAATGTGCGGCCCCAGGGAAAGCGCTTCACCAACCCGCGCGCTTCGAGAATCATGCGCCGGCACCCGGCGGACCCGGCTGACTCGCGTCGCCCAGCCAGCACGCCGCGACGTGCCCAGGTCCGGCGGCGAAGTCAGGCGGATCGTCGACCCGGCACCGATCCATGACCATCGCGCACCGCGGGTGGAACCGGCAGCCCTTCGGCATCTGGGCCAGGTCGGGCACTGTGCCCTCCATCACCCGCACGATCGGCCGCGCTTCTTCGATGCTCATGGCACTGGCGAGCAGACCCTGCGTGTACGGATGCCCGGGCCTGGCGAAGACGGTGTCCGCCGGGCCCGACTCGACGATCCGCCCCGCGTACATCACGTGTACCGTCTCACAGACTTCGGCCACAACACCCAGGTCGTGGGTGATGAGCAGTAGCGCCATGCCCATCTCGTCGCGCAGACGCTGCAGCAGGTCCAGGATCTGCGCCTGAATGGTGACGTCGAGGGCCGTGGTCGGCTCGTCGGCGATAAGCAGCAAGGGCCGGCACACCGTGGCCATCGCAATGACGACGCGCTGCCGCATCCCGCCCGACAGTTCGTGCGGGAAACGATCGAACGTCTCCGCCGGATCAGGAAGACCAACCAGCGCGAGGGCTTCGATCGCTCGGGCGCGCGCGTGCGTCCACCCGAAGCGCATCGCGTAGGCCTCGGCGACCTGGCGGCCGACCGGCAGCACGGGATTGAGAAACGTGGCGGGATCCTGGAACACCATCGCGACATCGCCGCCGCGCACGCGCCGCATCTCGTCCTCGGGCAGGGTGAGCAGATCACGGCCCGCCAGCGCGATACGTCCCCGCACGATGCGGGCGCGCGCGGTCGGGAAGAGCCGCAGGATCGAGAAGCCGGTCATTGACTTCCCCGACCCGGACTCGCCCACCAGTCCGACCGTCTCACCGCGCGCCACCGACAGCGAGATTCCGTCGACCGCGCGCACGACGCCGCGCGGGGTGGCGATGTGCGTGTGCAGATCGTCGATCCGCAACAGCGCTGCGCCGCGCTCCGCGGGCGCGACGACAGAGCGCGCGAGTTCAGGCATCGAGGCGCGGGTTGGCGGCGTCGTTGAGACCGTCGCCGGTCAGATTGAACCCCAGCACAGCGAGCGAGATGGCGAGGCCCGGAAACACGCTCATCCACCAGGCCTGCCGCAGATGCGCCTGGGCGTTGTTCAGCATCATGCCCCAGGAGATGCGGTTCGGATCGCCGAGTCCGAAAAACCCCAGGCTCGCCTCGAGCAGGATCGCGCCGGCCACGTCGAGGGAGGCGATGACGACAACGGGGGCCAGCGCGTTAGGCAGGATCTCCGAGAGGATGATGCGGGCGTGGTGCAGACCGAGGATGCGCGCTGCGTCCACGTAGGCCGCGCCCCGCAGCGCGAGGAACTGCCCGCGCACGACCCTGGCGGCCTGCGGCCAGGAGAGCACACCGATTACGAGAACCAACTTCCACAGCCCGCCGCCGAACAGCGCCACCACCAGCAGGGCCAGGACGAACCGCGGGATGACCTGGAACAGCTCTGTGACCCGTCCCAGGACGGCGTCAACCCACCCCCCGTAGAACCCCGCCACCGCGCCAATGAGGACCCCCAGCACGATGGCGGTCGCCGCGGCGCACACCCCCACGGTGAGCGAGACGCGGGTGCCCCACAGCACGCCGCTGAGCACGTCGCGGCCGAGGTTGTCGGTCCCAAGCGGAAACCCGGGCGTGCCGGGTGGTGACAGGGTGGTCATGGAGGTGGTCTGCGGGTCCCGGGGCGCGATCACCGGCGCGGCCAGCGCCACCAGAACCAGGGCGATAACGAGACCCAGGCCGGCCAGCCCGGTACGGCTGCGGCGGAAACGGCGCCAGAAGTCGCCGGACGCGTCCATGATCAGTAGCGCACCCGCGGATCGAGCAGCGCGTAGACCAGGTCCACGAGCAGGTTGACGACAACGACCGTCACCGACACCATCATCAGCACGCCGAGCAAGACCGGCGTATCGCGCTGGAGGATCGCGTCGTACAGCAGACGGCCCACGCCCGGCCAGCCGAACACCGTCTCGACCAGCGCCGACCCGGCCAGCACGAAGGCGAAGTTGTACCCGATCACCGTCACGACCGGGAGCGCGGCGTTGCGCAGGCCGTGCTGAAGCAGCACGAGCCGCTCAGGCACTCCGCGGGCGCGTGCGGCGAGGATGAAGTCTTGACTCATCGCCTCGAGCATCGACGCGCGCGTCAGTCGTGCGATCAGCGCCATGTAGCGGAACGAGAGCGCCACCGCCGGCAGGATCAGATGGCGGGTCAGGTCGAGGATCGCAGCGAGACCCGTGTAGTCCTGCCGCACCGAGCGGATCCCCTGGGCCGGCAGCCATCCGAGCGCGACGGCGAAGAGCAACACGAGGAGTTGGGCGAGCCAGAAGTCCGGAATCGAGTAGCCCGCGAGCGACACCCCGGTGGATACGACGTTCAGTCCCGCGCCGTGGCGCCGCGCCGCGGCCACGCCGAGCGTGACACCTATGACAGCGGCCAGTGTCAACGCCGTCGCCATCAGGACGAAGGTCTTGCCAAGCCGCTCCGCCACGAGCGTCGCGACGGGCAGGCGGTAGGCGAACGAGTACCCGAGGTTGCCGGTCACGACGTTCCGGACATAGAGGGCCAGGCGCACCAGCACGGGCTGGTCGAGCCCGAACTCGCGGCGCAACTGCATGACATACTCGGGCGGCGCGGGGTACTCACCGAGCAGCGTCTTGACCGGGTCGCCCGGCGCCATCGCGATGAGCAAGAAGTTGACAACGATGACGCCCAACACGAGCGGGACGGCCTGGAGCAGCCGTCCCGCCGCGTACCGCCGAAGGCTCGATCCCGCGGCTACGGTCGCTGCACCCACACCGCGTCCCAGCGATCGCGTACCTCGGCCGCGGTCCAGATTCCTCGGAGACTCGCGCGGGCCGCGTCAACGCCGATCTCATCGAACAGCACCAGCGTCGGCAGATCGTCGGCCAGGATCCTACCAGCCTGCGCGTAGAGCCGGCTGCGCGCAGCCTGGTCAGCCGTCTCGGCGGCGCGGGCGAGCAACTGGTCTACCTCGCGATTGCCGTAGCCGGTGGCGTTGACAAACGGCGTCCCGGGGGGCGCCGAGGCGAAGATCCGATGGTAGCCGATCGCCGGATCGCCGCCGCTGGTGAAGGTCTGCACGGTCAGGTCGTACTCCGGGCGCGTGTAGACCCGATCGATCATCACGGTACGGTCCATGGGCTGCAGGTCAACCGTGATACCGACCGCGCGGAGGTTGTCGCGGATGATCGCGGCGGCCGCGACGAGCGGCGCGCGCGCGGCGTCGTAGACCATCCGCAACCGCATCGGCCGCTCACCGCCCGCTCCGCGCATAATCCCGGCCTCGTCGAGGAGTGCGTTGGCCCGCTCCACGCTGAACGGGTAGAGCCGGTTGTAATCCGCCTCCGGCGAGTACGCCCACTTGAACCCGTCGCCGAACGGCCCACGCGCCGGCCGCGCCAGGTTGCCCATCGCCTGGGTCACGATCTGCACACGGTTGATCGCCAGGGCCAGCGCCCGGCGCACTTTGACATTGTCGAGCGGCGGCCGCCTGGTGTTGATAAACATGAAGCCCATCGACGGGATCGGCTGGCCGAGTCGCACCCGAATCGCCGGGTTGCGACGGAGGCGGTCGACATCGGTCTTTGGCAGGTAGAAGTCGGCCACCGCGTCGACCTCGCCCACCTCCAACGCGGTGACACGGAGTGCCGGGTTCGGGAGCACGCGGAAGATCAGGCGGTCGAGGTAGACGGGGTTCCAGAAGTCAGAGTTGCGCTCGAGGACTAGGCGATCGCCGCGGATCCATTCACGGAACTTGAACGGCCCAGTACCGACCGGATCGTTGTTGCGCGGGTGGCGGGTGACATCCTCCCCCTGATAGACATGACGAGGAAGGATCGGGCTGTCGAAGACCGTGAGCAGCCGCAGGAAGGGCGCGTACGGCCGCTTCAGCCTAATGACGACCGTCGACGGTCCGCGCGCGGTGATGCTCTCGACGTTCAGGTACGCGGGACGGAACCGGCCGTGGTACTTGCCGGTCACGTCGTCCATCGTGAACTTCACGTCCTGGGCGCCGAACGGCCGTCCGTCGTGCCACTTGACGTTCGTGCGCAGCTCAAACGTGTAGGTCAGGCCGTCGGGCGAGATCGTCCACGAGGTTGCCAGACTCGGCTGGATCCGGTCGCGCGTGTCGATCCACACCAGGCCGCTGAAGATGCTGGCGGCGACCGCGCCGACCGCGTAGCCCGTCGTGATGCCGAGGTTCAGCGTCTCGGGGTCGCCGCCGATCGCCACGACCGCGGTGCCGCCGCGCTGCGGCTCGGCAGGCGCCGCCACCGCGCCGGTGGCCAACAAGACTGCCAGCGCAAGTCCCGCCGCACGCATCCGCATCGTGTCCTCCGGGTCCCGTCGTCACTTACAAGGCTGGTGCGATGGACTTTGACGGTATCCCGAAGTGCTCCTCCAGGGCACGGGCCGGCAGCGTCGTCAGGTCGGGCGTGCGCGAGCCCGTGCAGCGGATTCGGCCCAGCTATGCGCCGAGATCGCCCGTCTAAGCCACCGGTCTACACCAGGAGGTACTGCCGTCGTACGTCGTCGTTCGCTCGAAAGTCGGCCACTGTACCCTGGTAGCGGATGCGGCCGTCATCGATCACGTAGACGCGGTCGCTCAATCGGAGGGCGGCCCGCACGTTCTGCTCGGCCAGCAGCACGGTGAGCCCGGTGTGCTTCAACTGGAGGATGCGCTCTTCGAGCGAACGCACGAGCAGGGGCGCCAGCCCCTCCATGGGCTCGTCGAGCAGGAGCAGATCAGGGTTACCCACCAGCGCCCGCGCAATCGCCAGCATCTTCTGCTCGCCACCACTGAGGTGCCCGCCCTTGTTCGAGGCCTTCACGCCCAGCGCGGGAAACAACTCATACACGCGCTCGAAGGTCCAGATCGGGCGCTCGGACCCGGCCGGCGCGGGCGGGACCGGAGCACGAGACAGCGGCCGCGCGGCGATCTCGAGGTTCTCAGCCACGGTGAGGTCCGCGAAGATCCGACGGTCGTCGGGCACGTAGCCCAGCCCCCGCCGCGCCAGCTCGAAGGGGGGCCGCCCGGTCACGTCGTCGCCCTTGAAACGTACGCGGCCCGCCCGGGGCGGCATGACACCCATGATGCTCTTCAGCGTCGTCGTCTTGCCGGCGCCGTTGCGGCCGAGCAGCGAGACGACCTCGCCGGCGTCCACGCGCAGTGCGATGTCGAACAAGACGTGACTCAGCCCGTAGTAGGCGTGCAGGCCTTCGACCTCAAGCATCGCCGGTCCCCAGATACGCCTCTTGCACCTCGCGGTGCTCGCGCACGGCGGCGGGCGGCCCCTGGACGATCGTCCGGCCCTGGCGCATCACCATGATGCTCTGCGCGACGGCGAAGACGATCTCCATATCGTGTTCGCAGAAGAGGATCGTGAGGCCGCGCTCGCGGGCGAGGCGCGTGACCAGGGCCATGGTCGCCGCGGTCTCCTCGGGCGACATTCCCGCGGTTGGCTCGTCCAGCACCAGCAAGCGGGGACGACTGCCGAGCGCGATCGCGATCTCGAGGATCCGCTGATCCCCGTGCGACAGCGCGCCGGCGATCTGGGGCGCCCGGGTCAAGAGACCCGTGCTCGCGAGGACCTCCAGTGTGTCCTCAAGGGCGAGCCCGGCCGCGGGACGGACCAGATTCCGGCTGCTGCGCTGCTGAGCCAGCACCGAAACGTGGACGTTCTCCAGGACCGTCAGTCTGGGAAAGATGTTGGCGATCTGGAACGTGCGCCCGATGCCGCGGCGACAGATCTCATGGGTCGGCAGCCCGCCGATCTCCTCGCCGTCGAATTGGATGTGCCCGCCATCCGGTCGCAACACACCGGTGATGACGTTGAACAACGTCGTCTTTCCGGCGCCGTTCGGGCCGATGACCGCGACGATCGATCCGGCCGGCACCGCGAGATCCGCGCCGTCCACGGCGCGGAACCCGTCGAACGACCTGGTGAGGCCCTCGACGCGGAGCAGATCAGCCACCGGCACGCTCCCTCCCGGGCCTCGGCCGGACGCGCTCGAGCAGAAATCCCAGGACACCCTGCGGCATGAAGAAGATCAACAGGATCAGCACGATGCCCAGGATCATCGTCCAGTTCTC
>JAVKJV010000036.1:0-28959 GCA_031458775.1 Candidatus Fervidifonticultor quartus | reverse complement strand
GTAGCGGCCGGCAACGGTGCGGAGCGCCACGATCAGCGCGGCGCCGACCATGGGCCCGGCGAACGTGAACCATCCACCGAGCAGGCACATGACGAAGATCTCCAACGAGAGCACCCAGAACAGCAGATTCGGGAACACCGAACGCTCGAGCGCCACGTAGAGCACGCCGGCGACGCCGGCGAAGAACGCGGCCATCACGATGGCGAGGAGCTGGTGGGCGCGCACGTCCACGCCGACCGCCTGACACCGCTGCGGGTTGTCCCGCACGGCCTGCAGCGTCATGCCGAAGGGCGACCGCAGGATGAGGTAGAGGCCGGCCACCGACAGCGCGACCGCGGCCAGGATGACGTAGTACGCGCCGTACACCGTGCGCAGGGCCGGCGGCATCGGAATGCCGTGAATCCCGTTGTCGCCGCCGGTGAAGGAGTACCAGCGCAACACGATGGTCCACAGCAGCGAGCCCAGGGAGATCTGCAGCATCCCGAAGTACAGCCGCGTGAGGCGCACGCAGAAGGCGCCGATGAGCACCCCTGCCAGCGCCGCGACCAGCGGACCGAGCACAAACCCCAGCCACGCCGGCCACGCGCCCTTGGTGATCGCGAGCGCGGCCGTGTACGCGCCGACCCCGTAGAACACGGCGTGGTGAAACTGGTAGATGCCGCCGTGCCCCAGCACCAGGTTCAGGCTCATGGCTAGCAGAGCCATCACGAGGATGAGAGCGAGCACGTAGACGTAGAACTCCGGCGCGAACGCCGGAAGGAGCAGCAATGTCGCGAGGGCGGCCGGTACGGCCCAGCCCCGCCGCGATCCCGGGGGCGCGACCGCTGATACCGATCCGGCTCCGCTCCGCGCGGTCACGGCCGGCTACCAGACCGACCGGAGCAGGCCCGTCGGTCGCAGCAGGAGCACCACCACCGCCGCCAGGTAGGGGACGACGACCGCGAACTGCGGCCAGACGAGCACGCCGAGCGACTGCGTAACGCCGAACAGGAGCGCGCCGAGCAGCGCGCCCCAGATGTTGCCCAGCCCGCCGATGGTGACGATCAGGAAGGCTTCGATGATGATGGTGTGGTCCATGCCGAGCGAGATGCTGGTCGTCGGCGCCACCAGCGCGCCGCCCAGACCGGCCAGGTAGCAGCCCACCAGGAACGCCACCGCGAACACCCGGCTGACGTCGATCCCCAGCACGCCGACCATCTCGCGATCGACCGCCGCCGCCCGCGCGATCTTGCCGATGCGCGTACGATGCACACACCACCACATCGCCACGGCGACGGCCGGACCGACGAGGAGCAGGAACGCGTTATAGCGCGGGAGCGTGAGGCCGAACCATGCCACGGTCCCCTGCAGGGCCGGCGGCGGCACGATCGACCGGTAGTCCGCGCCCCAGGTGAGCTTCACCAGGTCGTTCAGGACCAGCATGATCCCAAACGTGAAGAGGATGAGCATCAGGTGTTCCCGGTCGTACAGGTGCGAGAGCAGGACCCGTTCGACCACGAGACCGACGAGCGCGACCACGGCCGGCGCCAGCAGCAGCGCGAGCCATAGCCCCGCCGGGTGGCGCCCCATCCATGTGGCGATGCTGAAAGCCGAGAATGCGCCGATCATGTAGAGCGACCCGTGGAAGATATTGGGCACGCGCAGCACGCCGAGCACGAAGCTCAAACCGGCGGAGACGATGAACAGAATCATCGACCGGCTGAGGCCGACGAGCGCCTGGCTCACGAAAGTCGAAAGGTCCATCACCGGTATCCACGCGCAGCCAGCACACGGCCGGGCACGCGCAGGCGCCCGGCCGTCGTACGGTCTCCGGTGCTGCCTTCGCCGCTACTGTCCGCGCGCCTTCTTGATGTCGTCGCAGGTTGGCATGACGTCCGGCCCGCGCAGCACCGTGATGTCGGTCGCGATCAGGAAGTCGAACTGCGGCGACTTCTTGGTCACGCCCAGGAAGATCGGCAGCACGGCCTGGTGATCGCAGGCGCGCATCTCCACCGGGCCGACCGGCGTGTTGATCCGCAGACCTTCGAGGGCGTCGATGAACTTCTCCTTGTCGAGCGCCCGGGCCTTGCGGAACGCCTGGGCGATGAAGTGCGCGGTGTTGTAGGCGTGGAAGGCCGGGAAGCCGGGCGGGCCGCCGTACGCGTCCTGGAACGCTTTGACGAACGCCCGATTGGCCGGCGTGTCCGGATGGTACCAGAGGTAGTCGATCGTGCCGATCACCCCCTCGGGCGCGTTGGGACCCAGCGGCCGCAGCACCGCGTGGTCGATCGCCGTGTGGATGACCGCGGGCACGCGCTCGGACATGCCGGTCGCCTTCATCGCGCGCAGCACGTTGGTCATGCCGGCACCGCCGGTCCCGAAGAACACCGCGTCGGGACGCGCCGCCATGATCGCCGTGAGGTACGGCACCAGGTCCGGCTCGCCGGTGCGCCACCAGGTCTGCCCGGCGAGCGTGACCTCTGGCTTGACGCGCTTCATGAACTTCCAGAACGAGTTGGTAATCGAGTGCCCGTACTCGTAGTCCTCGGCCGCCAGCCAGAACTTCGCATAGGGCCGCCTGGCCATAGCCTCGGCGACCGCGCGGCCGGCCATCGCGCTGTTCTCGCTGGTCGAGAACACGTAGCGGTGCCCCTTCTCGCCGGTGATCTTCTCGCTCTTGGCGGTCCACACGATGAACGGGGTCTTCTGCTCCCTGGCCAGCGCCGAGATGGCGAGCGAGGCGGCGCTGTTGATGGTGCCGACCAGGACGTCCACCCGCTCCTGGAGAAACAGCTCGCGCGCCACGTTGAGGCCGATCTCGGGCGAAAACCTCTCATCGCGCGTGACGAAGTCGATTCTGACCCCGAGCACGCCCTCGCGGTTGATCTCGGTGAGCGCGAGTTTGAATCCGTTGAGCGCATCGTTGCCGAACACCGCCGGCGGGCCGCTGTAGGTGTCCACGATCCCGACCTTGATGTTGCGTTCGAGCCGGCCGGGCTGCGCCATCGTACCTGGCGCGGCTGCCAGCGTGACGGCCAGCGTCCCGGCCGCCAGCACCCAGACGAAGCGCATACGCATCTGCCGAACCCTCCTTCAAGCCTGTCGGTAGAGGAGTGTGTTTGGCACACAGGGGCGCGGCCCCTGCACGCCGGGCAGACCGGCCAGGCGCGCGAGGCGGGACCGGCACGCGGGCCTCCGCCGCGCAGGAAACGAGCGGGGCGCAGGGAGAACCTCCGGTCATTCCCGCCCGTAGGGATCGTCATGCCGACCCCCGACCTCCACGCTCTGCCAACAGGAACCGTGAGCTTTCTGTTCACGGACATCGAGGGGTCGACCGAACTCCTGCAGAAGGTCGGCGACGAGACCTACCGCGATATCCTCGAGGCACATCACCAGGTTCTGCGCGGCGCCTTCGCGCGCCGCGGAGGTCGCGAGATCAACACCCAGGGTGACGCGTTCTTCGTCGCGTTTCCGGACGCGGGAGATGCGGTCGCGGCGGCCATCGAGGGGCAGATGGCGATCGCGGCGCACACGTGGCCGGCGGGCGCCGCGGTGCGCGTGCGCATGGGCATCCACACCGGCGAGCCAACCCTGGGCCCTGGCGGCTACGTCGGGATCGACGTGCACCGGGCGGCTCGCATCTGTTCGGCGGGTTACGGCGGACAGGTCCTGCTGTCGGAGAGCACCCGCGGCCTGCTCGGCGGGACCCTGCCTCCCGGCGTGATGCTGCGCGACCTCGGAGAGCACCGGCTGAAGGACCTCGCCAGACCCGAGCACATCTACCAACCCGTCATCCCCGGGCTGCCGGCCGAGTTCCCGCCGCTCAAGTCGCTCGACGTCCAGATCACCAACCTGCCTGCGCTGCAGCTCACCAGTTTCATCGGCCGGGAGCGCGAGATTGAGGAGATCAAGCGTTTGCTGGCCGCCTCGCAGGTCGTGACGCTGACCGGCGCGGGCGGATCGGGCAAGACGCGGCTCGCGCTCCAGGTCGGCGCCGACCTGCTCGAGCGGTTCGCCAAGGGCGTCTGGTTGGTCGAACTCACCCCTCTGGCAGACCCGGGCCTGGTGGCCCAGACCGTCGCCTCGGTCTTTGGCGTGCGCGAGGTGCCGGAAAGGCCCCTACTGGATACCCTGGTGGACTACTTGAGGACAAGAGAGTTGCTCCTCATCCTCGACAACTGCGAGCATCTCGTCGAGGAAGCGGCGCGGGTGGCCGCGAGCCTGGTGCGGTACTGCCCCCGGCTGCGGGTCTTAACAACCAGCCGCGAGGCTCTGGGGATCAACGGTGAGGTCGCCTACCGCGTGCCTCCGCTCACGCGTCCGAGCCTGCAGGCCGGCACGTCCCCCGACGACCTGATGCGATCCGAGGCCGCCCGCCTCTTCATCGAACGAGCGGTGGCGAGCAACCCGCGCTTCGTCGCCACCGAGGCCAACGCGCCGGCCATCGCACAGGTGGTGCATCGCCTGGACGGCATCCCCCTCGCCATCGAGCTGGCTGCGGCGCGCACGAAGGTGCTGTCAGTGGAGCAGATCGCGCGGCGCCTCGACGACCGCTTCCGGCTGCTCACCGGCGGCAGCCGCACCGGTCTCCCCCACCATCAGACGCTGCGCGCGGCGGTAGCCTGGAGCTACGACCTGCTCACGGAAGCCGAGCGCGTGCTGTTCCGCTGGCTGTCCGTGTTTGCCGGGAGTTTCACCCTTGAAGCGGTCGAAGCCGTATGCGCCGGCGACGGCTCCGAACCGACGGCCGGGGTTGACTCCGCGGACGCCCTCGATCTGCTGACCCGCCTCGTAGACAAATCCCTGGTGACGACCGAGAGCATCGATCATGACGTCCGGTACCGCATGCTGGAGACCATCGGGCACTACGGCGCCGAGCGGCTCGCCGAAGCCGGCGAGGCGGACGCCGTACGCGACCGGCATCTGGCGTGGTGCGTACGGCTCGCCGAGGACGTGGAAGCGTCGCTACAGGGACCGGACCAGATGCGAGGGCTCGACCGCCTGGAACTTGATCATGACAACGTCCGCGCGGCGCTCGAGCGGGCGCGCGCCGGCGACGCACGGACCGAGTCCGGACTTCGGCTGGCCGGTGCTCTGACGCGATTCTGGATGCTTCGTGGCTATCTGCGCGAAGGACGTGACTGGCTGGAGAGCTTCCTCGCGCGCGGGCAGGGCGGGTCGGACGCGCTGCGGGCCAAGGCCGCCTACGGAGCGAGCGTGCTGGCCCAGCATCAAGGCGATCACGCCCGAGCCGAAGCGCTCGCGGCCGAGAGCCTGCAGCGCTACGAGATGCTCGAGGATTCGCTCGGCACCGCTCTGGCCCTGAACGTGCTCGGGAACGTCGCCCGGCATCGCGGGGACTACGCCACGGCGACGGCCTACCTGGAACGGAGTCTGGCGTTGAGCCGACAGGGTGGTCAGCGATGGGCCCTTGCCGAGGGTCTCAACATCCTGGGTCTGGTGGCGAGGCGTCAGGGTGATCTCGCCAGAGCCACGGCGACCTTCGAGGAGAGCCTGGCGGTGTGGCGCACCCTGGGAGACTGCTGGGGCCTGGCCGCCTCGCTGGCGCACCAGGGGGTCGTGGCCCGGCATCAAGGGGACTACGCCCGGGCCCGAGCCCTGCACGAGGAGAGCCTGGCATGGCGCCGGCAACTCGGCGACAGGCGCAACATCGCCGCGGCACTGAGCAGCCTGGGGGTCGTGGAATGGTACATGGGCGACTACCACTCGGCGGCCACTCTGTTCGAAGAAAGCCTGGCACTGTCTCGAGAGCTCGGCGACCGGCTCAACGTGGCCGCGACCCTGTGCAGCCTGGGGTTCGTGATCCACCGGCTGGGCGATGCCCAGCGGGCAATCGCGGTTCTCGAAGAGGGTCTGCGGTTGTCCGAGGAACTCGAAGATAGAGTGAACACGGCGACGGCGCTGTGCAACCTGGGGATCGTCGTGGCGCATCAGGGCGACTATTCGAGGGCCGCGACGCTCCAACAGGCCAGTCTGCGCATCTACCACGCGCTGGGCAACTGGTCGGGCGTCGCCGACTGCCTGACAGGTTTGGCCTGGTTGGCGGCGAGCGCGCAGGCGTCACGCGAGATGGCCCTGCGGGCGGCGCGCCTGCTTGCCGGGGCCGATGAGATCCGCGTCGCGAAGGGCGTGCCGCTCCCGCCGAGCGATCAGGCCGAGCACGATTCCATCATGGCGGCCGTGCGGGCGGTCCTCGGCGATCATGCTTTTGCCTCGGCGTTGGCGGCGGGCCGGACTGCGCCGATGGACGACCTGATTGCCGAAGCCACGGCGTGAAGGATTCCCGGGGTCGAGCGGGAATCTGCGGAGCCATCGAGCGGAATCCGTCGGAGCCGGAGACGTTGATGCCGACCGGCCCGGGGAGTTTGGGGGGATCCTCGTGACGCGTCCGGCACGCCCTCGTCGAGCGCCCTGCATCGCCCTGGTCCTGATCGTTCTGCTCACACTGGTAATCGGTTCCGTGCCGGCGCCGTCGCTGGCCCATATCGGGGAGACGGTCTTCGCGTCCATACCTCAACCGGTCGGGGTAGCGGCCACGCCCGGACGGTTGCTGGTCACCGCGCCGCTATGCGGGAATCCCAGGCAGGTGCTGTCACTCGACAGCAACGGCGCGATCTCCGTGCTCGCCGTGCTCCCTTCACGACCATCGGGGTGCTTCGAGGACTATATCGCCATTGCCGGCCCGGCCGACCCGTCGCAGCCAGGGTTTCCATCACCGACGAAAGGCGGGTTCCCGTCGAACTTCGCCTATGTGGTGCAGGGAACGAACATCGTGGCGGTGTCGCCGTCGGGAACCGTCACGCCGTTCACCACGGTGCCGGGCTGCGAGGCTTCTCGAAACGGGATCACGTTCGACGATGTCGGCACCTTCAACTATAGAATGATCGTCACCTGCGCCGGCGGCAGGGTCTGGAAGATCGCCGCAGACGGCTCCCGGACGCTGATCGCCGATGTCGCCTCGGCGCTGGGATTGGCCTCGGTGCGGATCGAGAACCCGGACGTCGCGCCGCTCAGCTTCAGCCCGTACGGCGGGCACGTGTTCGTTGCCGCCGAACTCCTCGGCAAGGTACTCGCGATCTCGCCGGACGGTGTGGTCAAGATCGTCGCGAGCTGGCCCGGTGCTGAGGGTGTACACTTCGTCCCGGAACTGAAGTGCAACGTCGGTGCGTCAGGGGGCACGTTCTTCACCGCGATCAAGGCCACGCCGTCGACTCCCGGCCGGATCAACCGGTTTCCGCTCACGGCGTTCTCAGGACTGAGCGGCCGGGCCGTGGTCACCAGCGAGACCGGCGCCGGCATCGGACTTCTCACGCCCACGGGCAACCCCACGATCAGCCCGACCCTGTTCCACGCGTCGATCGGCAAGCACGATGGCTCGGCCTTCGCCGACTGTACCGTGCCTCTGCTGATCAAGATCATCGTGAAGCCGGGCAGCATCCCGCACACGATCAACCCGCAGAGCGAGGGGCGCGTGCCGGTCGCGATCCTCTCGAGCCCGATCTTCAATGCCCTGACCGACCCTGTGCTCTCGTCGATCACGTTCGGCCTCACCGGCACCGAGCACAGCATCGTCTCGTGCAACACGTCCGGTCAGGACGTCAACGGCGACGGGTTGCTCGACCGCATCTGCCATGGCGATACGAAGAAACTCGGAATCCCGTCTCCGGGGGTGTACCGCGGCCCGCTGATCTTGAAGCTCTTCTACAACGCTCCCGGCGGAGACCCGGCGGGCGAGGGAAGCGATTGACGCACGCTATGGCCGTTCGTCCCAGGCGGCGACCCAGGCGATGACCGGCGCGTCCTCGGGGACGCTGAGACCCGGCGTGCCCAGCACCGCGGGATCATAGCGCACGACGACCGTGCCGCCGTAGCTGCGGAAGCTGATCTCGGGGTCGTTGGCCAGGATTGCGCCCACGACATCCACGCGTGCGCCCACGCCGATGTCGACCGTGCCGCCGGCGTAGACGAGCCCGTGGGCGCGCAGATGCCCCCCCAGCGTGACCACGAGCCCACCGTCGCCGAGGACGAGCACCCCCGGCAGGGCCCGCGTCGCCGGTGAGTGCAGGACCTCAAGCGTCGCGCCCCTGCCGAGGAACACCGTGCTCTCGGCCACGATAGCACCGTCGCTCACGCGCAGCCACTGCCCGTCCGCGAGCGACAGCCCGCCCTCGAGATACACCAGACCCCGCAACTCCGCCGGACGGCGTTCATCGCGGAGATAGGCGGCCAGCCGCTCGAACTCGACGTGCGTGTAGTCGCTGCCCGACTTGCGGCTCAGAGCGTCGTCACCGACGTAGCGGCCCGCGGCTCTGTTGACGGCATCGTTCAGCGTGTTGGCGGCCGCCAGCGCGCGATAGTAGGCCGCGTCAACGACCGGGAGGGCCGGGAGTTCGTCCCGATAGACCGTCGCACCCTCGACCCGCGCCCCGAAGGCGCGGAGTTGCTGGACGTCAACCGGCTCGCGATCGGGGCCCACCAGAAGTGACGCACCGCGGCCGAGCAGAAGACGCACCGTGCCGGGCGCCGCCGTCGCCGGCCGCGCGGCCACACCTCCGGCACGGGTGCCTGCTGTGACGTCGAGCGGACCCGGATCGACCGTGAGCGTCCTCCGAGGGTCGTTGATGGACACGTCGGGCGTGGCGAACTCGATCGCTCGGCCCGCGGCCACGTGAACCCACGAGCGGTCGCGGACACCGGACCTGTAGGGCGCGATCAAGAACGCAGCCGGCGGCCGCGCCAGGTGGACAACGCTGGATCCGTAGAGTGCCGACAGGAGCGACGGCCCGACGAGGTGCACGCGCGCGCGCACGCGACGCCGGACGCCGCCAGCCTCGCCCGCGCTGGTGATGATGATCGCCCCGTCCGGCTCCCCGGTCACCGAGACGGTGAAGCGACGTTCGAGTCCCTGACCGGACAGCGCCTCGGTGTAGCCCGACGTCCGCCACGACCGACCGCGGCTTCCATCCGGCGCCGTGGTCTCGAGGATCGCCAGCGCCCGGTACACGCCGGCCTCGGCCGCCGCACGCGCGGCGGACGTTCGCAAGCGCGCGCCGGCGCTGCGCTGCTGTTCGTTCATCGACCAGATGAACGCAGCGGAGGAACCGACCATCACCAGCAGCGTGAGCAGCACCACCACCAGGACCATACCGGCCTCGCCGCGGCGGGTCGTGCCGGGGCGCGAGTTCACGTCGAGAGCGCGGCTTCGACCGCGTCCAGGGACTCCTCGAGCGCAAACCGCACGCGGTTCGCCTGCCGGCGCAGCCGCACGCGGAGCATGTGGGCCTCGTCGCTGGACCGGCTCAACACCGCGAGGCGGCTCGCCTGGGCCAGACCCGGCAGCGGCGGCTGCGCAATCCCCAGGTCGTGGTCGAACGACCCGGCGACCGTGTAGCCGACCGGCACGAGCAGACGGCCCAGGCGCATGATCGTGTCGTTGAGGCGCCTGAGCCGTCGTTGATCGCCGGACGTGTGTGCCGCGCGCAGCGCCTCGTTCAACCGTCCACACGCGGCGTGAAGCGCCTCGGCCCGTGCGATCTCCACGGAGAGGTCGAACCGCCCAGCGGCAGCTCGGTGGTACTGCCTCAGCGTGTCACGGATCTCCGCGGCAGTCGCCGCGTAGTTCAGCGGCAGCGCCGGCTCGTTGACCAGCCGGAAGACCGCGGCCGCGTACACCTGAGTATCGCGGACGAGCAGCGCTTCGTCCACCTTGTCCACCGTGTCCTCGGTCGTGTGCCACCACCACCCCAGCCCGGCGGCCCGACCGCCCGAGTGCTCGAACAGCGACAGCCCTCGGGTGGTCTCGGGATTGGCCGCGTCCTGCTCCGAGAACGTCCCGAAGATCGAGGCAAGCCCGATCCCGGTGAACGACTGGTCGGCGAACCGGCCGATGCGCTTGCCGCGCAGGTCCTGGCCGCCGATCGTCTTGATCAGCTCAGCCGCAAGATCGCGCGTCTCGGCCATGACCGGCGCCTCTTCGAGCACGGTCGCGCCGCGGCCGCCGGTCGAATCCGCGTTCACGTGCGCCACGCAGTGCCGGTAGAGATCGTGCCAGTACGTGTCGGCGTACCAGGCCGACCCCGCGAAGCGGCCGTGCGAGTGCCCGGACCAGAAGGCGATGCGGATGCTGCGGCGGCGCGGCCGGGCTGCCAGCAAGCGCACGACTTCCAGCATCGTGGCGTTGGCCGAACCATTGTCCATCGCGCCATAGTGCCAGGAGTCGATGTGCGACGACAGCAGGACGAACCGGTCGGGCTCGATGCGGCCCGGGAGGTCGCCGACCAGCAGCGGGATCGTGCGCCAGCCGGTCTGCACCTCGCCCCACGCGCGCACGCGCACCGGACCCTGCGCCAGTAGGGTCTTGAGCCGCTGACCTGTCTGGCGGTTCACGGAGAAGCTCGGGGTCGTGGGCAGAAGGTGGGCGGTCTCCGGGGTCGGCGGTCCCCACAGCGGCGAGACGCTCGTCTCGTGGGTGTAGTCGCCGTGGATGTAGACGTGCGCGATCGCGCCGTGCTCCTCGGCGAGCCTCGCCCTGGCGCCCAGGGCCATGCCTTCGACGAGCGCGATCTTGCCGCGCACGTCCGCGCGTGCGTAGTCGTCCGGACTGCCCCCTCCCACGTAGGCGAGGTCGCCTTCCAGGCCGTCCGGACCGGTGGACGCCGCGAACGCGTGCGTGATGCAGACCAAGCCTTCACGCACCGGTTGCGTGACCTCGAGGCGGGCCGGCCCGGGCAGGCTGATGAAGGCGTCATGGTCGATGAGCGCCGTCTTGAAGTCGAGATCGCGCAGCACGCCTTCGACGTATTCAAACGCGCGGCGCTCGTCGGGCTCACCCGACAGCCGGACCCACCGCGCGATCTGCCGCGTGTACTCCATGAGCTGCGGGCCGGACACGGCGGCGAGCACCTCGGCCTCCTGCCGCCGCAGTTCTTCGGTGCTGGACTCCGCGGGCCGCGTGCTCATCGGTTCACCCCCGCGGGGCGCTTGCGCTCGACCATGGCCGCAAACTCCGAGGTCGTCATCACGAACCCCAGGGCGGCCTCCACTTCCATGAGCGCAAACCGGTGGTACTCTTCGCCGTTCATCGACCCGCACGCATCAGCCAGCACGACGATGCGGAAATCGCGGCTGAACGCATCGTAGACGGTTGCGAGTACGCAGTTGTTGGTGTTCACCCCGCAGACAAACAGCGTCTCGGCGCGCAGGCCGCGGAGGATGTTCTCAAGGTCGGTCCCGTGGAAACCGCTGTACCGCCGCTTGATCACGACCGGCTCGTCGCGCTGCGGGGCCAGCTGCGGCAGGATCTCAGCGTAGACCGAGCCCTCGATGTTCTTGCCGCTCTGCCGCGGCCGGCCCATCCCGGGAATGATCTTGCCGGTCTGGTACTCCCAGAACGGATTGCGGTGATCTACAAACCCCCAGGGTGACGGCCGACGCGAATAGGTGGCCACGTGCACGATTGGCATCGCGGCCCTCCGGGCGGTTTCGAGCGCGCCCCGGGCCGCGGCGACGATGTCCGCGGTCTTCGCGGGATCGATCAGGTGATAGCCGACGCTCGGATCGACGTGCCGGCGCTGCATGTCGATCTGGATGTAGGCGCTGCGATCGAGCGCCACGCTCGCCTCGACTTCTGTCGGCAATGCCATACGTGCTCCTCCTCTTCGCAGTCAGCGGCCCACCGGCCCGGCGTCCCGCAGGGGAATCTGAAACGAGCGCACAGACGGGCTGTACGGCCCGGCGCCGGTCTTCTGCGGAACGAGTACCATCCGGCGCAGGTCGGGCGGCAGCCGCCCGTCGAGCGCGTCGCGCAGCCAGTCGGCCAGAAACGGGTAGATGTCGAGGCCGCCGATCCCGGACCGGCCGGTGACGCGGTGAAACTCGTTCTCGAAGACCCACATCTCCTTTGGCCCGGCCAGCTCGTCGAAGAACCGCTGCGCGTCCTCGAGGTGGCACAGCGGATCGTACTCGCCGGTGACCACGAGCGTCGGGCAGGTAATGCGGCTGCCGTACCCCTCGGTGGTCATGCGCGCCGCCATCGCGTCGAACGCGTCCTCATCCCGTATCCCGGCCATGTACATGAACATCTGCTTGAACCGCGGGGAGGCTTCCTCGAAGATGGCGCGCTTCGGCCCGTAGACGGCGTGGGTCGTGGCGAGCGCTCTGACGCGGTTGTCCCGTGCCGCGAGCCGCGGCCCCCAGTGCGACCCGAAGCTCGTGCCGCAGACGCCGACGCGGGCCGGGTCGACCTCCGGCCGCCGGACGAGATAGTCCAGGCACGCCTGGGCGGCCCGCTCGTAGTTGTCGTCGGTGACCCAGATCTTCCGGATGTTGCTGACGCCTTGCCCCGGCCCATCCATCGCCATCACGTGCATCGCCCGCTGGCCGAACGCGTTGTCCAGAGGGTTGGGATAGGTCTCCTTGGTCATGTCCATGCCGGGGATGAACAGGACCGCCGGGAGGCGCTCGTGCCCGGGCACGCGGTGAAAGAGCGCCGCGATTGAGTGGCCCTCCCACGGCACCTCGACTTTCTCAATTGGATACGGCGCGAGCGCGATCACCTCGTCGTAGCACTCGAGCAGCTTGCCGTGGAGGAACATCTTCTCGGGATGCTCGTCTTCAAAGATCGCGTGCTGCGCGTCGCGGTATGTCTGGGCGGCGCGCCAGAACAGCGCCAGCGCGGTTCGGCTGTGCCCCGCCTGGGCCGCGGCCCTCGCGATCTCCTCCTCGTGGCGCGCCTTCTTGTAGAGCACGCGCGGGATCATCCGATAGCTCTTGACCTCGGGAGGCAGATCGCGCTCGTCGTTGGCGAAGTTCTGCACCCGGCCGGTCTTCTTGACCAGCCAGTCCAGAACCCACTGCTGACCGTCCCGCCGTCGCTCGGTCCTCACGCCCTCACCCCTTCAGCCGGGCTCCGCCGTCCCGCACGTCCGGTACTACCGCCGTGTGGCGCGCGGATCGAGCGCGTCGCGCAGCCCGTCGCCGAACAGATTGAACCCCAGAACCACCAGCATCACCGCCAGACCCGGATAGATCGCCACGTGCGGTGCGGTGCGCAGGTACGTGCGGCCGTCCGACAGCATGGCGCCCCACTCCGGCGTCGGTGGCTGTGCGCCGAGGCCGAGAAAGCCCAGATACGCCGCCGACAAGATCGCTCCCGCGAGATTCAGGGTGGATTGCACGATGATCGGCCCGACCGCATTCGGCAGTACGTGCCGGATCAAGACCCGGCGCTCGGACAGCCCGATCGCCCGGGCGGCTTCGACGAACGTCTCGGACCGGAGCTTGATCACCTCGCCGCGGATCAACCGGGCGTACACCGGCATCTGCGAGACCCCGATCGCAATCATCGCGTTGCGAATACCCGGGCCGAACAGCGCGACGATGATGATCGCCACCAGGATGGCGGGAAACGACAGCAGGATATCGATCAGCGTCATCAGCACCTGGCCAACCCATCCGCCCCGGTATCCGGCCACCGCGCCCAGCGGCAGACCGATGACCGCGGCCACACCCACGGCGATGACGCCGATGACGAGCGACACGCGGCCGCCGTAGATGATGCGCGACAGCAGATCGCGCCCCTGCTGGTCCATGCCCAGCCAGTGCGCGGCCGAGCGCGGCGCCAGCCGCTGCGCGAGATCGGCGTCGGTCGGGCTATACGGTGCCACAACCGGCGCGAACAACGCGAGCAGAGCGAAGAACACCACGACGCCGAGCCCGACCTGTGCACCACGATGCCGGCGGAACCGGCGCCAGGCCGGCGAGGCGCCAAGACCCGTGCGGCGCACCGGCGTGCCGATCGGGAGGGCGCCGGCGACGCTCACGAGTGCACCCACCCACACCGTCGCGCGCTCACGAGTGGCGGATGCGCGGGTCGAGCGCCGCATACGTCATGTCCACGAGCATGTTGATGACCACGAACACGATGGCCAGCCACAAGACGATACCCTGGACAACCGGGTAGTCGCGCTTCGCAATGGCCGTGATCATGAAGCTCCCTAATCCCGGCAGGCTGAACACCGTCTCGGTCAGGATTGCGCCGCCCAGCATGCGCCCGAACTCCAGGCCCGCGACGGTGACCACAGGGATCAGCGCGTTCCGCAGGGCGTGCCGCAGGGTGACCAGCCGGCCGGGCAGACCCTTGGCCCGCGCCGTGCGGACGAAATCCTGCCGCAGCACGTCGAGCAGCGACGACCGGGTCTGACGGGCGATGATACCGGCGGCGAAGAACCCGAGGCTCACCGCCGGCAGGATGTAACTGCGCCAGGCCTCGGCGCCGCCGGCGGGAAGCCAGCCCAGCATGACGGCGAAGAGCAGAATCAGCAGCATGCCGGACCAGAAGATCGGAGTCGAGACCCCGAGCATCGCGATGACCATGCTGCCGTAGTCCCAAACCGTGTACGACCGGGTGGCGCCGAGCACGCCGGCGGTCATGCCGATGAGGAGCGCCACCGCGATCGCCGAGAACGCAAGGGTCAGCGTCACGCGGAAGCGCTGGACGATCTCCTCGCTGACCTCCATCTCGCTGACGATCGAGCGGCCCAGGTCGCCCCGGGCCAGCCGCGCCAGAAACACCCCGTACTGGACAGGCAGAGGCTGGTCGAGCCCCCACTTGGCGCGGATGGACGCGACGGTCTCCGGTGTCGCGAACTCCCCGGCGAGCAGCACGGCCGGATCGCCCGGCACGGCCCGCATAGCCAGGAAGATCAAGAGCGTCACCGCCAGCAGGCTCGGGACGGCGAGGAGCGCCCGCCGCGTCAGGTATTGCCTCACCGGGTCACACCCATGCCTCCAGCGTCACACGCCCGTGCGTCCCGTGACCGGGGTCACCGGACCTCGATGTCGTAGAGCGGCCAGGTCGTGCTCAGCGACGTGACGTGGCGGGCATATCCCTGCACGTTCTTGCGCGTCGCCCAGAAGATCGGTTGCTGGTACATCGGGATCACCGGCAGGTCGTTCATGATGACCTGCTGGAGTTGCCGAATGATGGCCCGGCGCCTTTCCTGATCGGGCTCGGTCTGCTGCGCCGCGTAGAGCCGCTCGAACTCCTCGCTCACGTAGAACGGCACGTTGTTGCCGCGCGGCGGCAGGTCGGCTCTCGTGAAGATCCCGATGGCGCTGTCCGCGTCGGCGTTCACCGTGCGCCACCACGTGAACGACATCTGGGTGGGGTTGCGCTCCAGGGGCAGGCGGAGCATCGCCGAGTACTGGCCCCATTCCATTTGGTTGATGCGCATGGTGACCCCGATCTTGGCGAGCTGCGCCTGCACAGCCTCGACGACCTCTTTGTCCATCAGGTAGCGGCCAGCGCCATAGTAGAAGTTGAAGGTCAGGTTGGGCACGCCGGCCTCCTGCAGCAGGGCCTTGGCCTTCTCCGGGTTGTAGCGGTAGATGTCGTAGGTGTCGACCGCGCCCATCGCGTTGGCCGGCACGGGTGAGTGTGCCACCCTGGCTAGGCCCGCGAAGATCTGCTTCACGATCGCGTCGCGGTCGATCGCGTAGGCCATCGCGTGCCGCACGCGCACGTCGTTGAACGGCGGCCGCTGCGTGTTCATGTTGAAGCGGATGAACCCTGACGACGGCGGGTTGATGAACACCAGATTGGGGTTCTTCTTGATGCGCTCGGCATCTTGCGGGGTGAAGTCGTGGATGACGTCCACGTCACCCGACTCGAGTGCCGCAACCCGCGCGCTGATATCCGGCACGTAGCGCACGATCACGCGGCGGATCTTCGGCTTGCCGGCCCAGTATTGATCGAACGCCTCAAGCTCCATGCGGTCGCCGCGGACCAGCCGGACGAACTTGTAGGGCCCGGGCCCGATCGGCTGCTTGGCAAACTCCTGGTCGTTGCCAGCCTTCTCGATCGCGGCTTTGCTGAAGATGCCGACGGACTGGTAGGTGAACGTCAGCAGCAGAGGCGCAAAGGGCGCCTTGGTCGTCACCTTCACGCGATTGCCGGGCAACACGGACACGCTCTCCACCGGGGCCAGCGCCGACCGGCCGATGGCGATTCGACGGAACCGATCGAGGCTGAAGGCCACGTCGTCCGCGGTCAGCGTCCGGCCGTCGTGCATCCGGACGTTCTCCCGGATCTTGAAGACCAGTGACCGGCCGCCGTCCTCCTGCGTCCACGACTCGGCCAGCCACGGTTTCACGCGGCCGCGCTCGTCGAGCACGACGAGCGTGTCAGAGATCTGCGCGACCATCCCGATCGCCGGCAGGCCGATGGCCAAATGAGTGTCGGCCGACGGCACCTCGATCGGCAGCGCGATGGTCAGGGTATCCTTGGACTGACCCGACGTGGGACTCGGCGGCGTCGCCAGCGCCGTCGCGAGTACCAGCGCGAGCAGGACGAAGACCCCCGGGCTCGCCCTACGAGAGCGTGACTGACTCATTGACTCTCCCTCCTCTTCCCGTCTCGTGCGTCATGATGCGCGGTATCACGATCTCGTGAGGCGGTGTTGGGCGCCCGGCCCTGTCCGTCCAGGAGCGCACTGGCGTTCCCCCGGAGGATGGCCTCCTGCGCCGGCCTGTCAGGTATGGCCGCCTGGATCACGCCGACCGGATCAGGGTCGCGCATGTCGAACGGGAAGTCGGTGCCGACGACGACGCGGTCGGCGCCGACCCATGCTGCGAGCGCGGCCAGCATGCGGCCGTCGAACACCACGCTGTCGTAGAGAAAACGCTTTGCCCATTCCGAGGGCGGTGTCTCGACGGTGCGGCACTCCGGCCGCACGGCGAACCCGCGATCCAATCGGCCGAGCAGCCAGGGGAACGCGCCACCGCCGTGCGACAGGACGATACGCAGGCCCGGATGACGGGCCAGCACGCCGCCGAACACGAGGCATGCCGCGGCTGCGGCCGTCTCCAGGGGGTTGCCGATGAGATTGCGCAAGTGGTAGCCGTGCATGCGCTCCGCGCCGCGGACGTCGTGCGGGTGGATCAGCACAATGGCGCCCAGCGACTCGGCTGCCCCCCAAAACGGCTCCAGGTCCAGCGCGTCGAGGTCCATCCGCGCGGCCACGTTCGTGGCGATCTCCGCACCCACGAATCCCAACTCCAGCGTCGCGCGCCTCAACTCGTCTGCGGCTGCGGCCGGCGCCTGCAACGGAACTGTCGCAAGCACTCGCAGCCGATCCCGAAACGACGCCGCGACCGCCCGCAGGCCGTCGTTCATCGCCCGGCTGTATACGATGCCATCCGCGGGGTCGAGGTCATGACGCAGCAGGAAGGGCGGCAGACTGATCACCCGTACCGAGATGCCGGCGCGGTCGGTGTCGGCAAGCAGCGCGTCAACATCACAGAGCGCCGGTTCCACCGTCTGCCAGCGATCTCCGATGCGGATGCGCGTCTCGCGGCTATCCGTTGCGAGCCAGCCGCGGCCGGTCAACGGCGCGACCGGCGCATGATGGGCGTGCAGGTCAACGGCGCTCAGGCGGCACCTCGCTGGCCGCGACAGTCTGCAGCACGCGCATCACCCGCTGCGGGGTGTACGGTGGATCGAGGTGGCGGACACCCAGAGGCCGCAGCGCCGCGACGACCGCGTTCGAAATGGCCGCCAGGGCGCCGATCGTCCCGGCCTCGCCGACGCCCTTTGCGCCGAGCACGGTCGTCGGCGTCGGCGTCTCTTGCGTGGTCAGCCGGATGTCCGGCAGGTGGCGGATACGGGGAACCGCGTAGTCCAGCAGCGTGGCCGTGAGCGCGTGACCGCTGCTGTCGTGGGCCACGGCCTCGCACAGCGCGGTGCCGATGCCCTGCATGATCCCGCCGTAGAGCTGTCCTTCGACGAGCGCTGGGTTGACGATCACGCCGGGATCGTCGACCGCCGCGTACCGCGCCAGGCGGACCTCTCCGGTCTCCGTGGATACCTCCACGACCGCCAGGTGCGCGCCGACCGAGACCGCGGGCACCTGCGGATCGACCCGTGCCGTTTCGGTCCACGTCGTGCCGCCGATCAGGACCTCGAGCGACACGCCGCGCTCCGCCGATCCCCGGACGAACGCCCGCCCATCGCGCAGCGCGATGTCCTCCGGCGCGGCCTCCAGAACCTGAGCCGCCCGCTCGACGATCCGCGTACGGAGCGCGCGCGCCGCCTCATCGGTCGCCGCGCCGCCCAGCGCCAGCGACCGGCTGCCAAAGGTGCCGATGCCTTCCGGCACGACGTCGGTATCCCCGGTGATGACGTGGATCCGGTCGAGAGGCAGCCCAAGGTGCGTGGCCGCGATCTGCGCCAGCGCGGTTGCGGTGCCCTGGCCGTGCGGCGAGATGCCGCAGGCGACGACCGCCTGGCCGTCGGGTCCGATCTCGACGCGCGCGTACTCCGGAAACGATCCGCCGGTCAGTTCGGCAAACGTTGCCAATCCCACACCGGTGAGCGTGCCGGGCGTGGAAGCCGGCGCGCCAATGCGCGGCGCTCCGGCGACGGCGAGCACGCGGTCCATTGCCGCCGCGTAGTCGCCGGAGTCGATAACCGCTCCGGTCCGCGTGTCATACGGCATCTCCGAGGGCCGGACGAAGTTGCGCCGGCGCACCTCGGCACCGTCGAGTCCGACGTCCTCCGCGATCAGGTCCATGAGGCGCTCGAGATAGTAGGTCGCCTCCGGACGGCCCGCGCCGCGGTATGGGCCTGTGGGCACCCGGTGCGAGGCGATTCCGCGGATGCGCACGCGCACCCGGGGGACGCGATAAGGTCCGGTGATGACGTTGGCCGTGCGCAGCGGCGGTCCTGGGGTGTTTGCCAGGCAGTAGGCGCCGATGTCGGCGTCGATTTCCGCCTCGAGCGCCAGCAGACGCGCGTCAGCATCGACCTGGACGCGCAGCCTGGCCCGCTGCCCGCGTCCCTGCGGAAGCGCCAGCAGCCCGTCGCGGCGCGTCTCCACCCACCGCACCGGGCGGCGCAGGTGCGAGGCGAGCCAGGCGGCCACGAACTCCTCAGGCCACGGGTTGTTGCCCTTCGCGCCGAACGCGCCGCCGACATCGGGCGTCCGCACGCGTACCCGCCAGCGGTCGAGGCCGAGCATCGCCGCGAAGCGATCGCAGGCACGGTGGGGGACTTGAGTGGACAACCAGATCTGGAGCCGGCCGTCCGGGGTCGGCTCGGCGAGCACGGCGCGGCCCTCGAGGGGCACCGCCGCCACGCGCGGGAGGGCCATTTCGGCGGTGAGGATCCGCGCGGCCGTGGGCTCGTCATCGGGACCGCCCCGCAGGTCGTACGTGAAGAGCACGTTGGTGCCGCGGTGGGGATGCACGAGCGGCGCGTCGGGTGCGAGAGCGGCGTCGAGATCCGCGACCGCCGGCAGCGGCTCGTACTCCACGCGCGCCGCGGCCACGGCGTCCCAGGCCGCGATGAGGCTCTCCGCGGCGATCACGGCGACCGGCTCGCCCTCGTATCGCACGACGTCGCCTGCCAGCGTGGGGTGCGTGACGTCGTGCAGGTCGCCAAACCGCGTGCTGGGCGCCATCGTCGTCGCGGTCGCGGGGATATCACGCGCGGTGACGACCGCGGCGACACCCGGCATCGCGCGCACCCCGGCGAGGTCCACCGCGACAATGCGGGCGTGCGGCCACGGGCTGCGCACGGCCGCCAGGTGGAGCATCCCTGGTCGCTTGAGATCTTCCACGTAGCGGCCGCAGCCGGCTACCAGACGCCGGGACTCGTGGTCGGGCACCGACGCGCCGATGAACGTCACGTCAACGCCCCTGACCGGCGACATCCATCACCCGCTTCACGCGCGTTCGCCGCTTCGCGCCCGCATTCGACTGCGTCGAGTACCCGAGATCCCGGGAGATTCCCGCGGCAGCCCGCGTGACCCTCGTGATCAACTCAGGAATGCGCTCCCGGGGAATCCGCGCGGCCGGACCCAGAACGCTCAGGCTCGCCACGACGCGACCCGTGTGGTCGCGCACCGGCGCCGCGACCCCGTGCACGCCGGCGTGTGACTCACCGAACGTGACGCTGTAGCCCCGCGCTCGGATGGCGGCGAGATCCCGCGTCAGCTTCTCACCGTCGGTAATCGTCATCGGCGTGAGCGCGGTCAGCCCGTGACGGATGATCCGCTCGATGTGCTCCGGCGGCAGGTGTGCCAGGAGCACCTTCATGGAGCATCCGGCGTACAGCGGCCGCCGCATGCCAACGCGCGTCCACAGCCGGAACCCGGCGAGCGGCTCGAGCTTCTCAACGTAGAGCCCCTCGTCGCCGTCAACGATCTGGAGCGACACCGTCTCACCCGTCTCGTCGCGGAGACGCTCCATGTGCGGCCTGGCAACAGGACGCAGCTCGATCTGCTCGCTCACCAGGTAGCCGCGCTCGAGCAGCTTGTACCCCAGCCGGTACCCGCGGGTTGCCGGATCGTAGTGCAGGTAGCCCACGTCGCGCAGGACGGAGAGCAATCGATGGGTGGTCGCCCGGGGCAAGCCCGAATCGCCGGTGAGTTCAGCCAGAGTCCTGACCGGATGCTCAAGGCTGAACAGGTCGAGAAGGCGCAGGGCCTTCTCCAGGCTCGACGTGGCATCGAGCCGGCGCACGTGGCGGTGGGATCGCGGAGGCGTCGGATGTCTCACTATATGAGACGTCATCCAATATTACACGCATGCTAACATTGCCCGGCGTCGCGCGCAACCCGTCGGGGTGAGCGGCGCGTGAGGTTACGAAGCTGCCGGCCCGCCGCGCGCCGCGCGATGGGCGCGGAGCTCGAGTGCCCGCAGGACGGCGTTCGCCACGAGCGCGAGGCCCGACGCGGCGAGCGCGCCGGCGACGATCTTGTCCGGATGACTCTGCGCCACGCCGGTGAACAACAGGACTCCGACGCCGCCGGCGTTGATGAAGGCCGCGATCGTCCCGATGCCGATGACGGCGAGCACGGCGACACGCACGCCGGCCAGCACGACGGGGGTCGCCAGCGGCAGTTCGACGCGCCAGAAGCACTGCCACGGCGTCATGCCCATCCCGCGGGCCGCCTCGAGCGCGGCAGGATCCACGCCGAGCAGGCCCACGACGACGTTGCGGATGAGCATGACCTGTGCATAGGCGACGAGCGCCGTCACCGCGGGTACCACACCGAGTCCCATGACCGGGATCAGGAGCACGAACAACGCCAGGCTGGGGATGGTGTAGACCACGCCGAAGACGCCCACGATCGGCCCGCGGAGGCCGGGCCGCCGCGCGGCGAGCACCCCGAGCGGCAACGCGATGCACAGCGCCAGCGCGAGCGAGACCGCAGACAACCAGAGGTGCTGCCCGAGGAGACTCAGCACCACACCGGGATTCTCCACGAGGTAGCGCATCAGGACGCCGCGGACGCGCGGCCGGCCAGCACGGCCCGGCGAATGTCGTCGAAGGTGAGCACGCTGACCGGCCGGCCGGCCGCGTCGAGCACGGTGAGCGCCGAGGCCTCGCTCTGCAGCAGCGCGGACAGCGCGGCGCGCAGGGTGTCGGTGTCACGCACCACCACGGCGCCGCCGGATGGCCCGGGGCGCGCGGCGGCCGGACGCGGCGCCGCCGATGCGACGACCGCGACCGGCATCAGGCTCAAGTGCCGGAGCACGTCGTCGCTCGTCAGGAGCCGGCGCACGAACTCGTCCTGCGGCCGGGTCAGCACCCCCAGCGGGGTGTCGACCTGTACGAGACGACCGGCGCGCATGATGCCGATGCGGTCGGCCAGCCGCAGCGCCTCATCCACGTCGTGGGTCACGAAGAGGATCGTCTTGCGGAGTTTCCGCTGGATGGTCCGGAACTCGTCCTGGAGCCGCGCCCGGGTGATAGCGTCGAGCGCGCCAAACGGCTCATCCATGAGCATGATCGCCGGATCCGCGGCGAGCGCCCGTGCGAGGCCGACGCGCTGCTGCTCACCGCCGGAGAGTTGTCTGGGAAAGCGGCGGCGGTAGGCACGGGGGAGTCCGACCAGATCCAGCAGTTCGTCGACCCGCGCGCTCGTGCGGTCTCTCGGCCAGCCGAGCAGCTCGGGCACGGTGGCAATGTTCTGCTCGACCCGCAGGTGCGGAAACAACCCGACCTGCTGGATGACGTACCCGATGCGCCTCCGGAGCTCGAACGCGCGGATCGAGCGGACGTCCAGTCCCTCAAGCAGGATGCGCCCCTCGTCCGGCTCGTACAGGCGGTTGATCAGCTTCAGCAACGTGGTCTTCCCTGAGCCCGACGGCCCGAGCAGGACCACAAGATCCCCCGCAGACATCGACAGCGAGCAGTCGTCAACCGCCGGGAGAGCGAACCCCGGGAAGCGTTTGCTGACGTGCTCGATCTCGATGACGCTCACGGGTGACCGCTAGCGTTTGATCAAACCCTTCTCCTGCAAGAAGGCCTTGGCGACCGCGGCGAACTCCTTCTTGTCGGGCCCGTCAACCTGCCAGTTGAGCCCGGCCATGACCTCGTCGGTGAGCAGCGGCGCGAGCTTGTTGAGCGCTTCGGCGATCCTGGGGTGCTTCTCGAGCACGTCGGCCCGCACGACCGGCGCGGCCTGGTACACGGGGTAGAAGCCTTTGTCATCCTTCAGCAGCACGAGGCCCAGCCCGCTGATCTGGCCGTCGGTCCCGAAGGCGACGACCACGTCCACCTGCCGGTTCTTCAGCGCCTCGTACCGTAGGCTCCCGGTGCCGAGCTGGATGAACTCTTTGAATTGGAAGCCGCCGTAGGCCTTCTGCAGGCCTTTGATGCCGTCTTCGCGCTCGGCGAACTCCGCCGGACCGCCCAGCCGCAATTCAGGCGCCTTCGCGGCCAGCTCGCTGTACGTCGTCACGCCGAACGTCTCCGAGACCTCTTTGGTCGTGGCGAGTGCCTGCGTGTTGTTGAATGCCGCCGGCTCGAGCCATTCCAGCTTGAACTGCTCGCTGTACGCCTTGCGTACGGCCTCGAGCACGGCCCGAGCATCCGCGATCGGCTGCTGCTTCAACACGGTCAGCAGTCCGGTGCTGGTGTACTCGGGATACAGGTCGATGTCGCCCTTCAGCAGAGCCTCGTGGGCGATGGGTGTGCCGCCGAGGTTGAGCTTGCGCTCGACCTTGAACCCCGCGTCCTCGAGCAGCAGCGCGTACATCTCGCCGAGGATGAACTCCTCCGTGAAGTCCTTGGAACCGACCTTGAGCGTGACCTGCCCACCGCTCCGCGGCCCACACGCCGCGGCCAGCGTCACGACCAGCAGGGGTACCAGCACGTGCACCGCGCGCTTGACCATGGGTCCTCCCTATTGTCTGCGTTATGCCGTACGGACCAGATGTTCGAGCACTCGCTGGACGCCGGCCAGAACCGCCTCCGCGCCCATCGTCAGGAGGGCGACCGGAATCGCGCCGACGAGCATGATCGCCGGGTCGAAGAGCGCAAACCCGCGGGCGATGAAGTCGCCCAACCCACCGCCGCCGATGAACGCCGCCAGCGTCGCGCTCGCGAACACGTCCACAGCCGCGGTGCGCACGCCCGCGACCACGACCGGCGTGGCCAGCGGGACCTCGATCCGCCACAGCACCTGCCGGGGACTCATCCCCATGCCCAACGCGGCCTCCACGATCGCGGGATCGACGCCCCGGAATGCAGCCTCGGTGTTGATCAGGATAGGCGGACACCCCAGCACGGTCAACGCCACGAACGCCGGCAGGAATCCCAGCCCGAGATACGGCACCGCCAGGAACAGAATGGCCAGGCTGGGCACGACGCGCAGCCCGCTGAACGCTGCGAGGACCTGGGGTGCCAGCGGCCGCCTCCGTGCGACGTAGATCCCCAAAGGAATGCACACGGCGGCACCCACTGCCAGCGCCAGCACGGACAGCCGCACGTGCGTCGCCACGGCCTGCCAGAACATCGCCTGGTTCATCAGGCCGTACTGGTACGCCGCCTGCAACATCGCCCTCATCGTCTCGGTCGACCCCGCCGTCCATCGAGCAGGGCTGGCGCGCCCCTGCGCGTAATACCCGCAGAGCACCGCCATTTCCTGTCGCCATGATTGCACGGCGCTCCGTGAGCACGACGCGCGACAGCAGGGAGAGGATGCCATGAGCACCCTGGCCGGGATCTTCGCCATCACGCCCACGCCGTTTGACGACGACGGTCGCGTGGACGACGCGAGCATCGACCGCATCGTGGAGTTCGAGATCAACGCCGGCGTCCACGGCTTGACGATCCTCGGGATTCTAGGCGAAGCGCACAAACTCACCGAGGAAGAGCGCCGCCACGTCGTGGAGCGGTACATCGCGCGCGTGAACGGCCGCATTCCGGTTGTCGTCGGAACCGGCGCCCCGGCCACGGACCTCGCCGTCAGACAGAGCCGCGAGGCCGAAGCCCTGGGCGCGACCGCGCTCATGGTGGCGCCACCGACCAACCTGCGCAACCTCGACGCGGTGCGCGAGTACTACCGGCGGGTGCACGAGGCGACCACCGTCCCGATCGTGGTGCAGGACGAGCCGGTCTTTTCCGGCGTCGTCATGCCGGCGTCGTTCCTGGCCGCGGTGACCGACGCCCTGCCGCGGGCGCGCGCCATCAAACTCGAAGAACTGCCGTCCCCTGTCAAGGTGGCACAGGTGCTGGCAGCCGCCAGGCAGCCGGTCGCGGTCTTTGGCGGCATGGGCGGCGTGTATTTCTATGAGGAACTCCTGCGCGGCGCGGTGGGCACGATGACCGGTTTCGCCTTCCCTGAGATCCTGGTCGGCATCTACGGTGCGTTCGCCGCGGGCGACCGGGTGCGCGCACGCGAACTGTTCTACCGCTACCTGCCGCTCATCCGCTACGAGGGCCAGCCGGTCATCGGCCTTGCGCTCCGCAAGGAGATCCTGCGGCGCCGCGGCGTGATCGTGTCTTCGGCCATCCGGCACCCCGGTCCGAGCCTCGATCCCGGGAGCAAGGCCGAGCTCGACGAGTTGCTGGCGGCCCTCGGTCTTGACGCCGCGGGAGCCGGCATGGTGCTGACCCGCGGATCGTGAACTCGCGATGGCCTCGGATTCGCTGGGCCGGGTGCTGATCTCGGCGCCGGACTTCGGCCGCGTCGCCGGGACGGCGATCCGCGCCTTGCAGGATGCCGGCTGCGAGGTTGTCACCAACCCCGGTGGCACGCTGTCCGAGGACGCGCTCGTGACGATGGTCGGTGATGCCGACGCCCTGATCGCAGGTGTCGAGCGGATAACCGCGCGCGTGTTCGACGCCGCACCGCGTCTGAAGGTCGTGGCCCGGCGCGGGGTCGGCTATGACACGGTGGACGTGGCCGCCGCCACGGCCCGCGGAATTCCCGTCACCATCACCGCGGGCGCGCTGAACGATGCCGTGGCCGACCACACCATGGCGCTGCTGCTGGCCGTGGCCCGGCGTATCCCCCAACTCGACCGGCTCGTCAAGTCCGGCGGCTGGGACCGGATCCCGGCGGTGGACGTCGCCGGCAAAACGCTCGGGGTGATCGGGTTCGGTGCGATCGGCCGCGCCGTCGCCAGGCGCGCCGCCGGGTTCGGCATGCGCGTGCTGGCCTGTGACGTGGCCCCTGACCCGACCGCGGCCGCGGCACTGGGTGTCACGATCTGTGAAATGCACAGGCTGCTCGAGGAGAGCGACTTTGTCACGATCCACGTCCCGCTTGGGCCGGCGACTCGCGGGCTGCTCGGCGATGCGCAACTCCGGCTGATGAAACCGACCGCCTTCCTGATCAACACCAGTCGCGGTGCGGTCGTCGACGAGACGGCGCTCCTGCAGGTGTTGCGGGAAGGACGGCTGGCCGGCGCCGGGCTCGACGTCTTCACGCATGAGCCCGTCCGCGATCTGGCGCTGGTCGAACTGCCGAACGTGGTGGCGACGCCCCATGTGGCGTCGCACACCCGTGAGACCCTCATGCGCATGGAGCACTCGTGTGTCGAGGCGGTGCTGGCCGCGCTCCGAGGGCAACGCCCGCCGCATGTGGTGAATCCCGAGGTCTACAACCGAAGAGCATAACAGCCTCGCCCGACTAGAACCACGGCACATTGGGCATAACCGGGCTGGTCGGCGCAGGCACGCGTGACCCGTGGCCCCGACTGCGATCCTCCGACATGACTCAGGCAACCGCCGGCACGGCGCCGACCCTCGACGTCAGCGCATCCCCCGCAACAGCGGTCCGGCGGCGGTTCTACATCCCGGTTCGCGTCAAGTTCGTCCTCGTCACGATGGCGGCATGCGCGTGGCTGGGTTTCTCGCTCTCGCTGGCCGAACCGTGGATCACGGATCTCTCCCGGCACATCGGGTCGTACGCCGCGTGGTTCGTCGTGCTCTTCATCGCGCTCGTGCCCGGGTTCCTGAACGCCCACCTGGCGATGAGCATCGTGTTCGATGACCCCCCGCCGCTGCGTCTGGACATCGCGTACCCGGCCATCACGGTGCTCATCGCGGCCTACAACGAGGAGTCCACGCTTGAAGAGACCATGCGGGGCCTGGCCGGACAGGACTACCCGGCACCAGTCGACATCATCATCGTCGACGACGGCTCCCGCGACGGCACGCTGGCCACGCTCGCCGCGCTGGTGGGCCGTCATCCGAACCTGCGCGTGATCCCCGCGCCGCACGGCGGCAAGGCGTTTGCCCTGAACTACGGCCTGAGCGCGGCCGCCACCGAGCTGGTCGTGACGATCGACGCCGACACGTTCCTGCACCCGCAGGCCCTGCGGCGGATCGTCGCGCGGATGCTCAGCGACCCGCCGAATACCGCTGCGGTCGCCGGCGCCGTCCTCGTGAAGAACTCCCGCGAAAACTTCATTACGCGGTTGCAGGAGTGGGACTACTTCCTCGCGATCGCGTCGGTCAAGCGCCAGCAGTCGCTCTATCAGGGGACGCTGGTCGCCCAGGGCGCGTTCAGCATCTTCCGCAAGTCGGCGCTCTTCCAGATCGAAGGTTGGTCGCCGGTCATCGGCGAGGACATCTACGCCACGTGGGGACTACAGAAGCTCGGTTATCGCATCGGGTTCGAGGCCACCGCGTGCGCGTTCACCCGCGTCCCGACGACCTGGCGGGGGCTCAACCGGCAGCGGCAGCGCTGGGCGCGCGGCATGATCGAGAGCCTGCGGAGCCACATCGACCTGATCTGGAAGCAGCCGCGGCTGTCCGGGTTCTTCGTGGCCGTCGATCTCCTCTTCCCGATCATCGACGGGACGTACTCCCTGATCTTCCTTCCCGGCGTCGTGCTGGCGCTCTTCGGTCACTACTGGATCGCCGGGCCCATGACGCTCTTCGTGCTCCCGCTGGTCGCCCTGGTCGCGATGGCCATGTACGCGAAGCAGGTCGCGGTGTTCCGCGAACTGGGGCTCCGGATCCGCCGCAACCGGGTGGGATTCCTGGGTTGGCTCCTGATCTACCAAATCCTGATGTCGCCGGTCGCCACACTGGGATATGTCCGCGAGCTGGTCGGCGCGCAGAAACGCTGGTAGATCCTACGGCCGCCAGAGCAGCTTGGGATCGAACAGATCGCGCAATGCATCGCCCAGAAGATTCACGCCGAAGATGAACAGGATGATCGCCATGCCCGGTGCGGCCAGCAGCCACGGCGCCGTGGCCAGGTAGGTACGGGTCGTCGCGAGCATGTTCCCCCACTCCGCGGCGGGCGGCTGCACTCCAAGGCCAAGGAATCCGAGCGCGGTGATCGTCAGCATCGCGTAGCTGCCCATCAGGGTCGTGTAGACGATGACGCGGCCGGCCACGTTCGGCAGGACATGCCGTCGAATCAGACGCATGGGCCCGGCGCCGAGCGCGCGCGCCGCGTCGACATATTCCAGTCCGGCCGTGGTCAACACCAGACTGCGGATCAGGCGGGCGAGCGCCGGCGCCGCGGTCAGTCCCACGGCGACGATCACGCTCGCCAGCCCCGCGCCGAATAGGCTCACCAGCACAACCGCCAGCACGAGTGACGGGAAGGTTAAAGCCGTATCCGACAGGCCCATGAGCACGCGGTCGACACGGCCGCCGGCGAATCCGGCCGCGACGCCGACGGGGACCGCGATGACCATCGCCAGTCCAATCCCCAGCCCGACGATCGCCAGGTCGATCCGCGCGGCCACGATGACACGGCTTGCCAGGTCGCGGCCGAGGTCGTCGGTGCCGAACCAGTGGGCGGCGGACGGCGGCTGCAACGCGGCCAGCAGGTCTTGCGCGTGGGGATCGTGCGGCGCGATCCATGGGGCGAACACCCCCAGCGCGATGTAGGCTGCGACCAGGACCGCGCCAACGACAATGGCGGGCACCCGGAGCAGACGCCGCAGCCGCTTACGCATAGCGCACGCGCGGGTCCGACACGGCATACGAGAGGTCGACCAGCAGGTTAACGAGCAAGAATCCGACTACGTAGACGAACGTGATCCCCTGCACCAGGAAGTAGTCCCGCAGCGAGACCGCGGTGATCATCGCCTGTCCGAGACCCTGATACGCGAAGAGCGTCTCGACGACGATGGACCCGCCCAACAGATAGCCGGCCTGCAGGCCGATCATGGTGATGATCGGAATCAGCGCGGGCCGCAGTGCGTGCCGGTAGAGCACGAGCCGGGGTGCCAGGCCCTTGGCCCGCGCGGTGCGTACGTAGTCCTCGCCCAGCACCTCCATGACGCTCGCGCGCGTCGTGCGGCTGACCAGCGCGACCAGACGGGCGGCGACGGCGAGGGTCGGCATGACGAGAAACAGCCCGCCGCCGGTGCCCGCGGCGGGCAGCAGGTGCCAGCGCACCGAGAGGTACTGCATCAGGATCATGCCGAGCAGGAAGTTGGGGGTCGAGAGCGCGAGGACGGAGGCGGCCATCACGCTCTGCGCGACCATGCCGTGCGGTCGCACGGCCGCGATCACGCCGCCGGGCACCGCGAGCACCACGGCCAGCCCCAGGCTCGTCGCCATCAGGGCCAGCGTCGCGCCCATCCGTGCCTTGATGACGTCGCCGACCGGAATGCGCAGGCCCAGCGACGTACCGAGGTCACCTCGGACTAGATCGGCCAGCAAGCGGCCGTATTGCGCCAGCAGCGGCCGGTCGA
>JAVKJV010000035.1:0-36138 GCA_031458775.1 Candidatus Fervidifonticultor quartus | reverse complement strand
GCGATCGAGGGCTTTCAGCGCGGCGGGCGGGAGGACCTGATCCAGAAGGAGTCGCTCGAGATGGCGATCCTGCTGGGGTACCTGCCGCAACCGCTGACCGAGGACGAGATCCGGGCCGTGGTCGAGGAGATCGCCGCAACCGCTGGTGCCGCGACCGAGCGGGAGTTCGGCCGCGTCATGGGATCCGTCATGAAGCGTGTAGCGGGCCGCGCCGAGGGCAAGACCGTCGAGCGGATCGTGCGTGACGTGCTGCGGCGCTGAACCGGCGCCGCCTTGCATCGCCCGCGAGGCCCGGGACAAGCCCGGGCTTTCATGTTATGTTCACTAGAAGGCGGATCTATCGTGGTGCCACCATCCAGGCGAAGAAAGCCAGTCAAGCGTGCACGGAGCGCAGGCGGCGTCGTCTTCCGGCGTGACGGCGACGACGTGCAGATATTGGTCCTCCAGCATGAGGGCGGGAAGTGGATGCTGCCCAAGGGGACGATCGAGGCCGGCGAGACGCCGGAGGCCGTGGCGCTGCGCGAGGTCCGGGAGGAGACCGGGCTGTCGAACCTGCGTGTGGTCGCCGATCTCGGCCAGGAACGCTACTCGTTCTTCTGGCGAACGGAGGACACGTTCTACGACAAAACGGTGCACTACTTCCTGCTCGAGTTCCTGGGTGACGAGGAGCCCACGCCTCAACGCGAGGAGGGTTTCATCGCCGTCGAGTGGGTCGGGGTCGAGGAGGCTATGACCCGCATCAAGTACAAGGAGACTCGCGAGATCGTCCGACGCGCGCGCGAGGCCCTGATCAGTCCCACGCCGGTCGCCGAGGGGGGCGCATGAGCCGCGAGATCGAGCAGCGCGTCCTGCACGTCCTCCGACAGTACGCCGATCATCTCAATCCCGCGTGGGTCAGAGCCTACAAGTTCCTGGGCGTCGAGACGCTGGAGATCGACGCGGAGGGCGCCGTCATCCGCGACGCGTACGGCCGCGAGTACCTCGACTTCGCCTGTGGCCCGGCGGTCTTCATTTTGGGGCACCGCCATCCCAAGGTGATCGAGGCAGCGCGGCGGGAACTGGACCGGATGCCGCTGTCGGTCCGTATCATGGCTAACGAGCCCATGGGCGAACTCGCCGACCTGCTGGCGGAGGTGACGCCCGGCGACCTGCAGTACGTGTTCCTCTGCAACAGCGGCGCCGAGGCCAACGAGGCCGCGATCAAGTTGGCCCGGATGGCCACGGGCAGGCCGGGGATCATCGCGACCATCGGGGCGTATCACGGGAAGACACTTGGCGCCTTGTCGGTGTCCGGCCGGGAGCAGTACCGAACGCCTTTCGAGCCGCTGCTTCCCGGGGTCACACACGTCCCCTTCGGCGATGCGGGCGCCATCGCGGCGGCGATGACGTCCAGCACGGGCGCCGTGATCCTCGAACCCATTCAGGGTGAGGGGGGGGTGATTGTCCCGCCCGAGGGGTACCTGCGGGAGGTCAGGCAGATCTGCGACCGCGCCGGCGCGGTCCTGATCCTTGACGAGGTGCAGACCGGCATGGGGCGCACGGGCAGGATGTGGGCCTGCGAGCACGACGGCGTGACCCCAGATGTCCTCACCTCATCCAAAGGCCTGGGGGGAGGAGTCTCGCCGGTCGGCGCGGCCGTAGCGCGGCCGCACCTGTGGGACCCGCTGGTGCGGAACCCGCTGATGCACACCACGACGTTCGGCAATCGTCTGGGATGGGCCGCCGCCGTGGCCACGATCAAAGTGATTCGTGACGAAGGATTGCTCCCCCGGGCCGCGGTCATTGGCGACCGGCTCGTGGCCGGATTCCGGCAGGCCGCCTCCGCGACCCCGGGTCTGATTGCCGAAGTCCGCGGCCGTGGCTGCCTGGTCGGCATCGAGTTCGCCGATCCCGACGTGGCCCTCCTGGTGCTGGCTGGTCTGATGCAGCGCCGTGTGCTCGCGTTCTCCGGCATCAACAAGACCAACGTCATCCGGTTCGCCCCGCCCCTCATCGCGACCGACGCGCAGGTGGACCGTGCCGTCGAGGCGTTCGGCGAGGCGGTCGCCGAGGCGCAGACGCTGCTTGCTGAGGTGGCCGACGGCGGCTCCGCGTGAGGCGCCTCCCTGGTGTGCTATCGTAGGTGCAATGCGCTTGTCTGGTTGCCTGATGGAGACCACAGAGACCCCAGGGGAGGGACGCTGATGAGATCTCTCGTGCTCCGGCTCGTAGCCCTGGCAGTCCTCGTTGGCCTGATTCTCGCCCCGCTGGCGCCAACGGCGGCGCAGCAACCGCGGCGTGGCGGCGTGCTGCGCGTGGCCCACATCGGCGAGCCGCCGACGCTCGACCAGCACTGGACGACGGCGGCGATCACGGGGCACATCATGTATCACGTGAACGAAGGGCTCTTCGCCCTCAACAGCAAGTTCGAGCCCAGGCCGATGCTCGTCGACAGATGGACCATGAGCGCCGATCGGCTCACGTACACGTTCACACTCCGCCGCGGGGTGAAGTTCCACAACGGCAAGGATCTCACCGGCGAGGACGTGAAGGCCTCGCTCGAGCGATGGGGCCGGGTCGCGGCCAACGGTCGCGCGATGTTCGCCACCGTGGCGTCGATCTCGACGCCGGACCCACTGACCGTCGTCGTCAAACTGAGGGAACCCAACGGGCTGCTGCTCCTCTACCTCGGGAACACCGGGCAGGCCGCGGTCATCTATCCTAAAGAGGTCATCGACGAGGCCGGTAGCGGGCCGGTACGTCGGTTCATCAGCACCGGCCCGTACAAGTTTGCGGAGCATCTACCGGACCGGCATGTGCGGCTCGACCGGTTTGACGGCTATGCCGCACGGACCGAGGAGCCCGACGGCGCCACGGGCCGCAAGTTCGCCCACTTCGATTCGATCTACGTGATCCCGGTCCCCGATCCCGCGGTGCGCATTGCCGGGGTTAAGCGCAACGAATACCAGTTCGCCGAGACGATTCCCTCGGACGAGTATGACCGGCTCCGTACCGACCCCGACCTGGTGCCCTACGTCAACCAGACCGCGACGTGGCTGACCGCCGTCTTCAACCACCGGTCGCCACTGATGTCCAACAAGAAGATCCGCCAGGCGTTTCAGACGGCGCTTGACCAGGAGGCGGTCATGCGCGCGTCGTACGGCCCGCCGCGGTTCTGGCGCATCGATCCCGGGCTCATGCCCAAGGAGCACTACCTGTGGACCGACGCGGGCAAGGAGTACGTCAACCAGAAGAATCCAACCAAGGCCCGCCAGCTCCTCGCCGAAGCCGGATATCGCGGCGAGCCGGTGCGGTGGGTCACGACCATGGAGTACGTGGCCTACGGCACCACCGCGCAGCTTGTCAAACCGATGCTGGAGCGGGCCGGCTTCGCCGTTGATCTCCAGGTCGTCGACTGGGCCACCGTGGTCTCGCGCCGGTCTCGGCCGGAGCTCTACGACGTCTTCAGCACCGCATTTAGCTTCGTGCCGGACCCCGTCTTCCTGCTCGCGCTCAATCCGGCCTGGCCAGGATGGTTTGACAACCGAGACATGAACGCGATGATGACGCTGCTCCGCCGGCACTCCGATCCCAAGGTACGCCGAGGTCTGTGGAGCCGGATGCAGACGCTCTGGTACGAAGAAGCCGGCTCGATCAAGTTTGGCGACTACTTTCTGCTGCACCTCCACCGGAAGGAGCTCAAGGGCTACGTGAATGTGCCCACGCACATCTGGTGGAATGCGTGGTCTGAACGCTAGGTGTCTCGCGCGGAGGGGAGCATGTCTCCCCTCCGCACGGGTGCCGCCGGGCCCTCGGATCCAATGACCGGATACGTCGCCCGTCGCCTCCTCGCGCTGGTCCCGGTGCTGCTCATCGTGGCGACGGTCGGGTTCTTCCTGATCTATCTCACGCCGGGCGACCCGGCGGCGGTGATGCTCGGCCCCGACGCCACGCAGGATGACCTCGAGAACCTGCGGCACCTCATGGGGCTCGACCGGCCGCTGGTCGTGCAGCTCGCGCGCTGGTACGGCCGCATGGTGCAGGGGGATCTCGGGTACTCGATCTTCCTGCAGCGCCCGGTGCTGCAGGCGATCGCCGAGCGGCTGGAACCCACGGTGTTGCTGACCGTGATGGCGCTCCTCATCGCGGTCGCTATCGGTGTGCCGGCCGGCGTCGTGGCCGCGGTGCGGAGGAACTCGTGGCTCGACCAGGTGTCGATGGGGATCGCCCTGTTCGGGGTCTCAGTGCCGGGGTTCTGGCTCGGGCTCAACCTCATCCTGTTCTTCTCGGTGTATCTCGGCCTGTTCCCGGTCGCGGGTTACGTGCCGCTGGCCGAGTCCCCCGGTGACGCGCTGCGGTCCCTGGTGCTGCCGGCTCTGACCCTGGGGATCAGTGCCTCGGCGTTGATCGCGCGAATGACCCGCTCCAGCATGCTCGAAGTGCTCGGGCAGGACTTCGTGCGCACGGCCCGGGCCAAGGGCAACCAGGAGCGCCGCGTGATCTTCCGGCACGCGCTCCGTAACGCCATGATTCCCACGGTCACGGTGATCGGCCTGGCGCTGGGCGGTCTGCTGGCGGGCGCGATCGTCACGGAGACGGTGTTCGCGCTTCCGGGCGTGGGCCGGCTGGTGATCTCGTCGGTCCTGCGGCGCGACTACCCGGTGGTGCAGGGCGTTCTGATGTTCATCGCCTCAATCTACGTCCTGGTCAATCTGCTGATCGACGTGATCTACGTCTACCTGGATCCCCGGGTCAAATACGCGTGAGCGCGCGATGAGCCAGCACACGGAGGCGATCCGCCTCGACGCCGTCGGCGCCCGGCCGCCCGCGGGGACGTGGACCGTCGTGATGCGCGCGCTGCGGCGCAGCCGTTCCACGGCGATTGGCGGGGCGATCGTTCTGGCCGTGGCCCTGGTCGCCATCGGCGCGCCGCTCGTGTCGCCGTACGACCCGCAGGACATCGAGGTGCTGCGCCGGCTGCACGGGCCGTCGGCGGCGCACTGGTTTGGCACCGACAACCTGGGCCGCGATGTCGCGAGCCGGGTCATCCACGGCGCCCGGGTTTCGATTCTCGTCGGGACGCTCGTCGTGGCGTGCGCCGTCGGCAACGGCATCGTGCTGGGGCTCGCCGCGGGCTACAACGACCGTGCGGATCGTGTGCTCATGCGGATCCTCGACGGGCTCATGGCGTTCCCCACGACGCTCCTGGCGATTGCACTGATGGCGGCGCTGGGCGCGCGCCTGTCGAATGTCATTGTCGCCCTGGCGATCGTCTTCACCCCGCGCGTCGCCCGGGTGGTGCGCAGTGTGACGCTGGTGCTCCGTGAGCTCGACTACGTGCACGCGGCACAGGCGCTGGGTGCGCGGGACTCACGCGTCCTGCTGCGGCACATCCTGCCGAACTGCTTGGCGCCGGTGATCGTGCAGGGCACGTTCATCTTCGCCGAGTCGGTGCTGGCCGAGGCGGCGCTCAGCTTCCTGGGCGTCGGCCTGCCGCCGTACATTCCCAGTTGGGGGACGATCATCACGACCGGCCGCCAGTTCATGCAGACCGCGCCATGGATTACGATCTTTCCAGGGCTGGCGATTCTCGTCACCGTGCTCGGGTTGAACCTGCTCGGCGACGGGCTCCGCGACCTGGCTGATCCGCGACTGCGAGGGCGACTCGGATGACGGCACGGACTCAAGACTCCATGAATGGCACCGCTGGCGGTGGCCGGCCGGGCGGGCTCGCCATCGCCCGGCGCTTCCTTCGGTTCTTTGCCGACCGCGGCCACACCGTGGTGCCGAGTGCCTCATTGGTGCCCGCCGGCGACCCCACGCTGCTCTTCACGAACGCCGGCATGGTGCAGTTCAAGGATGTGTTCCTGGGCCTGGAGCAGCGCTCGTACGTCCGGGCGGCCACCGTGCAGCGGTGCCTGCGCGTCTCGGGCAAGCACAACGACCTCGAGACCGTGGGGCCGAGTCCGTACCATCACACGCTGTTCTTCATGCTGGGCAACTTCAGCTTCGGCGACTACTTCAAGCGCGAGGCGATTCCCTACGCGTGGGAGTTCGTGACGCGCGATCTCGCCATTCCGCCGGAGCGGTTGGTGACGACGATCTTCACGGGTGACGAAGAGGCCCTCGGTGCCTGGCGCGCGCTGGGCGTGCCCGAGGCGCGCATCCTCCAGATGGGCGAGAAGACGAACTTCTGGTCGATGGGCGACGTGGGACCGTGCGGCCCCACATCGGAGCTGCACTATGACTGGGGCCCGGAGGCGTGCACGTGCGGCCGGCCCGACTGCAGCGTCGCGCTCGACAATGGGTGCGCCAGGTGGCTCGAGATCTGGAACCTGGTGTTCATGCAGTACAACCAGGCGGCCGACGGCGCGCGCACGCGCCTGCCGAAGCCGGGCGTGGACACTGGCATGGGGTTGGAACGGATCGCCTCGGTCGTGGCCGGCGTGCGTTCGACCTACGAGACCGACCTGTTCACCCCGATCATGGATCGCGTGCAGGCCCTGCTCGGCCACACCGACGCGCAGCGGCGCGATGCGGTGGTGCCGTACCGAGTGATCGCCGACCACGGTCGTGCGGCCGCGTTCCTGCTCGCCGACGGGGTGACGCCCGGCAATGAGGGCCGGGCCTACGTCCTGCGGATGATCATGCGCCGGGCCATTCGGTTCGGCCGGCGTGCCGGATTCCTCGGCCCATTCCTGGCCGACGTCGCCGGCGTGGTCATCGATCAGTTCGGCGGAGAGTTCGAGGAACTGGTCCGGCGGCGTGAGTTCATCCTCAGGATGATCGAGGCCGAGGAAGAGCGGTTCGCGCAGACCTTGTCCGCCGGTCTCGAGCGGCTTGCGGAGGTGATCGCGGCCACGCGCGCCCGCGGTGAGCGCACGCTTGCCGGCGGCGACGTCTTCCGCCTGTACGACACGTACGGATTCCCCGTCGAGATGACGCGCGACGTCGCCGCGGAAGAAGGGCTCGGCGTCGACGAGCAGGGTTTCCGCGCGGCGATGGAGGAGCAACGGCGGCGCAGCCGGGCGGCGGGCGCGGCCGACGAGGCCCGGATGGAGACCGTCGGTGATGTGCTGCGCGACCTCCCGCCGACGACGTTCGTCGGCTACTCCCGCGAGTCGGCGCGGGCGTCGATCCTCGCGGTCCTGCGCGACGGTGTGATGGTGGACGAGGCCGGTGCGGACGAGGAGGTCGTCGTCGTGCTCGACCGCACGCCGTTCTACGCCGAAGCCGGCGGGCAGGTCGGCGACGCCGGGCGGCTCGTCGCCCGCGGCCTGGAGGTTGAGATCACCGACACACGGCGTCTGGCCCCGGGGCTCACCGGCCATACGGGCCGGATCGTTCGCGGACGGCTGCGGCGGGGGGGGCGCGTCCGCGCGGAGATCGACGGCGAGCGCCGTGCGGCGATCAGACGCAACCACACCGCCACGCACCTGCTGCACCGCGCGCTGCACGACGTGCTCGGCGAGCACGCCCGGCAGGCTGGCTCGCTCGTGGCGCCCGACCGTTTGCGCTTCGACTTCACGCACGCCGCGGCGGTTTCGCCCGAAGAGCGCGAGGCCATTGAGCGCCGTGTGAACGAGATGGTGCTGGCGGCGCGGCCGGTGCGCGCCCGTGAGATGCCGCTCGCCGAAGCTCGCCGCCTCGGCGCCATGGCGTTGTTCGGCGAGAAGTATGGCGAGCGTGTGCGCGTGGTCGAGGTGGAGGGCATCAGCCGCGAGCTCTGCGGCGGTACGCACCTCGGGAACACCGGGGAGATCGGGTTGTTCCTGATCACGGCGGAGAGCAGCGCGGCGTCTGGAATCCGGCGCATCGAGGCGGTGACCGGGTGGGGTGCGTACGAGCGTGTCCGCGCGCACGAACGGCTCATCGCCGAGCTGTCGGCGGTCACCCGGGTGGCGCCGGGCGACCTCGTCGAGCGCATCGGCCGCCTGATTGAGCAGGCGAAGGCCGCGCAACGCGCGCCAGATCGCGCCGCACCGGCCAGCCTGGACAGCGCGATCCGGGTGACCGCGGCGGTGGATGGCGTCTCGGTCGTGGTGGCGCGCATCGACGGCGCCACGCACGATGCGCTGCGCGAGGCCGGGGACCGGCTGCGCGACCGCGCCGGCGTCGTGGTGCTGGCGGGATCCACCGGTGAGCGGATCAACCTGGTGACGATGGCCTCGCCTGAGGCGGTCGCGCGGGGTGTGCGTGCCGACGCGGTCCTGCGCGCCGTGGCCGCGCCTCTGGGCGGCGCTGGCGGCGGCCGGCCGGACATGGCCCAGGGCGGCGGGCGCGAAGTCGCGCGGCTTGATGAAGTGCTGGACAGTGTGCCGGAGCACGTGCGGCGTTTGCTCGAGGCCGGCTAGCGTGGGGCGGGTGCTCGCGGTCGATCCGGGTGAACGGCGGTTGGGTCTTGCGCTGAGCGACCCGACCGGGACGATCGCGCTGCCGTACGAGGTGCGGACGCGCGCGGGGTGGGCCTCGGACCTGGCCTACCTGCGCGAGATCATCGCGCGTCACGATGTGGACACCATCGTCGTCGGCCGGCCGCTGACAATGCGCGGCACGGAGGGCGCGCAGGCCCGCGAGGCGTCGCGGTTCGCGGCGCGCCTGCGCGCTGCGGTGTCGGTGCCGGTGCATGAGGTGGATGAGCGATTCTCGACCGCGGCGGCCGACCGCGTCCTGCGGGAGGGCGGCCGTCGCCCGAGTGCCCGGCGCGCGTATCGCGACGCCGTGGCGGCGTCGCTCATCCTTCAGCCGTTTCTCGATCGGCGATCGGTTACCGGGCCGTTGCGAGGCTCCAACGGAGGTGTTATGCTCGCGCCGTAGTTCACACACGTGTCGGGCGCGGGCCGCAGGTTCCGGTGTTCCGTTGACGCGGGGGGTGCTCCGTGGCAGAAGAAATGGACGTGATCACGCTGACCGATGAGGACGGTCTGGAGCACCGGTTCAACATTGTGGATATTGTGGAGGTCGAGCGGAAGCGGTACGCCGTCCTTTTGCCGGAGGATGAGGAGGACGCGGCCGCGGTGATCTTCCGCATGGACGCCGACGACCAGATGGTGCCCATCGAGGACGACGAGGAACTGAGCCGTGTCATGGCCGCGCTCGAAGAGACGGCCGGCTACGGGGAGATCGTCCTCGAGAGTGACGACGAGAGCGCCGACGACCTCGACATGGTGGACGATCTCGGCGAGGGGCTCGATGACGACGAGGAGGACGACGAGGAGGACGACTAGCGCGCGTCACCAGAGGTCGTGAGCGAGACGCCGATCTCCGGACGCCGGCGAGCGATGCGCGGGTGGCGTATTGCGATCGCCGGCGTCGTGTGTCTTGCGGCCGGTGCGTCGGGCGCCGGATGGTGGATGGTCCGGCCTGTGACCCGCGATCCGTCCGCGCCTGCCCGCCTCGTCGTCATCCCGGAGGGGACGACGGCCTGGGGCGTCGGCCGGCGTCTGACCGACGCCGGTGTCGCGCGGCACGCGACCGCCGTGGTCCTGGTGGCTCGCGCCCTGCGTGTGGCCGACCGCCTGCAACACGGTGAGTACCGCGTGCGCCCGACGCAGTCGACGGTGGAGATCGTCCAGATGATCGCGCGCGGCGAGAGCGTGCAGGTTCGCGTGACGGTGCCCGAAGGGTATACGATCGGCCAGATCGCCGATCTGCTTGCCGCGTCCGGACTCGTCGACCGCGAGCGGTTCATCACCCTGGCCCGCCGCGGCGGCCGGACCTTCGACCGTCCGACCCTGGCCGACTTGCCCACCGACAGCCTGGAGGGCTATCTCTTCCCCGAGACATACCAGTTCACGCGCGGGCTCGGCGAGGCGGCCGTGCTGGTGAAGTTCCTCGACGAGTTTGACGTCCAGGTCGGCCCGGAGATCCGTGCGGCCGCGAAGGCCCGCGGTCGCACGCTGCACGAACTTTTGACCGTGGCGTCAATGGTCGAGCGCGAAGCCCGAGTCGCGGATGAGCGGCCAATCATCGCCGGGGTGATCTACAATCGCCTGGCTCGGGGGATGCGCCTGGAGATCGATGCCACGGTGCTCTATGCGCTGGGTCGTCACAAGGATGTGGTGACGCTCCGTGACCTCGAGGTGGACTCACCGTACAACACATACCGGTACGCCGGACTACCGCCCGGACCGATCGCCAACCCGGGACTCGCGGCCATCAGGGCCGCGGCGTCGCCCGCCGACGTGCCCTATCTCTTCTACGTATTGCGGCCCGACGGCCGGCACCACTTCAGCCGTACGCTTGCCGAGCATCTCGATGCGGTACGACGGTACCGGCGGTGACGCGGCTGCTGCGGTTGCTGCGGCTGCTGGCTCCGCGTTACCAGGCGACGAGCGTTCTGCAGCTCTCTCCAGCCGTCTTGCGCGCGTGGGGCATCGACGCGCTTATGGTGGATCTCGACAACACGCTCGTACCGTGGGGCGACGGGGTTCCCCCGGCGGCGGTCCGGGAGTGGATCGACGGCCTACGGCGCTCCGGGATCCGGCTGTGCATTGTCTCCAATAACCTGTCGGCGCGCGTGCAGCAGGTGGCATCGCAGTTGGGTGTCCCCGCGGCTCAGGGCCGGTTCAAGCCGAGCGCCGGCAAACTGCGGCACGCACTCCGCCTCCTCGGCTCGCCACCGGAGCGGACCGCGATGGTCGGCGATCAACTCTTCACCGACGTGCTGGCCGGCAACCGCCTGGGCGTGCCCACGGTGCTCACCGGCCCGCTCGCGCCGCACGAACCGCGACGCATCCGCATGCTGCGCGGGCTTGAGCGCTGGCTGCTCGCGTGGCTCGCCCGGCAGGGATCGGTGCCCGAGCGTCCGCGGGTCTGATCGTTTCGCGAACGGGGAATATGAATCAGCGCGCTGCATCCCGCCCGCGGGGGACGTATGCCCACACCGCGCCAGTTCGAATGGTGGCCGCTGTACGTGCGCGGCCTCGCCGTGCTGTTTGGGCTCTCCGTACTCGTCATGGGCGTGCCCGCGGAGACGCCCGGCGCGTCGCCGGTCGTGCTCGTCCTGCTCGTGCTCCTCTTCGCCACCGGGCTGCTCAGCGCGCTGGCCGGCACGCGCCTGGACGAACCCTACGTGGCCAGTTTCGTTGGCACGGTCTTGGAACTGGCGATCGTGTCGCTCATCGTGCACGAGACCGGCGGGCTCAACAGTTTCTTCTTCTACTTCTACGTGCCGGTGCTGATCTGGGGGACGGCGGGCCGCGGGCTGGTCACCGGCGTCATGGGCGGGTGGGTCGCGGCGCTCGCGTTTTTGATCGCGATCAGCCTGGGTATGGGGTCATCGGCCGCCGCCCTGCCGCGCGCCGCGCTGCTGCTCCTGACCGGATTTCTCATCGGGATGATCGAGCAACGGCGCGGCGAGGCCGAGGCGTCCGCCCTCCGAGGCGCGCGGGCACTTGCGCGACAGGCCACCGTCGCGGCCGAGATTCGTGCAGGGCTGATGGACATGGCGCCGCTTGACCTGCCCACACGGGCGCGTGTGCTCCTCGAGCGGTGCCTGCGCCTCGCCGACGGCGACTATGGTCTCGTTGGGGTGCTCGATGCGGAGGGCAGACCGCTCGTCGAGGCCAACCGGGGCCTGCCCTCCGGCGAGCGTCCGCGGGGCGAGGCGTTGCCGCAGACCGCGGTGCTGGCGGACGTGCTGCGGTCAGGGATCGCCCAGACCGCGGTCGAGGCCGGTCAGGACGCTCGTTGGGTCAGCGTGTTCGGCCGTGACGCCACCGGGACAGCGGTCCTCCTGCCGTGCCGCAGCGAACGCCTGACGCTGGGCGCCGTTCTGCTCGCGCGTCGCGAGGTCCGGTTGTTCAGCGATGAGGAGGTCGGCGCGGCCACCGCGCTGGTCGAGATGGCGGCGGTGTTGCTGCAAGACGCCCGCAAGCAGGTGCAGGCCCACGACTTCCAGTTGAGCACGGTCAACACGCTGACGGCTGCGCTCGAGGCCAAGGATCCCTACACGCGCGGGCACTCACAGCGTGTGGCGGGCAACGCGGTCGCCCTCGCGATGGAATTGGGGCTGCCGTCGGATGAGGTCGAGCGGGTGCGGTGGGCCAGCTTGCTGCACGATATCGGCAAGATCGCGACGCCTGAGCAGATCCTGCGCAAACGCGGGCCGTTGTCGGACGACGAGCGGGCCGTCATGAACCTGCACCCCGAGAGAGGCGCGAACATCCTGCGGGAGATGGCGCCATTCCGACCTCTGGTGGACTTCGTGCGCTATCACCAGGAGGCCTACGACGGCTCGGGCTATCCCGAGGGCCTGGCCGGCGACGCCATCCCGCTCGGCGCGAGGATCATTCGCGTCGCCGACACGTTCGACGCCATCATCTCCGACCGGCCGTACCGGCGTGGCCGCACCATCGAGGAAGCGGCGCGCGAGATGCGGGACATGGCTGGGACCGCCCTCGACCCCGCGCTGGTTGAGGTGTTCCTGCGCATCCTCAAGGACAAGCCGCCGTTCGACGTCCAGTTGCGAATGTGGCGCGAACGATGAGCGCGCGAGATCCCCGCCCGGCGAGGCCGATGAGGATGCGAGGACCCTCAGAAGTCCTGGGCGGTCGCGGCAGCGGCCGTGGTATTGCCGACGGCGCGAGCGCGGCCGAGGGCCTCTTCCGCGCGCGCCAGCAGCGCCTGATCGTCACCGCCATCGCGGGGATAACAGGCCAGGCCGACGCTCACTGTCCTCGTCAGCGGAAACGGGTGGTCGGGCAGGGTAAATCTCGCTTCCTCCACCGCCGTGCGGAGCCGCTCGGCGTACGTCATGCCGCCTTCCAGCGAGGTCTCGGGCAGGATGAACCCGAAACGACCGCCGCCGAGCGCGGCGCGGAAGTCCACCTGTCGCATCGAATGGGTCAGGAGATCGGCGAGCTGGATGGTGACGGCGCGCAGTCCTTCGTCGCCAAGTGTCTCCGCGATCTCGGCGTCCTGGTCGAGGGAGACCAGGCCGATCGTGAACGTGCGTTTGAAGCGCCGGCTCCGCAGGACTTCGCGCCGCACCGCCAGCGCGAACGAGTTGGCGTTCAGCAGGCCCGTCACCGGATCGGTCAGGACCTGGTGTCGCAGCCGGCTGCGCAGGGAGTCGATCTGCTCCTGCAGCGCCAGCGCCCGGCGGTCGCGCTGCCGCTCGTGCCGCCGGATGGCTTCGAGAATGCCCACCGAGATCAGCCGGTTGAGGAACTGGACCGTCTCGGCGTCCGGGGCCGGTGTGTTCTGCTGCTCCGCCAGCAGATCGAGCACGATGTGCTTGAAGCCGAGCATGACCTTCAGCACTTCGTCGAGCGGCGCCTGCAGGGCGAACGCCTCCTGGCTCAACCGGCCGGCGAAGTCCATGAACGGCTCGACCGCGCCGGTGGCGGCGGCTTCGATGAAGGCGTCCGTGCCGGCCAGCATGTGCCGGTGAACACGCGCGGGGTCCTGCCAGACCGGGCTCGCCCTGGGGATTCCCGCCGCATACGCCGCCCAGCCCGCCGCGAGGGTGCGACGGTGCGCGCGGATGCGGTCGAGGGCGATCGGCATCATGATGTGTCCTGTACGATGTGGTACGAGGCGCTGCGAGTGGTTTCCTTGTCGGTACAGGAAGGCCGCGGGTCGGTGCGGAACAGTTCGATGGTCCTGACGCGACGATGATGACGAAGCTCCGAGGTATCCTCCAAGAATTGGTTGGTGACGACACACGTGCGGTCGCACTGTGCAACATGGACGGCCAGGTAATCGAGGCGGTCACGAAGAGCGGTGACGACCTGCAGGGTGTCGCCGCCGATCTGGCCGCGTTCCTCAAGGTCGGCGCTTACTGCGCCCGCAAGCTGGAGGGCGGCGATCTCGATCACGTGACCATGACCACCGACAACATGGCGGTGCTCGCCGTGACGATCGGGACCGGGCACTATCTGGCGACGGTGCTGGACGCAGGCGGCAACGTCGCGCGCGCGCGAATGGTCATCCGCCGCCGAAAGACCGAGATCACCGAGGAGTTGACATAGCCGTGCGCCGCGCGGTGTGGGGCGTGCTCGCCGTGGCGGTCTCGTGCGTCGTCCTGTCAACCCCGGCCCGCGCGGCGTCGGTGCTGCACGAGGGCGCCCGGGCGTTTGCGCAGGGCCGGCTCGGGGAGGCCGAGACACTCCTGCAGCGCGCGGTGTCCTCCCGGCCGGCGGACGCGCACGCGTGGCTGTGGTTGGGCGTCGTACAGTTTCATCAAGGGGATCCCGTCGGCGCGGAGCAGGCCGTTGGACATGCCGCGCGCCTCGCGCCGCGCAATCCGAGTGTCCTGTTGTGGTGGGGACACGTGCTGGCGCGCGCCGGCAAGACCGATCGGGCCATCGCGGCATTTCAGCGAGCGCTGCTGGCGGGCTCGGCTCGGCAGCAGGCGATGGCCGCGCAGGCCATCCGGGCGCTGCGCCCGGTGCCGGGACTGCCCCCTGCACGGGACGGGGACGAGCGAACGCCGGCCAGGCCCGTGGCGCCGCTGTGGGTTCATGACGCGGGAAGCTACCGCGCGATCGCCCAGTATTACAACCGCCGACTCTCCGACGCCGACGCCGCGCGCATCGCGGACGCGCTGTTGGGCTACAGCCGCATGTTCAATCTGGATCCACGTCTGGTGGTCGCGCTGGTCGTGGTCGAGTCCGGGTTCCAGCCCCGAGCACTGTCCAGGGCCGGCGCCATGGGCCTGGGGCAGCTCATGCCGGGCACCGCCCGCGCGCTGCGTGTGAACCCTTGGGACCCGGTGCAGAACCTGTACGGGACGATCCGATACCTCCGCGGCAACCTCGACCGCTTTGGCTGGGAGAACGCGCACCTCGCGCTGGCGGCCTACAACGCCGGCCGCGGTGCCGTGGAACGCTACGAGGGCATTCCGCCGTACGCCGAGACGCAGTGGTACGTGGCCAACGTCAGCAGCCTCTACCGGCGGTTGCTGTCCCTTGAGAGCAAGATGCCGGAACTCCGCCGTCGTCTCCCGGAGAATTGAGGGAGGACTAGGCGAAGCCTCGCAGGGGAATATAGGCAGTACCGTGACTGTCCGTGCCGGCTTTGCGTCGGGCCGGGCGGGAACCGCATACGTACCTCCGAACGGGCAAACCCATCGCAAGGTGGGGACGCAAAGCCGACGGGGGCGTGGTGTCTGCAGGGGGCGGACCCGCGGCCGGCCGGGTTGCCGAAGAGGCGAGGCAGCATGTGCCTTTCGGTCGCCGGCCGAAAGGCGTTTTTGTCGGTCGTGGTGGCGGAAGGTGACGATGATGCGCGACAGCCGGAGTCTTGCGCTTGGCGCGGTCCTGGTGGCGACACTCGTTGTGACCGGGTGCGGGCCCACGGGGCTGCGCGCGCAGGAATCGGTGACATTCGGTGTGCTGGTGCCGCTGACCAGCGGTGTGCCGAGTGCCGCGCGAGCGGCCCAGCAAGGCGCCCAGCTCGCGGCCGACGAGGTGGGCGGCGAGCGGAGTGCGCCGACCGTGTCGCTCCTCGTGGAAGATGATCGCGGGAGTCCCGAGGTCGCGTCGCGGCTCTTCGCGCAGTTCGCGGAGCGCGATGTGAGCGCGGTCGTCGGGCCGCTCACCGACCTGGCGGCGGCCGCGGTGGCGCCGGCGGCGGAGCGCGCCGGGATCGCGCTCGTGACACCCGGTGCAACCGGGACGATTCCATACTCGGGGTCGTCGGTGTTCCGAACGTCGCTGCCGGCGCAGTCGCAGGCTCGGGTCCTGGCCGAGTACGTCGTCCGGGTGCGGCGCCTCAAGACGATCACCGTCATCCATGAGGGCAACGACTACGGCACGATGACGGCCATGGCGTTCGCCCAACGGGTCGCCGATCTCGGCGGTGAGATCGTGGGCACGCGGATCTACCGCGACGGCGACACCGACTTCACCCGGTACGCCACCGGCGCGGTCGGCGACGGCGCAGAAGCCGTCTTCATCGCCGGCTATCCGGACGAGGGCGCGCGGATCATCGTGACGCTGCGCGAGCGCGGCTTCAGAGGCCTGATGATCGGGTCGGACGCGCTGTACTCCCGGGATCTCGTCGAGTGGGCGCGCGATGCGGCGCACGGGCTGCTGCTGCCGGCCGCGTTCGTCGCCGGCGATCCCCTTCCACGGGTCCAGGAGTTCGTCGGCAGGTACACGCGCCGGTACGGGCAGACGCCCGACCATTTCGCCGCCCAAGCCTACGACGCCGTGAAGGTGCTCGCGTTCGCGGTTCGCCGCAGCGGGCGCAGCGCGCAGGCGATCCGCGGGGCGCTGCAGGGCGTGCGACGATTCCCCGGCGCGACCGGCGAGATCACGTTCGACAGATTCGGCGCGCCGGACCGGCCGGTCGCCGTCGCGCAGGTCAAGGCCGGGGCCTTCGAGGTCGTACGCCGGTGACTCGAAACAACCCAGGAGGGATGAAAGATGCGTCGGGGACTCGTTTTTGCGGCGTTTGCCCTGATCCTGGTCGCCACCGTGTGGCCGGTCGCCGCGCAGCCGCGGGTGTTCATCTCCATCGCGACAGGCGGGACCGCGGGCGTGTACTTTCCGCTCGGTGCGGCGCTCGCGGAGTTGTGGAGCAGCCGAGTGCCCAACGTGCAGGCCACGGCCCAGACGTCGGGGGCGTCGGTGGCCAACATCCGGCTCCTGGAGAAGGGGGACGTGGCCGTCGCGTTCATCCAGAACGACATCACGTACTATGCGTTCAACGGCGTCGAGATGTTCATGGACCGTGTCGCGAACAAGCCCGCGCCGGTCAGCACGCTGCGCGGCATGGCGATGTTGTACCCGGAGACGATTCAGGTCGTCACGCTGCGCAGCAAGAACATCAACAGCATCGCTGACCTCAAGGGCAAGCGCATCGCGGTCGGCGCACCCGGCAGCGGCACCGAGGTGAACGCACGGCAGATCATGCGGCTGTTCGAGGTCGGGTACTACAACTCCAGGCCCGACTTCCTGAACTTCGCCGAGGCCGCCGACCAGCTCAAGGACGGCGTCGTCGATGCCGCGTTCATCACCGCCGGGCATCCGACGGCGGCGGTTACTGACATCGCGGCCAGTCGCGATCTGAAGATCCTGCCCATCCCACGCGACGTGATCGAGCAGTTGCGGCAGCAATACCCGTACTACACCGAGGTCACGATCCCGGCCAACACCTACAAGGGCCAAGCCGAACCGGTCGCCACCGCGGCGGTCATGGCGATGCTTGTTACGCGGCAGGACGTGGACGGCGACCTCGTGTACGCGCTGACGAAGGCCCTCTGGGAGCACACGGATCGGCTGCGCGCCGCGCACGCCCGCGGCCGCGACATCACACCGTCATCGTCACGGCGGGGCATGCCGATCACGATGCACGCCGGCGCGTTGCGGTACTACCGCGAGTTCGGCATCAAGTAGGTCGGGCTCACGTCACGATGCTGGAGTCCCGGCGTCACATCCTCGACGTGCTCCGAGCCGGGCCGGCGCTCTTCGTCGGGCTCCCCGGAGACGAAGTGGACATGGACCGCCTCGCCGTTCACCTGGCGGAGCGCGGAATCGATGGCGGCATCTATGCCACTGACGGGTCCCTCGAAGGTCTGCTGTGGATTCAGCAGGGCGAGCCGGGCGACACATGGTTCTTCGAGGCCGGCGGGCAGGAAGCCGTGCTCCCGGTGGCGACCAGCCGGGACCTGCTGCTCGATATCGCCTCGCGGGGCGGCACGATCAGTGTGTTTGTCGGCTCGCCGTCCGGGGGCACGTCCTCATCGCTGACCACGTCCCACGCACTCCCTCGGTTCATGTTCACCGACGGCCCGCAGGTCGCCCAGGAACCGCGCGGGATGGTATACGAGACCGTCGGTCAGTTCGAGCCGGTGGCGGCCCGCGAGGTCTCCGAACCGGCGCCGGATCGGATGTCCGACAACCTGTCGCGCGCGCTCGAGACGTCCGGCGTAGTCGCCCCACAGGTCCCCAACGCAGAGTCGCCCACAGCCGACCCGGACGATGCTGCGATCGGCGGTGAAGCGGTCATAGAACCGACGCCGTCCGCCACGGCGCTCGACGCGGCGGGGCCGACCATTGAAGTTGAGCCGCCGGCGCACCCCTGGTCCGAGATCCTGGCGGAGATGAGCACGCGCATCGTGCGCCACCGCGGGCCGAAGCTGGCGGCACAGTTCTCCGCGGCGTTGCAGAAGGCTCTTGCGGAGCACGGCGGGCGCGTACAGGGCGACGCGGTCATCGCCCCGCCACTGCCTGAGTCGACGTGGCGGGTCGTCGTGGAGGCCGCGTGCGCGCCGGTCGTTGCGGTGGCAGGCCGCGCATTCGTGGACCGGACGATCGCGGCGGCCGAGCGCGCGGTGCTCGAGGCGCGCGGGTCACAAGGAGCCGACGCATGAAGCGACAATGGCCGCCATTTGCCCTGGCCGCAGTGCTCATCGGCGCCGCGGTCTACGCCTATGGCTCCGACGGTGGGACATTTCAGGCGCAGTTGATCCGCCACGTGCTTGCGACGATACTCCAGATCGCCGCGCCGCTCCTGGCCGGCCTCGGCTGCGTGGCCGCGATGCGCGCCTACGCGCCGGGCGACCGCGAACGCGCCGTGTGGACGTTTGGCGCCCTTGCCTCTCTGGCCTGGACCGCGGGCCGCGTGTTGTTCGCCGGCTACCAGTGGTTCGGCGGGACGGCGCTGCCGTACCCGTCGTTGGCGGACGGCTTCTTTGTGGCGTTCTACGTGTTGATCGCGCTGGCGCTGGCGCTCGAGATCCGCCTGGTGCTCCCGATGGTCGATCGCGGCGTTCGCATGGTATTGCTCGGACTCGGCATCGCGGGGTGGGTGGCGGGATTCGTCTCTATCCTGGCGCCGATCGTGATCAGCACGGCGACGCCCGTTGAGAAGGCGCTGGCGGCGTTCTACCCGACGGTCGCCGTGTTTCTGGTGCCCGCCGGGCTCATGCCGGCGTTCGGCTTTCGCGGCGGCATCTCCGCCTACCCGTGGCTGGCCGTCGCGGTCGCGGCGCTGTGCCTGGCCGGGGCGAGCCTTGGGTACGTGTTCCTCACCTGGTACAATCTGTACTCCGACGTCCACAGCGTGAACGCACTGTGGGTTGCGGGGTTCGTCTTCCTGGCGCTGGGCGGGTTCTGGCAGCGGACGGCCCAGGAGGAGGTCTAGCGTGTGATCTGCCTGCACGCCTGGCCCGGAGGCCTAGCCGTGGTGGTGGACGGCCCACCGAGACCGGCGGCCACGGTCTTTGGCGCCGACGGTTGGCGCCGGGGCGACCCGCGGTTGGTGTTTCCCGACGGCCCGCCGCCCGACGCGCAGAGCGTCTCGCTCGACCTTCCCGACTGGCTGGTCGGGCAACTTGCGCAGCTCGAACTCGCGCTGGGCGGTGTGCACACCGATTTCATCCGGGTCGACCGGTTGCTGGCGCGGTTACACACACAGGCGGCGAACGGCGCAGTCATCGTGCTCGGGCCGCGTCCGGCTGCGGTCGTCGTGCAGCAGGGCCGGCTGCACGTGATCGAGCCGGCGGCGCCTGCGGGCGCTCCGGCACTCTCCGTGCTTGCCGGCGCACAGGGGTGGGTGCTCGTGTTCTCCGGACCGGTCACGGTGCCCGCGGCCGCGGCGCTCCCGCAACCCGTCGCTGAGCCGGCGATCGCCGAGAGACCGCAGCCGGTGACGACTCCGCCGGCGCCGTTCGCGCTGACGCCGGCGCCCTCAGCGACGTCAGCACCCGCCACCCCGCCCACGCCGGTGTCGCCTCCGGCCATGACTGACGAGCGGTTCGTGGCTTCGTCAAGCCTGTTGCGGTCCGTCCCGGATGACGTCGCCGCCGAAATCGAGACCGCCGCCGGCGACGACGGACTTGCCGTTGTGGCGTATCTCGACGGTTCGCACTCTGTGGCAGAGATCGCGCAGGACCTCGGTCTGTCGATTGAGCAGGTGTCGAGCGTGATCCGACTGTTGGTCTCGCGCAAGGCGGCGTTCCGATACGTCAGTCGTACTCGACCAGCGACCGGTGCCAAGTCGCCCGGCTAGGTGAGGCGCGACACAGGAGGTCAGGTCTAAGCCGGCGGCGAAGTGGGTACTAGAATCTACACAGACCTTGCGACAATGTTCTCGACGGACTAGGATGAAGAGGCATCACCTGGTGCGTTGAGAGCGACAACTGAATAGGGAGACCTCGACAAAGGCAAACCCATCGTGAGGTGGGGGCGCAAAGCTACGGGACCTTCATGGTTGGCCGGGCTGCCGAAGGGAGGATGTCGGCCTCTTGGGTGGCAGCCCAGGGGGCTGTTTCATTCTCTATCCCGCGAAGGAGGCGCGTCATGGTTGCCCGCACAATTCAGCGCCCGGTCGAGAGACCGGAGGCCGTGGTTCCGCCATCTCCTCCCACCAGCGACGTCGATGCGCTCATGGCCGATTACGTCGAGACGCACAGTCCCACGGTCCGGGAGCGGGTGGTGGTGGCGTGCACGCCGCTGGTGCGGCGCATCGCGGGCGAATTCGTGTTCTCCGGTGTCGCGTCGGACGACCTGATCCAGGTCGGCTATATCGGGCTTCTTAATGCCATCTCGGCGTTCGACCCGACCCGGGGCGCGAAGTTCGCCACGTACGCCAGCTACCTGATCCGCGGCGAGATCCGACACTATCTGCGGGACCAGCGCGACACCATCCGCAAGCCCCGGTGGCTGCAGAAGCTGAACTCGCAGATTGAGGACGCCGTGGGGAAACACGTCAGCGAGACCGGCCGGTTCCCCGGGGTGGAGCAGCTCTCCGAGGATCTCAACATCGAGGAAGAGGGTCTGCTCGAGGTCCTGCGCACCCGCGAGGTGCTGCGGACTATCTCGCTGGAGACAGAGGAGGAGAGCGGCGACCTGCGCGTCGACCGTGAGCGCATCAAGCACAAGACCCACATCAGTTTCCAGTTGCCGATCGAGGATCGCGTGGTGCTGATGGAGGCGATGGAGTCCCTCAACAGCCTGCAACGCAAGGTGCTCTACTACCTCTTCTATACCGATCTGACGCAAATGGAAGCCGCCAAACGCATCGGGATTTCGCAGAAGCACGTGTCGCGCGTCCTGGCATCGGCACTCGCAAAGCTCCGGGGATTGATGGGCGCGCCATCGCCCGGCACGCTATAGGTGGGGGGAGCGGAGATGTCACAACTGAAAGACGTCTTGCTGGATCTTTCGAAAGTCGACGGTGTGCTCGCGGCGCTGGTCGTCGGCCGGGACGGCTTCGTCGTCGAAGGCATGACCACGGAGGAGACCGTGGATCTCGAGGCGGTGGGGGCGATTGTCGCCAGCAACATCGCGGCCTCGGATTCCATGGGGCGTGAGATGTCGCGCGGCACGCTGCGCAACATGCTGATCGAGTTCGACGACGGCCCGGTGGCCATCGGCCCTGCCGGGCCGGACGCCGTGCTGGTCGTGGTCGGCAACCGCCAGGCGAATCTCGGTCGCATCCGGCTGGAGATGCGGCGCAACAGCCAGCTCGCTGCCGCCCTGGTGTAGACGCACCCTGCAACATCGCGGGCCACACGCCACGCACGAGGCGCCGGGCCTGTAGCCCGGCGCCTCGTCGTGTCTCGGCGCCTGATGCTGCACACCCCGTCGGGGCGGTGCGGCGTCAGTCCTGCACGTAGACGACTCGCAGAATCTCGTCGATGGTCGAGACACCCGAGACGACCTTCTCGAGGCCATCGTCGCGCAACGTGCGCATGCCGTCGCGGATCGCCCGCGCCTTGATCTCGTTCGCCGCGGCCCGCTGCACGATCAGCTCGCGGATCGGGTCGCTGACCATCAGTAGTTCGAAGATGCCGATGCGGCCCCGGTAGCCGGTGCCGCGGCAGTAGTCACAGCCCTGGCCGCGGTAGAATACTACGTCCTGATCCAGCTGGATGTCCCCGCCCAACCGTCCCAGCGCGTCGACCGGGGGCGTGTACGCCACCTTGCAGCGCGAGCAGATCGCCCGGGCGAGACGCTGCGCCAGCACGGCAATGACCGATGAGCTGATCAGGAACGGCTCGATGCCCATGTCCACCAGGCGGGTGATCGCGCCGGCGGCGTCGTTGGTGTGCAAGGTCGAGAGGACCAGGTGGCCGGTCAGCGCGGCCTGCACGGCAATCTCGGCCGTCTCACGGTCGCGAATCTCACCGACCATCACGATGTCGGGGTCCTGCCGCAGGATGCTGCGCAGGCCGCTGGCGAACGTCAGGCCCGCTTTCACGTTGACCTGCACCTGGTTGATGCGTGGGAGCTGGTATTCGACCGGATCTTCGACCGTCACGATGTTCTGGTCGAGCGTGTTGAGCTTTGCGAGCGTCGAGTAGAGCGTCGTCGTCTTGCCACTACCCGTGGGGCCGGTGACCAGGACCATGCCGTGCGGCTTGCTCACCGCGGTCTCCCACTGATGGAGGACGGTTGTGGGGAAACCGAGCCGGGTCAACCCGATCTGCGTCGAGGACTGGTCGAGCACGCGCAGGACGACCTTCTCGCCGAACATGGTCGGCAGCGTCGAGACACGCAGGTCGATGCTGCGACCGTCCGCGGTCAGGTGGATCCGGCCATCCTGCGGCCGTCGGCGCTCGGCGATGTCGAGATCGGCCATGATCTTGACGCGCGAGATGAGCGCCGCCTTGAGGTTCGTCGGCGGGTTCATCACGTCGCGCAGGACGCCGTCGACCCGGTACCGGATCCACATGCCGCCACGATGCGGCTCGATGTGAATGTCGCTGGCGCCCTGCTTCACGGCCTCGTCAACGATCAGGTTGACCAGCTTGACCACCGGGCCTTCCTCGGTGAGCGCCCGGAGTTGCTCGATCGACTGGTCCTCTTCGGTGACCTCCACCGCATAATCGGTCACCGACTCCTTCATCACGCGGTCCAGGAGGGTGTCGGCGAGCTGGTAGACCCGCGCCAGCGCGTTCGTAATCTCTTCCTCGGTGGCGACCACGAGGTCCACTTCGAGGCCGGTGATGAGGCGCACATCGTCGACCGCGATGACGTTGAGCGGATCGGCTGTTGCCAGCAGCAGGCGGCCGCCGCGTCGTTCGATGGCGATCACCTTGTGCCGCGCCGCCAGGGCGTGGGGGATCAGTTTGGCCGCGTCGTTGTCGATCTTGGCGTCGGCGAGCGAGAGGTACTGCAGGCCCCACTGATGGGCCATCCCGCGTGCGAGGTCGGACTCGGTCACCGCGCCGATGTCGCGGAGGATGCGGCCGATGCGTTCGCCGGTACGGGTCTGGATCTCGAGCGCTTCGCTGAGCTGTTCCTGGGTAATGATGCCGAGGTGCATCAGGATCTGCCCGAGCGTCTCGCTCTTGCCGCCAACCCGCGCGCGGCCGGGCTTGGCCGCCGGCTTCGCGTGCGCCGGCACCTTCGCCGGCCCGGCGTGCTCCGCGGTGTGCGGGGGCGTCGGCGGTGCCGGCTCAGGCGCTCCGGCCGGCGTCGCCGGTGCCGCGGGCGCCGAGGGTGTTGCCGGAGCGGGTGGTGCGTCGGGTACCGGCGGGGGCGCCGCCGCCGCGGTAGCGGCCGCCGAACCCGAGTCGCCGAGTTTGGCCTGGACCGCCGGGTCGTTCGGCGAGACTGCGGCCGCGTGCTGGTAAGCCCGCAGGACCTGATCGGTCTGGCCACGCGCCAGATGCTTGTCGGCCGCGTTGAGGTAGGCCAGCCCGGCTTCGTGGTGCTCGCCCAACGCGCGGTGCAGCTCGGCCAGATCCCAGTAGACCCAGGGTTCTTCAGGGTCGAGTTGGGCCAGCCGGAGATACGCATCGCGCGCCTCGGCCGTCCGGTTGGCGCGTACGAGCGCGCGGGCGTCGGTGAAGCGGAACGCCCGCTCCAGCGTCAAGCTCTCACGTGCAAGACCGGCGGCCGACTTGAGAGTCTGGAGCGTCCCCTCATCCCTCGGCCGTTCGGGGGGTGAGCCCATCACCTGCCTCCAGCAGTTTTTCCCTGAAGTACTATGTATATGCCCAAGAAAAGGAAAAAGGCCCCGGGGATCTCGGGCCACGACCTCATTGTTCCTCCCCGGCAGCCCGGCCGGCCGGTCGGTCGCTGGTGGCGGGAGGCCGGGCCCATCGGTATGGCGTCCCCGGGATCGCTCCGGGTTTGTCCTTCGGGACTAATCCCTCAATCTTCTGGGCATATTCTGGTTTGCCCATCCGAAGCTTAGAATCAGGCTAACACAAGGGTTGGGCCCTACTCAAGCCAAGGTCCGGAGAGTTTGCCAGGAGGTACCATGGAACTCCATCAGATCGAGTCACGGGTACTGAGCGGACTCATCCGGGATCGCCATCTGCTCACGCTGGCGACGACCGAGGGATTTCACATCGATCTCCTGGCATCGCCGCAGGCCAAGCGACTCGCGAAGGTCGTGACCGAGATCTACGCCACACCCGACCGTGTGCTCGACGAGGCGACGTTGCGCGCGACGCTGTCCGAGCGGGGGATGATGACCCCCGAGATGGAGCGGTACCTCTCGTCGGTCATGATGCTGGCGCCTCCCAACGCCGGCGACCTCATGGCGCACGTCGACATGCTGAAGGCCCGCGAGAGCCGCGAGTTGCTGTCGCAGGTCCACGAGCAGATCGGGAACTTCCTCTACCGGCAGGACCGCGAGCAGTCGGACATCGTGCAGTTTACCACCGAGGCGATCCACCGGCTGCTGGAGATCCAGCGCCGCCGGGTGCGCCGGCAGGTCGCGCCGATCGGCGACGCCTTCGGCTCGTTGATGACCCAGCGGCCGATGCGGGATTCCGACGGCATCCTGGGATTCTCAATTTCGCCGTTCGACCGGCTGAACGCGCTGCTCTCCGGTCTGCGCCGCGGATTCTACTACGGCCTGGCCGGCGCGCCGCGGCGCGGCAAGACGAACTTCGCGCTCGACCTGGCCGTGCACATCGCCACCAACCACAAGGTCCCGGTGCTCTACTACACGTGGGAGCAGACGCGGCGAGTGCTGGCCGCGCGGCTGATCGCCAAGGAGACCGGGGTCAACCCGACGTCGATCCTCGTGGGCATGGACCCGGACGGCGAGGCCGTGGCCGACCGTCTCGCGCCGGCCCGCGACCGCCTGGCGCGCTACGGTTCGTACCTGCACCTGGTGGAGGCCGGGCGCAAGGAGACGCTCGACCGCATCCGGGCACACGCGCACAACCTGATGCAGGAGTTCCAGACGCAGGACATCGCGATCTTCTTCGACTACCTCCAGAAGATCCCGCTGCCGCAGTACATGGACGACTGGAAGGCGCGGACCGACCTGATCTCGACCGAACTGGCCGAGATGAGCCTGGAACTCAACTGCCCGATCTTCGCGATTTCGCCGCTCGACAAGGAAGGGTGCCGGCTCGATGAACGGCCGGTTGACGACGCGGACGTCTTCAACCCCTTCAGCCGGCCCACGATGCACCACAGCATGGGCTCAGGCGACCTGGAGTACGATCTCGACGTCGCCATGGTGCTGGCCAAGGACTGGAAGGCCACGCACGACCTGCGGCAGCTCATCGAGACCCGGGCGAAGGGCGAGGGGATCGATACCGAGGACCTGCCGCAGGTGGACATCGTCAACCTCTTCATCGACAAGAACCGCGACGCGCCTGAGGCGCCGTCGAACATCGTCCAGTATGCGTTCTTCGTCACGTTGAACAAGTTCGTGGAGCTGGACTACAAGCTCGAACAGGAGTACCGGCCCGACTTCCACGGGTTCTCGAAGCTGCAGGAGATTTACACGTTCCTGCGCGAACACGGCTTCGGCCCCGCCCGCGACCTCGTCGCGGCTCCCCGTGGAGGAGGGAACGGGGGGGGAAGCCGATGATCGTGGACAAGCGCGCGCCGATCTATCCGATTCGGACGGTCGCGCATCTCACCGGCGTGAATCCGCGCCGCATCCGGGCCTGGGAGGATCAGTACAACCTCCTGACGCCCGCGAGGACCGGCGGCGGCCACCGACTCTACAGCGAAGATGACGTCGAGCGAATCCGCTGGGTGAAGGCCATGGTCGACCGTGGCATGAGCCTCAAGGGGATCCAGCGCCTGATGGAAACGCCGCGCCAGGCCGAGCTGGCTGCTGAGGGACGTGGGGTGAGTCGATGAAAGTCGAGATGGATCGCGAACCGGTCGTGCTGTTCACGCCCCATCACCGGATCGAGGGCGAACTCCACCTCTCGGCGACCCAGCGTCTCTCCGATCGCATGAACCAGGCCAAGGAATTCCTGCCGATCACCGGCGCGAAGGTCTTCTCGCTCGACGGCCGCCTGCTCTATGAATCCGACGTGGTGATGGTCCACAAGGCCTACGTCGTCATGATGATGGAGCGTCATGAGACAGTCTAAGCCGGCGCAGCCGCGCCGTCGGGTCCGCCTCGGCGAAATCCTCGTCGAGGCCGGCCTGATCACGCAGGAGCAGCTCGACCGGGCCCTGCAGCAGCAGCAGGCCACCGGCGATCGCCTGGGCAAGGTGCTGGTCACCATGGGCCTGGCGAGCCAGGACGCGATCGCCCGCGCCGTGGCGAACCAACTCGGCATCGAGTACGTCGCCATCCAGACTCTCAACATCCCCGACGACGTGCTGACGTCGCTGCCCGAGAGCGTGATCCGGCGGCACCAGGTCATCCCGGTGCGGCACGAGGACAACACCCTGGTGCTCGGGATGGTCGATCCCCTCGACGTGCTGGCCCTGGACGACGTGCGCCGGGCGACGACGCGCGAGGTGGTGCCGGCGGCCATCACGCTCGACGGCTACCAGGCCGCAGTCAACAAGTACCCCGCGCTCGAGGGATCGCTGGATCAGGTCATCCAGGAGATCCGGCCGAGCGACGTGGGCGAAGAGGAGCCCGGGCTCGACAAGCTGCGCGAAATCGTCGAGGACGCCCCGGTGGTCCGCCTGGTGAACCTGATGCTCGTGCAGGCGGTCCGCCAGGGCGCGAGCGATATCCACGTCGAGCCGCAGGAGCGGCAGCTGCGCATTCGGTACCGCATCGACGGTACGCTCTACAATGTCATGACCGCGCCGAGGCACGTGCAGGCCGCGACGACGAGCCGCATCAAGATCATGGCAAACATGAACATCGCCGAGCGGCGCGTCCCCCAGGACGGCCGGATCGAGCTCCGCGTGGACAACCGCGAGATCGACCTGCGCGTGTCCACGATCCCGACGACCCACGGCGAGAAGGTCGTCATGCGGATACTGGACAAGCGCTCGGCACTGGTGGGGATCGAGAAGCTCGGGTTGATGGGACCGGACCAGGAACGGTTCGAGTCGCTGATCACCAAGCCGTACGGCATCATCTTGATCACCGGGCCGACCGGGAGCGGCAAGACCACGAGCCTTTACGCGATTCTCAACCGGCTCAACAAGACCGACGTCAACATCATCACGATCGAAGACCCGGTCGAGTACCAGCTCGCCGGCATCGCGCAGGTGCAGATCAACCCCAAGGCCGGGCTGACGTTCTCCACCGGGCTGCGGTCGTTTTTGCGGCAGGATCCCGACATCATGATGGTCGGCGAGATCCGCGACGAGGAGACCGCGCGCCTGGCGATCCAGGCCGCACTGACGGGGCATTTGGTGCTCTCCACCCTGCACACCAACGACGCGCCGGGCGCCGTGGTGCGCCTGGTGGATATGGGGATCGAGCCGTTCCTGGTCTCGTCCTCGGTGATCGGTGTCGTCGCGCAGCGCCTCGTCCGTCTGCTCTGCACCAAGTGCCGCGAGCCCTATACCCCGCTGCCCGAGGTGGCCACGCGGTACGGCCTGTCGAAGCCCGGCGAGCCAGTGCCCACGATCTACCGGGCGAAGGGCTGCGAAGCCTGCAACAACATCGGCTATAAGGGCCGGATCGGCCTGTTCGAGATCATGGTGATGGAAGACGACGTCCGGGCCCTGGTGGTCAGGAACGAGGCCTCCGACGCGATCAAGCGGGTGGCCATCGGTCTGGGCATGCGTACGCTTCAGCAGGACGGCGTGGCCAAGGTGCTGGCCGGCCTGACGTCGCTCGAAGAGATGCTCCGCGTCGTCTTCGTGGAGTAGACGGAGGGACCTGGCGATGCACATCGAGGATCTGTTGCGCGAGGTCGTCACCGCGCAGGCCTCGGATCTGCACTTGACGTCGGGCATCAAGCCGACGATGAGGCTGTGGGGACGCCTGCAGCCGATGGAGCAGTACGAGGTGCTGTCGGCCGAGGACACCTTCCAGCTCGGCTACAGCATGCTGAACACGTTCCAGAAGCAGAAGTTCGAGAAGTTCTGGGAGCTCGACCTGTCCTACGGCGTGCCCGGCCTCGGGCGGTTCCGCGTCAACATCTACCGGCAGCGCGGCGCCGTCGGCATCGCGATCCGCGTCATCCCGATGACGATCCCCAGCGTGGAGGCCCTGAACCTGCCGACGATCCTCAAGGACCTCACCCGCAAGGCCCGCGGCCTGGTGTTGGTGACCGGGCCGACCGGGCACGGCAAGTCCACCTCGCTCGCGGCGATGATCGACTTCATCAACACCGAGCGGAGCTCGCACATCGTCACGGTCGAGGACCCGATCGAGTACCTGCACCAGCACAAGAAGAGCATTGTCAACCAGCGCGAGCTGGGATTCGACACCCAGTCGTTCCCCAACGCGTTGCGCGCCGTGCTGCGTGAGGACCCGAATGTCGTGCTCATCGGGGAGATGCGAGACCTGGAGACGATTTCGGCGGCGCTCACCATCGCGGAGACCGGGCACCTGGTTTTCGCGACGCTGCACACCGCCAACGCCGCACAGTCGATCGACCGCATCATCGATGTGTTTCCGCCCTACCAGCAGCAGCAGATCCGTATCCAGTTGTCGATGGTGATTGAGGCGGTCATCTCGCAGCAGCTGCTGCCCAACGCGCGGTACCGCGCGCGCGGCGAGAACCGCGCTGCACCGCGGCGGCTGGGGAGCGCCAGCGGCGCGGCGTGGCCGAGCATCGAGGAAGTCGGCCGCGTCCCGGCGGTAGAGATCATGCTGGCGACGCCGGCCATCCGCAATCTGATCCGCGAAGCCAAGACGCACCAGATCGAGACCGCGATCCAGACCGGCGGGCAGCAAGGTATGCAGACGATGGACCAGTCGCTGCGGGATCTGCATCTGCGCAAACTGATCACGCTGGATGACGCGCTGAGCCGCGCGATTCACCCCGAGGAACTGCGCAAGATGATTCGGGAGGCCGGCGGTGAGGTCGAATCCGCCGCACGGCCTGCCAGGGTATAGGAGAGAGCCATGGCGGTCTTCCGATACAGCGCGAAGGACAATAGCGGGCGGCTGATCTCCGGCGTCATCGAGGCCGACAACGATGCGATGGTCATTGAACGGCTTCGCGACATGGGGTTCTTCATCACGAACCTGGAGCGGACGGTCGAGCGCACCGACGTCTTCCAGTACCTCCAGGGTCTCTTCGGCATTGGCCTGAAGGACCTGGCGATCTTCAGCCGCCAGTTCTCCACCATGGTCAACTCGGGGCTGTCGCTCGTCCGGACGATGAGCATCCTCGAGCAGCAGACGACCAACCGGCGGCTGCGGGAGATCATCGCCGCGGTCCGCGCCGATGTCGAGGCCGGCCGGCCGTTGTCGGACGCGATGGCCCGGCACCCGAAGGCGTTCTCGTCACTCTACGTCAACATGGTGAAGGCCGGTGAGACCGGTGGCGTGCTGGACGAGGTGCTCGACCGCGTCGCGACGTACCTCGAAAAGGAGCAGGCGCTGCGCAGCAAGATCCGGTCGGCGATGGTCTACCCGACGCTGCTGACGGTCGCGGCCCTGGGCGGCCTGTTCTTCATGACCATCGTGATCCTGCCGCAGTTCGAAAACCTGTTCAAGGAACTGGGGAGTGGCGGGCAACTGCCCCTACCGACGCGAATGGCGATGGCCGTCAGCGCCTTCATCCGCACGTACTGGTGGGCGGGCGTGATCGCCGTGGTCGCGCTGGTCTATGTGCTGCGGCGTTATCTTCAGACTCCCGGCGGCCGCCAGCGCTACGATCGGTTCAAGCTCAAGATGCCGGTGCTCGGTGAGCTGAACCGCAAGATCGTCGTCGCGCGGTTCACGCGGACGCTGGGAACGCTCATCTCGAGCGGCGTGCCGATCATGCAGTCGCTCGAGGTCGTCTCGAAGGCGATCGACAACACGGTGATCGGCAACGCCATCGAGGCGGTGCGCGCCAGCATCCGAGAGGGTCAGACGATCGCGATCCCGCTGCAGTTCTCGGGCGTCTTCCCGCCCATGGTCGTCCAGATGGCCAAGGTCGGCGAGGAAACCGGTCAACTCGAGCAGATGCTGGAGAAGGTCGCGGACTTCTACGACGTCGAGGTGGAGACCACGGTGGCCAGCCTCACGTCGATGCTCGAGCCGCTGCTGATCATCTTCATGGGCGTGGTCGTCGGCGCCATGGTCATCTCGCTCTACCTGCCGATCTTCGCGCTGGCGACGGGCGGGCGGTAGGCCACGGTCGGCAGCGCGCACGTCTAGAATCCCCCGGTCGGTGGGCATATTGCCGGGTGAGCAACACGACATCGGCCCCGACGCGTGACGCCGCCGGGACCGAGCAATAGGGCAGTGGGGATGATGTCAGAAGGGCGGGAGGTGAGGAGACCAGGGACGGACGCCGGGAGGGAGTGCCAGACCCTGGTGTGCACGGACCCACGGATCAGTTCCCAGATACAGCGTACAAGGGATCGCGCAACACCGTTGAGGAGGGATCATCGTGCTGAAGTTCTGGTGGAACAAGAAAAAGAAGGGGCAACGCGGCTTCACGCTCATCGAACTGGTCGTCGTGCTCGCCATCCTCGGCATCCTGATCGCGCTCGCCGTGCCCCGCTACCTGGGCGCACGGAAGAACGCGCTGATCGCCGAGGGCGACAACCTGCTCCAGGAAGTCAAGACGCTCTCCTGGGCCTACTACCAGCAGTACAGCACGTTCGCCGGCATCACGCTGGGCGCCATCGGGTTCAACGCGCCGCCGAACACGTGCTGGACGCTCGCCGTCAGCGGGACCGCCTCGTTGCTGACCGCGACCGCGACCGGCACCCCCGGCGGTCGCACGCAGTGCAACGTGCTCTCCGGTTCCGAGGTCATCACCCTGACGCTCGATAGCTTCGGACAGTCGAGCCGGGGCACGGCAGGCCTGTAACGGGTGCTCTCGTCTCCGAGGGTAGCCCGTCGTCGCGGCGGGCTACCCTCGGCGTTTGACCACGATGCCACGAGCGCGGGCATCACGCAGGTCTGAGCGCACGGGCAGTTGGGCAGACACCGTTCGAGACCGCGGCGGGCGCAAATCGCCGGATGCGCTCGCGGAAGCAGACGGTCGCGGACATCACCCATGACCATGAATCGTACAGAGCGCGGCTTCACCCTGATTGAGCTGGTCGTCGTCCTCGCCATCCTGGGCATTCTGATCGGGCTGGCCATTCCACGCTACCTGGGCAGTCGTCGAAGCGTCCTGGTGATCGAGGCCGACAACATCCTTCAAGAGCTGAAGACCACCGCCTGGGGATACTACCAGCAGTATAATAGCTGGGCCGGGCTGCCGACCGGTGCGATTCCGATGTCGAACCCCCTCGGTATCGAGCCGCCGCCTGCGGGCTGCTGGGACTACTCCATCGAGACGGCCAGCGCGGTGTCGGTCGCGTTTCGCGCCACCGCGGATCCGACGGCGCACAGCCGCTGCGGGGTGCTCGCGTCTGGCGGCACGGTCGACCTGGTCTTGTACAACGACGGGACGTCCACGCGCGGCGAGTTTCTCCCGTAGGCGCACTCCACGCCGGGCCTGATCGTTGCGCGGCGGTTCGCGCAGGATCGCCGCCTCCAGGCGCCAACTTACCCGTACAGACGTTCGCCTGACGACTGCGTGCCGGCGCACTTGGGCACTCTTAGGGTGAGTATCGCGAACTAGGGGGCCGAGAAGTGCCGCAGAATCCCCATGAGATTGCTCTCGAAGCTCCGCCTGCCGCCGTCGCGACCTCAGATCCCGCTCGCAGTATGCCGAGACGGTGGTCTGCGCCAGCGGTGGCGGCAGTCGTGATCCTTGCCGCATATGCCTGCGCCGCCTTCCTGTTGTCTCGGCATCAGGAGTTCTGGTCGCCCGATTCCGCGGTCCGGTTCGTCCAGGCCGAGAGCCTGCGGCGCGCCGGCTACCGTGACGTTGCGGTCCCCTATCCCGCGGAGTCGCTGGATCCAGAAGGGCGATTCTACCCGGCCGGGCCGTGGTTCCACTATGCGCGAGGCGGTCGGCACTACCTGTCCTACCTGCCCTATTTCCCTGCCATGTCAGCGGTCTTCTACGGTGCGCTCGGGTACCCCGGTCTGATCCTGGTGCCGATGATTGCGGGCCTCGCCGCGGTGTGGGCGACCTACGCGGTGTTGCGGCGGCTGGTGCCCGGGCTGGCGATCGCGGGGACGGTGACGCTGGCACTGGGCACGCCGCTGATCGTCTACAGCGCGGTGTTCTGGGACCACAGCCTCGTCGTGGCTCTGGCGGCAGGCGCGCTGGCCTGCATCGCCGTGGGCATCGAGGACTCGCGGTGTCCGCTGCGCGGGCTCCTCGCCGCGGGCGCCTTGCTCGGCGCCGGGACCTGGATCCGCAACGAGATGTACCTGCTCGCGGCCGTAGCCGTCGGCCTGTGGCCCCTGGCCGCGAGGTACGGAAAGTGGCGAGGTCTGCTCGCGCTCGGCGGCGGGGCCGGCGTGATGGTAGGGCTGCAGTGGATGGTCAACACGCGACTGTATGGCAGTGCGATGGGGTACAAGGGCCAGGGACTCGTGGTAGGGCGGGTTCAGGACGCGGTGGCCGCGGGCACCGATCGGTTGTCGCCATGGATCGCCGACAAGCTCGGCAATCTCTACTATCAGATCGTCTCACCCGACTTCTATGCCTTCAATCCTGCCGCGGTTGCGACCGGTTTGGGGATCGCCGGCGCGCTGTTGCTCGCCGGGCTGCTGATGCGTCTGGGCGTGGGCCGGAGGTCGACCTGGTTGGTGACCGGGGGAGGGCTGCTCGCCACCCTGACCAGTGTCCTGGCGGTCTCGTCGCGGACATCGGTATCCGGCCTGCTCCTCGCCATGCCGTTCGTCGTCCTGCTGATGCTGGGCGGCGGACGGGCGGCATGGGAGCGTTACCTGCTGTGGGTGGCGATCCTCTTCACGCTCGCGGTGATCCTCACGGGCACGCACGGCGGCCTGCAGTGGGGTCCGCGGTACCTACTCCCGGTTGTGCCCGCGCTGGTGTGGCTGACCGCCGCCGCCGTCGACCGCGCGCGAGCGGCGCCCGCCAACGTCTGGGCCGCGACCCGCGCGGCGGCCGGCCTGATCGCGGGCGCGAGCATCCTGGTGCAGGTGGCAGGTGTCGAGTTCGTGGACTTCGCCATCGCCCGGAACGTGCGCGTCAACGCGTCGTTGCGGGACGCGCCCACCGAGATCATCGTTACCTCGCTGGAGTGGCTCGTGCTGGGCGCCGGCCCGATCTACTTCGAGAAGCAGCTCATGTTTGTGGACTCCGTTGAGGATTTCCGCAAGCTCGTCGACCGTCTTGCGGAGCGACGGGTGGCGCGCTGGTCGTACATTCCCCGCTCGGGCGGCGCATTTCGGCAACGACAGATCGAGGAGTGGACCGCCGGGGGCGCGTGGCGCTACGCGCCGGTGCAGGACATGCTGATCAATGGGATTCGCGTGGTGACATACGCCGGCACCACGCCGTGAGGGCCGAGTCGCTGCAACGGGGGGACGACGCGTTGGTCTGGCGCGGCGGCACGTGGGTGATCCTGCCGGCGTACAATGAGGCGAAGGCCCTTCCATCGCTGCTGGACGGGCTGGCGCGGCTCGCCGGAGCCTGGCACGACCATGCCTCGCACCCGCTGCGGTTGCAGGTCATCGTTGTGGACGACGGGAGCGTGGACGGCACCGCGGAAGCCGCCGAGGGCTTCGCAGACCGAGTGCCGGTCACCGTGTTGCGGCACAGTCGCAACGAGGGGCTGACCGCCGCGATCCGGACCGGCATGGCGTACGCCTGCCGCGCGGCCGCGCCAGATGACGTGATCATCACGATGGATGCCGACAATACCCACCGGCCCGAGCAGATTCCCGACCTCGTCCGGACCGTTGCCAGCGGTGCCGACATCGTCATCGCTTCCCGCTATCACCGCGGCGCCCGGCAGGCGGGGGTGCCGCGCCACCGCGAACTCCTCAGCGCGGGTGTCTGCCGGCTGCTCGGGTGGCGGTACGGGCTGCCCGACATCCGTGACTACTCGTGCGGGTACCGGGCGTACCGGGCCGGCTTGCTGCACCGCGCCCTGCACGCCCACGGCGATCGCTTGATCACTGCGGGCGGGTTCGCGGCGCCCGCGGAGTTGTTGACGAAGCTCGCGGAGTTCACCCCGCGTGTGGTCGAGATCCCGCTCGACCTGCGCTACGACCTCAAGGTCGGGTCGAGCAAGATGCCCACGATGCGGACCATCGTGGCGTATCTCCGGCTCCTGAGCGCGCCTCGGCCGCGCCTCCGGGTGTGAGGGCTCGATGCAGGGGGTAGAGGGGTTTCCGGGCGGCCGGCGGGTTTCGCGGTCTCCCGTCGTGGTCATCCGGCCGACGGGTGGCTGGAGGGGACTCGACCTGCGCGAGTTGTGGGCCTACCGCGAGCTGATCTACTTCTTGATCTGGCGGGACGTCAAGGTGCGATACAAGCAGACGGCGATCGGTGTCGCGTGGGCCGTGCTGCAGCCGCTGGCACTGATGACTGCGTTCACGCTGTTCTTCGGGCGCCTGGCCGGCGTGCCGTCCGACGGGCTTCCGTACCCGTTGTTCGCCTACGCCGGGCTACTGCCCTGGCAGCTCTTCTCACGGACGATCACCGACTCCACACACAGTCTGATCACCGACCAACGCCTGGTGACGCGCGTATACTTCCCGCGCATCATCGTGCCGTTGGCGTCGGTCCTCGCGGCGATGCTCGACTTCGCGATCGCCGCCGTGCTGTTGCTGGGGCTGATGCTGTACTACGGTGTCGCACCGGGGGCCGACATCCTCTGGCTGCCGCTGTTCGTACTGCTCATGCTGATGACCGCACTCGGCGCCGGGTTCTGGCTGTCGGCGCTCAACGTCGAGTTCCGCGACGTGGCGTACGCGGTGCCGTTTCTGAACCAGTTCTGGCTCTTCGTCACGCCGGTGGTCTATCCGGGCAGCGCGGTGCCGGAGACCTGGCGGGTGCTCTACGGTCTCAACCCCATGGCCGGCGTCGTCGACGGATTTCGCTGGGCGCTGCTCGGTGCGGGCACCGGGCCGTCGGCGATGACGGTGGCCTCCGTGGCGGTCGCCGTGGCGCTGTTCGCGAGCGGCGCTGTGTGGTTCCGGCGGCGCGAGCGGACGTTCGTCGACGTCATGGGCTCGGGTGGGCGATGAGATGAGCGGGGTCGCGATCCGCGCCGAGGGCTTGGGGAAGCGCTATCGCCTCGGCCGGCTCCAGCACTACAAGACCGTGCGGGACACGCTGAGCGACGTCGCGCGGGCGCCGGTGCGGTGGCTGTCGCGCCGTGGGCGCGCGCATGCCGGCGGTGACGCCATCATCTGGGCGCTTCGCGACGTGTCGTTCGAGATCGCCGCCGGTGCGGTGGTCGGTGTGATCGGCCGCAACGGCGCCGGGAAGAGCACGCTGCTGAAGATCCTCTCGCGGATCACCGAGCCGACGACGGGGTATGCCGAGATCCACGGCCGCGTCGGTTCGTTGCTCGAGGTCGGCACCGGGTTCCACCCGGAGCTGACCGGCCGGGAGAACGTGTACCTGAACGGTGCGATTCTGGGAATGCGGAGGAGGGAGATCGAAGCCCGGTTCGACGCGATTGTGGCGTTCGCGGAGGTCGAGCCGTTCATCGACACACCGGTGAAGTACTACTCCAGCGGCATGTACCTGCGTCTGGCGTTCGCCGTGGCCGCGCACCTGGAGCCGGAGATCCTGCTCGTGGACGAGGTGCTCGCGGTCGGCGATGCCGCGTTCCAGCGGAAGTGCCTGGCCAAGATGGGAACCGTGGCGCAGGAGGGCCGCACCGTGCTGTTCGTCACGCACAACCTCGGCGCCGTCGGGCAGTTGTGTCCTGCGACCCTGTGGATCGATCAGGGACGCGTCGCGCGCTTCGGGCCGACGGGCGACGTGGTCCAGGCGTACCTCGCCAGCATGCAGGCTCGCAGAGGACAGTACGAGGTGCCGGAATCTGCACCGGCGGGGCACGGCGCGCGGATTGC
>JAVKJV010000034.1:0-36990 GCA_031458775.1 Candidatus Fervidifonticultor quartus | reverse complement strand
ATCTGAGGCTCCTGGAAACACTCGGACGCCTCCTGTCAAGAGTCTCAACCTGAGTCGCGGAGACCACGGCATGGGAGCAATCAACCCTGCCCGCGATTCTTCAGCACCCTGCTAGGTCTCCCGCGCCGGCCCCCATCCGGTGCCCGGCTCGGACAAATCGGCGACGCCGAACGCCCAGTACCCGGGCCGTACCGGGTACGGTCGCGACACGAGCGCCCAGACGCCTTTGACCGGCGCCCGCAGCACCTCGAGTTCTTCGAATGAATAGGGACTGATCACCCGGCCCGCGACCGCGCCGGGTTCCACCGCGCGCATCAGCGCGTCGGGCCCGATCTCCGGCAGCAAGTAGCCGGCAACCGACGGGTTGACGCGCACGTGCCGGTTGTAGTGCAGGTAGCGGTCAAGACGAATCGGCTCGCCGGGCAGCATGCCGATCGCCCGCATGGCGCTGAAGATCCCATTCACGACCGTTTCGATCCACTGCTCTTCGAGCTCGGGCGCGAAGCCGGCGCCGCCGATCTCCGCGACCATGGGCACCACACCCAGGTGCACGCCGGCGTAGCCGATCGCCGACCGCGGGCCGGGGAAGTGCATGATTGTGCGGTGCAGCACCATCGGACAGCCAAACGCCTGGGCCATCACGCCGGCCTGGCGCACCTGATCGGGATTCGGCAAATCCTTGGGCCACGCGACGGTGAAGAAGGACGAAGCCCACAGTCCCAGGTGCATATCGATCAGATACTGGCACCGCTTGAGCACGTGCTCGGTGATCGCCTTCGCGAGCAGGTCGGCAAGCCACGTGAACTGCCCGGGAAAGATCCGGTTGAGGTCCGCCGAGTCCGACTCGTCGGGCGTGTTGCGCGTGAGGTTCGTGAACGCCCCGGGGTTGCCCACGGGCACGGCGAGTACGCGGCCCGACAGTTGCGACGGATCGAGCCGCTGCACCACGCGCCGCGTCATCTCGATCGACATCCACTCTCCGCCGTGCAGCGTGGACAGCAGCGCAAGGGTCGGGCCGTCGCGGGCGCCGGTGATCTCGTGCACGGCCAGGGCGATTTCGCCGCCGTGCAGGTCCACGGTCACCCGGTGCCGGTGAAGCGTCTTTCGCGCCTCAGACATCGCGCCAGACCTCCTTGAAGACCCGCAGGAAGTTGCCGCCGAGGATCTTCTTGATGCCGTCGGCCGGATAGCCGCGCTGCAACAGCGCCTCGGTCATGTGCGGCAGCTTGTCGGTGGACACCGCGTAGCGGTGCTCGAGGCCGTTGCCGAACCGCTCGACGAATGCGCCGACGACCGAGGGATAGAGGGCGTTGACCTCGGCCACGTGCTGGGCGACCGTGCCGGTGCCCGACGCCGAGGAGTCGGTGCCAATGCCCACGTGGTCGATCCCCACGAGGTTGACCAGGTAGTCGATATGGACGACCAGGTCAGGGACACCCGGCGGCTCCGGGCCGCCGCGCCAGCAGATCGGGCCCCAGCCGCACACGCCGACCGCGCCGCCGGTCGCCGCGACGGCGCGGATCAGTTCGTCGCTGACGTTACGGGGGTTCTCGGCCGTCGCACGCGGATTGGCATGTGACACCACGACCGGTCGCTCGGCCGCCTCGACCGCCTGTAGCGCGGTCTTGGGGCCGACGTGCGAGAGATCCACGACGATGCCGGTCTGCTGCATCTCGCGGATCGCCTGCCGGCCGAGCGGCGTCAGTCCCCGATCCACTTCGACGAGACAGCCGTCACCGAACACACCGGGCTCGTTGTAGGTGAGCTGAATCAGCCGCACGCCGCGCTCCCAGAGCGTCTGGATGCGGTCGAGCCGGTCGCCAATCGGCTTGCTGTTTTGAAACCCGAAGATCAGCCCGACCTTGCCCGCGGCCTTGGCGGCGGGAATGTCGTCCGCCCGCCGCACGTGCACCAGCCGTGCCGGGTCGGCGGCAATCAGTTCGTGGTGCCGCTCGACCGCCGCGATGGCGCCCTCGTAGTCGGCCAGGGCCTCGGGCACCGTCAGGTTCAGGGCGGTCACGCCGCCCGCGGCGATCACCGGCGAGTAGCCGTGGAAGTAGAACGAGCACATGTCGATCACCACCGCGTCACGGTGCAACGCCGCGGCCTGGGACGAAACGGGTACTGTCGCCATGCTCACCTCCGACGCGGCGTTATTCGCGCTTGTACACCTTGGCCAGGTACAGGAACTGGTCTTTATAGGGCCGCCAGCCGGCCACGCTCTTGGCCGTCGCGTACAGGTCCGACGCCGCGAAGAGGTTGACCAGCGGCGGATCGTCTTGGAAGATGAGCGCCATCTCTCGGTAGAGCTTCAGGCGCTCCTTGTCGTCGGACGTGGCCGACGCGCGGGCCATCAGCGCGTCGAAGTCCTTGCGGCACCAGTACGCGTAGCGAAAGTCGCACACGAACTGCGTGTACATGAAGTGCGCGTCGGGCGGCGGCAGGGTGCCAAAGAAGAACATGTCGCGCAGCCCGAGCTGCGAGAGCTGCGTGAGGAACTCGCCCGGCTCCATGACAACCTGCTGGGTGCGGATGCCGACCTTCAGCAGCTGCGAGGCGATAACCTCGCTGATCTCCTTGTCCTGCGGGTACCGGCCGCTCGGGTACTTGAACGTCACCTGGAACCCGTTGGGGAAGCCGGCCTCAGCCAGCATCTTCTTGGCGCGGTCGGGATCGTAGGCCACGCCCTTGAAATCTTGCTGGTAGCCGAAGTACTCGGGCGTGAGTGGCTGGCCCATCACCCGGCGAGCCCGGCCCTTCAGCACGGTCCGGATGATCCCATCGACGTCGATTGCGTACTGCAGGGTCTGCCGCACCTTCTTGTGCTGCAGCGGGCCTTCCCACTTCTGCGAGAGCATGAGCCCGAACACCCGCATGCCGCGGATCGAGTGCGTGGTCAGGTTCGGGTCGGCGCTGATCCGGTCCACCGCGTCGAGCGGCACCGCGACCGCCAGGTCGATGTCGCCGGCCTGCAGCGCGGCCACGCGTGCCGCGCCCTCGGGGATCGGCCGGAAGATCAGACGGCGGGTGCGCGGCGCGCCGCCCCAGTAGTCGGGATTCGCCTCGAAGACCACGCGGTCGTCCTTCACCCACTCGACGAACTTGTACGGCCCGGTGCCGATCGGCCGCTGGCAAAACCCCTGCAGCAGACCGACCTGCTGCGTGTACTGCGGTGGGTACTGGAACGAGCCCATCGCAAGCGCGGTCAGGATCATGCGCTCGGACACCGGCCCGCGAGCCTTGACGTCCACGGTGTAGAAGTCCACGACCTCGGCCGCGCGCACGTGCGACACGAAGAACGCCAGCGCGCGCGAGGCGAGCATCTGGTCGAGGCTGTACTTGGCGCTCTGCGCGTTGAACTCTTCGCCGTTGGTGAAGCGCACGCCGCGCCGCAGGTGCACGCGGAGCGTGTCCGGTGCGGTCTTCTCCCAGCGAATCGCCAGCTCCGGCAGAAACCCGAGCGAATCCGGTGAGAACTGCACCAGTCGCTCGACCACCTGCCCGCTGACGTTCTTGTCCTGCTGCGCGGTGCCGAACAGCGGCGACAGGCACCGCGGATCGAACCCCTGCGCGACGACAAGCGTGTCACGCGGGGATCGCGGCGCGCCGTAGGCCAGCGACGCCGCGCCGAACAGCAGCGCGACCACCAGCGCCATCACCGTGGTCCGAACCATTATCATCCGACACCTCGCGTGCATACGTGCCACCCCCCTGTGGGTTCCCTGCGCGTTACGACCCGCCATCGCCGGCGCGGCCGTCACGTCGACCGCTAGAACGACCCGCGTCGGGCGTGCAGCCGCGGGTCGAGGACGTCCCGCAACCCATCGCCGACGAAGTTGAACGCCAGCACCGCGACAAAGATCGCAAGCCCGGGCATCGTCGAGACCCACCAACCCTCGTACAGGTGGTTGCGGCCGTCGGCGATCATCGTGCCCCACGACGGCGTCGGCGGCTGGATGCCAAGGCCCAGGAACGACACCGCGGACTCGAGCAGCAGCAGCCGCGCGATCTCGAACGTCGTGAGGATCACGATCGGCGTCGCCAGGTTGGGCAGGATGTGACGGGTAATCAAGCGGCCCTCGCTCCCCCCGAGGGCCCGCGCCGCCTCGACGTAGGTGTTGGACACGGTCGCCAGCGTCGAGCCCCGCACGATGCGCGCGTAGTGCGCCCACGCCGGGATGCCGAGGACGACGATCAGCACGAGCAGGCTAGTGCCGAGCACCGCGATGACCGCAATCACCAGAAGCAGCAGCGGGAACGCCAGCTGGACATCCACGAGCCGCATGATCACCACATCGAGCCGGCCGCCCCGATACCCGGCCACCAGACCCGCGGTGATGCCGATCGCCGCGGCGATCGCCACGGCCGACAGCGCCACGAACAGCGAGAAGCGGCCCCCGTACATCATGCGGCTCAGGATGTCGCGGCCCAGGTTGTCGGTCCCCAGGGGATGCGACAGCGAGCCGCCGGAGAGGAACGCGGGCGGGCGCAGGCGCGCGTCGAGATCGGACCAGGTCGGGTCGTGCGGCAGCCACCCAAACGGCCACAGCGCGGCCGCGACGATCACGATCAAGAGCCCGACGCCAATCACCGCCATGCGGTCCCGCAGGAAAGCCGACGCCGCGCGCCGGCGCCGCGGCACGAGGGTCACCGCCGGGTGAGGCGACGCGACCACGGCCATCACTCCGCCACCCGGATCCGCGGATCGAGCAGCACGTAGAGCGCGTCCGTCAGGAGATTGATCACCACGAACAGCACGGCGGTGACCATAACCGTGACCTGCACCACGGCGAAGTCGCGGGTGTAGATCGCCTGCACGGCCAGCCGCCCCACGCCCGGCCACGCGAAGACCGTCTCGGTGACGACCGCGCCCGAGAGCAGCGTGCCGAACTGCAGCGCCAGGATCGTCACCACCGGGATGAGGGCGTTGCGGAGGGCGTGCCGTACGACCACGCGCAGACGCGCCAGCCCTTTGGCGCGCGCGGTGCGGATGAAATCTTCGCCGAGCGTCTCGAGCATGGCGCCGCGGGCAAAGCGCGCGACGATGGCCACCTGGTACGCGGCGAGGGTCACCGCGGGCATGATGAGCTGGGCAAGCGTGCCGCGGCCGCCGGTCGGCAGCAGCTTGTAATGGGCGCCGAACACAATGATCGCGACCAGACCCAGGTAGAACCCGGGAATCGCCTGGCCGATCAGGGCCGAGGCGCGTACGGCGCTATCGAAGACCGACTGCGGCCGCAACGCGGCCATCACGCCGACCGGGAGCCCGACCACCAGTGCGAGAAGCAAGGCCGCAGCGGTGAGCTCGAGCGTGGCCGGCAGCCGCTCGACGAAGAGGCTGAGCGCGGACTGCTGGTAACGCAGCGACCGGCCGAAGTCCCCCCGCAACGCGTTCCCCACGAAGCGCAGGTACTGGACGTAGATTGGCCGGTCGAGCCCAAGCTCCGCGCGCATCTCGGCCACGGCCTGCGGCGTGGCCGCCTCGCCGAGCAGGATGACCACGGGATCGCCCGTGAGCCGGACGATGCCGAAGACCACGATCGAAACACCGACCAGGACGACGATCAACTGCGCGAAGCGACGGACGAGGAAACGCATGACGTCTGTGTCGGGTCACCCACTCTCGAAGACACGCGCGCCGCCCGCGCGACCGCATGACACGGGCGGCGCAACTGGTCGCCTGATGAGCCGGCAAACGTGTGCCGGCGTGCGTGGAACCGGCCCCCGTTGAGGCTTCAGATTACGTCACGGGCGAGTTGGTTTCCTGCGCCGTTCGATCCGGGAGCGCGGTCGAGCCGCAGCGACCTCAGGAGGCGGTTCTGCCATCAGTCGCGTGTAGCGGCGAGAGCTGGTGGTTGCAGTACGCGCGCAATCGCGTCGAGGGCCGCCTCGATCGTCCCGGCAGTCGCCCCGGGCAGGCCGTAGTCAGCCGCCCGATCGGCCGCGGGCCCGGCCCAGACGATCGCGCGGCCTGCGCGTTCCAACTCCAGCACCGCGGGCCTGGCCGCGGCCACCGCAGCCAGATGCTCAGGCAGGGTCGCCGCGACGACGACAACCCCGGGATGGATGGACAACGTGGAAGAGAGCAACGACTCGACCGGGACGTCCTGACCCAAATAGATGACCGGCAGGCCACGGCTCCGCAGTTCGACGGCCACCGTCAGGATGCCCAGCTCGTGCTGCTCGCCGGGCGCGCACGCACAGACGATCGGTCTCGACGCGCGACTCGGCTGGTAGACGTCCATGAGCCGGCCGCCGTAGCGCCGGGCGAGCTGGCTGGCGAAGTGCTCTTGCGCGGCTGTGACGAGTCCGGCCTCCCAGTCCCGCCCGATCTCGGCCACCGTGGGCAGCAGCACGAACCGCATGATTTCGGTCGGCCGGAGCACCGCGGCCGCGCGGCGCAGCACCTGCTGGGCGCCGTCCTCGTCAAAGGCCAGGCATGTGGCCTTGAGGTCGGCCACCAGCGTCGGAGCGTCGAGCGCGTCCGTGGTCTCGAGAGCAACCCCGGCCTCGCGGCGTTCGACCGCCAGCCGGGCCGCCTGCCGCGGCGGGATGCCCTCGTCCACGCGGGCCTTCATCCATCGGATCTCGACGAGGTCGAGTTCGGAGTACAGCCGGTAACGCGCAGGGGTGCGGCTTGGCGCCGGGACGCCGTACCGCTTCTCCCATGCACGAAGGGTCGCGGCCTTGACTTCGGTCATCCTGGCGACCGCGCGCACGGTGTACTTGGGCTTGAGCCGGTCCTGAGCCGGCGACGCTCCAATCCTGTCCACACCACCAATATCACACACCTGAGGCAGAAAGTCAAACATATATTCGGCAAACATTAGACAAAGTATTGATGGAATCTCTGGAGCCTGGTACGTTTCACTCGCAAGCAAGAACAGCAGAGTACACGGAGGAGGAGAACGATGAGCTTGAGCACCGTACTTCGCACCGGAGTCGTGGCGATTGTGATCGCGAGTGTCGCCGTGTTCGGCTACGTCCTGCCCTCGAGTGCCGATGTCGAGGGCCCGCGCGAAGAGTTCCGGTACGTGCAGGCGTCCAGCGACGAAGGGCCGCGCGAGGAGCGGCTGCAGCCGCTGCCCCTCGAAGCGACGGCCATGAAGAACATCGTGGAGACCGCAGTGGAGGCCGGCTCGTTCAAGACACTGGTGAAGGCCGTGCAAGAGGCCGGGCTGGTGCAGACGCTGTCCGGTACCGGACCGTTCACCGTGTTCGCACCGACCGACGAGGCGTTCGCGAAGCTGCCCGCGGGCACGCTCGACAGCTTGCTCAAGGACAAGCAGAAGCTCACCGCGATCCTGACCTACCACGTCGTCGCGGGCAAGGTCACGGCAGCCGACGTCACAAAGCTGAAGTCGGCCAAGACGGTCAACGGCCAGAGCATCACGATCAGCGTGAAGGATGGTGCCGTCATGGTGGACAATGCGAAGGTCGTCAAGACCGACATCATGGCCAGCAACGGCGTCATCCACGTGATCGACACCGTGATTCTGCCCAAGTAGCAAGGGGCAGGCAGTGCGGCGGCCGGGGGAAGGTGTTCCCCCGGCCGCGCGTCAGGGAGTCGGAGGCATATGAACAGGGAGTCTGTACGGCCCATCGCGGCGCTGAGCGAGTTCCAAGCCCACACCGGCGAGACACTGCAGGCACTGTCGGACAGATCACCAATTCTCGTCGTGTTCCTGCGGCACTTCGGCTGTATGTTCGCGCGTGAGGCCATGTCCGATCTCGCGCGACGGCGCCAGGCGATCGAGGCACGGGGCGTGCGTCTGGTGCTGATCCACATGGGGCATCCCGATCTCGCAGCGGCCATGCTGACACGCTATGGGCTCGGTGCGGTGCCGCGGGTCAGCGACCCGGAGCGGCGGCTCTATCGTGCCTTTGGCCTGGTACGGGCGACGCTCGGACAAGTCGCCGGACCCAGGGTCTGGCTGCGAAGCCTGGGGGCGTTCCTGGCCGGGCATCGGCTCGGCCGGGTGATCGGCGACGGTCTGCAGATGTCCGGCGTGTTCCTGGTGCACCGGGGCCGCGTGGTCCGCGGTTACAGTTACCAGAGCGTGGCCGACCGGCCGGACTATGTGGCGATGGCATCGGTGATGCCGGCGCGCGTGCCGCGGCCAGTGCCGTTGGCGTCCTGACCGCCCCCGCGACAGGACCCCCCTGACCCTCCGCGGAACCGACCAGCAACTCCGCCGCGGAGGTGCACAGGGTGCCATTCATCAAGACCGTGCCGCCCGAAGAGGCGGCAGACGAACTCAAGGAGATCTACGAGCACGACCTCAAGAACCAGGGCTACGTCGCCAACTACACCAGGACCATGAGCCTCCGGCCGAGGGCAATCGCCGCCTGGCGTGCGCTGTCACGAACCATCCGCTCGACGATGAAGTTGCGGCGGTACGAGCTAGTTACGATCGCCGCCGCCGTGGCGCTGCGCTGCACGTACTGAACGCTGGCACACGGGGCGGTGCTCCGTCAGAACGGGTTCAGTGCCGTGCAGGTGCAGGCGATCGTGACGGACTTCCGGCACGCCGGCCTCGAGCCGGCGGAAGTGGCCATGATGGCCTTCGCGCAGAAAGTCGCGCTCGACGCGCACGCGATCACACCCGAGGAAGTTGACGCGCTACGGCGCCATGGCTTCTCCGACGCCGAAATTCTCGATATCACTCTGGCCGCGGCGATGCGCTGCTTCTTCAGCAAGACACTGGATGCCCTGGGCGCCGAGCCCGATCTCTCGTACAGCGCCCTGGAGCCGGAGTTGCGGGAGACGTTGGCCGTAGGCCGGCCGCACGGATTGTAGGCGATGGCCGAAGGTCAGCGGCCGGCAGTGCGCCGATGCCGGCGGCCGCTACCGCCGGCCGCCGGCCAGCCGCACCGCTTCCGGATGCGCCCGCAGCCGGAGCATCGCCACAGTACCGGCCACGGGCCCCGCGGCCAGCAACACAAAGGCCTCGCGCCATCCCCATCGCGTCACGACCAGCGGAAGCACCTGGATGCTGATGGCCGTCAACAAGAACCCCAGCGCGGTCTGCAGGGCCAGCGCGCTGCCCACGCGATCGGGATCGGCCAGTTCGCTCACCGACGCGGAGAACTGGGCCGAATCGGCAATCACGCTGATCCCCCAAACCGTGACGACCGCGATCACCGCGAGGGGCGCGTGGCCGAGCAGCAGCCCTGACGCGATTGCCGCCGCGCCGCTGAGAGCCATGGACGCCGCGGTCGTGGTCGTGCGACCGGCGCGATCCGCGACCGCACCGCCGGCGACGCACCCAATCGCGCCGGCGCCGATTGCCAGAGCCGCGGTCAGACTGGCCCACCGGCCCGCCACAGCGTCCGGAAGACCGGGTTCCCAGGCGCGCAGGCTCGCGAGCAGAAAGACCGGCATCCACGTCCACATGGCGTACAACTCCCACATGTGACCGAAGTACCCCAGGTTGGCCAGGCGCAGGCCCGGTCGGCGCAGCGAGCGCAGCGCCCATCCTAGATCCAGTCGTTGCGCGGTTGACGCGAACGGACCACGGCGGACCAGCAGCGTCACAGTGGCCGCGGAGGTGAGGGCGGCCAGGCTGGTCCCGACGATGACGCGCTGCCACGGCAGCGCGCCGGCGAGTCCGATCCCGGCCAGCAGATGGGGCAGCGCCGCACCCACCGTGAGCGCGCCGACGACCGTACCGATGGCCAGGCCGCGATCAACCCTGAACCACTCGGTCATCATCTTCATCCCCACGGGATAGACGCCGGCGAGACTGGCGCCGAGCGCAAAGCGCACGGCGACCGCTCTGACCATGTTCCCGTCCACGGCGATGAGCAAGAGGTTCGCGACCGCCGCAGCCAGCGCGCTCACCACGAAGACCCTCCGCGCCGGAAAGAGGTCGGCGACCCCGGCAACCGCCAACACCAACCCGCCGGTCACGAACCCCAGTTGCACCGCCACCGTGAGCAGCGCCAGCGCCGCAGAAGAGAGATGCCACTCTCTGACCAGCGACGGCGCCACGGCCGCGGCACTGAACCACGTGCTCATCGCGCCGACCTGCGCCAGGGAGATCGCCGCGAGAGCGCCCCAGCGGCCGGACGGACGAGACACGCTCGGAGTGTCGGATCCAGACCGGACGCTCACGCAGCCTCGGCGGGACCGACCGGCGTGATCTCCACAGGCCAGCCGTCGCCCCAGCCGTACTTGCGCCGGGCGAGTTCCTGCGCCCGCTGCCAAGCCTCGGCGTCGCCCGCCTGGTCGAGCACGCGGGCGACCGCCTCGACCTCCGGAGCCGCGCGGCTACCCAGGCGCACGGTCACGCGCGGATGACGCTCGACATTCCTGACCCACGCCGCGCTGCGGCCGCGCTCGGCCAGTAGATAGAACCGGTCCGACGCGTAGACGAACCAGATCTCAATCTGGCGAGGCAGACCGCTCTTCCGGCCGATTGTCGTCAGGTAGAGGAACTGCGCGTCGGTCTGGCGGACGTTTGTCCGCATCAGGTTCCGATCCGGACGGGCGAGATCAACTTGCGGAGCGTCGCGACCACGGATTGCGCCGTGAGCACGCCGGTGCGTGGGTTGGCCGACGGCGTGTTCTCGATGTGCACGGTCAAGCGGCCGAAGTCACCCGTGACTTCGACGTCGTGGGTGTTGCGCGTGACCGTCGGGTCGGCGATGATCCGCACTCTCGTGCGGTCGGGCCCGATTCCCGCCAGGCTGACCGCCACCGCGACGTTCACGTTGGCCGGGAATCCCCGAGTGGCCTCGCGCGCGGTCCCGTCGAACACCACGGCCGGCTGCTCGAGTGCCATCACGTCGATGCGGTGCTGCTCGAGATACGGCGCGCCGGCGAGGCCGCGGGGCGGCTTGCGTGTCACCATCGTCACCGACTCGATGCGTCCCTCTCGCGCCGCGGCAATCGCGTCCAACCCGCCGATCGCGCCCGACGCGATGTGGATCCGGCCGCCATGACGCGCGGCCGCCGCGGTATACTCTTCCTGGCGATCGAGCAGGGCGCCGACACTCACCGCGAGCAGCGTCTTGCCGCGACCGAGCACCGCGGCCGCGATCGCGGGAAACGCGGCGGCCGGCGCGGCCTCGACGATCACATCTGCACGGGCCACCGCTTCGTCGAGCGACGTCACCGGCGGGACGTTGCGCAGCAGTTCCCTGGCGCTCGCCCGCGCGCTGTCGAGATCGCGGCTGGTGATCGCGGCCAGCGCGGCACCGGGAAGACCTTGTTCGACCAGGACCGCGACGCGCCGACCAATGGCACCGAAGCCGGCAAGACCGATCTGCATCATGAGGAGAGTATACAATGACTACATCTCGACCCACGCACGAACTCATTCAGCGATACGCGGCCGGCCCGGAGGCGCTCGAGGCCGCGCTGTCCGGTCTCTCGCCCGCTGAGATCGCCTTCAAGCCGACGCCGGAGGACTGGAGCATCCACGAGATCGTCATCCATCTGGCCGACACCGATCTCGTGGCCGCCGCGCGCATCCGGCATCTACTGGGCGAGCCGGGCGTGACGTTGGTCGGCATGGACCAGGGCCACTGGGGCCGGGTCATGCGCTACGCCGAACAGCCGCTCGATGCGGCCGTGGCGCTATTCCGCGCGCTGCGGACTTCGACCGCGGCCGTCCTGCGGCTCGCGCCGGCCCAGGCCTGGCCGACCGCCGGCATGCACACGCGGTACGGCCCGCAGACGCTGGAGTGGATCGTCGACCACTTCGCCGACCACCTCGACGGGCACCTCGCCACCATCGCGAAGCGCCGACGTCAGTTCGCAGAGGCGCGGCGCTAACACGCGCTCTCGTCGATGCCGATCGTCACCGCGACCGAAGTCGAGAAGTCGTACGCCGACGTCGAGATCCTCAACGGCGCGACGTTCGCCGTCGAGCCCGATGAGCGCGTCGCGCTGATCGGCCGCAACGGCACGGGCAAGACGACGCTGCTGCGATTGCTCGCCGGGCTCGACCGGCCCGACCGCGGCCACATCAGCCTCGCGCCCTGGGCGAAGCTCGCGTATCTGTCGCAGACGCCGCAGGGCGCGTCTGACGCCACGGTCATGGGTCACGTCCTCAGCGGCGCCGCCGACGTCCACGCGCTCGAGGCACGCCTCCGGGAACTCGAGCACCGGATGGCGACCGCCGAGGTCCACAACGACTCCGACCGTCTCGCCGTGGTCATGGAGGAGTACGCGCACGTGCGCGAGCACTTCGAGCATGCCGGCGGGTTCACACTCGAGACGCGAGCGCGCATGGTGCTCTCGGGCCTCGGATTCCGCGACGCCGACTACGAGCGTCGGCTCGGCCTGCTGTCCGGCGGATGGCGCGTGCGCGCCGAACTGGCCCGCGCCCTGCTCGGCGAGCCCGATCTGCTGCTGCTCGACGAACCCACGAATCACCTCGACCTGGCGACGACCGAATGGTTGGAGGAGTACCTGCGGTCGTTCGCCGGCGCGGTCATCGTGGTCAGCCACGATCGCTACCTGCTCGACGCGGTGACGTCGCGGACGCTGGAGCTCGAGGACGGTCACATCACCTCGTACCCGGGCGCGTACTCCGCCTACGTGAAGCTGAAGGCGGAGAAGGTGAGGCTCCAGCAGGAAACATGGGAGCGGCAGCAGGAGGAGATCGCGAAGCTCGAGGACTTCATCCGCCGCTACAAGGCCGGACAGCGCGCCGCGCAGGCGCACAGCCGGGAAAAGATGCTGGCGCGGGTGCAGGCCGCGGGCGTGGAGGCACCGGAGGAACAGCGCGCCATGCGCCCGCGGATGGCGTCGGCGCCGGCGTCGGGCCGCCAGGTCGTGCGGTTGACGCGCGTGACCAAAGCATTCGACGACCGCGAGGTCCTGAGCCGGGTGGACCTCGAGATCTACCGCGGGGAGCGCATCGGGCTGCTCGGCCCGAACGGCGCCGGCAAATCTACGCTCCTGCGTCTGGTGGCCGGGCTTGAGACTCCGACGTCGGGTACCGTCACCCTGGGTGTCGGCGTGCGGCCGCGGTACTTCGCCCAGGAGTCCACGCAGGCGCTGGACGTGGACCGCACGGTGCTGGACGCGGTGCTCGGCGACCGGGCGATGACGCCTGAGCAGATCCGCACGTACCTCGGCCGGTTCCTCTTCACGGGCGAGGACGTCTTCAAACGCATTGGTATGCTGTCGGGCGGTGAGCGCCAGCGGCTGCTGCTCGCAACGCTCCTGCTCGACGAGCCCAACCTGCTGTTGCTCGACGAGCCGACCAACCATCTCGACATCGCGTCGCGCGAGGCGCTGGAGGCGTCGCTGCGCGAGTTTCCTGGCACCATGATCGTCGCGACCCACGACCGCTACCTGCTCGAGCGGCTGGCCACGCGGATTCTCACCGTCGAGGATCAAGGGATCTCGGACTTCAAGGGCACGTACCACGAGCTGCGCGAGCAGCGCTCGAAGGAGTCGGCGCAGACGGCGTCGCGGAGGACCCCGCGCGCCGGCAAGACATCGAAGAAAGCGTCGGGCGCGACTCAGTCCGCGCGACCGACCTTCGACGAGGTCGCGGCGCAGATCGCGGCCACCGAAGCCGATCTCCGGGATGCCGCGACGTGGCTCGGCGACCCCGAACTGTATCGCGACGCGGCGCGCGCCCGGGCGATGCGGGAGCGCTACGAAGCCGCCGACCGGAAGCTGGCTGAATTGTACGCGCTACTCGAGCACGTAGACGACGCGACTCGCGAGCCCACCCGTTGAACCCCTGAGGAATGCGCACCCTCTCTTCCCTCGAGGCTCGCCGCCTCGCCATCACGCGCCAGCGCCTGGCCGGCCCCCGACCGCCACGCACGCCCGAGGGCATCCTGGGGCTCGTCCGCGAGCTGGGGTGTCTGCAAATCGATCCCACCAGCGTGGTCGCCCGCAGCCACCTGCTGGTCCTGTGGAGTCGGCTGGGTCGGTACGACCCCGCCCACCTCAACACCCTCTTGTGGGAGGAGCGCCGGCTGTTCGAGGACTGGGCGCACGCAGCATCGATCGTGCTCACCGAAGACTACCCGATCTTCCGCGCACTGAAGTCCTGGCCGCGCACCGGCGACCAGGCCTGGGCCCGGCGGTTCCGAGCCTGGCTCGCGCGCAACGCCGGTCTGCGGCGTCACATCCTGGTCGAACTGCGCCGCCGCGGGCCGTTGCTCTCGCGCCAGATCGAGGACAAGGCCGTGACCGACTGGCAATCGACCGGATGGACCGTGGGCCGCAACGTAGGGCGCATGCTCGCGTACCTGTGGCACGCCGGCAGGATCATGGTCGCGGGGCGCGCGAACGGACAGAAGCTGTGGGACCTCACCGAACGGTGCCTGCCAGCGTGGACGCCGCGCGAGCGGCTCTCGCAGCGCGAGATCGTGCGGCGTGCCGCGCAGCGGTCGCTCCGGGCTCTGGGTGTGGCCACTCCCCGGCAGATCGCCCAGCACTTCATCCGCAACCGCTACCCCGATCTGGCGCGGGTGCTCCGCGACCTGGAGGCCGAGGGCCGCATCGAGCGGGTACAGGTGCGCGACCGCCTGGACGTCTGGCCGGGCGACTGGTTCATCCACGCCGATGACCTGCCGCTCCTCGACCGGCTGAGGGCCGGCGACTGGCGGCCGCGGACGAGACTGCTCTCCCCGTTCGACAACCTGATCTGCGACCGCGCACGTACACGCCAGCTCTTCGGTTTCGATTTCACGCTGGAGATCTACGTGCCCCCGCCCCAGCGACGCTACGGGTTCTTCGTCATGCCCATCCTGCACGGTGACCGATTGATCGGGCGGATCGATCCCGCGCTGGACCGCGAACGGGGCGTGCTGACCGTGAGAGCCGTGCACGCCGAGCCGGATGCGCCGCGCGGTCGCGAGGCGGGTCTAGCGATCACCGCCGCGGTAGAGGATCTGGCGGCATTCCTGGGCGCGTCGGGCACAGAGCATGACCGCGGGGCACTCTGGCCTCCACGGTAGACTCCGGGTCTGACCTGAGCGATGCTGCCCTAGACGCGGCTCGCACCGACCGCGGTCTGAATCCGCTCGACCCCCGCGTACACGTTGAACCGGCCGCCCCGAAGGAACCCGATCAAGGTCATCCCGAATTCGGTCGCCACCTGCACCGCCAGGCTGCTCGGCGCCGAGACCGCGCAGAAGATAGGCGCCTGAGCGGCCAGCGTCTTCTGCAGCAGCTCGAAGCTCGCCCGGCCGCTGACCATGACCAGATGGTCGCGCAGCGGCGCGCGGCCGTTGAGCACGGCCCAGCCGATGAGCTTGTCGAGCGCGTTGTGCCGGCCGACGTCCTCACGCAGCGCGATCAGTTCGCCTGACGCATCGAACAGCGCGGCCGCGTGCAGGCCGCCGGTGGCCTGAAAGATCCCCTGGGCGGCCTGCAGCCGCTCGGGCAACATCGCGAGCACGTGTGCCGGCACCGCGGGCCCGGGCGCCGCCGGACCGGAGCCTCGCATCCGCATCGCCTCCAGGCTGGCCTTGCCGCAGACCCCGCAGGCACTGCTGGTGAAGAAGTGTCGCTCGAGCGCCGGCAGGTCGGGCAGCGCGGAGCGCGCGAGCTCAACGTTGACGATGTTGTACTGTTGCGCCGCGTCAACGCCGGGATCCACGCAATAGGTCATCCGGCGGATCGCGGCACCGGACGGCACGATCCCCTCGGTGAACAAGAATCCCGCCGCCAGCTCGAAGTCATGGCCGGGTGTGCGCATCGTGACGGCCACGGTCTTGTGGGTGGCCGCCCCGGACGCGGCGCCCGGGACCGTCGCGGCCCCGCTCGCCACCAGCCTGATCTCCAACGGCTCCTCGGTGGCGAGTTCATCGGCGCGCCGCCGCACGGCATCACCGGCGACGACGTGCACCTGCACCCGTGTCCTGCTGCCGGGACGCCGCGTCATCGCGCCACCTCGAGCCGCACCACCGCGTTGTAATCCGGGATCCCGGCCTGCGGCGATCGCTTGCGCCGGTCAATCAACACGTTCCCCTCGGGCCAGTGAATCTGCAGCACGCCGGGCTTGACCGGCGCGATGTGCGCGCGCCCCCGGTATTCTCCCGCGCCGTTGCGCAGCACGACCCGGTCACCGTCACGCACGCCGACGCGCGCCGCATCCTCGGCGCTGATCAGCACGGCCTCGCGCGCCGCGCCGGTGATCGCGTCACGTCGCTCGTGCACCATGCTGTTGAACTGTTTGCCGCGGCGTGTCGAGACGAGGAACATGCCGTCCGGAATCTCGGGACGCGGCAGTGGGACGGCGGTGAAATGCGCCTTACCGTCGGCCGTGGGAAAGTTCCAGCCGGCGCACAAGTGCGGTCCGCCGTACTGCACGTGGTCACCGGCCTTCGCCAGACGCTGGATGCCATCGTACATTGGCACGGCGCTGGCGATCTCCGCGCGCACCGCCGCCGTGCCGTCGAAACGCAGCCTGTCCGCGATCTCGGGCCGCACCCGGCGGGCCAGGTCCATGAAGACTTCCCACTCGGGCCGGGCGTCACTGATGCGCCGGCCGGGCACCTCGGGGCTGAAGATGATCCGGCGTTCGGTACTGGTCTGCGTCACGCCGCCGGGCGTCTCGTACCGCGTCACCGCCGGCAGGAGGATCACCGCGGCGTCCGGCGATCCGGACGCCGGCGCGGGGTCGAGCAGCATCTGCGACGACAGCACGATGTCCATGTGCACGCGCAGGGGCACACGTCGCAGGGCCTCGCGCACGTACGGCGGGTCGGGCAGCACCTCGAGAAAGTTGCCGCCGGCAGCGAAGAGGACGTCGAGCCGGCCGTCGTGCGCGGCGTCGATCATCTCGGGCGCCGTCAGCCCGCGGCGTTCGGGTACGTCGAAGCCCCACAGCACGGCGAAGCGTCGGGCGTTCGCCGGGGTCACCGGCAGCCCGCCGGGCAACGCGGTGGCATATGCGCCCATCTCCGCGCCACCCTGCACACCCGAATGGCCGCGAATCGGCATTAGGCCGCACCGGTCCCGGCCCACGAAGCCGCGCGCTAGCGCCAGGTTGACGATCGCGCGCACGTTGTCCTCGCCAATGTCGTGCTGGGTCACACCCATCGACCACACGAACACCGCGGTTCTGGCTTCGCCGACCATCTGCGCGAACGCGAGCATCTCCTCGCGCGTGGCACCGGAGAGGCGCTCGAGGCCTTCCCACGATTGCGCCGCGAGTTCGGCGCGTAACGTCTCGAAGCCGGTGGTGTGCGCATCGACAAATGCCCGGTCAATCCAACCGCGCTCGATCATCCACTTGAGCGCGCCGTTGAGAAAGCCGATGTCGCCGCCGACGTTGACCAGGAAGAAGCGGTCGGTGATCTTGGTACCGAACAGCGCGCTCTCGGGCACCGAAGGAATCCAGTAGCGCTCCATGCCCGGCTCGCGGTAGCTGTTGATGGTTACGACACGGGTGCCGGCCTTCTTCGCGTAGTGCAGGTACTTGACCGCGACCGGCTGGTTGTTCGCGATGTTCGAGCCGATGAAAACGACGAGATCGGCACCGATCCAGTCGGTGTACGAGCACGTCGTCGCCGCCACGCCGAGTGCCTGCTTGAGCGCGTAGGTACTGGGCGCGTGGCACACGCGCGCGGCGTTGTCGATCGAGTTGGTGCCGATCGCCCGCACGGCCTTCTGCGCCGCGTAGTACGCCTCGTTGGGCATGCCCCGGCTCGTGAGGTAGAACGCGATGCGGTCCGGCCCGACCCGCCGGATGCGGCCGGCGATCTGCTCGAGCGCCTCGTCCCATGCGATCCGTCGGAAGCCGGCCTCACCCCGGCGGCGGATCATGGGGTGGGGTACACGGCCGAGCGCGCGCAACTCTTCTCCACGCCTGCCGCGCAATGCCGCGACATCGTCCAGAAGCCGCGCGTCGAGCGCGGGCATGGTGTTCAGGCGCAGCAGCCGCAGCCGCACGTTGCAGAGATGCACGCCGTCGAGCGTCCAGTCGCGCATACCCATCGTGCCGAGCGCGCACCCGTCGCAGCAGCCTTGTGTCAGAATCCGCCAGGCGTAGAGCAACTGGTCGCGGTTGTCCCAGAGCGCCCGCCAGACCTCCTTGTAGTTGTTGGGCCGGCCTTCACCAATCCCGAACGGCCGACGGCTGGCCCACAACGATGGCGTCCAACGGGTGATCGTGTACGCGCGTCCCATGTGTGGCCTCGGCTGCCGGTCCGACGGGCTAGTGGATGGGATACACCGAGTAGCGGAACACGGCGGCCGCGACGAACAGCAGCAGCGCTACCCCGCCGGCGATCGCCGTGACCTCGGTCGGCCGCGGCTCCCATGCGCCGGTCCGTGCCAGCTCCCGGTAGATCTCGCGCAGCCGGCCGGCGGCACCGGCATGGTAGTAGCGCCCGCCGGTCACGTCGGCGATCGCCTTGAGCGTGTCGTCGTCGAGCACGCCCCAGTATCCGCTGCGCAGCTTCGTCGGATCTTTGGTCGTGGCCACGCCGACGGTGTGGACGCGCACGCCCTGGCGCCGCGCTTCTTCCGCGGCCTCGAGCGGCGGAACACCGTCGCTCGCCCGGCCGTCCGACAGCAGGATGGCGATCGCGCGTGGACGGTCGGGCTGCGCGCGTGGGGCGCCGGAGCCCGGCGGGACGCTGGACCCCGGCGGAGCACCAAACCCGGGTTGGACGCCGGAGGCGGGCGGTCCCGCTTCACCGGTCACCGCGCGGACGCCTTCGACCAAGCCGGTGCCGAGTTGCGTGCGCAACTGCGTCTGCAGGGCGCGAATGGCGTCGCGCAGGCGGTCCCTGTTATCGGTGAGCGGGACCACGAGCGTCGTCATGCTGCCGAACGTCACGAGCGCAACCCTCGTCGCGCGCGGCAGGCCGTTGACGAAGTCGAGCGCCGCGATCTTCGTCGCCTCGATGCGGCTCGGCAGCACGTCGTTCTCTTCCATGCTGCGGCTGACGTCAATGACGAGGACGAAGGGGATGCCGTTGGGCGTCGGCCAGGGCACGACCGGACGCGCGACGCCGGCGATGAGGAACACCAGGGCCGCGAAGAAGAGGCCGCCTGGCAGGTATCGCCGCACGCGGCTGGCGCGCCCCGCGGCGTCGGCCACGAGCCAGAGGGGAAACGCGACGGCCCCTCGGGCAAGGCGACGCCGCAGCCAGCGGACATACCCGAGCCCCAGCGCCGCAAGCGGCGCCAGCAACCACAGCAGCGCCGGGAACTCCCAGGTCATCGATCAGGCGCCTCCGGCCGCCGCGAGCCGCGGCGGCCCCGGTGGCCTACGGCTGCGTCCCCGCGCCGAACATCGCCATCGCCTCGCGCTGCTTGCGTTCCATTTCCGCTTTCGACATCTGCGCTTTGAACGCGAGCGCCCACGAATGGCCAAACGGGTCGGCCAGCTTGCCGTAGCGATCGCCCCAGAACTGATTGTCGAGCGGCATTGTGACCGTCGCGCCTGCGGCGATCGCCTGGTGCCAGAGCTTGTCCACATCCCGATGGTAGAGGAGCAGGTTCGTCGTCGTGGTGCCAACCGCGCGCGGGTGCTGGACGTCGCTGCCGGGGAACACGTCCGAGAGCATGACGCGGGAATCGCCGATCATGATCTCCGCGTGCATGATCTTGCCGTTGGGTGCGGGCATACGTGACAGTTCCCTCGCGCCGAACGCCTTCTTGTACCAGTCGATGGCCGCGGCCGCGTCGGAGAGGGCAAGGTAGGGGGTGACGGTCTGATATGGCATGCGGGGCTGGGCGGCGCGCCTGGCCGTCTTGCGGGCGGCCGTGCTGCGGGGCGCGGTCTTCCGGGCTGCGCCCCTGCGAGCCGCCGTCTTGCGCGCGGTCCTGGCTCGTGAGGCGGCGTTCCTCTTCCTGGGCATGCGTCACCCTCCCGTCGGAATCTCGCCAGGCTGTCTTGAGAACTGAGGATTAGACGCCGGCGGCCAGGTTCCTCGGCCCACCAGGGACCACCCGTCGCCGCGTCTTCGTGGCGAAGGGCACAAATCAGCCCGGCAGGCTACTCCTGCTTCGCCACTCGCCGGCTTGGCGGGAGGTGCGGCCGGCCGGCGTGCGCGCCGCCGGTCACCTCGATGATCGCACCGTTCATGTAGCCGGCCCGTTCGCGGCTGGCCGCGAACAGCACGGCGGGCGCGATCTCGTCGCCGGTGCCGGTACGGCCCAACGGGATACCGCGCAGGATCGCGAGCGGGTACTCGTCGGCCGGCGGCCGGTCGTTCGAGACGACCTCGTCGAGCACCAGACCCGGCGAGACCGCGTTGACCCTGATCCCGTGCGGGCCGAGTTCGATCGCCAGCGTGTGCGTCAGCAGGTTGAGCGCGGCCTTGGATCCACAGTAGTGTGAGCCGCCGGTGCGGGCCGACGAGCCGGCCGGTGAGGTGATGTTGATGATCGCACCTGCCGCGTGGCGCGCGATCATCTGCCGGGCCACCTCGCGGCACAGGAGCATCGGGCCCCGCACGTTGACCGCAAAGACGCGGTCCCACCCGGCGACGTCCATCTCCACCACCGGACAGTTGGGGAAGATACCCGCGCAATTCACCAGGACGTCAATCGGGCCGAGGGCGCGCGTGGTCTCCTGGACGATTGCCCGCACCTGCCGTTCGTCGGCCACGTCGCCGGGGACCGCCACGGCCGCCAACCCGGCCTGCCGGATGCCGTCGGCCACGGCCTGCGCGCGCGTCGGATCGAGGTCGCAGCATGCCACGCGCGCGCCTTCGCGCGCGAACTGGCCGCACACCGCGCGGCCGATGCGGCCGCCCGCCCCCGTGACGAGCACCACCTGATTCGCGAACTCCGTCACCATGTTAGCGTCGCTCCACTGCGGCCAGGGCGTCCAGATTGGCCCAGCCCATTGGACGCCGGCCGTCCTCGATCTCTTTGATCATGCGGATGACCGCGTGCAGATGCGGCACCGGAATGCCCAATCGCGCGGCGCGCTCGGCAACGGCGCCGGGCTGGTGATCAACCTCGGTCTTGCGTTTGCGCACCATGATATCGCGCTGGATGCCGGTGAACACCTTGAGCGACTTGCCGTCCCACTGCGCCATCTTGTCGAACACCGCCTCGGCCGCCGGCGTGTACCCGTCGGCGAACGCCGCGGGACGGAAGTCCCCGATCTGCTCGAGCCGGGTGTGCCCCAGCGCGTGCGCCACCCGCACCGTCTCGGTCACCACCGCGCCCAGGGACGGCCGGTACTCGCGACGCTGAAGCACCTCGTGCAGCGGAATGTCCATGAGCGCGCCCGCGAAGTAGAGCGAACCGTAGCACATCTTCGTCCACAGCCAGCCCCAGATGTTGTCGGTCACGACGGTCGGCATGACGGCGCGCAGCGTGGCGGCGATCATCTCTACCCGCGGCGTGGTGCGGCCATCAAGTTCGCCGAAGTAGATCGGGTGCTCGTTGCCGAGGAGGATATGACCCGGCTCCTGGTAGTCGGCGCCGAAGTGGACGAAGCAGCCTACGGTACGCTCCGCGCCGATGTGCCGCGCGATGACCTCCTCGTTGAGCCCGTTCTGCATCGAGACCACAAAGCCGTCTCGCGCCAGCAGCGGCACGACGGGCGCCAGGGCGGCCTCGGTGTGCTGCGCCTTCACCGCCAGAATCACGAACTCGAGTGGACCGGTCAATTCGGCGGGCAGACAGGCGCGTACGCGAAAGGTGCGATCGCCGCGGATGCCGGAGATGCGCAGGCCCCGCGTGTTGATCGCGGCCACGTGTTCGGCGACGTTGTCCACGAGCAGCACGTCGTGTCCGGCTTCGGACAGATACGCGCCCGCGGTCCCGCCGATCGCGCCGGCGCCGACGATGGTGATGCGCATCTCAGACCACTCCTATCCCCGCCAGGGGATCTGTGGGGTTGATCGCGAGGGACGTGACGACGAACAGCACGATGCCGCCGGCCGGCGCCCGGGGTTCGGCCAGCGTCTCGCCCCAGTAGTCCTTGACGACGCCGATCCTCTGCCCCGCGGTCACCCGCTCACCGGCCCGCACCGCAGGATACCAGCACCCAGCGTGCTCGGCCCGCAGCCAGTCGAATCGGCTCAGGCGTACCGGCGGGGCCACGGGATCAGGGGTACCGGGCAACGCGCCGAGCAGCCGCAGCACGTTGCGCACCCCGCGCATGTGCAGCGCCACGCTCTCCTCATCGAGTTGCCCGACGCTGCCGGCCTCGGCGAGAATGGCGGGCACGCCGCGCGCCGCGGCCGCGCCGTAGGTCCCCCCTGTGATCGAGTCCGACACGATGATGTGCGGGATGCCGAACGCATCCGCCATCGCGCGGGCCCGCGCCGCCACGTCCGGCGGCCCACCGGCCGAATGGATGGTGAACGGCCACAGCGCTTCGTGCAGATCGCCGCCGTGCAGATCGACCCACGCGTCGGCCCGCGCCACCAACGTCTCCATGATCGTGTGCGCGATCCGCTCGGACACGGTGCCGGTCGCCCGGCCTGGATAGACTCGGTTGGGATTCTTGCCGTCCTCGGGCGTCAGGTATTGCAGCCGCGCGTGGAACGCGGAGATGCCGCAGATGTGGACGACCGCGATGCGGCCGCGGACCTGCGCCGGATCGAGGTCGCGCGCCAGCCGGATTGCGGCCTCGATGCCCGGGTACTCGCCGCCGTGCACGCCGGCCGTCACGAGCACCGTGGGTCCCGGGGCGGTGCCGCAGACGAGCGTCATCGGCATCTGCAGACCGGTGCCGGGCACCGCCAGCGTCCCTTGCGCCTTCTGCCCCGGAGCCGCCGCGGCTGTGCCCGCCGCGAACACGTCCGCGCTCACGCCCCCACCGCCTCTCCCGTCGTCGCCATCTCGTCCAGCCCTACATCTTCAGCCTGGGGTCGAGCGCGTCGCGCAGCCCGTCGCCCAGCATGTTGATCGCCAGCACGGTCATCATGATCGCCACACCCGGAAATGTCGTGATCCACCACGCGCGCCGCAGGTAGTTGCGGCCGTCGCTCAGCATGACGCCCCACTCGGGGGTGGGCGGCTGCACGCCCAGGCCGAGAAACGAGAGCGCGGCGCCCGTGAGGATCGCGCCGGCCATGCCCAGCGTCGACAGCACGATCAGCGGCGCCAGCACGTTGGGCAGGATGTGTCGTCGGATGATCAGGCGATCGTGGCACCCCACGGCGCGCGCGGCCTCGACGTAGGTGTTCTCCTTCGCCGACAGCACCGACCCGCGCACGAGACGCGCGTACGCCGGCGTGGCCGAGATGCCCACCGCGATCATCAGGTTGAAAATGCTCGGACCCAGGATCGCGATGATGGCGAGGGCCAGCAGGACGTTGGGAAACGCGAGTAGCAAGTCAATAAACCGCATGATGCCGAGGTCCAGCCAGCGGCCGTAGTAGCCGGCGAGGAGGCCGAGCGTGGTACCCAACGCCGCCGCGATGCCGACCGAGACCAGGCCGACCCGCAGGGAGATGCGCGCGCCGTGGACCAGGCGCGACAGGATGTCCCGCCCGAGCGTGTCCGTGCCCAGCAGGAACTGCCGGTTGGGCGGCTGCAACGCGGAGTCCGGGTTGATCTTGATCGGATCGTAGGGCGCGAGGGAGCCCGCGAACACCGCGACGGCCACCAGCGCGAGCACTAGGTAGAGCCCGGCGATCGCGCCGCGGTTGCGCCGCAAGCGACGGGCGGCTGCCCGCCACGGGCTCTCCGGCGAACGGCTAATCATACCGAATGCGCGGGTCGAGGACGGCGTACGAGATGTCCACAACGATGTTGACCAGGGTATAGAAGACCGCGGACATCAGGACCGTCCCTTGGGTCACCTGAAAGTCCTTGCTCAGGATCGACGTGACCGCGAGCCGGCCGATGCCGGGGCGCGAGAACACGGTCTCGATGACCACGGTGCCGCCCAGCAGCGCGCCGAACTGCAGGCCGAGCACCGTGACCACCGGGATCATCGCGTTCTTCAGCGCGTGCCGGTAGATGACCAGCCGCTCGGCCAGCCCCTTCGCGCGCGCGGTCCGCACGTAGTCCTGCCGCAGGACCTCGAGCATGCTGGACCGCACGAGTCGCGCGATCACCGCGGCGGCCACGTACCCCAGCGTGAACGCGGGCATGAGGAGACGCAGCCACCCACCCTGTCCGGTGGCCGGCAACCAGCCCAGCTTCAGCGAGAAGAGGAAGATGAGCAGCAGGCCCATCCAGAACGAGGGCATGGAAACGCCCCAGAGCGCGAGCAGCATGCTGCCGTTGTCCACCCAGGTGTGATGGCGGACGGCCGCCGTGACGCCCAGAATACCGCCGAGGAGGACCGCCACGCCCAGCCCGGCCAGGGTGAGTTCGACGGTGGACGGCAGCACCTGCCAGATCATCCGCGACACCGGCTGATTCTCGAGGATCGAGCGGCCCAGGTCGCCGCGCACGGCGTTCTTCAAGAAGCGCCAGTACTGCACCGGAATCGGATCGTCGAGCCCGAGTTGCCGGCGGAAGTTCGCCACGACGTCCTCGTCTACCGCGAGCTCGCCGAGCATCATCTTCGCCGGATCGCCGGGCACGAGGTGCATCATCAGGAAGACCGCGACGGAAATGCCGAGCAGGACCGGCAGCGCGGCCGCAAGACGCTTGAGCAGGAATCTGAGCAGGCGAGGACCTCCGCGGGGGCTGGCCGCCGCCAGCCCCCGGATCGGCGTGGTTACCCGTGATGCGCTATCGCGTCACGTACATGTCGTAGTACACGGGGTACGCGTTGACGTTGAACGCCAGGCCCTTGTACTGCGAGCGGATGGCGAAGAGGTTGATCTGCTCGTGAATCGGCAGGGTCACCGCGTCCCGCATCAAGATCTCCTGCGCCTTCACGTAGTACGGCTGGCGCACCTTGGGGTTGGTGTAGAGCAGGCCGTCCTCGACGAGCTTGTCGAGTTCGGGGTTCTTGTAGTGCGACCACGAGAAGGCGCTCCCGCGCGAGTGGTACAGCGCGCGCAGCATGTCCGGGTCCGCGTTCCACAGGCCCATCGGCGCCAGGTGGTGCTCACCGTTGCCCAGCGCGGCGAACCACGGGCTGCGCGACTGCGCGTTGATGAAGGCGTCGAACCCGACTTCCTTCAGGTTCGCCTGGATGAACTCGGCCAGCGGCCGGAACGCCGGCACATCGGTGAGGATGTAGATGCCGACCCGCAGGCGCTGCCCGGCCTTCTGCCGCACCCCGTCGGGGCCCGGCCGCCAGCCCGCCTCTTCGAGGAGCGCGCGGGCGCGGCCCTGATCATAGGGATACATCTGCCGGTACTGGCCCTTGATCGCCATCGGCGTGGCCGCGCTCATCACGCCGTTGCCCACCGGGTAGGCGTTGAAGTACAGCGTCCGGATCAGCGCCTCGGCGTTGACCGCGTGCAGGATCGCGCGCCGCACCGCGACCTCGTTCGTGGGTGCGCGCTGCGTGTTGATCATGGCCTGCCGCGGCGATCCGGGGAAGTTCTCTTTGTACAGCGTGAGCCGCTGATTCTTCTCGATGTCGGCAACGTTCTGCGCGGGCACGTCCTCGATCGCCTGGACCTCGTTCGTCTCCAGCACGGCAAAGCGCACCGCGTCTTCCGGCACAAACTTGATCGTGATCTCGTCGAGGTAGGCCGGGCCCTTGTTGGTCAGCGGACCCCACTTCCAGTTCGGATTGCGCACGAGCGTGACGTGGCTCTTGGCCACCCACTCCTTCACCATGAACGGCCCGGTGCCGACGGGCTGCCGGCCGAAGTCCCGGCCGAGCCGCTGGACGGCCGCCGGCGAGACCGGCGCCAGCGATCCCGGACCCAAGTTCATCAGGAACGGCGCGTAGGCTTCCTTCAGCGTGATGCGAATCGTGTAGTCGTCGAGGACTTCGGACTTCTCGTACGGTCCGATCGCGATACGACCCGACTGCGACGCCGTTGCCGGATCCATCACACGGTCCAGCGAGAACTTCACGGCCTGCGCGTTGAATGGTGTGCCATCGTGGAACTTCACGTCCTTGCGCAGCCAGAAGGTGTAGATCCGGCCGTTGGGGCTGATCCGCCACCGCTCGGCCAGCATCGGCCGGACGTTGCCCTGCTGGTCAACGTAGACGAGCCCATCGACGATGTTCAAGAGCACGCGGAAGGCGTTGGCCTGGCCGGACACGTGCGGGTCGAGCGTGACCGGTTCGTACTGGAATGCGAGCGTCAGCTTCCCGCCGGGTCTGGCATCGGCCGGCGGACCAGCCGGCGCTCCAAACGCGAAGCCTCCCGGCAGCCCCGCGGCTGTGCCCACAACCAGCATGATGGCGAGCAAGATCGCGAGCCGTGCGACGACTTTCATGATGACGTGCCCCCTCTCGGCGCCCGTCGGCGAGCGGTCTGATTACGAAATCGCTTGAGATGCCTTTTCGTTTCTCTGAATCCTGTAGGAGTCCTCCGTGCGCGCTACACGATTCGCGTGCCGCCCTTCATGACGAAGCGCACCTGCCGGAGCGCGGCTAGGTCTTCGTCAGGCCGGCCGCTCACCGCGATGAGATCGGCAGCCAGACCCGGACGAATCGCGCCGGTCTCCGCCTCGAGACCCAGAGCCGCCGCCGCGCCGCTCGTCGCCGCCACCAGGCACTCCTGGACCGAGCATCCGGCCTCGGCCATGAGTTCCAGCTCACGGTGCAGCGCGTCAAAGGAACTGAACCGCCATCCGGCGTCGCTGCCGGCCACGAAGCGCACGCCGCGCCGCCGCAGCGCCGCGACGATTTCCATCACCTCGGCGTCGAGCCGCGCCCAGCGGTCGGCGGCCGTGACATCGTCCGGCGAGGGCGCCGGCAGCGCGGCCACCGCGGTCCGGACGTAGTGCCCGACGCTCATCGTCGGACAGACGGGCACGCCAGAGGTTGCGATGCGGTCGGCCACCTGCGGGTCCAGATGCTGCGGCGTCTCCGGGCCGGTCATGAACCAGGCGTGCTCGATCTCGTCTGCGCCGGCGTCGAGCGCGAACCCGGTCGCCTCGCCGCACAGACAGTGCACGATGGCGCGGTAGCCGAAGCGGTGCGCCTCGTCCACCAACGCCGCCATCTCCTCGCGCGAGTACGAGGGCCGCCAGGATTGCGTGCCGGGTGTCCCGCCGCCGGTACCCATCGCCTTGATGTAGTCTGCGCCGCTCTTGATCGCCTCGCGCACCTTGCCTCGCACCCCGTCCGTGCCGTCGGCCTCACCGCCGAAGTAGTGACAGTGCCCGCCGGTGATCGTGATCGGCCAGCCCGCGAGCACCAAACGCGGCCCGAACGCGTATCCCAGAGCGATCGCCCGGCGCAGCGCGAACAGCACATCGGGGAAGCCGCCGCAGTCGCGCAGGGTCGTGATGCCGGCGCGCACCGCCTGCGCCGCGTTGCGCAGCGCAATTGCCTGCACAACACCCCTCGGTTCGGCGACGGCCTGGGGAAACGGTGTGCCGTCGCCCGGCAGGCAGAGGTGCACGTGCGCGTCGATCAAGCCCGGGAGCAGCGTGCAGTCGGACAGGTCGATGATCTCGCTGTCCAGCGGCACGGAGCCGTCGTTCACCGCGATGATGCGGTCGTCGCGCACCAGGACCGCGCCGCCCTCGACGGCGGCCGCACCGGTACCGTCGATGAGGCGGCCGGCGCGAATGACGGTGGGTCGGGCCGCGGCCACCTGCCGCCTACGCCGGCGCCGCGACCCTGGCGGGCCGCCGGTCAGCGACGATCGCGCCGCCCTTGACCACGAGCGGGACGCGCCGCAGGTCCTGCAGGATCGTGATGTCCTCCAGCGGATCGCCGTCCACGCACACCAGGTCGGCGAATTTGCCCTGCGCGACCTCGCCCACGTCCTTGAACTCCATCGCCGCGGCCGCGCCGCCCGTGGCGCTCGTGATCGCCTCGAGCGGCGTGAGACCGGCTTCCACGAGCATCTCCAGTTCGTAAGCATTGGTGCCGTGGAGGACGTACGGCATCGCGGCATCGGTGCCGCAGATGATCTTCACCCCGCGCTCGTGCGCCCGGCGCGTGGTGCTCCACGCGTGGGCCACGGCCTTCTCACGCCACGCCGGCAGGAACGGCTGCCCCGGCGGCAGCGCGGCGTCGCCCCTCTCGCGGAAGCGACCCACCACGCTGAGCGTCGGGCACAACACGACTCCGCGCTTCGCCATCAGGTCGAGCTGCTCGTCGGACAGATAGAACCCGTGCTCGATGCCGTCGATCCCTTCCTCGATGGCCCAGGTCGCGCCGTCGCCGCCGTAGCAGTGCGCGGTCACCCGTCGGCCGTGCCAGTGTGCTTCCTCGAAAATCGCCCGCATCGTCTCGCGCGTCATCTCGGGCGCGCAGTAGCCGTAGTACCGGCGCACGTGCTCGGTGAGCGTCGCGTTGATCTTGATGAAGTCCACGTTGTTGCGCAGGTTGAGGCGCACGGCCTTGCGCCCCTCGGTCGGATCGTCGGCCACGGCCGACGGCCCGGGCAGACTGACGTGCGGGGCTAGGTACTTCTCTCGGTCCATGTGCCCGGCCGTGGACGTGATCCCGAGCCCGCAGCACCACAGCCGCGGCCCGACCAGGTCGCCCCGGTTGATCGCGTCGCGCAGCGCCACGTCGGCGAAGTGGCGCGAGGCCGCGTCGCGCACCGTGGTCCAGCCGGCCTCGAGGTCTTTCAGCGCGTTCCTGTAGCAGTCGAGCGTGACGGCCGGGATGGACCGGGCCACCTCGCCCAGCCCGAACGCGTTGTCGCGCGGGTCGCCACTGCCGATCAGGTGGACGTGGCAGTCGATGAGGCCCGGGAGCACCGTGTAGCGTGACGCGTCGATGACGTCATACCCGGGTGGGACCGTGGCCTCGGCGTCCGGCGCGACAACGCTGAAACGGTCGCCGTCGGTCAGGATGAGGACGTTGCGTCGGGGCGGACGGCCTGAGCCGTCGATCAGGGCGCCTGCGCGGATGGCGAGAGGCATTCAGGAGTCCTCCTTGGATGCGTCCACACGTCAGAGGTTGCGGGTCACTTCTCGGACGACAGGGCGATGTCCTGGGCGGGGCTACTCCGGCGGCAGCCTGGTGTGCGCGCGAAACCACGTCGGTCACCTGCACCCAAACGCTCGCCTGCGCCTCCCGAAAGGGTAACAGCCACCCCGAGCGAATACGACCGAAAACTCACCGGAGGCCTCGTCCTTCATGGTCGACCCCGCACGCCTGCAGGCCGCGCTCGCCAGCCATGACCTCGGCGCGATTGTCGCCGTCTCGCCGGAGAACACGCTGTATCTCTCGGGCGCGAACATCCTCACACAGCGTCTGCTGCCTGAGCGGCTAGCGCTGGTCTTGTGGCCGCGCGACGGCGCGCCGGCGTTCATCATCTGCGTCATCGAGGAGCGCCTGACGCGGCAGGACAGCCGGATTCCCGACATCCGCACCTACCACGAGTTTCGCGAATCCCCCATCGAGACGCTGGCCTCGGTCGTGCGCGAGAAGGGCCTTGAGCGCGGCCGTATCGGCATTGAGATGAAATACCTTACCGCGCACTACTACGAGCAGGCCAAGCGACTGATGCCCAATGCCGTCCTCGTGGCCGCCGACGAAGTGTTCGACGAACTCCGCGTGCTCAAGAGTCCGGAGGAAATCGAGCGTCTGGGCGTCATCGCGCAGATCACGGACAAGGCGATGCGCGCCGCCTTTGAGGCCGCGAAGCCGGGAGACAGCGAGCGCGACGTCGCCGGCCGCATGCGCGAGCAGCACTTCGCGCTCGGCGCCGAGGACCTGCGCGGACCGGTGCTGCTGGGCGCGGGCCCCAACGCCCAGTTCATCCACGGCCTGCCGACCACATACCGCCTCGCATCGGGCGACATCTGCCGCTGTGATGTCGGCGGGATGAAGGGCGGCTACTATTCGGATCTGGCAAGAACCGTCGGCGTGGGGACGCCCGACCCCGAGCAGCGTGACATCTATCGCCGGCTCTGGGAAGTTCATGAGACCGTGCTGGGACAGGTCCGCGCGGGCATCGAGGCGCGGGCGCTGTTCGGCGTCTACGAACAGACCGCCAAACGCCTCAACGTGCACGTCGAACGAGTCCACATCGGCCACAGTCTGGGGCTCGGGATTCACGAGAACCCCATGATCACGCCGGCGAACACGACCGTGTTGCAGCCCAATATGGTGTTGTGCCTCGAGTACAGTCACTTTCGCGGCCATGAGATGTACCACGTCGAGGACACCGTCGCGGTCCAGCCGGGCGGCTGCCGGATTCTTTCACGCAGCGTCGACTGGAGCGACTTCTTCGTCATTCAGTAGACCGACGTGCCGGCCGCCCGCGGGCGCCGGATGATAGATCGGACGGGAGGGTGAAAGTGATGCGCTGGATAGGGATCGTCGCAACGATACTTGTGGGACTGTCGCTGGTGAACGCGAACGTCCCGGTGACGGGCGCCCCCGCACGCGACACCTTCAATTTCGGCAACATCACGAAAGTCGCGAGCCTCGACCCGCACCGCATCACATCGGGGTGGGATCAGTACCTCCTGGCCTATGTCTACGACGGGCTTGTGGGCCGCAAGCGCGGCACCACCGAGATCGAGCCGCGTCTGGCCGTCTCGTGGCGCGTGTCGCCCAACGCCAAGGTCTATACGTTCAAGTTGCGTCCCAACGTGAAGTTCCACGATGGCAGCGAGTTCAACGCCGAGGCGGTGCGGTACTCGATCGACCGGGCACGCCACTTCCGCGTGGGCGCCGGATGGGTACTCGACGACCTGGAGCGATTCGAGATCGTTGACCCGTCTACGGTGCGCTTCACCCTCAAGGTGCCGAACGCCCTCTTCCTGTCCTGGCTCGAGCACCTGCTGATCGTCTCGCCGTCACACGTCAAGAAGAATGAGAAGCAGCCCAATGACTACGCGGCCGATCACTACGCCGACAACGCCAACGGCACCGGACCATACCGAGTGACCCAGCGAATCCCCGGCGACCGGGTCTTCCTCGAGAAATTCGACGCCTATTGGGGCGGCTGGCAGCCGCGGCACTTCCGCCGCATCGTCCAGTGGGAAGTCGGCGAGGCAACGACCCAGCGGCTCATGCTCGAACGCGGCGAACTCGACGCCATCCGCCTCTTCAGCGCCGATGACGTCAGGGCCATGCGGCGCAACCAGAACCTCGTCGTCAACGAGACGTCGTCCACGAACCAGTTCTACATCCGGCTCAACATGGCGACCGGGCCGACCACGGATGTGCGCGTGCGCAAAGCGCTGGCCCACGCCTTCGACTTCAAGCTCTTCTACCAGATCGAGGACGGGTTCGGACCCTCCGACGGCCCGTGTGTGTCGGAATTCATGGATGGTTGGAAGCCCACCGGTCTGATCGGCGAACTCAACATGACTCGCGCGCGCGAGCTCCTGCGGGAAGCCGGCGTACAGCCCTTCCGGATGACATTCCTCTACCCCACAGGTGTCGAGTGGGAGCGGCGCGCCGCGGAGATTTGGCAGGCGAACCTCCGGCAACTGGGGATCACGCTCGACATCCGCACGCAGACCTGGCCGACGATGTTTGCGAAGCTGGTCGCCTGGAAGGACACGCGCGATCCCGCCACCATGGAGAATTCCTACGGTCAACTCTGGGGTGTCCGCTATGCTGACACCCACGCCTATCTGAACTTCATGTACCGCTCGGACGCCATCGGCGGTGCCGGACGCAACATGATGTACTATGGGAATCCCGAGGTCGACCGCATGATCGATCAGGCGACCTGGGTCACCTCGGCCAAGGCCCGGATCGAAACCTACAAGCGGGTCTGCCAGATGATCACCGACGAAGCACCCGACATCTTCGTTGGCCGCATGATGACCCGGCTGCCCATGCGCAAGGACGTCAAGGGCTTCTACTTCGATCGGTTGGACTTCCGGATTCCATTCAACCACATGTGGCGCGAGTAGCCGAAGCCGGAGGGTGCGGTGGTGACACCGCACCCTCTCGCACCGCAGTCGTCTTCAGACAGGTCAACGTGCTCCGCCCGCCGCCGCTGCCAGCGCACCCCTTCGGTTCATGGGTCTGCTGATTCTCCGCCGCCTGCTCTTCCTCATGGTGACTATCATCGGCATGTCACTCTTCGTCTTTGTCGTCACGCATGCCGTCCCACAGGATCCCGCGCGTCTCGTGGCCGGCGACTACGCCACTCGCGACACCCTCGAGAAGGTGCGGCGCGATCTCGGCCTCGACCGTCCCGTCTGGGAGCAGTACTACCTCTACATGCGCGCGCTCATGCGGGGCGACCTGGGCCGGTCGTTCATGACGAACAAGCCCGTGCTGAGAGAGATCCTCACGTTCCTGCCGGCGACCCTCGAGCTCGGCGGCGCGAGCATCGTGTTCAGTCTCGCCCTGGGTGTCGGACTCGGCGTACTCTCCGCGGTGCGGCGCGGCCGGTGGATCGACCACCTCAGCCGGCTGATCAGCGTGGGCGGTGCGGCCATGCCGATTTTCTGGTATGGGCTCATGCTCCAGCTGGTCTTCTACCGGCGGCTCGGGTGGCTGCCGGTCGGCGGCCGGCTCAACGCGACGCTGGCGCCGCCGCCGACGGTGACCGGCTTCTACACCATCGACGGCCTGCTGGCCGGGCAACCCGCGGTGGCGTGGAGCGCCCTTGTCCACCTGATCCTTCCGGGACTCTCGCTCAGCCTGGTTACGGTCGCGATCCTCGCCCGCATCACGCGGAGCAGCATGCTCGAGACACTGGCTCAGGACTACGTCCGCACCGCCCGCAGCAAGGGGCTGCGCGAGTCGCGCGTGGTACTGACGCACGCACTGCGCAACGCGGCGCTGCCGATCGTCACGGTCTTTGGCCTGCGGCTCGGCGCCGTGTTTGCCGGTGCGGTGCTGACCGAGGCGGTGTTCGCGTGGCCGGGCATCGGGACCTATGCGTACAAGGCGATCGAGTTCTCCGATTACCCCGTGGTCATCGGCTTCGCCATCGTCGCGTCGGTCCTCTATGCATTGGTCAACCTCATGACCGATCTGGCGTACTTCGCGCTGGACCCGCGGCTGCAGCGATGACTGCCCCCGAGTCCACGCCCGTGACCGTGTCCTGGGTGCCGTCGCGTGCCCGCCGCGCATCGCGCCTGCTGCGTGACCCGTCGTTTCTGGCCGGCGCGTTAATCACCACCCTCATCGTGATCGTGGCGGCCGCGCCGGGTCTCTTTGCCGGATTTGACCCTCTCGCGGTGGACGGCAGTCGACGCCTCGCTACCCCGAGCGCCGTGCATCCCTTCGGGACCGATGAACTGGGCCGTGACATGCTGAGCCGGGTGATCCACGGCGCACGTCTGTCGGTGTCCAGCGGGTTCTTCGCGGTGCTGATTGCCACCGTCCTCGGCGGCGCCCTGGGTCTGGTCGCCGGCTATGCCGGCGGCGGGCTGGACGAGGTGATGATGCGCGTCGCGGACATCTTCCTGGCGTTTCCCGCCCTGGTCATGGCGATGGCCGTGGTCGCGGCGCTGGGGCCGAGCCTCGTCAACGCCCTGCTGGCCCTGGCCATCGTGTGGTGGCCGCAATACACGCGCCTGGTCCGCATCTCGGTCGTCGCGGCAAAGGAGCAGACATACGTGGAGGCCGCCCGCGCCGCCGGCGTGCCGGAGCGCCGCATCATGCTGCGCCACGTGCTCCCCAACATCGTGAGTCCGGTGATCGTCAAGATGACGCTCGACGTGGGCACGGCGATCCTGTTGACGGCGGCGCTGAGCTTCCTCGGCCTGGGTGCGCAGCCGCCGACACCGGAGTGGGGGTCGATGATCACGACGGGTCGGAACTACATGCTGGAGTACTGGTGGTATCCGACGTTTCCCGGAGCGGCGATCTTCCTGACGGCACTCGGATTCAACCTGCTGGGCGACGGTGTGCGGGACTGGCTCGATCCTCGCATGGCGGCAGGGTAGTCGCGGCACGATGAGCAGAGGCATGAACAAAACTGCCGAACGCTGGATCGCGTCCTCGCCGCCCTGGTACGGCCGTCTTCACGCGGGGCCTCCTACCTACTGGGTCGGTTGAGGTCCGACGGGCCCTAGGTCTCTTCATTCGGTATCGTCCGACCTCATCTGTGCGGCTCGCACGGCTTCCGACTGTTGGCTACCCAGGGCGGTTACGGTTGACCTCGCTTCACATTCCCGTCATCAACCGATCGCATGGATCGCCTGACGGTCTCGATCACCGCCTGAACGCTTCCAACCGCGGCAGCAAGTCCTTCAGCAGGATCCCGCTGGCAAACGGCAGTACGGCCGCCGGCAGACGGCCGGCGCGCAGGGCCAGCGCCTTTCGCACCGCGACGACCAGATGCGTGCCCCGCACCCGCTCCAGCTTGGCCAGCTTCTCCGCGACGTACTCCGGCGTCCAGTAGCCCACGATCTCCAGCGCGACCTCGGTGCCGTCCTCATGGGTAAAGAGGAAGTCCGGCACGATGAGCGCCTCGCCGACCTGGAGGATCATCGTCTCGCGTGCCAGGCGCCAGCCGTTGCGCGCCGGCCCGAACTTCCGCGCGAGCGTCTCCTCGATCGCCGAGTCGAAGAGCTCGGGCGCGGGAACCCGTGAGCGCAGCCCGTGGGCGTCGGTCAGGGCGAACGTCACCGGACGCCACCCGCGGCGGAGCACGACCTCGGCCTCAAGGTGCCAGCCGCGGGCCTGGACCAGCGCGGCCAGAAAGCGGGCGAAGTCTACGCCGTAGGCACGTGTGCGGCGCAGGATGGAGTTGGGACCGTCGAACGTGAACCGATAGCCGCCGCCGCGCAGGCGCTCGATCCGGTGCAGCAACCGTGAGAGGCGCGCATACTGAACGATGTGCCTGAGATCGCCGCTGGCCTCGATGGTCACGCGGACCGCGTCGTACAAGACGGCCTGGGCCTGCGCGAGGTCATACTCTGTCCTCAGGGCTTCGGACCCGTAGCCCGGCGGAAAGGCCGTGAGCCGGTGGAACTCAGGATAGTCCGCGTACAACAGCGGGACCGCAGCGAGAGGCGCCGCCCGCGCGGTGCCGCCCGCGTCGGCCGGCCCCGCGAACGCCTCGCGCACGAGCGCCGCGGCGCGCTCCGCATCCAGCACCGGGCGTCCCTCGGGCGCGGCCTCAAAGACCGCGAGACGGCGCTCGGCGGCGCGCCCGCCGCGCGGCCACTCGTACGTCGCGACGTCGTCGAGCAGCTCCACCAGCGCCTCGACGCGGTCCGGGCGCAGCGACGCGAGCGCCGCGCGGGCCGCGTCGCGCACGCGGCCGCGCGGCCGGCCGAGCATCCGGCGATAGACGGCGATCGCCCTGGCCAGGTGCGGCAGGGCGTCGTCCGGCAGCCGATCAGAAGAGATCGACCTGCCGGGCCTGGTCCAGTGATAGACGCGGTGCGCCTTGGAAAGCATCGGTTCGGCCACGCCGGCGCGCCCGGGCCACGTCCGGCGACTCCTGCACGACGACCTCGTACAGCCGTGCGGCGCGGTCGCCCGACCGGCGCAGCAGCCGCCCGAGCCGCTGCACGGCCTCGCGCAGGCCCCCCTCGCCGCCCAGCACGACGCCGACCTTCACGGCGGGCGCGTCCCAGCCTTCATTGAGGACCTCACACGCGGCCAGCGCCCGCAGCCGGCCCTGGCCGAAGAGATCGAGCACCCGGTTGCGCTCGCGCTTGTCCGAATGCGCCGTGAGCGCCGGGATGAGGAATCGCGCCGAGACGTCGAGCGCCATGCGGTTCGACGCGGTGAAGATCACAACCTGGTCGTCGGAATGCAGGCGAAAGATGTCCTCGAGCACGCGCAGCTTCTCGGCCGAGCGATGGACCAGTCCCAGCTTGCGGCGATAGGCCCGCAGAATGGCCTTCGCCTCGGGATCGCCGCGCGAACGGACCGCGAGGTCGCGCACCCAGTCAAATGTCCGCGGCGCAGTCGGGCTGGACGATTCTCGGCCTGACGCCGCCTGGCCGCCGCGCCGCGCGTCGCTGGCGATCTCGCGCCGCACGCGCGCGACGTAGGCGCGGATTCGCCTCGACAGCGCGTCGAACTCCTGTTGCTCCTCCTCAGACAGGTAGATTGGCACGCGCACGATGCTGTATCCGGCCAGGGTCCGGCCCCTCGCGTGCGCGATCGCCTCCTGGTACACGACCGGGCCGATCAGATCCTCGAGCAACCGGTCGGCGCCGTCGGCGCGCCACGGCGTGGCGGTCAGGCCCAGGCGCATGGGCGCCAGGCTGTCCAGCGCGCTCTCGCGCAGCGTCGGCGCCGGCAGGTGGTGCGCCTCGTCGTAGACGATCAGCTCGAACCGGTTACCGATCTCCTTCATGTGGATGTACGCGCTGTCGTAGGTGGTCACGGTGATTGGCCAGACCTCGCGCCGGCCGTCGCCCAGCACACCCGCCTCCACGCCCAGCTCAACCCGGATGCGCCGCTGCCACTGGTACATGAGGTCGCGCAGCGGCACGACGATCAGCGTGGAGACCTTGTGGCGCGCGATGATCGCAAGCGCGATCTCGGTCTTGCCGGTGCCCGTGGGCTTGACGATCACCCCGCGGCACCCCGCGCGCTCCCAGGCCTCGATCGCCGCGCGCTGGTCGGGACGCAGCGCCGGCAGTGATGGGCGCAGCGACGGGCACGCGAAGAACCGCGTGGCCTGGTCGTCGAGGCTCAGGTGGTAGGTCGCGGCATCCTCGCGCACGCGCAGGTAGCGAAGGGCCTCGGTGCGCCACGCGCCGACCCGGTCGTCCCAGGTGAGGTAGCGCGGGACCCTAACGGACCGCGGCGCGTCGAGGCGCAGGGAGCCGCGATCGTAGCGAAGGCGGAGCGGCGGTGCGCTCATCTCTGGCTTCATGCTAGCGCGCAATCGTGCTGAGGCAAGCGCTCACGAGAACGTCCTCCCCGACGCGCGACCGCGACCCAACGTGGCACACCGGCCCACGCACCAGCACCGAGATCCACAACGCGCCGTGCAAAGAGGCGGCCCCCGCGGACGCCCGCGGGGGCCGCTCATGTGCGTGTCCTGCCTCCGCGTCTATCCGCCGGGGCCCCCGGGCTCCGGCCCCGCCTCTTCCGTCTGCGCCGCCAGCGCAAACGCGATCAGGCGGTACGCGTCGTAGCCCAATCGCCACCAGCCGTTCGTCGCCTTCCCGTACACGCTGAGCGACGCGGCGAA
>JAVKJV010000033.1:0-39288 GCA_031458775.1 Candidatus Fervidifonticultor quartus | reverse complement strand
CATTTCCTCCCGGCCGCCGGCTCGGGCGCCCCGTCGGGACACACGGGGGTCTGCGGGGGGCCGAAGGTATGAGGGCGAACTATCTCTTCGAGGTGTTGCGGCGATGATGCAGCGTCAGCTCGGCAACAGCGGTCTGTCGGTCTCGGCGTTGGGATTGGGCTGCATGAACATGTCGGGCAGTTACGGGGCGGTGCGCGATGAGGCCGAGTCCGAGGCCACGCTCCTGCGGGCCCTGGATCTCGGTGTGACGTTCTTCGACACCGCCGATGTCTACGGCAACGGCCACAACGAGACGCTGGTCGGCCGCGTGCTCCGGCCGTACCGCGACCGTGTGATCATCGGGACGAAGTTCGGGAACGTCCGCGACGCGCAAGGCCGGCCGGCGGGCATCAGCGGCCGGCCCGAGCACGTGAAGCGGGCATGCGACGAGAGCCTGGCCCGGCTCGGCGTTGACGTCATCGATCTCTACTACCAGCACCGCGTGGATCCCAACACGCCAATCGAGGAGACCGTCGGGGCCATGGCCGACCTCGTGCGTGCGGGCAAAGTGCGCTATCTGGGACTGTCCGAGGCGTCGGCCGCCACGATCCGCCGCGCGCACGCCGTGCATCCCATCGCGGCCGTGCAGTCGGAGTACTCGCTGTGGACGCGCGATCCCGAACGAGAGGTGCTCCCGACGTGCGGCGAGTTGGGCATCGGTTTCGTGCCGTACAGCCCGCTGGGCCGAGGCTTCCTGACCGGAACGCTGCGCTCACCCGATGAACTCGCGCCGGACGACCGGCGGCGGGTGCACCCCCGGTTCCAGGGCGACAACTTCAGGCGCAACTTGCAGCTCGTCGAGCGTCTCCGTGTGATGGCGCAGACCAAGGGGTGCACCCTGCCGCAGCTGGCTATCGCGTGGGTCATGGCGCACGGCGAGACGATCGTGCCGATCCCCGGTGCAAGAACCCGGCCCCACCTGGAAGAAAACCTCGGCGCCCTTGAGGTCCGCCTGACGGCCGAGGACGTGGCCGCCCTGGCCGAGCTGTCGCCGCCGGGGGTGGCGGCCGGCTCGCGCTACCCCGACGAGGGGATGCGCGCGCTCAACCGCTAGCGCACCGCGACCGTCGCCATCGGGCGGGCTAGACGAACGTCAGCAGTTGCCGGATCGCACGGCCGTCGCGCAGCGCGTCGAAACCGGCATTGATGTCCTCGAGCGGAAGACTGCGCGTGAGCAGGATGTCGACCGGCAGCACGCCCGTCGCGTGGAGATCCAGGAACCGCGGGATGTCTCTCCGGGGCACCGCCGAACCCATGAACGAGCCTTTAATCGTGCGCTCCTCGACCACGAGCTGAGTGGCCGGCACCGCGAGCAACCGGCTCGGCGCCGGCAGGCCCATGCTGACGGTCGTGCCGCCGCGCCGCGTGGCCTGATATGCCTGCGCGAGCGCCTGCTCGCTGCCGACGCCCTCGAACGCGTACTGCACGCCGCCGCGCGTGAGGTCTCGGATCGCCTGTACCGGATCGGTGGCCTGCGCGTTGACGGTGTGCGTCGCGCCGGCAGCGCGCGCCGCGGCGAGCTTATCGTCGAGCAGGTCCACGGCGATGATCGGATGCGCGCCGGCGAGCCGCGCACCCATGACCGCGCTCAACCCGACGCCGCCCAGTCCGAAGACCGCCACACTCGCGCCCGGTTCCACCCGCGCCGTGTTCGTGACCGCGCCCACGCCGGTCACGATCGCGCAGCCGAAGATGGCGGCCCTGTCGAGGGGAAACGCCGTGTCGATCCTGACCAGCGACTCCTGCGCGGCCACCGTGTAGTGCGAGAACGCCGAGACCCCGAGGAAGTGGTTGATCGCCGCCCCGTCACGACCGGCAAAGCGCCGCGCGCCAGACAGCAGCGTGCCCGCGGCATTCGCGGCCACGCCGGGCTCGCACAGGGCCGGCCGGCCGGTCGCGCACGGCACGCACCGGCCGCACGCCGGCACGAATGAGAAGACCACGTGGTCGCCGGCCGCGACCGCGGTGACGTTCGGGCCGACCTCGCGCACGATCCCGCTGGCTTCGTGGCCGAGGATCACCGGCACGGCGCGCGGCCGCGACCCGTCCACGACCGAGAGGTCGGAATGACAGAGCCCAGCGGCGGCGACCTCGACCAACACCTCGCCAGGGCCGGGTCCGTCGAGCGCAACCTCCTCGACCTGAAGTGGATGCGAGTCCGCGTACGGGATAGGCCGGGCCAGGTCGTACAGGATAGCTGCGCGTGTCTTCATAGATCGGCCTCGCGCCGCAGCACCGGCGCCGCGGCGCTACTTCAGGTTGTCCTGGATTACCGTGAGCAGGGCCGTTACGCCCCTCGCCGCGTTGCGCGCCTCGTTGAGGTTCCGGCTGCCGACGCCCGCGACCGCGAGCGCATCGGCCTGCTGGGCCACGAGCATGAAGTCCGCGCCGCCCGGCGCGGCTTTCAAGTCCTCGAGAATGCCGTTGCCCTGGCCCTGGCACACGTGGCCCCAACTCTGATTGAAGTTCTTGCCCTTCGTGCCTTCGAGGCAGTTCAGGGCGTGGCCGAGATGCTGCTGCACGTAGCTCAGCGTCGTGCCGCCGGCCGCGAAGCCCGCGTGAGTGATCGCGGTCTTGATCTGCGACTTCGCGTCGCCGGCCGGCGCGGCCACCGACGCGACGATCCCCGCACCGACCACCGCCAGTGCCACGACACACCCAATCACCGCTACCCGCGTTCTCATGTCGCCGCCCCCTCCGCGAACGTGATCTGCCCGTTGCTCATGTCGCTGATGCGCGCCAGGGCCTCGACCGGTACACCCAACCGCTCGACGAGGTGCCGGCCCCCCTCGAACGTCTTCTCGATGACCACGCCGACGCCTACGATTGTGGCGCCCGCGGCCTGCGCCAGCCGCGCGAGGCCCAGGATGGTCTCGCCGGTGGCCAGGAAGTCGTCGATGATGAGCACGCGGTCGTCGCGGCCCAGGTACTCCGGCGAGACCATGAGCTCCACCCGGCCGGCCTTCGTGTGCGACGGCGCGATCGTCAGGTAGATCTGGTCCGGCATCGTGATCGGGCGCTGCTTGCGCGCGTAGACGAGCTGCAGGCCCAGGGCGAGCGCCGTGCAGAATGCCGGCGCGATGCCTGAGATTTCTGCGGTCAGCACCTTGGTCGCGCGTGCCGCGCGGAAGCGCCGCGCGAATTCGAGGCCGCACTCGTTCATGAGCGCGGGATCTACCTGGTGGTTGAGGAAGGCGTCGACTTTGAGGATGCCGCCGCCCAGGTTGCGGCCGTCTCTTACGATGCGCTGTTTGAGGGCGTCCATGTCGGGGGAATTCCTCTGGCGCGGCCGGCCCCCTGCTCGCCTTCAGGCCTCGGCGAGTACCAGCGGCATGTCGCTTTGTCTCATGTCCTTTGGAGACTTGGCTGAAGCAGACTGTCTTTGTCCTGCTCCATGGCCATGGATACCATCAGCAGCAGGTTCCAGGTTACAGTGTCGAACCCCGCGGCGGTTGTGCGGGAGATCCGGGAAGAGTATGACTTCCGGTCCCTGCACACGCTGAGAGTACGTGCGTGTGCGCATGGAAAGTCCTTTCAGTAGCTGGCGGTAAGAGCCCGCGTCCGAGCAGCCGGACCGGGTGGCTCGGCCGGGCGCTGAAGGACTATCGCGTCGTGCTGCTCGATCAGCGCGGGACTGGCCTCTCGACGCCGGCCAACCGCCAGACCCTGGTCCGCCGCGGTGGGCCTGCGGAGCAGGCCGACTATCTGACGCACTTCCGCGCCGACGCGATCGTGCGGGATGCCGAACTGCTGCGGCGCGAGCTCCAGGGTGACGAGCCGTGGACCGTCCTCGGACAGAGCCACGGCGGCTTCTGTGCGACCACGTACCTCTCGTTTGCGCCGGGCGGGCTCAAGGAAGTCTTCGTCACCGGCGGGCTCCCTCCGCTGGCGGCCACGGCCGACGAGATCTACGCCGTCACGTACGCGCGGACCGTGGAGAAGAACGCCGCCTACTTCGAGCGCCATCCTGACGACCGCGAGCTGTGTGCGCGGATCGTGGAGCACCTGCGCACGCACGACGTGCGGCTGCCGACTGGCGAGCGACTGAGCCCGCGGCGCTTCCAGACCGCCGGCATGGGGCTCGGCATGCGGTCCAGTTTCGACGAACTGCACTACATGCTTGAGGAGGCGTTCGTCGAGGGCGTGGCGGGCCTGGAACTCTCCGACACCTTCCTCGCGGGCGTCTCACACGTGGTGAGCTTCGCCACCCGTCCGTTGTACGCGGTGCTCCACGAAGCATGTTACTGTCAGGGCGCCGCGTCGCGGTGGTCGGCCGAACGGCTCTACGCGCAGCGGCCCGAGTTCGCCCTCGACCGCGGCACGCCGTTCCTGTTCGCCGGCGAAATGATCTACCCGTTCATCTTCGACGAGGATCCGGCGCTCGTGCCGCTGCGCGACACCGCGCGCCTCCTGGCCGAGAAGGACGACTGGCCTCCGCTCTACGATCTCCACCAGCTCGCCCGCAACGCCGTTCCGGTGTTCGCCGCGCTTTACTTCGACGACATGTACGTGGCCCGGGTGTTCTCGCTGGCCACCGCCTCGGCCGTGCGCCGCCTGACGCCGTGGATCACGAACGAGCACGAGCACGACGGGTTCCGCGTCGGCGACGTGCTCGATCGTCTGCTTGCGTTGGCGAAGCAGACGCCCTGACTACGCGGCCGGTCCGAGGAGCCGCTCCACGACGATCACATCACGCCAGACGCCGTCGAGCTGCGCGTGCCGTCGGTACACGCCGACCTGACGGAAGCCGTGTCGCTCGCACAGGCGAAGCGACGCGGTGTTCTCGGGGAAGATGCGCGACAGGACTTTCCACAACCCCGCCGCCTCACATGCGGGGAGGAACGCCCTCATAAGCGCGTCGCCCACGCCCTGCCCGCGGACGTCACGCGCCACGTACACCGAGAACTCGGCGATACCCGCATAGCACTCGCGGTCGCGATAGCGAGACGCCGAGATCCAGCCCCCCACCCGTCCGTCGCGCTCGGCGACCAATACGGGGTGCCTGGGATCGCCCAGCCAGCGCAGGATGTCGTCCGCCGTCCGCTCGCGCGTTTCGAATGTGGCGATCCGATCCCGGATGCCCTGGTTGTAGATGTCGGCGATGGAGGCGGCGTCCCGGGGCTCCGCGAGGCGTACGAGGATTGTCATGGGGATCTCCTCAGGCCCGCCAGATTTGGCCGGAGGGTTCCGGAGGGAACAGGCCGAAGCATATGTAAACTCTTGCCAAACACGTCTAGAGCCGTATCGTTCGGCTGCTGGTAGTGCTGACCCCCGCGGAGCCGGAAGGGGTGGGTGGCGCTGGGCACGTCTATCACTCGTTCAAAAGCGGCGAAGCTGCCCGCTGGTCGCTGGATTCTGTCTCAAGTCCCTTTGTTCTCGCCGCTTCCGCCTGACGATCTTGCGTCATTATCCGCCCTCATGGTGCGTCGTACCTTCCGAAAGAACGAGGTCGTCTTCCACGAGGGCGATCAAGGGACGTCGTTGTTTGTGGTCGAGCGGGGCGAAGTGAAGATCGTCCTGCGGTCGGCGGAGGGCAAGGAGGCCATTCTGGGCTTCAGGGCGGCCGGAGACTTTTTCGGCGAGATGGCTCTGCTTGATGGGGAGCCGCGGTCGGCGAATGTTATCGCCACGGAACCCTGCGAAGTCCTGATCTTGCGACGAGATGACTTCCTTCGCTTCATCGCGGAACATCCCAATGTCGCGGTTGGCCTGCTCGCGATCTTGAGCCAGCGTCTGCGATCGACTACTCGGCTGGTGCATGACGCATCGTTTCTCAATATCCGCGCCCGCGTCGTGCGAGCTATTCTCGACCTGGCGTCGCTGCGGGGGATCCTGGGTGTCGATGGTGAGATCAGCATTCCGCGGCTCACGCAGGAAGATCTTGCGCAGATGGTCGGCGCGACCCGGGAGAGCGTCAACAAATGGCTCAAGTACTATGAGCGGCTGAGCGTGCTCACACTGACAAGAGGCCGAGTGATCGTGAAACGCCCCCAACGCCTTAGGCAAGAGATCTACCAGGAGCAGCCGTGGGCGGGGTCTGCGCGGCATGAGCGCTCTTCCGATAGGCACCGTCACCCTCTTGTTCACGGACATCAAGGGCAGCACGCGCATGTGGGAGCTGGATCCAACATCGATGCGCGCCGCCGTTGCCAGACACGATGCGCTTGTTGTCGGCGCGATTGAGTCCCACCACGGTGTGGTTGTCAGGAGCCGCGGCGAGGGTGACAGTTGGTTCGGTGTCTTCACCAGAGCTTCTGACGCCGTCATGGCAGCATTCGCGATTCAGCGTGCGATGGCGACGGAGCGCTGGGCAACTCCCGCGCCGTTGAAGGTGCGCATCGCTGTCCACACTGGTGAGACTGAGCTTCGGGAAGGGGACTACTATGGGCCCGAGGTCAATCGGGCGGCACGGCTGCGATCGCTGGCAGACGGTGGTCAGACTCTTGTTTCGGAGTCGACCGCCAATCTTGTCCGCCGGTCGCTGCCCAGGGAACTTGTACTTCAGCCGTTGGGTCCGCACCGACTAAGGGACATCCAGCAGCCCGAGCACGTCTTTGAGCTGCGTCATGCGGGCGGCGATAGGCAGGCCTTTCGGCGCGCATTCGCGGCTATCATAGGCCTTGCGAGGTTACCGCATCTCAAGGGAGCCTTCGTGGCGGGCGCGGTCATCGTTGTGTTGATCTTCGTCGTGATTATCGTTACGAGTTCGTTGGAGCGGACTCCTCAGCCTCCGGTGTCGCCCGCTCGGCCATACGTCGTCCTTTCGACGAGTGAGGCCGTGGCCGCGCACCCAGAGGGGCTCCAACTGCGGTTGAGTGGCTCGACGACGGTTATCCACGAGGGCGAGCCTGTCCGGCTGGCCCTTCACCTCAGGAACACCAAGCCTGATCCCATACGAGTCAGTTTCCCAACCGAACAGATCCTCGACTTCATCGTGCGAGGCGTGAGGGGGCCTCATGCTGGGCTGGATCTGTATCGTTGGTCCGACGGTCGTGTGTTCGGCGCTTCGCGGCGCATCGTGGGGTGGAATCCAGGTGAGGATCGTGTCCTGGAGGTTGCGTGGACTCCGCCGCGTCTCGTCGGCCCGGCGGTGCAGGCCGGTGTGGTGTACAGGCTTCTTGCGGTGCTGGAGTCTGACAAACCGATCGAGACCTTCATCGATGCCCACGTTGAGAAGCGCTGAGCACGGCCTTCCTCCTCGGACGGGGTGGCGCCGGCCGACAGGTGCCGCGGCCCTGGTGGCAATGCTAGCGGGACTTTTCGCTTCGTCGCCGGCACACTCGCAGAGCACCGCCGACATCGTAAAGGCCTTTGAGAGACTTGTCGTTCGCATCACTCGCCATGACGGTGCGGTGCGTTCGGGCTTCGTCGTCGTGCCCCAGGGCGGTGATGTCATGATCGTCACAGTCGTCGATGCTGTGGCGGATGCAGAGAGCGTCCGGTTAAGCGACAGCGGCGGTCGCGCGTACGTCGGCCGCGTGGTTCTCCGGGACCAACGTTCGGGCGTTGCGACAATCGCGGTGAGCAACTGGGCGGGACCGCGCGTCGTGGATCTCGATCTCCGAGCTCTCAGGCAAGACGAGCGGATTGTCGTTATCGGGTTTGAGGCGGCCGGAAGAGAGCTTAGCTACGTAGCCCTCAAGGCAGCAGGGCGAGATCGTTTGGACCGCGCGCTCCCAGCGGGCTTTGAAGGCGGCCCGGTTGTGAGTGCCTCGGATCAGCGTGTCGTGGGTATGCTGCAATCGGTCCAGGGATCGGTGATCTCCTCGGGGACAATCGGAACGGCGATCTTGACGCGACCAAGCCAGATCGCGACACCGACTTCCCCGGCAAGGACACCTTCCGCCGGAGCGATCATCTCCCCCTCGACGCCGGCTTCGACCACTCGTACAGATGACGAGATCACGATATACGTGTTTCCCGTTGGCGCGACGGTTTCAGTTGACGGGTCTCCGATCGGTCCTGCTCCCGCGAGGTTCCGTCCGGGGAGTCGCGGTCCGAAAGCCTATCGGGTCACGGGTGCCTCACCCGGACGCCTGACGCTGTCACGAGCGCTAAGCGTTCCTTCAGAAGTGCCACCGACCTTGTTCCTGCCCCGCGAGGCGGCCGGCGACCCGACCACACCGAGAGGCCGTGAGTTGCTGCGGCGACTTCAGGATGCCCTGGCGGTCGGGGAGGGTGTACAGGCAGCTGCTTACGCTCGGGAGTTGCTGACCGAGGCCGCCGTGCTTGCCGAGACCCGAGTCTACTTGGCGACTGCAATGTGGCTTCAACGTAGCTACGCCGAGGCCGTTGCTGCGGCGCGCTCCCACATCGGCATCTATGGTGAGACCCCAGCGTCACAAGACGCTTACATTCTCCTTGGGACTGTATACGAGGAACGGCGGCAACACCAGGAAGCCTTGACCGCGTACAAACTGGCCGTCAAAGTACAGCCAGCTTTTGGCGGCGAGTTTCAACGTCGCGTCGATGCCACTGATGCGGCGATTCGTGCAGCCGCCAGGCAAGTTGCCGAGAACCCCGCTGACCGCGCGGCGCGAATTCGCTTGGGACTCCTGTATGAGGCTAAGGGGCGATTCAAAGAGGGCATGCTCGAGTTCAAGAACATCGTGTTCACCGCCCCCACCCTAGTAAGGAACTCGGTCGGGCCGACAACGGGTCCGCAGGGAATTGCCGTCCACACGTTCCCCAGACAGGCGTTTGTGTACGTTGGAGACCGACGAGTTGGCCCAAGCCCTATCACCGTGACCGGCCCGCTCCCCGATGACCTGACGATCAGGGTGAGTCTTGCTGGCTATGCCGAGATGCGCCGGTCTGTCAGACCCAGAGAGCGCTCCCAGCTGCTCTTCGTGCTCCTGCCGACGTTGGAAGGCTACGGTCGTACGAGGTTTGCTGTCGACAACATACGAGAAGGACTGCAGGGTTTCGCTGACGGTCGTTGGCCGGCGGCGACACGCCACTTCGTGGAAGCCCTGGAGTCCGACTATACTCTTGTAAGGCTCCGCGCATATGTTGCCACCGGCTACTACATGCAGGGGCGTCTGACGGAAGCGATGGAAGCGCTTCGTGCGTACCTCAACGTCCGCAATGGTGATACCACCGCGATGCTGTGTTACGCGCTCATGGGGGTCATTCTGGAGGAGCAATCGCGGTATCAGGAGGCCTTGACGGCGTACAAGCTGGCCTTGAAGTTACACCCCTCGATTTCTCCTGTGCTTGGTCTTCCACCGGCCATGTCTGACGTAGAGATCGGCGTTCTTCTGGCGACGGCCGAGCGGACACCGGAGGACCCACACCTGCAGTACCGCTTAGGCGTCGCGTTCGAGCACAAAGGGCGGTTTCTCGAAGGGATGCACGCTTTGCGCCGAGCCCTGTTCCTGCTCAGGACGACTTGATTTAGTCTGGATTCGTTTGGCGTTCCACCTGTCGTGCCGGTGCAGCTTTGGACGACGGTGGAGGAAGAGGGTGCTTCTTCCTCCACCCGTTGTGCGTGCGGTCAAACCGAGCGATTGGCGGCCTGGGCGGCGTTGTAGCTGCCGACCAGCGCGCCGATGGCCACCGCGAAGAGCAACGGAACTCCGATGATGGCGCCGATGATGCTTAGCGTCATTAGCCATGCGAAGCCGTACAGCGCCAGTAAGACGATGCCCGTGCCGACAGCGCCTGCGTACAGGTGCCCCATACCCGGGAGGATGAAACTCAGCAGGGCAGCGAGCCACGGCTCCTTCTTCCTGGCGGGCATGGACGGTGTCGCCATCGTCTGTCGAATCACCGCCTCGTAACTGTCGACGATATCGGCTTCCTTGTGTCCGGCGGCTTTCAAGGTGCCGACGACGCTTTCTCGTGCGAGGCCGCGGTGTTCGCATATCCAGTTCATGAGCGTCAGATCTGCCGGCATTAGTGAGCCCTCCTGTTCGATGTCGCGCTGCTTACCATAGTTGTGTCGTGAACGAACGACCGCATGTCGTCAGGGTTGATAGTATCCCGTGACTCTCAGCTCTCCTGGGAACCCCCTACGCACCGTGAATTGCCCTGCACGGTAGTTGCTTTCCTTGACGACGATGCGCCCGTCCGGGTACACGTGTTCGACCACAGCAAGGTGGCCCCACGGGAGGCCGACATTCATCACAGCAACCGCGCCTGTCCGTGGTGTGGAGGAGTTGATAATCGAAACTTTCTGTGCGTAGGTGAAAAGGTTGTACGGCAGAGACGGAACTCGACAGCGGGCGTAGTAGACGCAGTTTCCCGCGTTCCGAGGGGAATCACAGGTGTCGGAGAACGGGCGACTTGGTTGACCGGAGTCGTCTCCGCGCGGCTGCGGTGGCGTCGGAGTTACGACGCGCACATCCCAGTAGCATCCGCAGTCCTCCATCCAGGTCACGTCATCGGCCACCGGCCTGAAGTACTCGCGGAACGTCCCAGTCGCATGATCTCGTGTGACCGTGTACCAGAAGACGAAAGTACCAACCCCGACTGGGGGAACAGCCTGCTCGCGGAGGACGACTCGATTGCCGGAGATCCACCCGGAAGGCTGACCGCTGCACCGATCTTCGCGGATGAAGCCTGGGATTCGGTCTCGCGGGCGATCCGTGCCGAGATTGACAACTCCCTGATGCCACGTTGCGCGGCCAGTGTTTCGGAACTGAATGACAAACTGATAGCAGCCGTTGATGTGCAGCGTTGGGTAACTGTTCTGCCCTACATAGGCCGCGTGGTAGTCGTCGGGGTTTCTGGAGAACGTGTACTGGGCTCTCGCTGCGGTCATTGACAGGTCCAGCGCAGTCCCAACGCTCATGGAGATGACGATAGCCATCACAAGGAGCCTCTTCACCTTGATCCCTCCCTCGACTGAAGTCTTGTACCGTGAGCCCTCGATCTTGGTCACTGCTGACCGCTCATGGTGCCGTTCAGCTTGACGACGAGTTCCTGGATGGCTTGGTCCAAGGCCTTGCCAAGGACGCTCTGGCGGAACTCGCCGCCGCCAAATGTCAGCCCCTGAAGCTGGGCGAGCACAACGGTGCCGTCGGCTCGACCCGATCCCCGGACGATGGCCACGATTTCAGCCGTCGAGGTGTCGACAACGCGACTTGTGAGGTCGACCTGCGCTCGATAGAGGCCCAGCCCCAGCCCTGGGAGAGAGATGCCGCCTGCTCCCCTCAGATCGAACTGGTTAACAGACCCCATGACCAAATGCCGCACGCCCAGAATGCGCCCTATCTTCGCTGCGGTCGCCGCGTTAACAGACCCGCTGGCTCCGAGCTCCTGCTCTCTGAGTACCTGCTCAATCTGCCGCCGCTCAATGATGCGATAGCGCCCACTGCTGTGCAGCGCCTCTTCAACGAGATCGGTCACGCCGATAGCGATGTCCCAGCTCTGTGTCCACTGCGGGTTCGTGATCCCGAGTTGGAAGAGCAGAACGGCGATCCTGGGGCGGCCGGTTTGGGTCGCGGCCGCCGCGGGTGGAGATTGCGCAGCAGCGGTGATCGCTGGTCCAGAAGGAGTTGAGGCGGCGGTTAGGGCAACGGGACCACCTTGGACCTCCGGTGGGTTTGCACTCTGTGCTGCTGGTATCGTGGGCGGAGCGGGCGATGTCAGCTGCGGCGTACGCGTAGGGCCATCCCGAACGGCGGGTTCGTGAAATGGGATCGCAGAGGCGCGGAGACGTGAAGCCAGGGCGCTTCTTGCGACAATCGCTCTTACCCTCACAAGGAAGTAGCCCTTGGAGGGCCCACGCTGAGTGATCTCGTACTTGACGATGTGCTGACGAGGTCGCGCCAGTATGGCATTGATCGTCTGCTTGTGTTCGATGCGTGAATCGGTGGGAACCATCGATTGAACGGCCTGGTCAACCACCAGCCACAGGGCATTCTCCAATGCCCGGCGTTGCGCGGTTTCCAAACTTCCACCAAGAACCGCGCGGCCAGTGGCAGTGAACGTGTTCATCTGTGCAAACGACAAGATGGGGGGGCGGGCAAGAAGTGCTGCGACGGTCAGAACAAGTAAGATTGCGCTGTTCAGGGGTCGTGCAAGGCTCTGACGACCACGCGCCACAGATCACCACCTCCCTCGATTCGCTTGGCACCGGGTGCCTGTGAGTAGGCTACTAGGGTAGCCTGAGGTCGACCATTAATCGGCTCAATGAGGAACTGTGAAACTGCTCACATTCCAGGGCGGCTAGGCGGCGTGGCCGTGCACAGTCGTTTGTCCTTGACCCCCCGGCAACGCCGTTCCTATACTCGGGGTATTCTTGCAGCCGACGGGGGGCCACGGCGATGGGGAGTGAGCGTCTGCTCGACGAAGCCGCGTACGAGCAAGCCCGGTACGACGAAGTCCTGTGGAGACAGGCGAAGGCGCTGGGCGTGTCCCGGCGCCGCTTCCTGACCCTGCTCGCGACGGGCGGGACGGCCGCCGCGCTCGGCGGGCTGGTGTCGCCGCGGGCCGCCCACGGGCAGATGCCCGCCGCGCAGACCGTGGCTCAGGCGTCGCCGCTGGTAGTCAAGCCGGTGCCGGGCAACCTGTTCTACCCCTTCGGCAGCAACTTCGAGATGCGCTGGGAGAACCTGACCGGCCGGGGTTACCTCGTGCCTAACGAACTGTTCTTCATCCGCAACCACTCGCGCACGCCGCGCATTGATCCAGCCACCTGGCGCCTGCGGATCGAAGGCTCAGGCGTCGCCCGTCCGCTGGAGCTCACTTACGACGACATCCTGTCGCTGCCCGACACGTCGGTGCGGCGGTACGTCGAGTGCGCCGGCAACGGCCGCAGCTTCTTCGAGGCCGCGTACAACCGGCGCGCGCAGGGTACGCAGTGGCGGCTCGGCGCGGTGGGTGTCGCCGAGTGGACCGGCGTGCCGCTGCGCGAGATCCTCAGCCGCGCCGGCGTGAAGCCCACCGCGGTGGACGTAATGCCCGAGGGCCTCGACGATCTCAAGGTGCGGCGGCCCATGTCCATCGCCAAGGCTATGGAACCCGACACGCTGCTCGTCTACGCGATGAACGGGCACCCGCTGCCGCCGGACCACGGGTTCCCGGCGAGGGTCCTGGTACCCGGGTGGATCGGCGTCGCCAGCGTCAAGTGGGTGGGACGCCTCGAGGTCTCCGAAACACCGATCTTCTCCCCGTGGAACACTACGAGCTACGTGATGGTCGGGCCGACCTATCAGAAGCCGGCGAACAGCCCGGCCGACGGACCGGTCCTATCGCTGCAGAACGTGAAGAGCGCCCTTGAGCTGGCGTGGCCCGCGGAGCTGCGCGCCGGCCGGCACACGATCCGCGGCCGGTCGTGGGGCCCGTACGCCATCACGAAGGTCGAGTACAGTCTCGACCGCGGCGTCTCATGGCAGGAGGCGCGTATCCGCGACCGCCAGGCGCCGCGCGCCTGGGTGCGCTGGGAGTTCTCGTGGGACGCCCGCCCGGGCGACTACAGTATTCGCGTGCGCGCGACCGACGCGCAGGGCAACACGCAGCCGGCAATCGTACCTTTCAACGAACAAGGCTATCTCTACAACGGGATCGTCGGCCATCCCGTCATGGTGGTGTAGGCATGGGACAACCTCCGCGGGCGGCGATCGCCGTCCGATTCGGGACCGCGTGGTCGGCGGCGTTCGCGATCGCGCTGGCTGCGGTGGTCGCAGTCGTGGTGGCGGTTCCGATCGGGCCGGGCCTGGCGGCGCCCGCGGCGCCGAAGGTCTTGATCAAGGCCCGCGACTTCTCGTTCGATCCCAAGGAGGTCACCGTGCGCGCCGGGGACGTGACATTTGAGATCAAGAACGAAGGCTCGATCGAGCACAACTTCATCATCGAGGACGGCAACCGCCGCAAGATTGCGGAGATCGCGATCATCGAGGCGGGCAAGACCGATGATGTGAAGGCGACGGTGCGGCCGGGCAACTACGCCTTTGTGTGCACGCTGCCCGGGCACCGCGAGGCCGGGATGGTCGGTGTGCTGAGGGCGCAGCCGTGATTCATCCCGAAACGCGCATCGGCCACGTGCATCTTAAGGTTGCCGATCTCGAACGGGCGGTGGCGTTCTACCGAGACGTCCTCGGGTTCGAGCTCATGCAGCGGTACGGACCGCAGGCCGCCTTCCTGTCGGCCGGCGGTTACCACCACCACATCGGTCTCAACACGTGGCAGAGTCAGGGCGCGCCACAGCCGCCCCGGCGGTCCACCGGGCTGTATCACTTTGCGATCCTCCTGCCCAACCGCCGCGAACTCGCGCGGACGCTGAAGCGCCTGCTCGACCACAATTGGCCGATTGATGGCGCGTCCGATCACGGCGGGAGCGAAGCGATCTACTTCCGCGATCCCGACGGGAACGGTATCGAGATCTACGCGGACCGCGATCCGTCCCAGTGGCCGAGGCAACCGAACGGCGAGTTGATGATGGTCACGCAGCCGCTCGATCTCGACGGCCTCTTGCGCACGCTCGACGACGAGACGCCAATCGCGCGCTAACCCGGCCGCGCCCGCCCTACTTGCGCAGATAGGCGTCTGAGCCCGAGATCCAGTCCTGCCGCGGTGGACTGAACAGGTCCATCTCCACCGTGTCCTCAAGCATCTCCGCGCCGTGGGGCACGTTGCTGGGAATGACCAGCACCTCCCCTCCGCGCAGGGTGAGCTCCCGGTCTGGGAACGTGAAGCGCATCACGCCCGAGATGCAGTAGGTCAACTGCTCGTTCTCGTGCTGGTGGCTTGGCACGACCGCACCCTTCTTCAGTTCGATCCATGACGCCATCACGCGCTCGCCCCAGACCAGTCGCCGGGTCATCTGCGGATTGACCTGCTCGGCCGGGATGGCGGCCAGTACGCGGTGCTGGATTTCACCCATGCGCACACCTCCTGTGTCGATGCCACGTGTCTACCGCGCGCGAGGCGGCTCTCCTGCTGCACCGGCGCCTGCCCCGCAGGAGAGCGTGTGGGGAATGCGTAAGTCACCGCCGGTGGTCAGTGAGTGGTTCAAGGGTCTGCGGAGGAGGATGTGAATGAAGTATCGCCGTTTGGGAACCGCCGGGCTACAGGTGTCCGTCCTGGGCCTGGGATGCAACACGTTCGGTCGCGACTGCGATGCCGACCAGACCGGGCGCGTCGTGCATGCGGCCCTCGACCTCGGCATCACGTTCTTTGACACGGCCGATGTCTACGGCGGCGGGCGCTCGGAAGAGTATCTCGGCCGCGCCCTGGAGGGTCGGCGTGACCGCGCCATCGTGGCGACCAAGGTCGGCTGGTCGCTCGGTGAAGGTCCCAACGAGGCGGGGGTCTCGCGCGCGCGTATCATGGCCGGCATCGAGCGCAGCCTCAAACGCCTGCGCACCGACTACGTTGATCTCTACCAGATTCACCGATGGGATCCTCACACGCCGCTCGACGAGAGCCTTGGCGCCCTCGACGACCTTGTCCGGCAGGGCAAGGTGCGCTACATCGGATGCTCAAATTTCGCCGCCTGGCAGATGGTCTGGGGACTCTGGGTGAGCGACGGGCGGCACTGGCCGCGCTTCGTGACCGTGCAGCCCGAATACAGCCTGCTCAGGCGTGACGTCGAAACCGAGCTGTTGCCGGCGTGTCAGGCGTTTGGCGTCGGCGTGATCCCCTATTTTCCGCTGGCCGGCGGCATGCTGACCGGCAAGTACCGAGAGGGCCAGCCGGCGCCGGCCGGCACGCGCGGCCACCAGAACGAGCGGTTCGCGCGGCTGTTCATGAGTCCGCGCAACTTCGCGATCGTCCGCAGTCTCGAGGCATGGGCCCAGGCGCGGGGCCACACGGTTGCCGAGCTGGCCATTGCCTGGCTGCTTGCCCGTCCCGCCGTGTGCACGGTGATCACCGGCACAACGAAGCCTGAGCAGGTCGCGGCGAACGCGAGAGCCACAGAGTGGGAGCTGACAACGGCCGAGGCCGATGAGGTTGCGGCCCTGGCGGCCTAGGGTCCGCCGCGGGCGAGCAACGCCTGCAACAACCAGAGCGTCGCCATGCCGGTCGCGATCGTGGCCAGCACGTTGCGCGTTCGCCAGGCCACCAGCGCCGCGCAGACAGCCGCCGCCAGGCGGGCGTTGCCGAGCGAGACCGCCAGGGTGCCGTCCGGGACCAGCACGTCGGGCGCGATGATCGCCGAGAACACCGCCGGCGGGACGAACCGCAGCGCCCGCCGTACGAGGGGCGGCAAGCCGAAACGGCCCGGCAGCCCGATGATCGAGAGCCGCAGCCCGAACGTGATGGCCGCCATGCCCGCGACGAGCCCCCAGGGGCTCATGGGGTGATGCTCCTGGAGGCGGCACGGCCACTCACGCGCGCTTCTGCCATCATACCGGCGGCGATGCCTGACAGCGCAGCAGCAACCAGCCCGAGCTTCAGGGGAAGCCCGAGACCGAGCACCGCGACGGCACCGGCGGTGACGGCGGCCGTGACCCCGGCGGCATCGGAGAGCATCGGCACCACCAGCGCGATGAACGTCAGCGCGAGAGTGAACTCGAGCGACCAGGACGGCGGCACCTGCGCGCCGAGGTAGAGGCCGGCCGCGGTGCTGGCCTGCCACACGACCCACAGGGTGAGGCCGGCCCCGAGCGCGTACCAGTGCGTGGAGGTCGCCGCCCGGGCTTCCGCGCGGTCGCGCTGATATCGCAGAATCGTCACGGCGTAGGCTTCGTCGGTCAGCAGGAACGCCAGCAGCCGCTTCCAGGCCGGGCCGAGCGGTTGGAGATGCGGCGCCATGGACGCGCTGTACAGCACGTGGCGGAGGTTGAGAACGAGGGTCGTGAGCAGCACGATCGTTCCGGGCGCGCCACCGCCGAGGAGCGGGACCGCGACAAACTGCGCGGAGCCCGCGAATACCACTGCCGACATCGCCTGCGCGGCCGTGGCGGCAATGCCCGCGCCGCGCGCCAGCACACCATAGATCAGCCCGAAGGGCACGACCCCGAGGAGCAGTGGCCCCACGGCTCTGGCTCCGGCCAGCAGTTCCGTTCGCGCAGGAGACATTGATACGCTCCGATCACCCGTGCGCGCGGCGGAGGCCCTGTGCACCGCGCACGGTTAGGAGCATTATAGGGGAGAGCCGATGCGTCTCTCAGTACACGTCACACCTCGAGCCCGCCACGAGCGCGTCGAGCGCCTCGACGCGACCACGCTCCGCGTGGCGGTGACGGCGCCGCCCCACGAGGGTCGGGCCAACGCCGCTATCATCGAGGCGGTGGCGGCCTATCTGGGTGTGGCGCCGTCGCGCGTGCGGATCGTTCGCGGCCACGCGGCCCGGCGCAAGGTCCTGGACATCGAGGAGCAGATGCCGTGATTCCTCCACGGATTCTTGAGGGGTTCGAGAAGTTTCCGCGCGAGATCGTCGATCTCTGCCGGCCGCACCCATGGGTCGAGCTGACCACGCCGCCGCGCGAGGGTATGAAGCCGATCCGCGACATCCTCGTGCACATGGTCGGCGCGGAGGCGTACTGGATCGGACACGTCATCCGCAATCAGGCGCGGCAGCGATTCGATCCAAAGGCCTTCGACAGCCTCGATGCGATCCTGTTGAAGTGGGTACCGCAGCGGGCGGCGACGCTGGACGTCATGCGGGCGCTCACCACCGAGGACCGGGTGAGCCGTCGGACGTTTCCCTGGGACGTCAATCAGAGTGCCAGCGTGGAAGAGATCGTCTGGCACGTCGTGACGCACGAGCAATACCATCGCGGGCAGGTCTTTACGCGGCTGGCGCTACTGGGGCGGCACGACCTGCCAGACCACGATCTCCTGCGCTGAAGGAGGATGGCCGTGGCTGAACTGCTGTACTTGACCGACAGTTACGTCCGAGAGTTCGACGCCGCCGTCGCGGCGGTCGAGGGGCAGGCCGTCGCGCTGGATCGCACGGCGTTCTACCCCGGCGGAGGCGGCCAGCCCGCCGATACCGGGATCCTCACCTGGCCCGGCGCGGAGGCCCGCGTGAGCGAGATGCGCCGCGACGGCGACGCGATCTGGCACGTCGTCGAGGGCGCCGCGCCGCCGGTGGGCGCCGTGGTCCGAGGCATCGTGGACTGGAACCGCCGGTACGCGATCATGCGCCACCACTCGGCGCTGCACGTCCTGGTCGGCGCGGTCTACAAGCTGTTCAACGCGCTGGTCACCGGCGGAGCCATCTATCCCGACCGGGCGCGCATGGACTTCGCACTCGACGACCTGAGCAAGGAGCGCGTGGCCGCCATCGCGGCCGAGGCCAATCGCGTCATTGCCGAGGGCCACCGCGTGCTCGTGCGGTTTGTCTCGCGCGAGGAGTTCGAGCGGTCCGATCTCACGCGGCTGGCCAGAGACCTCTTGCCTGCCGGGATCACCCAGGTGCGCGTCGTGGAGATTGAAGGCTACGATGCTCAGGCCGACGGCGGCACGCACGTCGCCAACACGTCGGAGATCGGCCGGCTGGTAGTGACGAAAACCGAGAACAAAGGCAAGCTCAACCGGCGGCTGGAAATCGCGTTGCAGCCGGCGTCGTAGGATATCTCGGGGCTCTGGGCGTCCCGCAGCCTCGGGACGTCTAGTAGACCCAGGGAATCATCCGGCGCGTCGCGTTGCGGTACGCGGCGTACTCCGGGAAGCGTGTGAGCAGGTGCAGTTCCTCGCGGGCGGCCTTCGCGTTCATGTAGAGGGCGAGCACCACGGCGAGCAGCAGGTGAAGCGCGCTGCCCTTCCACAGCGCCCACCCGAGTCCCGCGACAATCAGGCCGCCGTAGATCGGGTGGCGCACGCGCGCGTAGAGGCCGCGCCGCGTGAGCGAGGCGTTCTCTTGGGGCTGCGGAAACGGCGAGAGGTTGGGGCCGAGTTCGATTATGGCGCGGACCGCCATGCCGATGCCGGCGGCGATCAGCAGCCCGCCGAACATCCGCAACCATCCTCTTGACGGGTTGGTCAGCGCCCAGATCTGCGGCGCGAGCACCAGGGCCGCGATTAGGACTGTCTGGCCGACAACCCACCACTCGCCGCGCCGGCCCTTCCACCAGGGTGAGCGTGGCACCGTCACCGGGCGGCCCGCGCTCTGCCCAGGACCCGCGCCCGTTCGGCCGGCGTGAGCTTCTCGCTCGCGTAGCGCAGGACGAGCCGGGTCGTCCGGTCGCGGTTGGCGACGAGATACCTGATGACCTCGCGCCGGCGTCGGCGCGTGGCTTCCTTGAGCAGCCAGCCCACGGCCTTTTGCACCATGTCGTCGGCGTCGCCGAGCAGCCGGCCGGCCATGGTGAAGATCCGGTCGAGATGCTCGCCGGTATGAGCCAGTGGAATGAGGCTCACCAGCGATGCACGGCGGCGCCAGCGATGAGGCGAACGCGTCCATACCCCGAGCCGGCGGATCAGAGCAGGATGCTCGCGCACGACTCGACCGATCACCTGCGTGGAGAGCGAGTCGGTGCTGGCCCAGTCGCGCAGCGAGTCTACCCACCGGTCGAAGCGGCTGAAATACTCCGGTCCCAGGTCGCGGCCGAACTTCGTCAGGATGCGGACGGCCAGCGCGGCGTCGTCCATGTTGTGCGAGCGGTAGAGACCGTCGGCGATGCGCAGTGCCGCGGGCAGCCCGCCGCCCCTCCGCAGGGCGCGCACCGCATCGCGAGCGATGCCGTCAAGCTGCTCGCGGTGGACGCCGTAGGTCTTGACCCCGCCCGCAAAGAAGCGCTGCGCGCCGGCGGCGTTGACCGGGTCGGCGTGCTGCTTCAGGATAGCGCGGAGCGATGCTGCCGAGACCATCTTTGGATGGCGGAGAGTCTCTGTGTTCAGACGAGCGCCGCGTTCTACCTGATGGTCAATTGTGCCGTGCCCACGGCCTTCTGATCCCTGAGCCCAATCGAGAGCGCGCACACCGCGCCCGGCAAGGTCTTGGCCGTGATCTTGAGCTTGTCGCCGGCGTAGATCGTCGCCGGCTCTACGGCGACCCTGACGGTGAGTTTCTCCTCCGCGTTGACAGGCAGGGCAATGGTCCCGAGCATAACCAGCAGAGCTATGAGAGCCCCGGCGCGCATCTCCAAGCCCCCTTGGTTACAGGATAAGTGCGCACCGTATTCTCATGTGGATATGCGCTCTCCTTCAACCTCATCGCCACGCAGGATGCGAGCGGCTGTGGTGCGGGTCTGACCGGTTGACAGGACGATCAGCGTTTATGGGCCACGGCGACCGGGTGCCGGCTGGCCTCGAGCGCCTGCGCCACCATCCACCCGACGAGGACCAGCCCGGCGACGAACAGCAGCAAGAAGAGCACAAGCGGGCTCCACTGGACGTCGAGCCGCGACGAGGTCACGTCGACGAAGCGTCGCAGTTCCGCGTTCTGGACCACCTGTCGGCTCGTCGCGTTCAGCGCCAGTACCACAACCTGCAGGAGCCCGGTCGCTGCCGCGCGCCCCGGCGTCACGCCGTCGCGCTGCGCCAGGATTGACAGCCACGGCAGCGCAGGCGCGACCGTGGTGATCGCGGTCAGCGCCGTGAGCCCGCCGAACATCACCTGCCTGACCTCTGCGCCCCACGTGCCGAAGACATACCACGATCCCACGGCGGCGAACCATGCGGCCCCCACGGCGTAGAGCCGCATCGCGAAGCCTCGGACCCACCGTCTGTACGCGTCGGGCTCCCGACGTGCGAAGAGCCCCGCGTCCACGACCGCGTAGGCCGCGGTCGTTGTGAGCGCCAGCCCGAAGACCATCAGCCAGCGTGGCCATAGCGTGGGATCGGCGAGATTCAGGGCCGTACCCGTGGCCGCCCCAGCAATGCTGTGCCGCTGCCACAGCGCCGGCCAGGCCGCGAGGTTGGTCATCAGGGTGAACGCGTTGCTGAACACGAAGCCGATGGCGATGAACAAGACGGCGGCCATCCATCCGGCGGTGCTCCGCTCGGGCGTCATCCTGCCGTCGCGCAGGCCCACCGCATACCCATATACACCGTAGTACGCGAAGATCAGCAGGAAGACGACCGCGAGCCAGGGCCACGCCATCAGGATTGTCGCCGGGTAGAACACCCGGTAGTACGCCACCTGCGCAAACAGCAGCGGCACGATGCCGAAGTTGATTCCGAGTGCGATGATGATCGGCATCTGACTCATCAGCCGCGTTGAGAAACGGCGGGCGTGCTCGTTGCGGTTCTGCCGCAGCAGCAGGGCCACCAGGATGCCCGCGAACCACAGGTTCATTGGTACCAGGTGCAGCGTGAAGCCCAGGACCTTGAGGATCGTCATGAACCAGTACGGCGCCGGATAGCCCAACGCCGTTGACGGGCCGATCAACTGGGTCGGGTCCATTGTCCACCTCCTCCGGTGTTGCCGCGGCTCACCGGCCGGACTCGGGCCGCATGCCCCCCGGCCGCGGATATGCGATTGAAGTCAGGTACTTGGCCAAGACCTCGGCCTCCTCAGGCGTGCCGGCCCACGGCGGCATGAAGAACGTGGCCTCGTTCAGGTGCTCGACCACGCTACGGATCAATTCGGGCGTCCAGCCGCGCATCAGGTGGCTCACGGCCGAGTAGCCGACCCGCGTGGAGTGGCAGTTGTTGCACTGATACTGGAAGATGACCTCGCCGATACGGCGCTGGTCGCTCTCGGGCAGTGCCGGCAGCCTGCTCTCGTCGATCCGGGCGCCGCGCATGACCTGGGGATAGTGCGCCGCCATCCAGGCGCGAGTCCACGTACCCGTCTCGAGGAACCCGCGCTGTTGCGCGGCAGGCACCTCGTCGACCAGAAGTTGATTCCCCATGACCACGTTGTAGACGATATACGGCTTGCGAACCGCCTCGCGGATGAACTCGCCGGTCGAGAAGGCCCCCAACCCGAACACGAACAAGAGGATCGCAAATCCCGGTGACAGCCACCCCGGATGCCGGTACGGGCCGAGATACAGCATGATGAACACCGCGACCGTGATCGCGAAGATGAGCACCATGAGCACGTTGAGCGCGGCGGCCGCGGTCAGCGCGGCCTTCGCCGACTCGGGAAGGACGAAGTACCAGCCCAGCCCGCCGAGCACGATCAGCGCGGATCCCAGCAGGGCCGGCCGGGCCGACCGCGCCGCGATCAGATCGCGCAACACGGCGTCCTTGACCTTGAAGGAGGCGTGCAGGTACACATAGAGCGCGGCCAACAGGAAGGCGCCGCCTGTGCGGGCCAGGACCTGGGGGACGAACTGCGGGTTGAAGAATCCGATCCAGAAGCTGCGGTGCTGCAGCCAGGCGCCTGGGTTGAGCATGAAGCCCGTGATCGCGGTGATCAGCACCAGGCTGATCCAGGCCGCGGCGGCGTAGATCCAGCCGATGCGCACGTGCGTCGCAGGCTTCAGCCGGCCCCAGTAGTAGTAGAAGATGAACGCGGACACGATCTCGATGACGAAGAACACGTACTCGATCGCCCAGCCGAACACGAAGGTCTGGATCAGCATCTCGGTCGCCAGTGGCGATGTGAGGCCGATGGTCCACCAGATCCCGACGCCGGTGATGGCGCCAAACACCACGGTCAGCAGGATGAAGAACCAGGCGTGGCCGCGCAGGTACTCCAGGTAGGCCTTGTTCTTCACCTGATAGGCGTACTGCGTCTCCAGGGCCAGGAACAGGCCGCCGCCTACCGCGTAGTGCGAGACCAGCACGTGGACCACCGCGATGATGGCGATGAGCATGGGGCCGGTCAGGAACGGGACGTACCACCACGGATAGTGCATGGACACTCCTCCCGCGCGACCGCGCCACGCATCCATCCGCGCGCGGCTCTCATCTGGAGGATGCCACGGCTCGCGGGCCAAGCGGCATCGGGTGGCGACCTGAGCGCGATCCGAGGCACAGTCCACGCCACGCCGTGTCAGAAGAGCAGGGTGCCCGCCGGTTGTGGCGCGAATCTGGGGGAGAGAGATGTCCAGGCAGAACATTGCGAGCGGAACACCGTGGGAGCCGATCGTCGGTTACTCCCGCGCGGTGCGCATCGGTCCGGCGGTGTATGTCTCCGGGACCACCGCCACCGACGAGGCCGGGCGCATCGTCGGCCCGGGCGACGCCTACGCACAGACGCGCCAGGCGCTCGCCAATGTCGAACGCGCGCTGAGAGCCGCGGGCGCACGCCTGGAGGATGTCGTCCGCACACGCATCTACGTCACGAACATCGCCGCGTGGGAGGAGATCGGCCGGGCGCACGGCGAGATCTTCGGTCCGATCCGTCCCGCGACCACGATGGTCGAGGTCCGCGCCCTGATCGATCCGGAGATGCTGGTCGAGATCGAAGCCGACGCCGTGATTCCTGCGTCAGCCTAGCCGGTGGACGCCGTGAGTCTCGGTTTTCTCGTTCGCGGCCTCGTGATCGGGCTCTCGATCGCCGCGCCGGTCGGGCCAATCGGCGTGCTCTGCATCCGCCGCAGCCTGGCGCAGGGCCGGGCAGCCGGGTTCGTGTCGGGGTTGGGCGCGGCCACGGCGGACGCGGTCTACGGTGCGGTCGCGGGTCTCGGCCTCACGTTCCTCTCGTGGTTTCTCGTCAGCCAGCAGACCTGGCTGCGTCTTGCCGGCGGCGCGTTTCTCCTCTGCCTGGGCGCGCGGACGTTCCTGACACACCCGTCCGGACAGGCGGCCGGGGCCGACGGGCGAGGCCTGCTTGGCGCGTACGCCTCGACCTTCTTCCTGACCCTGACCAACCCGATGACGATCCTGTCGTTTGCCGCGATCTTCGCCGGGCTCGGTCTTGCGCGCGCGACCGACAGGTGCGGTTCGACGGCGGCGCTCGTCACCGGCGTCTTCCTGGGCTCGGCCGCATGGTGGCTGATCTTGAGCGGCGCCGCCGCAGCCTTCCGCGGGTCGTTCACACCCGGCGGTCTCCGCTGGGTCAATCGCGTCTCAGGCGTCGTCATCACCCTGTTCGGATTCGCCGCCATCGCCAGCCTCTTCGGGCAATAGCCAGTGCGCCTCGGCTTGCACGGGTCGTTGCGCGATGCGGCGGTCGACGCCGGGCCGCCCGCATCCCTGTGGCGCCACGCGGACTTCATGTGGCTCTGGGCCGCCCAGACGATCTCACTGTTCGGCAGTCAGGTGACGCAGCTTGCCATCCCGCTGATCGCCGTCACGACACTCAACGCGGCACCGGCGCAGATGGGGATCCTGTCGGCGGTCTCGACCGCACCCTTCCTGCTCATCGGGCTGCTCGCAGGTGCCTGGGTGGACCGGTGGCGACGCCGGCCCGTGCTCATCGCCGGCGACATCGGTCGGGCGCTCGTGCTGGTGGCGCTCCCGGTTGCCATGCACCGCGACGTGCTGAGCCTGCCGGTGCTCTATGCCGGTGCGCTCGCGATTGGGGTGCTCACGGTCTTCTTCGACGTCGCGTGGCAGGCCTATCTGCCGTCGCTGGTCGGCCGGAGGCGACTGCTCGAGGGGAACAGCAAGCTCGAGGCCAGCCGGTCCACGGCGCAGATCGCCGGACCGGGGTTCGCCGGTGCGGTCATCCAGGCCCTCACCGCACCCACCGCGGTGCTGGTGAACGCGGCGTCCTTCGCGCTATCGGCAGTGTGCATCTGGTTCATACGCAAGCCTGAGCCCGCGCCGCAGGCCGCGCCCGTGTCACTGCTCGACGACGTCCGCGAAGGGCTGGCTGTCGTGTTCGGCAATCCGGTTCTGCGCGGCATCGCCGGGTGCACCGGCACCTCGAACTTCTTCAGCGCGGCGCTCTGGGCCGTCCTCATCCTGTTCGCGACGCGTGAGCTGAAATTGCCACCGGTGGCGATTGGGCTCGTCTTCACGGCCGGCAACATCGGCGCCCTGGTGGGCGTGCTCCTCGCCGGGCCGGCGGCGCGGCGGATCGGGCTCGGCCCGGTGCTCGTTGCCGCGCCATTGTTGTCGTCGCTCGGACTCTGGCCGGTGGCGCTCGCCACGCCCGCGGTCGCGGTGCCCATGCTCATCGCAGGCCAGGCCTTGATGACAATTGGCGGACCGATCTACAACATCAATCAGGTGAGCCTCCGGCAGGCCATCACTCCTTTGCGGCTGCAGGGCCGGATGAACGCCACGATGCGCTTCCTGGTTTGGGGGACAATGCCGATCGGCGGGCTGCTCGGGGGCGCGCTCGGTCAGGCCTTCGGACTGCGCACCGCGATTGTGGTGATCGCGATCGGCGGTATGACGGCATTCCTCTGGGTGTGGCGCTCTCCGGTCCGGACGCTCGTGCGATTCCCTGAACCAGTCGAGTGACCGCTCTTACCGCGCGCTGTGCGGCCCACGTCCCCTCCGCGGTAGCGTCGACCGTGCCCTGATTGTCTGCCCGCGGCAAGCGCGATGCACACGGGCGCCACGGCGCACGGCGTGCTCAGTACGATTCCAGCGTCCACCGGCCCGCACGGAGAACCGCGAGCCGCCGGCACCCCACGTCGCGCACGAGCGCCTCGGCCTCGGCGTGGAATTCCGCCACCCGGCCCGGCGCGTGCGCATCGGTCGTCACGACCAGGGGAATCTCGAGGTCCAGACACCGGCGCAGGATCCAGGGGCTCGGATACGGCGCCCGCACGGCGTGCCGCCAGCCCGACGTGTTCAGTTCGACGATGACGCCGGCGCGCGCGCAGGCCTGGAGCGTCCGCTCGACCTCCTCGCGGTACCACGGCGCGTCCTCGCGGAAGTACCGGCCGTCTCTGTTCCACATTTTGATCCGGTCGATGTGGCCCACGATCGCCACCTGCCCCCACGACAGGAGCGAGCGCACGCGGGCGTAGTAGGCGCGCACCATCCGCTCGATCGCGCCGCCGAACAGCTCCTGCAGCCCGCGCTCGAATCCGCCCTGCGAGAGATCGTACGCCGATGGGATACCGTCCGCGTCGGTGCCCGCGAAGTGCACGGACCCGATGAGATAGTCGAACCGGAACGGCGCAAGCATCTCCTCCATCGCCGGCAGGTGCTCCGGCACGTAGTCCCACTCCAGCCCCAGGTGGATTTGGAGCCGGCCGGCGTACTTCTCGCGCAGGCGCAGCACGTCGCTGCAGTACGCCGGGACCTCGTCGAGCGCCATCGCGTACTCTTCGCGGAAGGGCAGCGGCGAGTGGCTGGTCACGCCCAGGGCCGCCAGACCGGCCTCGATCGCGGCCTCGGCGTACTCGACGATCTCGCCTCTGCCGTCGCAGTACCGGTTGTGCGTGTGGTAGCTGGTGCGCAGCATGTGATGACGGCCGCTTGGTGGCGACAGGCGGGGCGCTACGCCGGGCTGCGTTCGAGCCGCCGGAGCATCGCGTCGTGTTCTTCCCAGATAGCGGAAGGCAACCGCTCCCCGAATCGCTCGAACAGCGTGCGCTGCTCTTCCAGACCCAGCAGCCAGCCCTCCCGCTCTACACTGAGCGCCTCTTCGACGTCGCGCCGTGGCGCCCGCAGGCCGGTCAGGTCGAGGTGTTCCGGCTTCGGAATCCACCCGATGGGCGACTCGGCCGCGTCGGCCCGGCCCTTGATGCGATCGACGATCCACTTGAGCACGCGGACGTTCTCGCCGAAGCCCGGCCACAGGAACCGGCCGTCCTCGCCACGGCGGAACCAGTTGATGCGGAAGATCTTCGGGGGCTTCGGGACCCGGTGTTCCAGGTCCAGCCAGTAGGCAAAGTAGTCGCCCATGTGATAGCCGCAGAACGGCAGCATCGCCATCGGATCGCGGCGCACGATGCCGACCTGCCCGGTGGCCGCGGCCGTGGTCTCGCTGCCCATCGAGGCCCCCAGATAGATGCCGTTGCGCCAGGTGAAGGCCTCGAAGACCATCGGGACGACCCGTGTCCGGCGCGCGCCGAAGATGATGCCCGAGATCGGCACGCCCTCCGGATCTTCCCACCTGGGAGACATCGTCGGGCAGTTGCGCAGGTGCGCGGTGAAGCGCGAGTTCGGGTGCGCCGCCGGCCCATTGGCCGGCGTCCAGTCGCGCCCCTGCCAGTCAATCAGGCCCGCCGCCGGTTCGTCGGTCAGTCCCTCCCACCACGGCTCGCCCTGGGGCGTCACCGCGACGTTGGTGTAGATTGTCTCCCTGCGGATCATCTCCAGCGCGCTGGGGTTGGTCTTCGCGTTGGTATTGGGTGCGACGCCGAACGCGCCGCGCTCGGGGTTCATCGCACGGAGTTGCCCGTCGGCGCCGATGTGAATCCAGGCGATGTCGTCGCCCACGGTCCAGACGCGGTATCCGGGCAGCGACGACACCAGCATCGACAGATTGGTCTTGCCCGTCGCGCTGGGCATAGCCGCGGCCAGATAGGTCACCTCACCCGACGGCTCCTCGAGCCCCAGGATCAACATGTGCTCGGCCATCCAGCCTTCCTGGCGCGCCTGGTACGAGGCAATCCGCAGGGCGTGGCACTTCTTGGCCAGCAGCGCGTTGCCGCCGTAGCCCGAGCCGACGCTCCAGATCAACCGCTCCTCCGGGAAGTGCAGGATGAACCGCCGGTCCGGCGACAGGTCGCCGAGCGAGTGAATGCCGAACACGAAGTCGTCCGGGCCGCGCATGTGCTCGATCGCGGCCTGGCCGACGCGGGTCATGATGTGCATGCTGGCCACGACGTACGGGCTATCGGTGACCATGACGCCGGTGCGGCTGTACGGCGAGCCCTCCGCGCCCATGAGGTAGGGGATGACGTACATGGTGCGGCCGTGCATGGCTCCGCGCAGCAGCACGCCCACGCGGTCCTTGGCCTGCGACGGCGACATCCAGTTGTTGTTGGGACCGGCGTCGTCTTCGCGCGCGGTACACACGTACGTCAGGTGCTCGGTGCGCGCGACGTCCTGCGGATGGCTGCGGTGGAGGTAGCAGTCCGGGTGGGTGGCCGGATTGAGCGGCAGCAGCGTGCCGTCCCGCAGCATGCCGTCGATGAGGCCGAGGTACTCGTCGGGCGAGCCGTCACACCAGACCACCTGATCCGGACGGCAGAGACGGGCTGCCTCTTCAACCCGTGCCTCGACGCCGCTTGCCTTTCCCATGCCTGTCACCGCCTACCGGAATCTGTGTTCGCGGGCATTCTGGAGGCCAGGGGCCTGTTCCTCTGGGGGCCGCACGTGGCGGAACATGGCGAACAACATCAGATCATAGACGATCTTCAGGCCGCCGCCTAGCAGGAACGGCACCCCGAGTCCCACGGCCTGCATTGCCGTACCGGCGATAACTGGGGTCACGGCCTGGGCCACGTTCCGGGCGATGTTGGTCACTCCCGCGGCCGCGACGCGTTCCTCGGGGTCGACCACGGCCACGATGTAAGACTGGCGGGTTGGCACGTCCATCTGGGACAGCGCGTGCCGCGCCAGCAGCAGGCCGATCGCCCACGGCAGCGACGGCGCGGCCGGGATCAGCATGAGCAGGACGTTCGACGGCAGGTGTGTGAAGACCATCGTGTTGATCAACCCGATGCGCTCTGCCACGCGGGCCGCGGCCACAAACGACGCCGCCTGCAGCAGTCCGACCCACAGGAAGATCGGTCCGAGCACCTCGGGTCCGGCGCTCCATCGCAGGTTGAAGTAGAACGCGATGAGGCTCTGTACGACGAACCCGCCGGCCAGTGCGTCCAGACTGAAGAGGGCGGCGAGACGCGCCACGGTTGCGCGCGAGCGGTGGAGCCCGGCCCGGGCCGCAGCCTGCCCGGTCGCTTCCACACCGGTGCCGAGCCGGCTGAACAGTCCGAACGCGGCCATGGCACACGCGGCGTAGCCCAGGAACATCACGCGGAAGGCGGTCGCCGCATCGAGACCCAGGCCGCGCTGCAGCACGACCGGGAGTCCGGCCGCGAGCGCGCCGACCGACCCGGTCACGGCGCCGATCAGGTTGTACAGCGAGAAGAGACGGGTACGGCGTTCTACGGTCACGGTCTGCGGCAGCATGCCCTGTTCCAACGAGAGGAACGGGCCGACTTCACCCGAGGTCGCGCCGACGGTGCCGGTCAGCGATGCCAGGATGAGCAGGGGGTACGATGTCGTGAACGCGAAGGCCGCGCCGCTGCCGGCCATGAACAGGGCCGAGAGCTGCAGCATGCGGCGGCGGCCGTAACGGTCGGCGGTCGCGGCGAACAGGGCGGTGAGGGCGGCGGACCCTAGCAGCGTGGCGGTCAGCACCGCGCCGATCTGCCACGGTGCGAACCCGACCTGCTTGAGATAGACGCCGAGGAGCACCGACTGGAAACCGTAAGCGAACGTGCGAATGCCTCGGGCGGCCAGGATGAAGCGGCCGTCCGGTGAGACCCAGGAGAGCCCCAGTGCCGGCCTGTCCGCCGAACGCATGTCCGGAAGTCTTCGGCGGGCGGCACGCACGCCCTGTGACCGGAGGCGTCGGCGGCCTGAGTTCGGGGGAAAGACGCGGGTGCGAGCCGAAAGAATCCATGATGCCAACGACCCGACGCAAGCGTATCGGCGTGCTCACCGGAGGCGGCGACTGCCCCGGGCTCAACGCGGTGATCAGGGCTATCGTGCTGTCCGCCTGCGGCGGATACGGCTGGGAAGTCCTCGGCGTCGAGGACGGATTCGAGGGGCTGCTGAATGATCGCACGCGCACCCTCGATGTTGACGACGTCCGGGGCATCCTGACGCGGGGCGGGACCATCCTCGGGACGACCAATCGGGGAAATCCGTTCGCGTGGCCGGTGGTCCGCGACGGCAAGACCGAGGTCATCGATGCGTCCCGCCAGGTGCTGGAGAAGCTCGAAAACCTGCACCTCGACGCCATGATCATCATCGGCGGCGACGGCACGCTCCGCATCGCCGAGGCGCTGCAGCAGATGGGCGCGCCGGTCATCGGGATCCCCAAGACGATCGACAATGACATTTCGGCGACCGACGTGACATTCGGATTCGACACCGCGCGGCTCACGGCGACGGAGGCGATCGACAAGCTGCACACGACCGCCGAGAGTCACCACCGCATCATGGTCGTCGAGACCATGGGACGCAACGCCGGATGGATCGCCCTTGAATCGGGGCTCGCGGGCGGCGCAGACGCGGTGTTGATCCCCGAAATCCCCTATGAGCTCGACGCTGTCGAGCGCACGATCGAGGAGCGCGCGGCCCGGGGCCGTCGGTTCTCGATTGTCGTGGTCGCTGAAGGCGCCCATCCCGAGGGCGGTGAGCCCGTCTACCGTGAGCCCGGCGCCCCGGGGAAACTGCCGCGCCTGGGCGGGATCGGTCAGCGGGTCGCCGACGCGCTCGCCGAGCGGACAGGCCGCGAGTCGCGCTGCACGGTGCTCGGGCACCTGCAGCGCGGGGGGAGTCCCACGCCGTTTGACCGGCTGCTCGCCACGCGATTCGGTGTCAGGGCCGTGGCCTGCGCCGCCGAGGGAATCCTCGGACGGATGGTCGCCCTGCGCGGCCCGGACGTCATCTCCATCCCCATTCGCGATGCGATCGATACGCCCAAGCGCGTTCGTCCGGACGGCGATCTCGTGATGGCCGCGCGCGACCTGGGGATATCATTGGGCGACGAGCCTTAGCCCGGCATGTGGCCGTGGCGCGGCCCGAATCATTGGAGGTGGCACGTATGCGCATTGCGGTCCTGACTGGCGGCGGCGACGCGCCGGGGCTTAACGCGGCGATTCGCGCGGTGGTGCGCAAAGCGCTCGATCTGGAGCATGAGGTCGTCGGAGTCCGGAACGGCTGGCTCGGCCTGCTGGACGGCAGCGTGTTCCCACTGACCCGCGACAACGTCTCCGGTATCCTGCCCCGGGGCGGTACGATCCTCGGCACGTCGCGTACCAACCCGTTCAAACAGGAAGACGGGAGCCAGCGCATGCTGAAGACGCTCGCGCAGTTCGGCATCGACGCCCTGGTGGCGATCGGCGGCGACGACACACTCAGCGTGGCCCTCAGGCTGCACAAGATGGGCGTCAAGGTCGTCGGCATTCCCAAGACGATGGACAACGACGTCCCGGGGACCGATTTCACGATCGGGTTTGACACCGCGGTGAATGTCGTCATGGAGGCGTGCGATCGCCTGCATACGACCGCCGAGGCGCACCACCGTGTCATGGTGGTCGAGGTCATGGGGCGTGACGCCGGGTGGGTCGCCGGTGTGGGCGGTCTTGCCGGCGGCGCCGACGTCATTCTCGTGCCGGAGGTGCCCTTCACCATCGACGAGGTCTGCGACGTGGTGCGCAGGCGGCACGGCCGCGGCCGGACCTTCAGCATCGTCGTGGTCGCCGAGGGCGCCAAGCCGAGCGACTTCGGGCTGCAGATCACGCAGGATGCCCGCGTCGACGAGTTTGGACACGTCCGGCTCGGCGGGGTGGGCGCACTGCTGGCGCGCGAGGTGGAATCGCGCACCGGGTACGAGACGCGCGTGACCGTGCTCGGACACCTGCAGCGGGGCGGATCGCCGACGGTGTTCGACCGCGTGCTCGCGACACGGTACGGCGTCGCGGCGGTAGAGGCGCTCGAGGCCGAACACTACGGGGTAATGGTCGCGCTGCGCGGGACGAAGATCGTGACCGTGAGTCTGGAAGACGCGCTGACGGGCACGAGCCGGTTCGATCTGGAGCTGTACCGTCTGACCAAACTCTTCCACTAGCCCGGCGGTCCTGCGCTACTTGAGCAGCCGGCGGCGCATCAGCGCGATCGGCAGGGGAAACAGCGCCGCGGTCACACCAGCGATCCAGACCACGTCGCGCAGGTGGTGCGGCCCGACGGTCCCGAGGATCAGGGCCCGGCTCAGATGCACCACGTGGGACAGCGGCGCGAACCAGGTGGCGGTGCTCACCCAGGCCGGCAGGGCGTCGAGGGGAAAGAAGACCCCGCTGAACATGAACATCGGCGTGATGAACAGCGCGAAGTAGAACGGGAAGTAGTCGATGTTCGGGTTGACCGCGGTGAAGGTCATGGCGATGACCGAGAACATCAGCCCCGACAGGAAGAACAGGACCGGCACCAGCAGCGCCAACGGCGAGCGCACTACGCCGAAGAGCGCGATCACGACCAGGAACACCGTACCGTAGATCACGCTGCGAGTCGCGCCCCACAGGATCTCGCCGACGACGACATCTTCGACGCCGAGCGGGGTCGTGATCGCGCCGTCGTACGTCTTTTCGTAGTACATCTGCACGTAGGCGTTGTACGTGCACTCGAACGTGGCGCCGAACATCGCCGCGGTCGAGACCAAGCCGGTGGCGACGAACGTCAGGTACGGCAGCCCGCCGATGGTCGTCAGGTAGGCGCCGACCCCGAACCCCATCGCCAGCAGGTAGATCACCGGCTCGAGGAAGTTCACCGCGATCGACTCCGGGAAGATGCGCCGGAAGATGAAGACGTTGCGCTGCCAGAAGCGGAGCGCCCCTCTGGGCCAGAACAAGGGCTTCACTCGCGCAGCATCCTTCCCGTGAGCCGCAGGAAGACGTCTTCCAGCGTGGCCTGCCTCAGGGTCGCCGCCTCGATCCCGATGGTGCTCCCACGGATCCGACGTAACAAGGCCTCGCCGTGTCGCGTGTATAGCAGCACGAGGTCGCCGTGGGCCTCGTATTGATCGGCGAGGTCACCGGCAACCTCGGTGACCTTCGCCAAGATCTCCCGGGAGTCGTCATCGCCCGCGAATCCGTGCAGCTCGACGACCTCCCGGCCGACGTGCGTGCGGATCAACGCGTCGGGGGCGCCCTCGGCCACGATCTGGCCGTGGTCCATGATGACCAGGCGGTCGCACAGCGCCGCGGCTTCGTCCATATAGTGTGTGGTGAGGATCTGTGTGACGCCGGTACGCTTGAGTTGCCGCAGTTTCTGCCAGGTGAGATGCCGCGCCTGAGGATCGAGGCCCGCCGTCGGCTCGTCGAGGATCAACAGGTCGGGCTCGGGCATCAGCGCCCGCGCGATCATGAGCCGCCGGCGCATGCCGCCGCTGAGCTGCTCGACCGTGTCCCGTCCCCTGTCGGTCAGCGCCACGAAGTCGAGCAGCGCGTCGGCCCGCTGCCGCGCGACGTCCCACGAGAGGTCGAAGTACCGGGCGAAGATCAGCAGGTTCTCTCTGACTGAGAGCGCGGTGTCGAGGGTGTTGTCCTGCGTGACGACGCCCAGCCGGGCCTTGATGCGGCGCGGGTGCGCGCGGACGTCCATGCCGAGCACCGAGAGGTCACCGGCCGTGGGTTGGAGGACACAGTACACCATCTTCATGGTGGTCGTCTTACCCGCGCCGTTCGGTCCGAGGAAGCCGAAGCACTCGCCGGGCCGCACGTCGAAGGTGATGCCGCGGACGGCCGGGAGGGTGCCGTACCGCTTCTCGAGGCCACGGGCGGCAACGACGGCAGAGGGTGAAGGGGGCATGTCGGGAGGCCGGTACAGATTGAGGCACTCGATGGTCCGAATTGGACTTCGCTGCCACACAGGGAGTCCCTTGCATGCTCCGGCCGCTTGACACGCATGCCCCCCGCAGGCGCGTCGCACAGGTGGTCGCGACGCTGGGCCCCGGCGCGGCGATGCGAGAGCGCCGGCGATCAGCGGGTCAGTGTCACCTTCCGCAGGCCGCGGGGTCTGTCGGGATTCAGCCCGCGCGCCACTGACAGGTGGTACGCGAACAGATGCACCGTCGGCGCCGCGACGATCGGGGCAAGCGCTTCCGGCAGCCGGGTGTTGATCGCCAGGTCACCCGGGTCGTCGCTGAAGGCGAACGTCAGGGTCGGCACCGACCGCTCGCGCAGCCGCACCCGCACATCAATGAGCCCCTGCGTCGTGCGGCCCGGCGGGAGGAGCAGCATCACGATGCTCCTGCGGTCGAGGGCGGCGATCGGCCCGTGCAGCAACTCCGCGGCCGACATCGACTCGGCCGCGGCATAGGCCGTCTCCTTGAGCTTGAGCGCCGCCTCATCGCCGACGCCGAGCATGTACCCGCGCGTGGTGACCACCCACGGGGCGCGCTTGGCGTACTTCTTCGCCAGCGCCTTGATCGCCGGCTCCTGCGTGAGAACCTGAGCCACCGCATCGGGGAGACGCGCCAGGCCCCGCGCCAAGTCTCTGTGCTGCCCCCAGCCCACCACGAGCGCCGCGAGCATCGCCAGCGACGCGGTGAACGTTTTGGTCGCGGCGACGCTCTGTTCCGGACCAGCCGAGAGCGACAGCACGTGGGCCGAGCGTTCGGCCAGCGGTGAGGCCGTATCGTTCGTGATCGCCACCGTGAGCGCGCCCTGCTTGCGCGCGTCGGCGATGACCTCCCCGACGTCCACCGACCGGCCAGACTGCGAGATCGCGATGACCGCCGCGCTCTCCCAGTTGGGTGTGCGGTCGTAGAGCGTGGTCACCGACGGCATCGCGGTGCCGGTCGGAATGCGGAGCAGCGTCTCGATCAGATACTGGCCGTAGATGGCCGCGTTGTGCGACGTGCCCCTCGCGACGAAGACGACCAGCGACGGGTTGCGGCGCCGCAGGGCGGCGACGACCTCGCCGATGTGCGGCGCGTGCTCGGTCAGCATCCTGGCCAGGACCGCCGGCTGCTCGTGGATCTCGCGGTGCATGGCATGAGACGTCGCGGCCATCGCGTGGTGTCCTTCGGCGGCGGGCAGGGGGTCCCTCTGCCCGCGCCGGGCAGGAGCGCCCGCCCGCTGAGCCGAATTGATCATAATGTTATGACAATTGGCGTCTCCCGCCGGTCACCCGTGCCCCTTTACTACCAGGTCGAGTCCGTGCTCCGGGACGAGCTGGCCGCGCACCGGTACGCCGATGGAACCCCGCTGCCCACCGAGGATGCCCTGATCCGGCGGTTCGGCGTCAGCCGCATCACGGTGCGGCGTGCGCTGGAGCGCTTGACCCAGGAGGGGCTGATCTACCGTGTGCCCGGCCGGGGCACATTCGCGACCGCGCGGCGCGCGCTCGAGTTCCGGATCGAGCGCAACCCCGCCGACCTGATGGGCTTCGAACAGGACATCCGACGCGCGGGCCTCACCCCGGACGCGCGGGTCCTGCGGCACGACTGGGTGCGCGTGCCCGCGGACGTCGCGCTGGCGCTGGGCATACCGGCCGACGCCGAGGTCCTCTGGCTGCACCGTCTCGGCAGCGTCGGAGGCCAGCCGCTCTGGATCGAGGATCGGTACGTGACGCGGCCCTGGGCCGTGCGTCTGAAGCCCCGGGACTACGCCGTGCCCAGCCTGCTGTCGACGCTGGCCACGTCGCATGGGTTCACCGTCGACCGCGGCCGGGTCCGCATCGCGGCCGGCGCCGCCGGCCGTGGCGAGGCCAGACTCCTCAACGTCCGCAGCGGCGCGCCGCTGCTCGTTGCCGAGTTTGCGGTGCAAGCCAACGGGAATCCGGCCCAGTTCGTGCGCGCAAGCTTCCGCCCGGACCGCTACGCGTTCGCCTTTGACGTGGAGGCCGAGACGCCGCTGCGCCGGCGGGCGGCACGCAGGGAGGGTGTTCGTGACGGACACTGACGAGAAGCTCCTCAAAGTCGGTGAGGCGATCGACAGCCTCTGCACGATCGAGATTACCGGCCGGGGCGTCGTGCGTGAGCTCTATCTGGCCGCGCGCGCGGCCCAGCCGGGTGGTCCGCTGTGTCTGGGCGTGGCGCAGCAGTTGCGGGCGCGCGTGAAGCCCGGGGACACGGTGGTCATCGCGACGGGTCTGCCCACGTACCCGTGGTTCTCAGGCGAGCAGGACGGTCCTGTGGGCGCCTCGACGCTGGCGCGCGCCCTGGTGCTCGGGCTCGCCGCGCGGCCGATCATCGTGACCGAGGCGATTCATGTTGACATGTGCAAGGCGGCCCTCCGCGGCGCGGGTCTGTACGCGCGCGGGCTCGACGAGGCGCTCCGGTTGCCGACCACGGCCGCGGTCATCGGCTTCCCCACCGACTGGGACGCGGCGCAGCGCGAGACCGAGCGCCTGCTCGGCGCGGCACGGCCCGCCGCCATGATCGCCATCGAGCGGCCGGGCGCGAACGAGCACGGTCACTACCACGGCGCCAAGGGATTCCGGCTGACCGAGCACTGCGCCAAGGTGGACCTGCTGTTCGAGCGCGGCAAGACCGCAGGCGTCTACACGGTGGGCATCGGGGACGGCGGCAACGAACTGGGCTGCGCGGTGATCCGCGAGACGGTCGTCGGCCGGGTGCCGTACGCGGCGAAGTGTCAGTGCCCGTGCGGCGGCACCGTGGTGCCGGCCTTCGTGCCGGACCACCTGGTCCTCACCGCGATTTCCAACTGGGGCGCATACGGTATCGCCGCGGCATTGGCCGTGCTGCTCGACCGGCGTGACGTCCTGCACGACCGCGATGTCGACCGCCGTGTGCATGAGCTCTGCGCGGCCGCCGAGGCCAACAACGACGGCCCCGGGCTGCTCGACCCGGGCACCGACGCCGTGCCGGCCGTCGTGCACGGCGACTTCATCGAACTCCTGGGGTTCATGGTGCAGAGCGGCATCGACTTCGGCCGGCTGTACAAGGAACCCCGGTATCCCTGGCTCGCCGTGTGAGGAGCAGATGACATGGTGGCGACGACGCTGACACCCGCCGATCTGCGCGGGCGCATCGCGCAGCACCCGCGGGTGAAACTGGCCTTCCTGCCCACGCCGATCCAGCGGTGCGCGAACCTGTCGCGCGATCTCGGGGTGGATCTCTGGGTGAAGCGCGACGACCTGACCGGTCCGGCGTTCGGCGGCAACAAGATGCGCAACCTCGAGTGGCGGATGGCCGAGGCGATGCAGGCCGGAGCCGATGTCCTGGTCTTCGGCGTCGAGGCGACCTCGAATTCGGCCCGCCAGACGACCGCTGCGGCCAACATGCTCGGGCTGCCGCTCGTGCTCGTCCTGCGCGGCAAGCCCGAGAGCGAGCCGCAGGGCAACCTGCTGTGCGACCTCATCCTGGGCGCCGAGGTGCGGCTGCTCGACTTGCCCACGTACCACGACCTCAGTCAGGCGGTCCAGGACGTCGTGACCGAACTGCGCGCGAAGGGCCGGCGACCGTGGAGTCTCAATCACGGTAAGATGTTCAGGTGCGGCGCGGCGCTGGCCACGGTCGAGAACTTCCTCGAGATCCTCGAGTTGCTCGGCGCGCAGGGCCGCCGACCCGAGCACATCTACATCTCGTCGGGCGGCAAAGGGTTGGCCGGGCTGATGCTCGCCAGGAAGGCGCTGGGGCTCCCCGTGCGCATCGTCGGCATCGCCTCGACCGCCAACGAAGATCCCTGGCAGAGCACGGCCGAGATCGCCAGCGAGACCGCGGCACTGCTCGGGCTCCCGGTGACAGTGACGCCGGGAGAGGTCGAGGCGAGCTGGGACTACATCGGACCCGGCTACGGCATTCCGACGCCTGAAGGTATGGACGCGGTGCTCGCGTTCGCGCGACGCGAGGGCATCCTGCTCGATCCCACCTATACCGGCAAGGCCGCGGCCGGGATGCTCGACCACATCCGCCGGGGCATCGTCCCACAGGGCGCCACCGTCGTGTTCGTCCATACCGGCGGCCAGCCCGCGCTCTTCGCGCAGAGCCGGGCCCTGATGGAACACATGACACGTCGAGAGTCGCACGCCCAACCCGTGAATCAGAAGGGGGGAAGAGTATGAGGACTCGCATGGGACTCGTGTTCGTTGTTGCCACCGTTCTGCTGCTGCCGATCTCGGTCGGCGCGCAGGCGGACCGGCCCCTCGTCTATGCCCAAAACGTGCCGATCACGGCCATGGACACGGCCGGGACATCGATCGGCACCGTGTACCCGGCCGGCTACGAGGCCATGTTCCTGATCTACGACAACCTCGTGGCGTTCAACGACAAGATGCAGATCGTCCCGCAGCTCGCCTCGGAGTGGACGGTGTCGCGCGACGGCCTGACCTGGACGTTCAGGCTGCGCCGGAACGTCACCTTCCACGACGGCACGCCGTTCAATGCCGATGCCGTGGTCTTCCACATCCAGCGCCAGATCGACCCGGCGCAGAATCGCTCCAACCGCCCGTTGTGGGATCCGCTGTCCGGGGTGCGCAAGGTGGATGACTTCACGGTGGAGATCTCCACCCAGAAGCCCTACGGCGCGCTCTTGAACACGCTGGCGCACGGGTCGGGTGGGGTCGTCAGCCCCGCCGCGGTGCGCCGGCTCGGGGAAGGGTTCGCACGAGCGCCCGTCGGCGCCGGGCCCTACATGATCGAGCGCCTCGACACCGGGACCGAGCTGGTGCTCCGGCGCAACGACAACTACTGGGGCGGGCGGCCGGCCTACAGCCGCATCGTCATGCGGCACGTGCCCGATCCGACGACGCGCATCGCCCTGCTGCAGTCCGGTCAGGCCGACGTCATCAACAACATCCCTCCGGAGAACGTCGCGCAGCTCCAGGGGAACCCCAACGTGGACATCCTCACCCGGCCGGCCCTGCGCACCTTTGGGTTTGCCTTCAACCTCAACCGGCGCTACTTCCAGGACGTGAAGGTCCGCCACGCGTTCAACTACGCGGTCAACCGTGGTCCGGTGATCAAGGCCATCTTCAAGGACTATGCAACCCCGATCGACTCGCCGCTGTCGCCGTTTACGTCCGGGTACGCGCCGGTGAACCAGTGGCCGTATGACGTGGACCGCGCGAAGCAACTGCTGGCCGAAGCCGGCTGGCGGCCCGGGGCCGACGGCGTCCTGCGCAAGGACAACCAGGCCTTCGAGATCACGGTGCTGACGCCGATCAGCATGATGCCGAAGGACATCGAGGTGACGCAGGCCTTCCAGAACTTCCTGCGCGTGATCGGCGTGCGGGCGACCATCAACCGTGTCGAGCCGGCTGCGTTCTGGGACTTCCTCCGCGTGCCCCCCGACCGCATTCAGTGGGACATGGTGCTCTTCGGCTTCAACCCGTCCAACGGCGACGGCGGGTACCACCTGACCTCGCTGTTCGAGAGCAACCCCGCCCGCACCGGTCCGCCGAAGGTGTGGAACTTCACCTGGTACAGCAATCCCGAGGTCGACCGGCTGTTGAATGCGGCCGACGTCACGGTGGATCAGGCACGGCGCAAAGAACTGCTGGCGCAAGCCGCACGCATCATCTGGAACGACGCGCCGTACGTCTGGCTGTATGCGGAAAACGTGATCGCGGCCAAGCGCAAGGAGGTCAAGAACGTCGAGATCATGCCGGTGATCTTCACGATCCTGCGCAACGCCAGGCCGTAGCGCCCCTGGTAGATGGGGGAGGCCGGTCCCTCCCCCATCGCCGTCTCATGGGACAGTACGCGATCCGCCGTCTCTTCCTGCTGATCCCGCAGGCGTTCGGCATCGTCACGCTCATCTTCGTGTTGTTCCGTCTGGTGCCGGGCGATCCCGCGCTCATCGTGGCGGGCCCGAACGCGACCCAGGCGCAGATCGAGGCGATCCGGCGCGATCTGGGGCTCGACCGGCCGCTGCTCGCGCAATACGGCCGCTTCCTGGCCGA
>JAVKJV010000032.1:0-40522 GCA_031458775.1 Candidatus Fervidifonticultor quartus | reverse complement strand
GCTTCCTCCGTCCCATCGTGGACCTCCCCCGGGGCTATTGCCCCAACAGTACGGTGTCCACGAAACCGGGGCAACTTCAAGCGGCTCCACGCCCGGTCGGTGGTTGAGGTCGGTTCGCTTCACGCCGGCGCCGGGCTCCTGGATGGGCGGCCGGCGCTCGTGCTGGTCGAGAACACCCCGCAGGGGCTCGCCGGGCTCCGGACGCTGCTCGACCATACGGCGGCGCGGGTGGTCGTGATCTCGCACACCGATGACGCGGCTGCGCTGCAGGCCGGGGTGCTGGCCGGCATTATGGGCTTCTGCGTGTATGACGGCGAACACGTCGACGCGCTGCTCGACGTCGTGGCGCGGGTCGCGGCCGGCGAGTATGCGTTCGACCCGGTCAGCATGCGCCATCTCGTGGCGGACTGCCGCGCCGCCTGGCGGTCGAACGGCGAGGGCGCGGTCACGGCCGAGGAACTGACCGTGTTCCGTTACGTCGCGGCCGGCGCGGGCACGCGCGAGATCGCGGCCGCGCTCTCGATCAGTCCGGCCACGGTGCGGAGCCGGGCCGCAAAGGTCATGCACAAGTTGGGTGTACGGACACGCCTCGCGGCGGTGACGAAGCTCATTGCCGGAGGGCTGCTGTCGCCCGCGCCGCCTGCGGCCCCACGAGATCCTCACGCCTCGTAGAACCCAGACGCGGGCGCGACGCCGACCTCGGACACGAAGTCCCATCCGGCTTGGACGGCTTTTGGTATAGTAGATAGGAAATGCCGGTGCCGGTTTCCACTCAGGGGAGTGACCTCGCGCATGGGTGACCGCACGTTTCGCACGAACGAGAAGAAGGCCGCCGCGGTGGCCACGACGTCGCGTGACGGGCCGGATCTGCAGGACGCGCTGTCGTGGTATCGCCAGATGGTGATCGCCCGCCGGTTCGAAGAAGAGACCGAACGCGCGTTCCGACGGGGGAAGATCGGCGGTTACCTCCATGTGTACTCGGGCCAGGAAGCTGTCGCCGCGGGGTTTCTCGCCGAGATTCGACCCGACGACATCTTCTTCACCTCGTACCGCGACCACGCCCACGCGCTGTTCCGCGGGTCGCCGCCGGGCGCGGTCATGGCCGAACTCTTCGGCAAGGCCGCGGGCCTGGCGCGGGGCAAGGGCGGCTCGATGCATCTGTTCGACGTGCCGCGCGGCTTCTACGGCGGCTACGGCATCGTGGGCGGCCACATCCCGCTCGCGGTCGGCGCGGCCTACGCGCTGCGCTACCGCGGCGGCGACCAGGTCTGCCTGTGCTTCATGGGCGACGGCGCGATCAACAGCGGCGCGTTCCACGAATCCATGAACCTCGCCGGGCTGTGGGGTCACGCGGGGCTGTGCCCGCTGGTCGTCATCGTCGAGAACAATCAGTTCGCCATGGGCACGTCGTTGGCGCAGTCGTCGGCGATCACCGAACTCGCACGCCGGTTCGACGCCTATGCGATCCCGGCGGAACGCGTGGACGGCATGGACTTCTTCGAGGTCCGCGCGGCGGCCCGACGCGCCGTCGCCCAGGCGCGCGGCGCCGGCCGGCCTGTTGCGGTCGAAGCGCTGACCTACCGGTTCTCCGGGCACGGCGCCGCCGATGTGTTCCAGCCGTACCGCACCAAAGATGAGATCGAACAAGCCCGCAGACGTGACCCCATCGCAAGCCTGGAGGCGCGGCTGCGCGAGGCCGGGCTGCTGGACGACAGCCGGGTGTCGGCGATCCTCGACGAGGCCGAGGCGATTGTGCAGGACGCCGTGCGCTTCGCCGAGGAGAGCGAGGCGCCCGCGCCCGACGCCCTCACGACGGACGTCTATGGAGATGGAGCCTAGGCAATGCCCGAACTCTCGTACCGCGACGCCATCCGCTCGACCCTCATCGAGGAGATGGACCGGGACACGGCCGTCGTGCTCCTCGGCGAAGACATCGGTCAGTACCAGGGGACCTTCCGGATCACCGCCGATCTGTTGAATCGCTACGGTCCTACGCGGGTCATCGACACGCCGATCTCGGAACTGGGGTTCGTCGGCGCGGCGATCGGCATGGCGATGCTCGGACTGCGGCCGGTGGTCGAGATGATGACCTGGAATTTCTCGCTGCTGGCCTACGACCAGATCGTCAACAACGCGGCGAAGATCCGCTACTTCTCCGGGGGCCAGGTGAACGCGCCGCTGGTCATCCGGGGCCCGAACGGCGCGGGCGTGCAACTGTCGGCGCAGCACTCGCAAAGCCTCGAGGCGATCTACGCGCACGTGCCGGGGCTGCACGTCGTCGTGCCCGCGACGCCGGCCGAGGCCAAGGGCCTCCTGCGGACTGCGATCCGCGGCACCGATCCGGTGATCTACCTGGAACACGCGGCGCTCTACGCGATGAAGGGCGACGTGCCGGATGGCGACTTCAGGCTGCCGTTCGGCCGCGCCGAGGTCGTGCGGCACGGCCGCGACGTCACCATCGTCGCCTACAGCCGCATGCTGCACGTGGCGCTCGAGGCCGCGGAGACCTTGGCGGCCGAGGGCATCGAGGCCGAGGTCATCAATCCCAGGACGCTGCGACCGCTCGACCGTACGACGATGGTCGAGTCGGTGAGCCGCACGCACCGGGCCGTCGTCGTACAGGAGCAGTGGCTGCCGTTCGGCGCCGCGGCCGAATTGGCAGCCTCAATCACCGAGGGCGCGTTCGACCTGCTCGACGCGCCGGTGGAGCGCGTCGGCGGCGCGGACGTGCCGCTGCCGTATGCGCGTAATCTCGAATTGCTGGCGCTGCCGCACGCCGAGGACATCGTTAGGGCGGCGAGGCGCACCCTGTATCGCGAGACGCCGGCGGCCGGAGGACGCAGCGATGCCTGAGATCATCATGCCCAAGATGGGCGACGCGATGACCGAGGGCCGCATCCTCAAGTGGATGAAGCAGGCCGGCGACTCGGTGAAGAAGGGCGAGCCGGTCGCCGAGATCGAGACCGACAAGGTGAACGTTGACCTCGAGGCCGAGTACGACGGCACGCTGACGCAGATTTTGGTGCCCGAGGGCGCGACCGCCGCGGTCGGCGCGGCGATCGCCGTGATCGGCGCGCCCGGCGAGGCGGCGCGGACGTCAACCGCGGCCTCTGCCCCTGCGCCCGCCGCGATACCCGCGCCGGGGCCCGCCGTCACCGCACCGCCCACTGCGGCGGCCGCGCGCGACGCCGCAACGCCGCCGGCGATGTCGCATCCACCGGCGCCCGCGGCAGCCGGGACCGTGCGCGCGTCGCCGCTCGCCCGCCGCCTCGCCGAGGAGCACGGCATCGCCGTGGCCTCGATCGCGGGGACCGGCCCGGACGGCCGGGTCACCAAGGAGGACGTCGAGCGCGCGATCGCCGCGCGGGCCCCGTCTGCCCGGCCCGCGGCGGCCGCGCCTCCGGCACCGGCCGCCCCCGGGGAGAAGGACGTTCCTCTCAGCCGCATGCGCCAGACGATCGCGCGGCGCATGACCGAGAGCAAGCAGCACGCGCCGCACATCTACCTCACGATCTCGATCGCGATGGACGCCGCGCTCGCGCTGCGCCGGCAGCTCAACGAGGGACAACCCGACGCGGCCAAGATCTCGGTCAACGACATGGTGGTCAAGGCCGCGGCGCTGGCGCTCGGCAAGTTTCCGGCGATGAACGCCTCATATGCCGACACGGCGATCCGCCATCACAGCGACGTGAACATCAGCATCGGGGTCGCGCTCCCGGACGGCCTCATTGCGCCGACGCTGTACCACTGCGACCGGAAGACGCTGTGGGAGATCGCCGCTGACGCGAAGGCCCTGACGGAGCGGGCGAGGTCCGGACATCTCCGGTCGGACGACCTCACCGGCGGGACGTTCACGATCAGCAACCTGGGCATGTTCGACGTCGACGTCTTCTCGGCGATCATCAACCCGCCGCAGGCCGCGATTCTCGCCGTGGGCGCCGCGAAGCCGCAGCCAGTGGTCCGTGACGGCGCGGTCACCGTCGCCACGATGATGCAGGTCACGGCGTCGGCCGACCATCGCGTCACCGACGGCGCGGAGGTCGCGCGGTTCCTGGCCGAACTGAAGCGGTTGCTCGAGAACCCGGTGTGGCTGGTGGTCAGCCCGCCGGCCTAGCCGTCAGCCGGCGAAGTGCTCGCGAATCGCGGCGTCGGCCGCCTCGGCGATCGTGTCCCACGCCGCCGCCGGATCGCGCGTCACAGTCACGAAGTCGTTGAGCAGGAACACCTGTACGACCCCCGGGATCGCGAACAGACGGGCGGCCAGCGGCTGCGCCGCCGCCTCCTCGGCGGACCGGAAGGTCTGGCTGCGGCCCTCGGTCACGCGCCGGTTGAGGACGAACTTCAGGGCATTGACGTTCGGCGTCGGCTGAACTTCGATACGTAGCGGCTCGGTCACCACAGTCTCCCTCCAACGAGCGTTCGCAGGCGCTCAGTGCACCCTGGTGTCGCCGCGACCGCCGGGCATCTCGCAGTACCACGCGGCCTGACGGGCGAACGCGATCAGGTGCGGGAGCCCTCCGCGAATCCCTCCAACGATCCGGTCGGCCGAGAGCAGCCCGCTGGCGCCGAGGAGCTGCCAGCGCAGTTCGACCAGCGAGCCCAGCGCCAGCGCGAGATCCATGGTGATGAGTCCCGCGTCCGCGAGCGGGATGAACACCTGCCAGCGCCTGGACGGCCGTTCCATCTCGAACATGTTGAGCATGGCCTTGGCGATCCCGGTGGCGGCGCCCGCGGCGTTGCTGAACCACCCGATGGCCTGACCCAGGCGCTCGGGGTTGCGGCCGACGGCGTCGGCGTCGCGCGTGAACGCCTCCAGGACCGCGACCGACGCCAACACGCGGCCGAGACGCCAGCCGATCCGCAGCGGGTCGAGGTAGCGCGGCGGCTGCGGCAGCACGTAGCCTGACGCGGCCGTCACCGCGAGGCCGAGCGCGCGGGCCTGCGTGATCGCCTCGCGCGCATCGTCGAGCAGGCTCGCGCGCTCGGCCTCGACACGCTGCCTGGCGGCCTCGACGAACACGATCCGCGCGGGCGGGTCGTTGTCCACGAGCAGCGTCCCGCCGGAGAGCACCTCGTGGACGACGGGCAGGATGTGCGTGTTCAACGCGAACGGCATCAACACGCCCGGCTCGTTCCCCAGCGGAGCGGCATCGGAGAGCCGCTCCAGGTACTCGCGGATGTCATCCTCGGTCGCGGCATCGGGAAACACCAGCCCCAGCTCGATGTCGGTGTCGGGAAAGCTCGGCCCAGCCCCGTACCGTCCGTAGAGGTAGACTGCCACGAGATCACGCGACTGAGAGAAGAACGTGCGCAGAACCTCGATTGCGCGCACCGACACCTCCGCCCGGCGCTCGGGCCAGACCCCGGGCTATGTTCAGTGTAACAGACGCCGGCGGCGACGCGCGGGCCCGGCACCGCTAGCGGCTGGGATAGATGTGATAGAGCATCAGGTAGACGACGACGCCCGTAACCGACACGTAGATCCACACCGGCAGCGTCACGCGCGCGATCCGCCGGTGCTCGAGAAACCGGCCGCGCAGCGCACGGGACAGCGTGGTCACCGCGAGCGGCAGGATGACCGCGGCCAGGGCCGTGTGCGTGGCGAGCACCGCAAAGTAGAGCGTGCGGATCCATCCCTGCCCGGCAAACCGCGTGGTGCCGGCCTGAGCATGGTAGTACAGGTACGAGACCAGGAACAGGGCCGACGTCGCCACGGCGGTGAGCATCAGCCGGCGGTGCACCGCGATCCGCCGGCGTCGGATCGCCGCGTACCCCGTGGCCAGCAGCGCCGCGGCGGCGCCGTTCAGGCCGGCGTTGATCGTCGGGAACCACTCGAGCGGGATCATCACGCGCCGGTCGGCCCGGCCGCCTGCGTTACCGCAAGTTGAGGACGTTGCGCCCGTCGGGAATCAGCGCAAAGAAGAGGATGACCCCGAGCAGCATGGGCACCAGCACGGCATAGACGAAGCTGAGCCGCTCCATCCGCAAGTGCATGAAGTACGCGACGATCAGTGCCGCCTTCATGCCCGCCATGACCACCAGCAGCAGGGTCAACGTCCAGCGGGGCATCGGCACGAACACGACACCCACCTCGAGCAGCGTGATCACCAGCAGCCAGATCCAGGTCATCACATAGACCCGGTACCCGCCAGCATGTGCGCCGTGATTGCCCTCCCCCACCGTCAGGCCTCCTATCGTCTCAGAGCAGGTACTTGATCGTGAAGATGAAGACCCAGACCAGATCCACAAAGTGCCAGTACAGACCGGCGATCTCGACGCTCTCCGGCTTAATGCGGCCCTCGGCGTGGCGCTGCGCGGTGATCGCCAGGTAGATGACGCCGGCCAGGACGTGCGCGCCGTGGAACCCGGTGATCACGAAGAAGCTCGACGAGAACAGCGGGACGCCCCAGGGGTTCGTGGAGAGGCGCGCGCCCTCGCCGATGAAGTGCGTCCACTCATAGGCCTGCAGGCCCAGGAAGATCAACCCGCCGACGATCGTGAATACCAGGAACATCAGGGTGGTGCGCCGGTCGCCGTACCGGGACGCGGCCACCGCCACGGCCATGGTGGCGCTGCTGCAGATCAGCACGAACGTCATGAACCCGACCAGGTAGAGGTTGAAGATCTGGTACTGCGGCGGCCAGTTGGGCGTGGCCACGCGCAGCATCCAGTACCCGGTGAGCAGCCCGGCGAACGTCAAGGTGTCCTGGAGCAGGAACAACCACATCATCAGCTTGGGCCAGTTGATGGCGAACGGCGACCGGCCTCCCCCCCACTCGGAGGCCAGCACCTGTTCCTGGCTCGCGGTCTCGGCGGACGTTGGAATCCCCTCCCTATCCCGGCAGCGTCACACAGCCTACACGAACAACACGACGAGCACGTACCACCACAACACGTCCACAAAGTGCCAGTAGATCGCGACCGGCGCGACCACGCCCGGCGCACGTGCCGGTGCGACGCCGGCCGCGGCCTGCACGCGCGCCGCGTGGCGCACGCGCCACACCGCGTAGGCCAGCGCGGCGATGCCACCCGCCACGTGCAGGGCGTGCGTGCCGGTCAACAGGTAGAAGAATGCGCTGTGGGGCCCGGTGGCAAGTGACACCCCTCCGGCCAGCAACTGCCGCCAGGCCGTCCACTGCCCGGTGAGGAACACCACGCCCAGGGCCGTGGCGCCCGCGAGGCCGGTGCCGAGCCGTCGCAGATCGCCTCGCCGGCCGCGACCGCGCGCCCACTCCAGGGCCAGGCTGCTCGCGACGAGCACCGCCGTGTTGACCCACAGCAGCGACGGCATCGGGCCAAGTCGCCAGTCCGCCTCGGCGCGGCGCACAACCAGCGTGCTGGTGAACGACGCGAACAGCAGGACGACCGCACCCACGAACAGCCACATCCCGATGGTCGCGGCCGACGCGGCATGACCGGCACCGGATCCGTCGCTCCACGGTCCGCGCCGGCCGTCGCCACCGTCGGCATCCGACGGCGGCACGCCAGCCCCGGCACCCCCGAGACGGACACGCGGCTCCCGCAGCGTGGGCGTCGCAGGCATCAGGAACCGCCGCTCCCAGGGGCCGAGACCCCGGACGCCGCCCGGGCGACCGGAGCGGTCTGCGGGATGAAGTCCTCGGCGGCGCCGGGCACGCTGTAGTCGTACGCCCACCGGTAGACCACGGGCTCGGTCTCGAAGTTGCCGTGCGGAGGCGGGGACGGCGCCGTCCACTCCAGGGTTGTTGCGCGCCACGGATTGCGTTCGGCTTTGGGCCCGCGCCGCAGGCTGACGAGGAAGTTGTAGATGAAGAGGAGCTGCGCGGCGCCAAGACCGAAGGCCGCCAGGGAGATGAAGGTGTTCAACGGCCCCACGCCCTGCAGGTGCGCGTAGATCTGCGTCGAGTAGATGCGCCGCATCATGCCGGCGAAGCCCGCGAAGTGCATCGGGAAGAAGGTCGCGTAGATGCCGACGAAGGTGAGCCAAAAGTGGATCTTGCCGAGCCGCGCGTTCATAGTGCGCCCGAACATCTTCGGGAACCAGTGGTAGATGCCGGCGAAGACCCCGAACAGCGCGGCCGACGCCATGACGAAGTGGAAGTGCGCAACGACGAAGTAGGTGTCGTGCATGACCACGTCGACCGGCGGCTGGGCCAGGAAGATCCCGGTGATGCCGCCGGTGACGAACAGCGAGACGAACCCGATCGCGAACAGCATCTGCGGCGAAAAGCGGATCCGCGCCTGCCACAGGGTCGCCAGCCAGTTGAAGGTCTTGATCGCCGACGGCACCGCAATCGCCAGCGTCGTCGTCATGAAGGCCATCGCCACGAGCGGGTGCATGCCGCTGGTGTACATGTGGTGCGCCCACACCAGGAAGCTCAGAATCCCGATCGCGGCAATCGACCCGACCATGAACGTGTACCCGAAGACCGGCTTGCGGCCCTCGGAGGCCATGATGTCGGACACCATGCCCATGGCCGGCAGGATGAGCACGTAGACCTCGGGGTGCCCGAGGAACCAGAACAGGTGCTGCCACAACAGCGGGTTGCCGCCGGCGTGGGTGAGCACCTGCCCGCCCACATAGACCCCGGCCGGGATGAAGAAGCTGGTCCCGCCCAGCCGGTCGAAGAGCAACATGATCGCCGCCGCGAACAGCACCGGAAACGACAGCAGCATCAGGATCGCGGTGATGAACAGCCCCCAGACCGTCAGCGGCAGCCGCATCATCGACATGCCCCGCGTGCGCATCTGAAGAATCGTCGTGATGTAGTTGAGCGAGCCGAACAGGAGCGCGACGATCAGGATCGCCAGTGCGATGAGCCAGAGCGTCTGCCCGAAGCCGGACCCGGGTCCCGCATGCGGGATCGCGGAGAGCGGCGGGTACGCGGTCCAGCCGCCGCCGGCCGCGCCGCCGGTCACGAAGAACGAGGTCAGCAGCACGACGATGGCCGGTACCAGCAACCAGTACGACATCATGTTGAGCCACGGAAAGGCCATGTCCCGGGCGCCGATCTGGAGCGGGATGAGGAAGTTGCCGAAGCCGCCGGACAGCACGGTCGTCAACACGAAGAAGATCATGATCGTCCCATGCATGGTGACGACGGCCAGGTAGAAGTCGGGTTTCATCTGGCCGCCCGCGAACCCGCCCGGGAACAGCGCCGCGGCCAACCCCCACTTCGTGCCGGGCCAGCCCACCTGCATGCGGATCAGCATGGCCAGCGTCCCGCCCACGAGCGCCATGAACAGGGAGGTGAACAGGTACTGGATGCCAATGACCTTGTGGTCGAGGCTGAACACGTACTTGCGGATGAAGCTGTCGGCGTGCGCTTCGTGCTCGGCCGGGTGCGGCGCCTCCTCGAGCACTTCGACGGCGGAGACCCGCACCATGCGCTCGCCCTTGCCGGCTCGGCCCTCGAGGACGATCGTGACGACGCCGTACTCTGGCTCGACGTGGCGGACCCGCCCCTCCACGTCGCCACTGCGCACCCGCGCGCCGGGTGCGATCGTGCGACCGCGCGCGTCGCGCACCTCAGCCTGAATCTGCATCCCCTGCTCCTACCTCCCCTCCGGCCCTACGGTGCCGGGGTCAGGGCCGGCGTCTGCTGCGCCAGCCACGCGTTGAACGCGTCCCGCGACTGCACAATCACCGTGCCCTTCATCGCGTAGTGCCCGATCCCGCAGAGTTCGGCGCACGCGATCTCGTACCGTCCTTCGCGCGTGGGGGTGAACCACGTCTGGATCGTGACGCCCGGCACCGCGTCCTGCTTCACGCGGAACTCCGGGATGAAGAACGCGTGGATCACGCCGGTCGACCGGAGAGATACGCGGACCGGTTCGTTCACGACCAGGTGCAGTTCAGGGCTCACGATGTCGTCGGCCGAGGCCGGGTCCTTGGGATCGAGTCCCATCCGGTTCGTGCGCGGGTGGATGAGCGTCGGGTCGACGCGGCCGAACGTCCCGTCCGGGCCTGGGTAGCGCGACAACCAGGCGAACTGCTCAGCGCGGACGTCGACTACCATGCCGGTCGCGGGCGGCGCCAGGCGCGTGCGTGCCCAGACGACGCCGGCCATCGCCACCATCACGGTCAGCGCGACGGCCGGGATGATGGTCCAGGTCAACTCGAGCCGCCGGTTGTCGTGCCAGTGCCGGGCCTTCCGGTCGCCGTGCGCGGCGAAGCGCCAGACGAACAGCGCCAGCAACACGTGCACCAGCACAAAGACGATCCCGGTGATGATCAGGGTCGAGTAGAACAGGCGGTCAATGTGCGCGCCTTCCGCCGACGCCAGCGGCGGCAGCCACCAGCGGCCCCGCGCGTACAGGGTCAGGCCCACGCCGCCGGCTACCACCATGCCGAGGATCAGTAGACCGAGGAGCAGACCTGTCCTGCGTGCATCACCCGTTTCGTACCCGTCCGTCATGCGATCCACCCTCACGCTCCCTTCTTGTGCGCTTGTCACGCCAGCAGCCGGTCGACGGCCATCGACGCGAAGAGCAACCCGAGGTAGAGAATCGAGTACCCGAACAGCGCCCACGCCGTCCTGGGCGACATTTGCCGCGCCAGCCGCCCAACCAGCCACAGCAACGGCAGGCCGAGCGCCACAGCCGAGACCAGGTACACGCGCCCGAGCCCTCCAACACCGGCCAGGGCCAGCGTCGAGGCAACCAGCGCAATCGTGTACAGCACCATCTGCCGCACGGTCTCACCCGTGCCGCGCACGACCGGCAGCATCGGGATCCGTGCGGCCCGGTAGTCGTCCGCGCGGTTGAGCGCGAGGGCCCAGAAGTGCGGCGGGGTCCAGAGGAAGATAATGGCAAACAACAGCACCGCTGGCAAGCCCACGTCCCCGCGCACCGCGGCCCAGCCCACGAGCGGTGGGATCGCGCCCGCCGCGCCGCCGATCACGATATTCTGTGGGGACGAGCGTTTGAGCCAGACCGTATAGATGCCGACATAGTAAACGATCCCGGCGAACGAGAGAAGAGCCGACAGCCAGTTCACGGCCAGGCCCAGAACCAGCACCGAGGCCACGGTCAAGATACCGCCGAACGCGAGCGCCCGTCCGGGCGTGACGCGCCGGGACGGGATCGGGCGGCGGCGCGTGCGGTGCATCAGCGCGTCGATGTCGCGGTCCCAGTAACAGTTGATGGCGTTCGCCGCGCCGGCGGCCAGCGCGCCACCCAGCAGCGTGGAGACGAGCAGCGCACCGGCGACCGGACCGCCGGCGGCCACGATCATGGTCGTCGCGGTCGTGAGCAGGAGCAGCACGATGATGCGCGGCTTGGTGAGCGCCAAGTAGTCCGCGACGACCGCGCGGATGCCGGCCGGGTGGCTCGCCGCGCCGGCGTACGCACCGGCCGGCACGCCCTCGCGTCGCGCGATCCGGACACGCGCGGTCATCACGACGAGCACCGCCAGCAGCCCCGCGGCGCCGCCAAGGTGTGCGATGCGGACCGCCATCGCGAGCCGGGTCCACACGTTCAACGCGCCCAAGAGCACCTGCACGATGAGGATGAGCACCGCAAGCGCGGCCGCCACACGGACCACGCGATCGCCGCTCGCTCGGGCCCGCGAGGCCGCCGCGGCCACCGCGACCGCGAGGACCAGCACGACGAGGCGATGTGCGTAGTGCAGCAGGCCGAGCGCATCGGCCGGCGGCCACAGGCTCCCCCGACAGAGCGGGAAGTCCGGGCAGGCCAAACCGGCTCCAAACGCGCTCATGTACCCGCCCAGCGCGATCTGCGCGCACGCCAACGCCAGCGCGGTGTGCGCGGCGCGGTCGAGCCCGACGGACGCAGCCACGAGCGCGGCTCGCCCGCGCATCCAGTGCACGTGCGCGGTGAACCACACGAGCCCGGCGAGAAACGCCATCGCGGTCGCCAGGTGTGTCCCCACGACCAGCGGCGTCAAGAGCGTGAGCACGGTGGCGCCGCCGAGTCCGGCCTGCGCACCGAGCAACGCCAGCAACCCGACGACGAGCCGGCCCAACCCCGCGGTGTATGCCCGGTACCGCCACGTGAGCGCGGCCAGCCCCAGCATCAGGAGCCCGAGGGTTGCCGCCAACAGGCGGTGCCCCCATTCAATGAGAACCAGCGGCTCCAGCGGCGGGATCAGCCGGCCGTGACAGAGGGGCCAGTCCGGACATGCCAGCCCGGCGCCGGTGGCGCTGACCGTCGCGCCGGCGAGCAGCAGGACGCCTGTCCCGAAGCTCGCCGTCAGCGCCAGCCGCCGGATCCAGACCAGGCCTGGGAGTTCGGGTGCGGGTGCCAACGGTGTCAGGCTCCTCAACGGACCGGGTTAAATTCGTGTCATCGAGAGCGTCTTCCTTTGTCGGGCGTCAGCGTCGCGCCGGCAGGTCCGGCATGGACCAGCCGACGGCCGCCTCCACGAGCCGCGCCACGCTCAGCAGCCAGCCCTCGGCGAAGGGACGGGCCGCCATCTGCACGGCCACCGGAAGCCCGTCGGCCGTGACACTCACCGGCAGCGTGATGGCTGGCAGTCCGGTCGCGTTGAAGATGCGGGTGAAGCGACCGACGAGCCGCCGGATCTCGGGCCAGAGCGCACCGCCGGGATCGGCGTCAGCGATGCGCGGCGCGCCGACCGGCACGGCAGGACAGAGCAACACCGGCGTCTCGGCGAGCACCTCCGCGACCGAGGCGCGGAATCTCGCCAGGACGTCCCACGCCTCCTCCACGGCCGCGGGAGTCACCGACGCGCCCTGTTCGAGCAGGGCGCGCACATCCGGGTTGTACTCGGCCTCACGGCCCGGGAACTGGTTGCGGTGCAGGGCCGCGGCCTCGTAGCGCAGGACCACGAGCTGCGCGTCGTGGGCTGCGTCGACCGACGGCAGCGTCACCGGCCGCACGCGCACGCCGGCAGACTCCAGGGCCCGCGCGGTCGCGTCGAGGCCGCGCACGACGGCCGGGTCGAGATCGGCATCAAAGAACGCTCCCGAGAGCCGCCCGACCGTCATCCCGGCAGGATCCCGCCGCATCTCGTCGCGGTAGGGAGCCACTGGCGCAGGATCGCTGTCCGGATCGGCGACATCGTGCCCGGCGATCGCTTCGAGCAGCAGGGCGGCGTCCTCGACGGTGCGCGTCATCGGACCGACCGTGTCGAACGACGCGGCCAGCGGGAAGACACCGCGGCGGCTCACGCGGCCGAACGTCGGCTTGAGGCCGACAATTCCGCACAACGCGGCCGGAATGCGAATTGATCCGCCCGTGTCGGTGCCGATCGCCGCGGGCGCGAGCCCGGCGGCCACCGCGGCCGCGGACCCACTGCTCGACCCGCCGGTCATGCGCTCGAGGTTCCAGGGATTGCGCGCGGTGCGGCTGTGCGGGTTGACCCCGGTGGTGCCCAGCGCGAACTCATTCAGGGTCGTCAGGCCGAGGATGACGGCGCCGGCCTCGCGCAGCCGCCGCACGACCGCGGCGTCCTCGTCCGCCGGCTCTCGGCCGAGCATGACCGACCCCGCGGTCATCGGCGCACCCTGCACCGTCATCAGGTCCTTGACGGCGACCGGCACGCCGTGGAGCGGACCCCGGAATCGTCCGGCCCGCTGCTCGGCGGCGCGCGCGGCCGCGTCGGCGCGCGCGCGGTCGGCCAGCACCAGCACGTAGGCTTCCACGACGGGGTCCACCTCGGCGATGCGCGCCAGATAGCCTTCGACAATCTCGGTGGGCGAGAGGCGCAACGCGCGCACCGCCTCGGCGAGCGCCGTCACTGACAGACGGGTGATCTCAGACATCCGCGTAGGACTCCTGTACGGGCGGCTGGAATATCCGTTCCATTCTTCTGAGGAGGACCAGCATGTCGAACCGCCCGATCGAATCGCTGCTCGAGGAGCACCGGACCTTCGCCCCACCCGAGGCCTTCAGGAGCCGCGCGACCGTCGGCGACGAGACGGTCTACGAACGCGGTCGGGAAGACCCCGAGGGGTTCTGGGAAGCGGCGGCCCAGGACCTGCACTGGTTCCGGCGATGGGACCGTGTGCTCGAGTGGACGCCTCCGTACGCCAAGTGGTTCGTCGGCGGCCGCACGAACATCGCGTACAACTGTCTCGACCGGCACCTGCACAGCGCCCGCCGGAACAAGGCCGCCATCATCTGGGAAGGCGAACCGGGCGAGACCCGTGTTCTAACGTACTGGGATCTCGCCCGGGAGGTCAACCGGTGCGCGAACGCGCTGCTCTCGATGGGCGTGCGACGGGGCGACCGGGTCGCCATCTACATGCCGATGATTCCCGAGTTGCCGATCGCCATGCTGGCGTGCGCACGCATCGGCGCGGTGCACACCGTGGTCTTCGGCGGGTTCTCCGCCGAGGCGCTGCGCGACCGCATCAACGACGCGCAGGCTCGGCTCGTCATCACCGCCGATGGCGGCTTCCGCCGCGGACAGATCGTCCCGCTGAAGCGCAACGTGGATCACGCCGTCGCCGAATGCCCGACCGTGCAGCACGTGCTGGTCGTGCGGCGCATCGGCGAGGCGGCGGCCATCCACATGGTCGAGGGCCGGGACCGCTGGTGGCACCGCGCGCTGGACGGCATGCGGCTGGACTGCCCAGCCGAGGAGATGGACAGCGAGGACCTCCTCTACATCCTGTACACGAGCGGGACGACCGGCAAGCCGAAGGGCATCGTCCACACCACCGGCGGCTACATGGTCGGCACGTACCTGACCACGAAGTACGTGTTCGACCTGAGGGACGACGATGTGTACTGGTGCACGGCGGATATCGGCTGGGTGACCGGGCACTCGTACATCGTGTACGGCCCGCTGGCCAATGGCGCGACCGCCCTCATGTACGAAGGGACGCCCGACTGGCCCGAGAAGGATCGCTTCTGGGAGATTGTCGAGAAGTACGGCGTGACGATCCTCTACACCGCGCCGACGGCGATCCGAACCTTCATCAAGTGGGGACCGGAATGGCCGCTGCGGCACGACCTGTCGTCGCTGCGTCTGCTCGGCACGGTCGGCGAGCCGATCAACCCCGAAGCCTGGATGTGGTACCGCAAGCACATCGGCGGGGACCGCCTGCCGGTCGTGGACACATGGTGGCAGACCGAGACCGGCGCGATCCTGATCACACCGCTACCCGGCGTGACCACGCTCAAACCGGGCTCGGCCACGAAGCCGTTCCCCACCATTGACGCCGCGGTGGTGGACGAGCGTGGGGTCCCGGTCCCGCCGAACACCGGCGGCTACCTGGTCATTCGCAAGCCCTGGCCCTCGATGCTGCGCGGTCTGTACGGCGACCCGAAACGGTACCAGCAGGTCTATTGGGATCGCATCCCGGGCGTGTACTTCACCGGCGACGGCGCCCGCGTGGACGACGACGGCTACTTCTGGCTGCTCGGCCGTGTCGACGACGTGATCAATGTCGCGGGGCACCGCATCGGTACGATGGAGGTGGAGAGCGCGCTGGTCTCACACCCATTGGTCGCCGAGGCCGCCGTGATCGGCATGCACCACGAGATTAAGGGGCAGGCGCTCGCGGCGTTCGTCACGCTGAAGGAGGGCGGACACACCGACGAACAGATGCTCGACGAACTGCGCGACCACGTCGCGGAGAAGATCGGGCCGATTGCCAAGCCCGACCGGATTCTGTTCACCTCAGAACTCCCGAAGACGCGCAGCGGCAAGATCATGCGCCGGTTACTGCGGGACATCGCCGAGGGCCGCGTGCTGGGCGATACGACGACGCTCGCCGACCCGACCGTGGTTCAAAGCCTGCGCGAGCGGTACGAGGAAGACGCCCAGGGATGAGGCTAGGCGGGCACGGCCGGCCCGGGCGCCAGGATGTCTCGAAGCCGGTGGAGCGCCGAGGCCAGGATGCGCGAGACGTGCTTCTGGGACACCCCGATGCGCGCCGCCGTTTCGGCTTGCGTTAGATCGGTGAAGAAGATGTGGAACACGACCGTGCGCTGGAGCGGGTTGAGTTTCTCCAGCGCGTCGATGAGCACCATCCGGTCTTCCAGCGGGTGGCTGAGCGCCAGTTGCGGCCGGCCGGTCGCCCGGTTTGGATCGACCTTCGGCTGCCCGTCGTCGTCCTCAGCGTCGAGGGAGAGCGTGCGGACCGCGTCGCGCGTCCGCAGGATGTCGGTCAGCGTCTCGAGATCGAGGCCGAGGGACGCCGCGAGATCGGCCAATCCCGGGTACCGGCCGTGCGCCTCAAGGTGGTTGCCGACCGCCTGCTCGATCCGGCCGCTCACCCGCTCCAGCCAGCGGGGCCGCCGCATCAGGTTGTGGTGGTCGCGCAGGTAGTGCCGAATCTCGCCGCGGACGAAGTGCCGCGCAAACAGCGCGAACGGGGTGCCGCGCGAGGCGTCGTAGTGCTCGATCGCGTTCAGGAGCCCGACGAATCCGACCTGGACCAGGTCGTCGTCCTGGGCGCCGCCACGGAACTCGGCCGCAATGCCACGTACCATGCTCTCGCAGCGCCGCACCAGCGCATCGCGTACCGCCGGATCGCGAGTCGCGACATACGCCTGGGCCAAGACGTCCGAGGGGGCCGACGCCGGCGCGGTCCGCTCGCACACGCCATGGAGTGCCACGTCCACCTCCCCGCGCGTCGGCGCTGCCCGGCTCAGCGCCACCGCGCGACCGACCAAAGACTATTGCTTCGCGAGCGCGTGCACTCGCCCCGCTGGCTCGCCTAGCGCAGCGCGTCGAGACTGAACGCCCGGTGCACCGCGCGCACCGCCTTCTCGACGTCGCCGGCAGGCACGACGCACGAGATCTTGATCTCCGACGTACTGATCATCTGGATATTGACCCCGGCCTCGGCCAGCGCGCCGAACATCGCCGCGGCCACCCCCGGGTTGCTGGCCATGCCCGCGCCAATCGCCGAGACCTTGGCGACGTCCTGGCCCGCCGTTACCTCACCCGCGCCGATCTCACGGCCCACGCGGCGAATGGTCTCCTCGGCGACGCGGGCGTCCGTCTTCGTGACCGTGAACGAGATGTCGGCTTTGCCGTCTCGGCTGGCGGTCTGCACGATCATGTCCACGTTGATGTGCTGCTCGGCCAGCGCCGAGAACAACCGGTGCGCAATCCCCGGGATGTCCGGAAGATCGCGGATGGTGATCTTGGCCACGTTGGTGTCATGGGCCACGCCGGTGACCAGCCGGGTCCGTTCCACGTCAGCAACCTCCTCCACGATCGTGCCGGGTGCGTCGCTCCAGGTGGACCGTACGTGCAGCCGCACGCCGTACGCCTTCGCGTACTCCACGGAACGCGTCTGGAGCACCACCGCGCCGCTGCTCGCCATCTCAAGCATTTCATCGTACGAGAGGCGGCTCAGTTGCCGGGCCTCGGGGACAATTCTCGGATCGGCCGTGAACACGCCTGGGACGTCGGTGTAGATCTCACATGACTCGGCGCCAAGCGCGGATGCCAGCGCCACCGCCGAGAGGTCGGAACCGCCGCGGCCCAGCGTCGTGATCTCGTGGTCAGGAGTCACCCCCTGAAATCCGGCGACCACCACGGTGCGGCCCCGCATGAGTTCCTCGTCGATGCGCCGCCGGTCGATCTCGAGGATGCGGGCCTTCGTATGGACCCCGTCGGTCAGGATGCGAACCTGGCTGCCCGTGAGCGAGATGGCCGGCTCCCCGATGGCGTGCAGGGCCATCGAGAGCAGCGCGATCGACACCTGCTCGCCCACGGCCATCAGCATGTCCATCTCGCGCGCCGGCGGGTCGGGCGAGATTTCCCGTGCGCGTGTGATCAGGTCATCCGTCATGTCGCCCGGCGCCGACACCACGACGACCATGCTGTGGCCGAGCCGCCGCGAGGCGGCCACGCGCTGCGCCACGTGGCGCAGCCTCTCCACGTTGGCCACCGAGCTGCCGCCATACTTCTGCACGATCAACGCCACCGCACTCCTCCCCCGCGGGCTCCGCGACCGCCAGCCGGCGTCCGCCTCGTCCGCCGCTAGGCGGCGATGCGCAGGACCGCGTGGATCGACGCCACGACGTCAAAGCGGCGCAGGCGGTCGAGCACCCGATGCATCGCGGCCTCACGCGCATCGTGCGTCACCAGCACGACGTCCGCCGTGACACCGCGGCTCTTCTGCACGATCGACGCGATGCTCACTTCTTCGTCACCGAAGGCCGCCGCCACCTTCGCGAAGACGCCCGGCCGGTCGGCCACCTCGAGGAAAACGCAATAGGGCACCGTGATCTCCGTGATCTCGCGGATCGGGCGGCGCGGGAGTTCCTGGAATCCCAGCCGGCCTCCCGCGCCGCTCCGCAGGTTGCGCGCGACGTCAACGATGTCACCGACGACCGCACTGGCCGTGGGGCCGCCCCCGGCCCCACGGCCTTCCAGCACGATCGGTCCCACAGGATCGGCGCTGATCATCACGGCGTTCAGTTCGTCGCCGACGCCGGCGAGCGGGTGGTCCAGCGGGAGCAGCCCGGGGTGCACCCGCGCCTCGATCGCCGCGCCGTCATCGCGCGCCACGGCCAGCAGCTTCACCGCGTAGCCGAGATCGCGCGCATACGTGATGTCGCGCTGTGTCAGCCCGCTGATGCCCTCACGATAGACGTCGTCACCCGCGACGCGGCTGGCAAACGCGACCGATGCCAGGATGGCCAGCTTCGCCGCAGCGTCGTGACCGTCCACGTCGTCCGTGGGATCGCTCTCGGCAAATCCGCGCTGCTGGGCAGCGACCAGCGCCTCGGCGAACCCAATGCCGTCGCGCGCCATGCGCGTGAGGATGAAGTTCGTCGTGCCGTTGAGGATGCCGACGATCTCCCGGATGCCGTTGCCGGCCAGCGATTCTCGCAGCGTCTTGACCACCGGGATACCGCCGCCGACGCTGGCTTCGAAGAACAGGTCGACCCCCGCACGCGCGGCCGCGGCGAGCAGGTCGTCGCCCCGCGAGGCCATGAGCTGTTTGTTGGCGGTCACCACCGCCTTGCCGCCGGCGATGGCCGCCGCGATGTACGACCGCGCCGGCTCGATGCCGCCGATCGCCTCGACGACCACATCGACTTCCGGATCCGTGATCACGGCGTGGGCATCGCCGACGCGGACCCCCTCGGGCAGCGTCAGCCGCCGCGCACGGTCAGGATGCGCGACCGCGACGCGGCGCAGGAGCACCGGCAGGCCGGCCTGCCGGCGGAGGTCATCACCGCGCCGCAACAGGAGATCGGCAACCGCGGAGCCCACGGTGCCGAGACCGAGCAGGCCGACCCCGCAGCACGACTTCACGAGGGCGTCTCCACAATGCCCCACGGATACCAGAGGGGCGGAGCGATGTCAAGGCCACGCCCCGGGTGCGTTGACGCACCAACGCGCTCTCGGCTATCGTCGGACCGACGGGGCCAATCGCCCCGGCCGTCATGGGTCGTCACCCGTCTCGTCGACACGTCTCGCCTGAAGAAGCGCCGGCCGGCCACCGCATTCGGGCGCGGCGGCGCGAACTCGGCCTGACGCAGGCCGAACTCGCCGGCGAGGAGTATACCAAGAGCTTCATCAGCCAGCTCGAGAGTGGCTCGGCCGAACCGTCGCTCGACACGCTGCGGTTCCTCGGCCGCCGGCTTCAGCTGGGGCTCTCCACGATGGCCGGCGACGACACCGATCAGCGGCTGTCACTGCTCGCGGGTCTGCTCTCGTGGGCGGAGCGCGCAGCGGGCTTGGACCCCGACGCCGCGCGCCGGGCCCTCGGCCTCGCGCAGGAGATCGCGCGCGAAGGCGGCGCCGAGACATATGCCGCCGACGCCCTGCTGCGGCTGGCCGACCTCGAGATGCACGCGGGTGCGCTGGATCGTGCGGCGGCGCATGTGCTTGACGCCGCGGGCTACGCCGGTGCTCCAGGATCGCGCATCGCCGCGCGCGTGGCGCTCGCGGGCGGCCGCCTGGCGCTGCGGCGCGGGGATCCCGCCGCGGCGATGCCCGCATTCCTCCAGGCAGCCGGCACGGCGCGACGCACGGTCCGCCACCCCGATGTGGCGGTTGAGGCGCTGATCGGTCTGGCGGCCTGCTGCGTCGAGCAGCGTGACCTGCGTCAGGCACGGCGCCGCCTGCAGTCCGCGGTCACCCTCGCCGCGCGGCATCACCTGCCGTCGCACGGCCGGGCCCTGATCCGGCTGGCGATGGTGGACGGTCTCACCGGTCGCGTCGCCGACGCGCTCACGTCACTGCGCCGGGCGAACGACCTGCTGGCCGGCGCGGCGGATCAGCGCGACCGCATCGATGCGCTCCTCGGCATCGGCCTGCTGTTGCTCGAGCGCGGCGAGACGCGCGACGCGGCCCACGCGCTCGGCGAAGCCCGCGACCTCGCTCGCCGACTCGGCGAGCCGAGCCGTGAGTGCGACGTGGCGATCGCCCAGGCCCGCGCGGCGCTCGCGGTCGCCGACGTAGACGCGGCCTCCCGGCTGGTTGCTGAAGCCCGAGCGCTCTCGGACGGCGCGCGCAGCCCATCGACAAGTGCGCGCATTGACGCCGTCACCGGTCGCGTCCTGTCGGCGCAAGGCCGTCACGCTGAAGCGGTGGGGATGCTGGCAGGGGCGCTTGCGCTGATCGAGGCGGCGCGGACGCCCGGAGAGCTTGCCGAAGCCGCCCGCGCCATGGGCCACAGCGCGCGGGCGAGCGGCGACCCGGACACGGCCGCCCGGCACCTGGCCCTTGCGGAGAGAGTGGCACGGGCACGCCGGCCCACGCCCTGGCTGAACGACCTAGCCTGACCGCACCGCGACGTCCTGCGCGCGGAACGCCTTGGCAAACAGACGGGCGGCCTGCGCCTCGTCGCCGCGCTCCATGAGGAGGAACGCGTAGTCACGGCTCACGCGGGCCACCTCGCCGGCCGCCTGCAGACGCTCGAACTCCTGCAACGCGTACGCGTACCGGTGCGCCGCCTCGTCGAGCCGGCCTTCCTTCTGGCAGATCGCCGCCATGACCGACTCAGCCCGCGCAGCCTCTGCCGGGTCCTGCACTCTGACTGCGAGCCGGATCGCCTCTTCGGCTTGCAAGCGCGCGACGTCGAGATGACCATGCATGACCGACGCGCGGGCGAGTAGGGCGTCGGTTCGGTCAGCTGCCTCCGACCACCACACGCCTGACGGCCCCCTGGCCAACGCTCCGGGGGTCGTCGTGCTCCGGTCGGGGTCTACGTAACGGACTGGGGACGGTCGCGCAGGGTCGCGGCGCGCGTCGGCTGCAGTTCCCCGGTAGCGATGGACTCCACGGGCGATGCTTCGTCGAACCAGCTTGCCGGCGCCGCGTGTCCCCAAAACGTCTGCCGCCGCGGATCGTCAACGCGCCACCGTATGGGCGGCCTGTCCGGATCGGCAGTCAAGTAGTCACCCGTGTACAATTCGATGCGATTCCCGTCGGGGTCGCGCAAATACACGAACAGCGCGTTGGAGATGCCGTGCCGGCCGGGACCGCGCTCGATGGCCGCCGGCATGCCCGCACCGGCGAGGATGTCGCAGGCGCGAATGATGTTGGTCGTCTCCGGCACCCAGAACCCGACGTGGTGCACTCGCGGGCCGATGCCGGTCATCAAGGCCAGGTCGTGTACGTTGTGCTTGCGGTGGAGCCAGGCCGCCCACAGCCGGGGCGGGGTGTCGTCGGTCTCGGTGTACTCTGAGCACCGGAAGTCGAGCGTCTCCGTGTACCACCGGCAGGCCGGATCAATCTCCGGGACCTGGCAATTGAAGTGGTCGAGTCGCATAATGTGCGGACCGTGATGCGCATCGAAGCGCTGCAGCAGCGAATCGACTCGCACCATTGTCGCGTAGAACTCCACCGGTAAGCCGGCCGGGTCGTGCAGGCGCACGCCGCGGCCCATTCCGCGCTCCTCACCTTCGGCGACAGGCCGAACCGGCAAGCCGGCTCCGCGGGCGATGGCCTCGAGCGTGTCAAGGTCGGTGGCCACGGCCACCTTGAATGCCAGGTGTGAGACCCCGGGGGTTGCGGCCTTCCGAAGGATCAGACTGTGATGCTCGGTCTCCTCGAGGCCGCGGAGGTAGATCGCGTCCCGCGCGGCCTCGGTCTCGACGAACCCCAGCAACTCGACGTAGAACGCGCGTGCGCGCGCAAGGTCGGTGACACGGAAGGCCGCGTGCGCGGCGCGCACGATCTGAGGTGCCGTCACTCCGGCGCGTCTCCGGCCTTTGTCGCCGCGGTGTGCGGTGGTGCGCTCCACTCTTCGTAGTAGATCGAGACGCCGTCCGGACCCCAGTGCTCCGGAGGAGCGTCCGGCGCGAGGGGCGCGAGCCGCCGGTAGCGGCCGGCAAAGAAGATCAGCGGGTTGTGGTGGCCGTCATCCGAGAACAGGCCGTCCACGCGGCCTACCACGATCCAGTGATCCCCGCCGTCGTGCAGGCGGTCGATGACACAGCGGACCGCAGCGAGCGCGCCGATCAGGCGCGGCGCGCCGTCCCAGGCGGCGAACCGGTGCTCGGGCGTCGGGAACTCGCGCCAGCCGCCGGCGAAGTACCGTGAGAGCACCTCCTGGTCGTCGCGGAGGAAGCTGAGCGAGAACGGCCGCCCGATCTGCAGATGCGCCGCGATGCGCGCGCGGCGATCGACGCAGACCAGAACCAGGAGCGGGTCGAGGGAGACCGAGGCCACCGAGTTGGCGGTCATCCCCAACACGCCGTCGTCGGTGTTCACCGCCATCACGCTCACGCCCGTGGCGAACAGCCCCATGACACGCCGGTAGGCCCTGGGATCGGACCCGGTCGTGGTCATGCGCGGTCGGCCGCGGCGGCGAGGAACTCCCGCACGCGCTCCATGTACGGCGTCCTGTCGTAACTCGCCACCATCGCGTCAGCCATCCGGACCGGGTCGCCGAAGAAGAACCGCTCATAGAGTACCTGCCGGCTGCCGAACGCGGAGAGTGCCACGTCCCAGGCGAGCCGGAACAACTGGATCCGGCTACGGGCGTCGGCTCGTGCCGCCTGGTAGTACTTCTCGATGACCGCCGCGTTGTCACTGCTCAGATCGGCCTCCGTCGGGATGGCCATGAGTCCGCTCGCCCCGAGCTGTTGGATGATCTCGACCATACGGGGGTAGGCGCGCGGATACAGGTTGCGGGCGGCATCCAGCGGCGGCCATGCCGGCGTCATGACGCCCCACCGGTCGATCGCGGCGTCGGCCTCGGCCGCGCGCAGGAACGCCCGCATCGCCTCGAGGATCACGATGACTTCGGCCATCTTCTCCTGGACGTGCTGGAACTGCTCGATCGCGATCGCCTCCGCGATCAGGCACACCAGGCCGAGCAGGAACTCGGTCTTGGCCACGTGCTTGACCACGACTTGATGCGCCATGTGCACGACCGCGCGGGTCTCGGCAAACGCACGGTTGCACCGTTCCACGTCGCGCAGCAAGAACACCCGCTCCCAGGGCACGAGCACGTCGTCGAAGATGACGACCGCGTCCATTTCTTCGAAGCGGCTACCCAGCGGGTGGTCGAACGTCGGGCGCCCGTAGTCGAACGACTCGCGGCAGATGAAGCGCAGCCCCGGGGTGGCGGTCGGGATCGCGAAGGCGAAGGCGTAGGGCGCGTCCTCGGCGCCGCCGCGCAGCAGCGTCGAGGGAAAAACCATGATCTCGTCGCACACCGGCAGGGTCGCAAGCATGCGCGCGCCGCGGATGATGATCCCGGCGTCGGTCTCCGCGGTCACGGCGGCCGCCAGGTACGGATCCGCCTGCCGCGCCGGGCCGACGGCCCGGTTGGCCTGTGGATTGATGAGCGTGTGGGTCAAGCACAGATCGCGTTCACGCACGTGCTGGTAGTACCGCGTGATGTTCTCCCCGTATCGCGGGTCGTTGGCCGCCATGTAGTCTGCCGCGGCCGCGCAGGCCATGAGGCTGCGGTTGAGGTAGTCGGGCGTCCGACCCATCATCCCGCCCGAGTAGTCGGCCCACCGCTTCATCATGCGCCGGACCCGGACCAGATCGTCGTGGCTGCGTGGTGTCAGGAACGAGAGCCCCACGCGCTCGCCGGACGACGGCGAGATGTAGGTCATCTCGTCCCGCCGGGCGGAATCGTGCTGCATGTCGTAGAGCGCCGCGATGCTGCGCACAACGTGACGGAACGCCGGATGGGCCGCCGGATCGACGACCCGCTCGCCCGCGATCCAGATCTGCTGCGGGTTGGCCCGCAGGCCGTCGATGAACTGCTGCCCGGTACGCGCGCCCATCAGCCGGTCCCCGTCGTGGCGTCCTCGGCGACCACCGGGTTCTCAAGCGCACCCAGCCCGTCGATCTCGACGCGCATGCGGTCGCCGGGATAGACGTGCGAGATGCCCTTGGGTGTGCCGGTCAGGATCACATCGTCGGCTTCGAGCGTCATGAAGTCGCTGAGAAACGCCAGCAGGTCCCACACGGTGCAGGCCATGTCCGCCGTCGTGCCCTGCTGGCGCAGTTCGCCGTTCACGTAAGTGCGCAGGGCCAGCCGGTGCGGGTCGGTGATCTCACCTTCGACGAGGGTCGGCCCGAGCGGGCAGAACGTATCCCACCCCTTGGCCTTCACCGGCGGCCGGAACGTGTTGGTCACGAAGTCCCGTACCGTGACGTCGTTGGCGATCGTGTACCCCCGCACCGCCTCCGCCGCGGTCTCGGGCCTCAGCCGCCGGCACCGGCGGCCGATCACGACCGCGAGCTCGGCCTCGTAGTGCAGGTACTGCACATTGGCCGGGTACACGACGGCGGCGCCGTGCCCGATCAGACTCGTCTGGGGCTTGAAGAACGCCGCGGGCTCCGGCGGCGCGCCGATCCCAAGCTCGGCGGCGTGGTCACGGTAGGTCAGCGCAAACCCGATGATCTTGCCCGGCGCCACGGGCGGCAGCCAGGCGACCTGCTCGGGCCGGTGCGGATGCCCCCGCTCGTCGACCAGCACGTCGCCGTCGAGTCGCCCGCGATGGACGCGGCCGTCGGCGATGAACCGGGCCGTCCTCATGGCCGCGGCGCGGACGGCGTCGCAGGCGCGACAACGGGCAGCAGTCCGTACTCGCCCAGCAGCGCCCGCAGTCGGGTCTCGTTCTCGGATCGCAGCGGTGCGTGCGGCGGCCTGACCTCTGCCGAGCACCGGCCCATCATCGCGAGCGCAGCCTTGGCCGGCACCGGATTGGTCTCCCAGAACAGGGCGTCATTGAGCGGCAGCAGGTGGTAGTGCAGGTCGCGCGCCTCGTCCCACCGGCCCGCGGCGACCAGATCGTACAGGCGCGCGACCTCCCGCGGCATCACGTTGCCGGTCGCGCTCACGTGCCCGGCGCCACCCAGGGCCAGGATCGGGAAGCACAACAGCTCGATGCCCGAGTACACGAGGAACCGCCGGCCGCACCGGTGCATGACGCGGCAGATGTGCTCCAGGTCCTTGTTGGACTCCTTGATGCCGATGATGTTGCGGCAGTCCCGCGCGAGGCGCGCGGTCGTCTCGACCTCGAGGTTGACGGCCGTGCGGCCGGGGATATTGTAGAGCACAATCGGCATGTCCACGGCATCGGCGATCGACCGGAAGAACCGGTACAGGCCCTCCTGCCCCGGCCGCGTGTAGTACGGCACGATCACCAGCGCCGCGTCTGCGCCCACGCGCCGGGCGAATCGCGTCAACCGGAGGGTTTCGTCGTAGTTGACCGATCCTGTCCCGGCGATGACCGGCACGCGACCGCGCGCGGCTCGGACCGCGATCTCGACGACGTGCTCGCGCTCCTCGATCGAGAGGGCCGCAGGCTCCCCGGTCGTGCCGGTCACGCCGATGCCGTGGCTCCCGCTCTCGATCTGCCATTCGATGAGGTCGACGAGGGCCCGGTCGTCCACCCTGCCGTCGCGAAACGGTGTGACCAGAGGAACCAGCGACCCACGCACGGCGCATCACTCCGCGGTATCAGGGGGACGAAGTGGAACGGTGTTCGCCTCGCCGAAGAGGCCCTCCTGCCGTGCGGCCCACGCTCAGGTGCCCGGGTGGCGGGCGCCAATCTGGTCGAGACGCGCCCGCAGCACGTCCACTGGCAGCACGACCTGAATCGTGGTGCCTTCACCGATGAGCCCGCGTTCGTTATGCGCCGACACCGCGCAGATGACCTGGTTGCCCTCGACGGCGACGAGGCGCGCGCGTACCTCGACCGTCGCGCCCAGGGGCGTGGGCGCGCGATGGGTCACGCTCACGTTGTACCCGATCGCTTCCTCGTGGTCTTCGAGGTACGGCAGGATCAGACGCCGCGACGCCAGCTCCATGTGCCGCACCATGGACCACGTCGAGTACACAGGGTGCACCAGGCCGAGGTGCTCGAACCGGGCGAGCATGTCCTCGGTGACGGTCACCTGCAAGTGCGCCTCGGCACCCGGCTCCAGGCCGGCCCGCATGTGCAGCCTACCGTGACGCTCGGGGATCGCCCGAAGACATCCGTGTTCGGACCAACGGGGGGCGGCTACGCTGCGCGACGCAGTGCGCTACCAGCCCAGAGAAGCCAGACAATCGGGAGGACGAATGCCCCTAACATCAGGACCTCGACTCCTGGCGCGCAGACGGCCAGGGCGGTGAGCGCGCCCGCCGCCACGCCATACCAACCGAGCGCCGGACTCATCCCGGCGCCGGCTCCCGTGGTGACCGCCCATCCTGCCAGAAGTATGGAGAGACCGACGAAGAGATTGCCGAAGCCATCGAGCGCTGCGGTCAGCGCGTTGATGGCGACCCACGCGTGTGCGGCGGCAACCTGGTCCACCGACGCGCGCGCCGTGAGCGCAGGCACGCCTGCCCAGAAGATCATGCCGCCGAGGCCGTGCCCCACCAACCCCAGAACGCCGAAGTAGAGAACGCCCGTGGCCCTGGTGGGGGCCTTGTCGCGAAGCCGGGCCGCGAGGCCGGTGATGAAGAGGAGCGCGAGTGCGACGGTGATGGTGGTGAGCGCCGCGATCAGCCTGAACCGGCCTGCGTCCTGGGCCAGGCGCGGTAACGCCGTCGCCGGATCAGCGAAAGCGTCCATCGTGACGCCGGCGGTCATGAAGAGAAGTAAGAGGATGACCAGCGAAGTGCCGGCAAGGATTCCAAGGAGCCCTGCGGTCTGCGGCCGGGGGAACATCGCACACCTCCTGGGTCGCCCGTCTGTGAGGAGATGAGCGACACCGGCCGCTGTTCGACTTGCTCTGGGCGGTTCCCTTCGCCGACAGCGTCGACGGGATCAGCCCTTGAGCCGCGGCCGAACTACGGCGTCCGTCGCCTGCCGGGCGCTCGGCGCGGCGACGGCGCACCGGGGCGGGCGGGGGCGCCTGTCGCACCGCCGGCGGGGCGCTCGCTCCACGCCTTCGCGAGTTCGTCGCGCCGGGGCCGGTAGACCCGTCCGTAGAACTCGGTCTGGGACTCGAGGACCTCTCGGGGGTAGGCGCGCACCAGGGCCAGCGCGTGGGCCCAGGCGGCATCGAACGTCCCGGCGAATCGCTGCGCGATCTGCCGCTCGAAGTCTTCGGGTCGCTGGACCTGTCCGCCGATCGTGAACAGCCTGACCCCGCGCTCAGTCACGACGAACGCCTTGTCATCGCCCAAGAGAAACTCACGTGGCGCGGGCCCACCCTTCGGAATCCGTGCCGCCGACGATGGCCGGATCCCGGTGAACCCTCGCTTGGCCGCGGCAAAGAAGATCGCGCGGTTCAGTCCCCACGACTTCGCGCTCGCCTCGGGCAACCCCAGCACGCTGGCGCGCGCCGCCTGGAGCGTCGCCATGACCTGAAACCGCCCTACGCCTGCTGCCACGCTGTGCCCCTTGGTGTGGCCCGGACGCCACCCGCGCGCGCCCGAGACTACCCTCCTGGCGGCATGCCGCCCTCCAGCGCGGGCGCCGGCTCCAGGGCGGGCCGCGCCAGCATCCGGCGCGCGGCGAACACCGCGCACACGGCCAGCCCCGCCAGTGACGGCGCCAGCCCGGGCTGAAACAGCAGCGCCGCGCCGAGCAGCGAGACCCCCCGTTCGAGCCAGCTCAGGTGGCCCCGCATATAGCCCATGACCGCGGCGGAGAGGAAGATCACCCCGATTGCGGCCGTCGCGATGTGCAACACCGCGTCCGCCGGATCGCCGCGCAGCAGCAGCGTGGGAATGAACACGAATCCGAACGGCACGAGGTAGCCGGACAGCGTGAGGCGCATGCCCTTCCACCCCGTCTCCATCCAGTTCGACCCGGCGATGGCTGAAGCGGTGAAGAGCGCCATGCCTTCCGGCGGCGTGATCGTCGCCAGGACCGAGTAGTAGAAGATGAACATGTGGGCGGCGATGGTGGGCACGCCGACCTGCTCGAGCGCCGGTGCCACAGTCGCGGCGGCGATGAGATACGCGGCGGTGGTCGGCAGTGCCAGGCCGAGGATGAGCGTGGCGACGACGACGAACAGGAGCAGGATCACGATATTGCCGCCCGCGGCCTCCACCGCGAGACTCGAGAACTTCAGCCCGATGCCCGTGAACACGATCATCGAGTAGATGAGGGCGGAGCAGGCCGTACCCATCGCGGCCTCGAGCGTCTTGATGCCGCCCTCGGAGAGCGCGTCCCAGATCGCCCGCGGGCCCATGCGCGTCGTCGGAACCAACATCGACACGAGGATCGTCAACGCGACCACGATCGCCGCAGCACGGGGCGCATCCATGCCACCCACGACGAGCACGATGAGCGCGGCGAACGGGATCAGCAAGTGCGAACGCGTCGCCAGCGCCTGGCGGATCGACATGAACCCCTGGTTGAGCTCGTCGCCGCTCCAGCCCTTGAGCCCGAGCTTGCCCGCGGCGAAGTACACCGACGAGCCGATGCCCAGGTAATAGAGCAGCGCCGGCACGATCGCGGCAATGACGATCTGCGAGTACGGTACCCGGATCAGCTCCGCCATGATGAACGCGGCTGCGCCCATGACGGGCGGCACGAGCTGCCCACCGGCCCCGCTCGCCAGCTCCACACCGCCGGCCCAGGCCGGCGGGTAGCCATAGCGCTTCATCAAGGGGATCGTCACCGAGCCGGTGATCGCCACGTTGGCCGGGGCGGACCCGGACACCATCCCGAAGGCCAGGCTGCCGACGACCGAGACCTGCGCCGGCCCGCCCTTGACCCGGCCGGCGAGCCGCATCGCAAACGAATTGAGCAAGTCGGCGACCCCGGATTTCATCATCACTTGCCCGAGCACGATGAACACGAGAATGTACGTCGCGGCCACGCCGACCGGCAGGCTCCACATGCCGTCAGAGGTCAGGTACAGATAGCCCAGCACGTCCTGGAGCGCGAAGCCGGCATGCCCCCAACTGCCCGGGATGTACTTCCCGAGTACGGCGTAGCCGATCATCACGAACACGAGGATCGGCAGCGTCCACCCGATGACGCGACGCGTGGCCTCCAGCACCAGGCCCAGCGCGACGGCCGCCAGCACGATCTGGTTGCCCTTCGCGATGCCGCCCTGGTAGGCAATCGCTTCGTGGTTGAGTACCACGTAGCCAATCGTGCCGACCGTCAGCACGATCAGGAGGACCTCGAGGGGGCGGAGCTTCCCCGCCTTTGCGAGCGTCTCCAGGAACACGAGCACAAGCGCGAACAAGACAAACACCGGCCGCTCGATGAGGAGATCGAGCCCGCGGCGCCAGGCATCGATCAAGAACACGAGCGCGAACACGAACGCGGCCGCGCGATAGGCGCGCGTGAGCCTCTCAGCCATCAGCCGGCCTCCAATCAGGATGAGCCTCGCCGTGCGCTACTTCGGCAGATCCGCCGGCGGCTGCATCTCGGCCGGAATCCTCACCCCGGCCTCCCGATAGTACCGCAGCGCGCCCGGGTGCAGCGGATACAGGGTCTGGACCACAGTCCGCGCGGTCATGCCCTCGGCTTCCTTGTAGATCTTGACGATGGTCGCGAAGTTGTCGTACACGGCCTTCGTGATCTGATAGACGAGGTTCGGATCGAGGTCGTGGCGTGCCGCCATGACCGCCCACGGCGCGAGCACACGGGCCCTGGCCGCACCGCGATACGACTGGCTGAAGTCGGCCTCGGTCACCGGGAGCTGGGGCATGCGCTCCCTGACCAGCTCGACTTCCTCGTCGGAGAGCGAGAGCACGCGCAGCGGCTCCCGAAGCGAAACCTCGTAGTACGCCGGCGTGATCGCACCGGCGGCGATTACATCAACTTCGCCGCTCTGCAGGGCGCTGGCGGCATCGGCATGGGGGTAGTGATAGACGCGGCTCGGCCGGATGCGCAGAATCTCGAGCAACCGGGTCCCGACCTGCTCGGCCAGCGAGCCGCGCGTGAGCACGTTGATGCGCTTCCCGTTCAGGTCGGAGAACTTCGTAATGCCAGAGCTCTGCCGCACGATGAAGTGCACGTACTGCGGCGGCACCGTCGGATACATCTGGAGCGGGACCTTCTTGGCGTCAGCGTAGGGACCCTGGCGCCGCAACACCTGGAATCCGTCCACGCTAACGATGACCGCGATATCGCCGAGTCCCGAGGCCAGGCGCAGGGCGTTGGCGCCGAGCCCGGGTGTTGCCTGCACCGTGCCCTGGGCGACGGTACGCAGATTCTCCGACAGGATCTGGCTCAGACCGGCGGCCTGCAGGTATGGGCCGCCGCCGATGATCCCCCCAAGGATCGTCAACCGGACCTGCGCCAGACCGACCGCCGTCAGCGACAGGGCGAGACAGGCAACGAGCGTCAGGACGTATACGGGCCGAATGGGACTTCGCACGGTCAATCCCCCCTTCTCCGAATAGGTGCCGTTGATTCACGGATCCGCAGCGCGCACGGTAGCACCACGGACTCGGCGCGCCTGCCCTCGAGGACCTTCACCAGCAACTCCACGGCCGTGCGGCCGAGGTCGTGCATCGGGATCGCCACGGTCGTGAGCGACGGCACGGTGTACGACGCCACCGGCGTGTCGTCGAACCCCACGACCGACACGTCGGCGGGCACGCGCAGGCCGAGCTCGTGCAGGGCGCGGATGACGCCGATCGCGACCTGGTCGTTGGGCGCCAGCAGCGCGGTGGGCCGCGCGGTCGCCCCGAAGAGCGCCCGCACACTCTCGCGGGTGCCCGTGGGCGTGAAGCCCACCTCGCGAATGAGCGCCGGGTCGACCGGCACACCCGCGGCGACGAGCGCCCGGCGGTAGCCCGTGACACGATCCGCGGCGGTCAGCGAGACCGACGGCCCGGCGAGGCAGGCGATCCGCCGGTGCCCCAGGTTCAGCAGGTGCTCGGTCGCCACGGCCGCCGCGGCAACGTTGTCCACCCGCACCGAGGGAAAACGGACGCGGTGCTGACCGATCATCACGACCGCCAGGGCCCGCCCGGTGATCGCCATCTCGGGCCGGCCGAACGTACCCCCCGCGACGATGATGCCGTCCACGCGCCGCTCCATGAGCGCCCGCAGGTAGAGGCGCTGCTTGGCGGGGTCGCGGTCTGTGTTGCACAGGATGACGGTCCGGCCCGACGGGCCAATCGCGTCCTCGACACCTCGCAGGACGGCCGCGTAGTAGGGGTTGGAGACGTCCGGGATGAGCACGCCGATCGCCGCAGTCTCGTGCGTGAGGAGGCTGCGCGCCAGCAGGTTCGGGATGTAGGAGAGCTGTCGCGCCGCGGTCAGGACCCGCCGCCGCCCCCACTCGCTCACGGGATGGCTGCTGGCGTTGAGCACGCGCGAGACCGTCGCCGGCGACACGCCGGCGCGCCGGGCCACGTCACGAATGGTCATGACGCGGCGCGGACGACGCGACACTAGGCGAGCACCCATGCCTCCTCCATCACCCGCTTGGCATTGGCCACGATCAGTTCGGACCGCTCGCCCGCAACCAGCGGTCGCACCTCGGCGCTGCACACGGGCCGGTCCGTGGGATTGAAGAACCCCAGATCCAGGAGAATGCGGAAGAACCGCCGCAAGTCGTCGGGCGTGACCTCGCTGTCGGGAAAGTCGAACCGGGGCTGCAAGTCGCCATACGCGATGTGCCGGCGGTCCTTGATGTAGGCGTTGCCGCAGTGCACGTGGATCAGATACGGCCGCAGCGCCGGGAGGACGACATGCAGATCTTCGCGGTTCAGCGTGAAGTGCGACAGATCGTACAGCAGGCCGAACCGCGGAAACGACTTGCGGACCTCCTGCACGACGTCGATCGCGTCCTGATGGTAACCGACGAGGAACTCCTTGTCGTGCGAGCGGTCGAAGAGCTTGAGGGTGAGCCCCGGGTCATTGTAGTCCTTGGCGAACTCGCAGATCTGCAGCAGCGAGTCGACCAGCAGCTTCTTGGCTTCCTCCCGCCGCTCAGGTCCCGGGTCTTTGCCCGAGGTCAGCCGTACCCACCGCGCGCCCAGGTGCGCGGCCTCGCGGATGCAATTCTTGACCTGGTTGACCGCACGCCGCCGGGCCTCGGGGTCGAACGCGTTGGGATTGAGCTTCTGGCTGAACATCGCGGGTTGCGTCGCGTAGCAGACCTCGAGGTGGCTCTGCTCCAGGATCCGGCGGGCCTCGTCCCGGACCACGGGATCCTTCATCCAGCCGACCTCAATCGCCGAGAAGAACGTGTCCTCGCAGAGTGTCACGAGGCTTTCGATGATCGGCCCGGTCCCTTGCTCGATGGGAAACGCCTTGAATGAGATGATCCCCGGCCTCATGTAGCGCTTCATTGGCGAATCCATGCGGTGTCCTCCTGTGCGTGCATCCCGATGATCGACGGCGCCTCGCCGGGTCTACGGCTTCACCACAACCTTGATCGCGTCGTCGATGCGCCGCTCGAACGTCTCGATCGCTTTCGGAAGCTCGTCGAGCGGGAACGTGTGCGTGATGAACGGCCGGCCCGAGATTTTGCCCTGAGCCATCAGCGCCAGGCCCCGTCGCGTCGCGCCTTTCCCCTCGCCGCGAATGCCGTACATGTAGATATTGTTGCGCACCATGTGCGCGGCGTCGAACTGCACCAGGTCCGATGAAAAGGCGGCCAGGCACACGCGGCCGCCCCGCTTCGTGCAGTAGATGGCCTGGTTCACCGCGTCGGGTGCACCCGAGCACTCCATCACCAGGTCCACCCCGTAGCCGCCCTCGGAGAGCGCCTTCACCGTCTCCACCAGCGGCTGTTCGCGCACGTTGATGATGTGGTCGGCGCCGAGCTCGCGGCCGAGCCGCAGCCGGCTCTCCCGGGTGCCGGCCAGGATGACCTCGGCGCCGAGTGCCTTGCCGCAGGCCACGGTCATCAGGCCGATCGGCCCGGGCCCGATGACCAGCAACGACTCACCAGCGATCAGGCCGCCCAGCACGTCGAGGCCATAGATCGCGGTCCCGGCGGTCACCACCAACGTGGCCTCGTCGAACGGAATGGCCTCGGGCAACTTGAACACGGTGTTGATGTGGTTGACCGCGTACTCGGCGAACCCGCCGTCGGTCGTGAAGCCGTTGGCGCGGTGGCCCTTGGCGCGGTACGAGTAGTTGAGGCACGAGGTGTACATGCCGTGCCGGCACCGCTCGCACCGGCCGCACCCGGCGTGGATCTCGACCACGACTCGGTCGCCGATCGTGAACTCGTCCACCGAGGGGCCGAGCCCGACGACGGTGCCGACGTACTCGTGGCCGATCACGTGCTGGCCGTTGAACGGCGAGCCGCCCTCGATCATCGCGGGCAGCCCCTTCCGGTAGATCTCGATGTCGGTGCCGCAGATCGCGACTGCCTCGATCCTCACCAGGACCTCGGCATGCCCCGGCCTGGGCACCGGCTTGACGACCGGCCGCAGGTCCCCGGCGCCGAAGAGCGCCCAGGCCCGCATCGTTTCAGGAATCACCGGACGCGCGAGCTGTTCGATTGCCACGACCGCTCCCTCCTCACGTCGTCCCTGAGGTCTTCACCGCGGCGAGGTCGAGGAAGACCCGCACGACCTCGTCCGCGAAGACCGCATCGTTGATGTTGGCATCCACTTCGTGATAGCGCACCCGATCGGTAAGCGCCGCCTGCAGCGACCGGCGGAAGGCCTCGGCGCCGGTCGGATCCCACATCACGCCGCCCGGCCGGCCGATGTGCGACCACCCGCGCAGAGGATAGAGCACCGCGACGGGTCCGCGGGCCACGTTCAGGCGCTCGGCCAGCAGGCGGCCTGCCTGCGCCCGCTCGTCGGCGTTGGCGAGCACGTTCAGGTTGTACGGGTTGTGATGGTGTGTCGGCCGGTCGCGGAACCGCGGCGGCACGCTCTCCGGCGGTCCGAAGATGAAGTAGTCGAGCCCGCCCGGCGCGACGACCTGCGGCACGCCGCGGCGGCCAGCCGCGACCAGACGCTCGCCTTCCGCGGGCGCGTAGATGTCGTCAGTGCAGATCTCGCCGAGCAACTCGTGCGTCGTCAGGTCCACGACGCCAGCGAAGATGCCGCCCTCGATCAGGCGCTCCATCGCGGCGCCGCCGGCGCCCGAGGCGTGGAACGGCACGACCTCGAACCCGCGGGCGTCCAGGCTCGCCATGATTCGTGCGGCCGCCGCGTGCGTGTTACCGAGCGCGGTGAGCGCGACCGCCGGTCGTTCCGGCAGCAGGGCCGCGCCCACCGCGACGGTCCCCGCCATCGCCGCGGAGGCGAGAATCATCCCGTGCAGCATGCCGGCCGCCTGCGCCAGTACGCGCCGCGTGATCCGGTTCGGGCCGCCAAGCAGGTCGCCGAGCGAGAACACCATCGCGATGTCGCTGGCGCCGATGTAGGGCCTGATGTTGCCGGACGCCACGGTCGACACCATGACCTTGGGCAATCCGAGCGGCAACGACCGCAGCGCCGAGCAGGCAATGGCGGTCCCCTGGTTGCCGCCCAGCCCGATCGCGCCGACCAGCCGCCCGCCCGCCGCCCAGCGCCGCAACACCTCGCCGGCGCCGCGGCCCATGGCGGCCATCGCATGATCTCGCCGCGCGGTCCGCACCGCGGCCAGCGACGTGCCGGCGGCCTCGGTCACGTCGGCCGCGGCCGCGTCGCCGTCGCGGATCGTGCACTGGGGGGCGCCGGCCACCCCGACATCAACCAAGCGAGCCGCGTACCCCTGGTCGTGAAATCGGCCGCGCAGGAACTCGGCTTCGAGCCCCTTGGTGTCCAGCGTCGCGACGATCGCGACGATCCGCTGCTCGGTGATGGAGTCTCGGTACGTCACGACTCCTGCCCGCGCCACTGGCGCGTCAGCACCGCGGTGCGGGCGGCATCCTCCAGGTACTGGGTGATGTAGAACGCCTGGTACAGGTCCGCGCCGACGGTCAGGCTGCCGTGCTCTGCGAGGACCGCGGCCTTCACGTCCGGGCTGGTAAACGCCTCGCTCACGAGCCGCACCAGTTCCTTGGACCCCGAGGGCGCGGGCGGGATGAGCACGAGCCCCTTGCCCAGAAACGCGCGCGATGCGCCGGTCAGATACGGTGGCAGGCTGTGGGTCGCCGCGAAGACCAGCGTATACGGCGGATGCAGGTGGACGACGGCGCCGACGTCCGGGCGCGCCTTGTAGATCGCCAGGTGGAAATACATTTCTTTGGAGGGCCGGGCTTCGGACTCTTCGACGGCGTTCCCCTCGAGATCAACCAGCAGGGCCTCGGCCTCGGTCATGTCGCCGAGCGAGTAGCCGGTCGCCTTGATCACTACCAGATCGCGGCCGGGCACGCGGACGCTCATGTTGCCCGACACGCCCGGCGTCAGGGTGAAGGCATACGCGCGGTGGCACAGCGCGACCAACGTGCGCCGCAACTGCGCCACCGTCGCCGTCACGTCGCCGTCACCGTTCACAGGCTGTACGCCCGTTCGGGGTAGTCCTTCTCGGTGAGCGTGACCGGGAACTTGCGTACTTCGAGGACGAAGTCGGCCATGTGCCGGGCCATGCGCCGGAAGATCTCCTCGCCCTTGGCGGGATTGGAGCGGAAGGGATTGCCAATGACGGCGGTGTCACAGTATTCGTGGTGCTCCATCGGCACCCAGATGTTCTCCGTCTCCTGGAACTTCACCGTGCCGGTGCCGTCGATCTTCGAGAATGCGGGGCCCATCCAGCGGGGGGCGTGCGCCCGGTCGGACACCGCCTTCGTCATGTCCACCAGCTTCTCGTTGACCGCCATCAGGCATGAGGTCTCCAGCTCACTCGAGTGCCAGCCCGGCGTTTCTTCGGGCGGGTTCTCGAAGATGCCATGGAGCACGTTGACCTCGCGCTCGGTCGGCGTCTTGTAGAAGGCGAAGAACGCGCCCGTCTTGTACCGCAGGTAACGCAGGATCTCGTCGATCGGTTTCGTGTTCGAACCGTGGTGGCTCACGAAGACGATCTTCGTGAACCCGTGAAAGATCAGACTGCGGGCCACGTCGTGCATGATCCGACGGTAGGTCTCGGCCTGCAGGGTGATCGTGCCCGCCCCTTCGAGCAGCCGGCCCATGTGGTGCGGCGAGTAGCCGAACGGCATCAGCGGCGTGTGTAGACAGTCGGCGAGTTCGGACGCCATCGTCACCGCGGTCATGGTGATGTAGCTGTCGGTGCCCAACGGGATGTGGGCACCGTGCTTCTCGGTGCTGCCCAGCGGCACCAGGATCACGTCCTGGCCCGGCTCCTTGAGACGGTCGGAGACCTCTCGAAACGACATGGCCAGCAGGTTGCGCTTGCGGCCGGTCGCAGGTACGTCGTGACTGTAGAAGTGCTCGTGTGCGCTCATCGTCCCTCCTCGTCGGCCCCCCTCGCGCGGGAACCGTGGTCAGCGTGCATTCTAGGTGGAAAAGGTTTTCCACACAATCGGTTCGAGACCGGAGGAGGGCTCCCCTTGGGGGAACGAGAAGATCATGCCGATGGTCACCCGCATTGCTGGATTCCTCTTCGACATGGACGGCGTCCTGTACCGGGGCCGGCGCCCGCTCCCGGGCGCGCGTGCCCTGTTGGCCGATCTCGACCGCCGGGCCGTACCGTTCGCGCTCGTCACGAACAACAGCGCCCGCACCCCGCGCCAATATGCCCGCCACCTGGCGGCGATGGGCATGCACGTACCCGAGTCGCGCATCATCACGTCGTCGCAGGCCGCGGCGGCGTATCTGCGACGTGCGCTGCGGCCAGGCGCCCGGGTGCTCGTTATCGGCGAGTGGGGGCTGCGGCAGGCCGTGCGGCAGGCCGGGTTCGTCGTGGCGTGGGACCGCGTCGCCGCGGTGGTGGTTGGGCTCGACCGCACCCTGAACTTCAGGAAATTGACGCGGGCGACCGAGGCGCTGCTGCGGGGCGCGCTCTTCGTCGCCGCCAACCCCGACCCGCTGATCCCCACCGAGCAGGGTGTCCTGCCGGGCGCCGGGGTGCCGGTCGAAGCGCTGGCCTACGCGGTCGGCCGGCGGCCGACGGTGCTCGGCAAACCCGAACCTCATCTGCTCCTCGAAGGCATGGCGCGTATCGGCACGACGCCGCCGGAGACCGTCATGGTCGGCGATCAGTTGAGCACCGACATCGCGGCCGGCCACGCGGCGGGCACGCTCACCGTGCACGTGCAGACTGGCGTCTCCACAACGCGGCCCGCTCCGGGCAACGCGCCGCGGGCCGATCTCGTGGTGCGGGATCTGCGGGAGTTGCGGCGATGGGCGGCCGGCAGGTTGCCGGCCGCCCATCGCCTGGCTCGGCTCAATCGAGCCACGCCTGGACTGTCAGCGGTTCGATAAGGATGCTCACCCGGTTGGCCGGTGCGTCAGTGGGCGGGTACGTGTATGGCTTGCCGCGGTACCGTTGCGACAGCCGATCGATGTCCCTTGCGCCGTTGGCGGCGTCGAATCTGGCCACCTTGCCCTGGATCTGCACGTAGCGGTACATGTCCGACGGATCGACCACGGTCAGCGTGACGTATGGGTGCGCTTCGACATTGCGAAGTTTGACGCGACCCTTGCTGGTGTTGATCAGGATGTACCCGTTCTCGAGCAGGAACCACACCGGCGTTGCCTGAGGCCGGCGTCTCGGCGAAACCGTGGCCAGGATGCCGACGTACGGGTGCTCCAGAAACCGGCGCGTGGCGTCGTTGAGTCGTGCGGCCATGGCGACCTCCTGAAACGTGACTGTGGATGAGCCAGATGTCATCTCCTGATACGACGCCGGGCGCAGCCGATCTCTTTCCGTTCCACGCCCTGCGCGCCAGCACCCCGGTGCTGGCCGCTGTGCTGGCGTTCCCGATGGTCGCGGCCGTCGTGGCACTCGCGGCCCCGCGGTTGGCCGTGCTCCAGCATGGGTCACCGGTCGTGCTCGCCGCCAACCACCTGGTCACGCTGGGCTGGGGCACGCTAGTGGCCATCGGCGCGCTCCACCAGATGCTCCCGGCTGTGGCCGGTGTCCGCCGCGACCTGAGCCCGCTGCTGGCCGTACAGGTCACGGTCCACCTTGGCGGCGTCGTACTGTTGGCCGCCGGCTTCATGACAGGGTCCCTGCCCCTACAGACCAGCGGCGGCACCGCGGTCGTGCTGAGCGTGCTCGCGACGCTCGGGATCGGCGCGAGAACAGTCCGGCAACGCCGGCGCGCCCTGCCTGTCCTGCGGTATGCGGCCGCCGCGATGGCATCTCTCGGCGCCGCGGTGATCTGGGGACTCATCCTGGCGCTGAACAGGCGGCTGGCGTTCTGGCCGTGGATGTTACGGCCGGCCGGTCTGAACGTGCACCTCACGCTGGGACTGATCGGGTGGTTCGGCTTCCTGATCGTGGGGATGTCCTATTATCTGCTGCCGCGGTTTGCGAACCGCAGTGCGCCGTCGCCGGGCCACCCGGGCCCGGTATTCGTCGGGCTGGCCGCCGCCATGGTCGCGCTGCTGGGGGCGACCGCCTGGCCCGGCCTGGCACAAGCCGGACTCCTGCTCCTGGGCGCGACCGGCGCGCTGTATGCCGCGGATCTCTTCCACCTCGTCAGTGAGTGGCGCACACGGGCGCGTGACATCGCGCGGGCCCACTGGTGGGTCCTCATGATCGAGACCGCGCTGTTGAGCATGGGCACCGTGGTCGCGGCACTCGACGGCCTGCCGGGCCTGCCACTGCGCTGGGCGGTCGCCGGCGTCACGTTGTTCCTGCTCGGGTGGGTCACCCTGGCGATCACCGGGCAGGCGTACAAGGTCACGCCGTTCCTGATGTGGTACTACCGGTTCTCCGTGGGTCTCTCGGCCCTCGACGTCCCACGTCTCGACGCGCCGTATTGGCCGCGCGTCGCGGTCGCGCCGTTCATCCTGTTGACGTGCGCCGCGCCGGTTGTCGCGCTGGGCGTGCTTCTGGCCGAGCCCCGGCTCTGCCGCGCAGGCGGGGTCGCCTACCTGGCGGGTGCCATGCTGTTCGCGTTCGGCATGGGGTACTCGTGGCTGCCGGTCCTCTGGCGGGGGAGGAGAGCCCGTGCCGCCGCCGAAGCCGGATGAGCATGCAGCAATTCCACCCCGCCGCGCGCCTGTCGAGACCTGGGGCGCTCGCCGTGCGGGCCGCGGTCCTCGGCCTCGGTGTCCACGTCCCAGCGCGCATCCTCACGAATGCCGACCTGGAGCGGATGGTGGACACGACCGACGAGTGGATCGTGACGCGCACCGGCATCCGCGAGCGCCACGTCGTGGACGCCGACCAGGCGTCGTCAGACCTGGCCGTCCCGGCCGCCCAGACCGCCCTCCGGGAAGCCGGCGTCGAGGCTGGCGACCTCGACCTGATCATCTGCGGAACCACCACTCCAGACATGGTCTTTCCGGCCACGGCCTGCCTGGTGCAGGACCGGATCGGCGCGCAACGGGCTGGCGCATTCGACCTGCTCGCGGCCTGTTCGAGCTTCGTCTATGGTATGGTCACCGCGACGCAGGCGATCGAAGCCGGGATCGCCCGCTACGTGCTGGTCGTCGGCGCCGAGGTGCTCTCCAAACTCGTGGATTGGACCGACCGGAGCACGTGTGTGCTCATCGGCGACGGCGCCGGCGCGGTCGTCATGGGGCCGTCGCGCAACGGCGGCGGCGTGCGCGCCACGGTGGTGGGCGCCGACGGCTCGGCCGGTGACATCCTGAAGCTGCCCTCGCCGGGCAGCCGGATTCCGATGACGCTGGAGGCGATCGCTCAGCAGCAGCATCGCGCCCGCATGGACGGGCAGGCCGTGTTCAAGCTCGCGGTGCGCATCGTGCCCGAGGCGATCCGTCAGGTGGTCGCGCGCGCGGGCGTGGTCCTCGACGACATCAGCCTGATCGTCCCGCATCAGGCCAACCAACGCATCATCGAGGCCATCGCGAAAGCCACCGGGGTGCCGCTCGACCGCGTCGTGAGCACGATCGACCGGTACGGCAACACCTCGTCGGCGTCGATTCCGCTGTCACTCTGGGAAGCGCGCCGCGACGGCCGGCTCAAGGACGGCGACCACGTCGTGCTCGTCGCCTTCGGCGGTGGCTTCACCTGGTCGGCCTGCGCCCTGACCTGGGGCGCCTGACGCCGGGAGGGTCGCCGTCGTTCGCCGTGAGGTCCTGATCCCCGCCCCCACCCCGCATCGACCAAGATCAGGTCCAGACCTGATGCGCTGCCCACCGGTCGCTGCCATAGTGCTCCAAGTGGACCCATTCGGTCCACTTGGAGCCGGTCATGCGGATCACACGGGAAGCCGACTATGCGGTACGAGTGGTGCTCGACCTCGCTGAGCACCACGGCGGCCCGC
>JAVKJV010000031.1:0-40649 GCA_031458775.1 Candidatus Fervidifonticultor quartus | reverse complement strand
TCCCGGAAGAGGGCAAGTACCACGTCGACGGGCACCGCAACTGCAACCGCCGCATGACGCCGAAAGAGACGAAGGCGCACAACGGCCGGTGCCCGGTCTGCGGTAAACCGCCGACCGTGGGCGTGCTCCACCGCGTCGAGGATCTGGCCGACCGCGAAGAGGGCTTCGTGCCCGAGGGCGCGGTGCCGTATCGCAACCTGGTCCCTCTCGAGGAGATCATCGCCGAGGCCAACGGCTCCAAGCCCGGCACCGTCGGCGTCCGCGAAGAGTACTTCAAACTGTGCAAGGCGTTCGGCGGCGAGTTTAGCGTGCTGCTCGACGCACCCGTGGAGGACGTCTACAAGCTCAGCACCGCGCGCATCGCCGAGGGGCTGCGCCGTGTCCGCGAGGGCCGTGTGAGCATCGCGCCCGGATACGACGGCGTTTTCGGCGAGATCAGTATTTTCAAGGACGGCGAGGAGATCCGCGAGCCGGTGCTCGAGGAGCCGGCGCAGACCACCCTGTTCTAGCCGGTGGCACGTCGAGGGGCAGACGCTGGACTTGCGGGCGCCGAGCTCGATCGCGCCGGCCGCTGGCGGTAGCCCCGCAGGCATTGCCCCATCAGTCACGAGGAAGTATCCTGTATACAGGATACATGATGGGTTCCTATAAGGGGCGGTCCAATGGCCGTTCGGCCGTTTCAGAATGTCACGCTGAGCCAGCAGGTCCGTGATCACCTCCGCCGAGAGATCCTCTCCAACCGGCTCGCGCCCGGTGCCCATCTGCACGAGGAGGTCATCGCAAGTGAACTGGGCATCAGCCGCGCCCCGGTGCGGGAGGCCTTGCGTCTCCTTGCCGCCGAAGATCTCGTGACCATTGCGCCTCGCCGCGGTGCGGTCGTGCGCGAACTCTCGGCCGACGATTTTCGCGCGGCGTACCAGGTGCGCGAGGCCCTCGAGACGCTGGCGGTCCGCCTTGCGGTGCCGCGCATGGGCGATGACGACCACGTCGCCCTTCGTGAGCTCTACCAGCGGATGAGCGACGCGGCAGCACACGCAGATGCCGAGAGGTTCGGTGAGGCCGATGCTGCATTCCACATCCACATCGTCGAGCGGTCGGGCAACAAGCGGCTCATCGAGATCTACAAGCACCTGAAGAACCAGATCCGGCAGTACCGGCGGTGGTCGATGGCTCTGCGCGGTGGGTTTGAGCGTTCGCTGGTCGAGCATGCCGCGATTCTCGGGGCGATTGATGCCGGCGATGTCGAGACCGCCGTGCAGCGGCTGGCCGAACACCTGCGCGCCCCGCAGGTGCGGCTCGAGGCGAATGCGCGGGAGGGTCGCGCGTGACGCCTGAATGGCCGTTTCTCTCGTTGGGCGCCGGTCCCGGTGAGGTGTCGAACCGGACGCTGCGAGATCACATGCGCCCGGTCGTCGGCCACTACGATCCGATGTTCATCGCGATCTTCGAGCGCACCATCGAACTCCTCCAGCGGGTCTACGAGACCAGACACGATGTCGTCGTGCTCCAGGGCGAGACGGTGCTCGGTATGGAAGCCGCGGCCGCGAGCCTCTTCGCACCGGGCGACGTCGTCCTCAACCTCGTCTCAGGGATCTTTGGGAAGTGGTTCGAAGGGTTCATCACGCGCGCCGGTGCGCAGACGCTCGAGGTGGGCGTGCCGTACAACGAGGCCATCGATCCCGAGGACGTCCGCCGGGCCCTGCGGGCGCACCCCGGCGTGAAGTTCCTGTCGGTCGTCCATGCGGAGACCCCTTCGGGGACCGTCAACCCCGTTCGCGACATCTGTGCGGTCGCCAGGGAGTTCGACGTCATCACGATCGTCGACACTGCGCTCGGACTTGGCGGCGAGCCTCTGCACGTGGACGAGTGGGGCATCGATCTCGCGGTCGCCGGACCGCAGAAGTGTCTGGGCGGCGTTCCCGGGCTGGCGCTGCTGGCGATCAGCCCCGGCGCCTGGGCCGCGATGGAGCGGCGTGCCCACCCGTTTCGACGCAGCTATCTCTCGTTGTTGGACTGGCGCGACACCTGGGCGGCGCGTCGCGCATTTCCCCACACGCCGTCCGTCAGCCTCGTCTACGCGCTGGAGTCCGTGCTCGCGCAGGTGCTCGAAGTCGGTCTTGAGCGGCACATCGCACGGCACCGTGCCGTGGCCCACGCGTGTCGCGCCGGTGTCAGCGCGCTGGGCCTCAAGCTGTGGCCTGCGCGGGATGCCATCGCGTCGAGCGCCGTGACGACGGTCAGGACCCCGGACGGGCTCGACGCCGGCGCGCTGCTGGCCCGTATGCGCGAGCGGTACGGGGTCGGGGTGGCTGGCGGCTACGGAGAACTGGCCGGCACGACCTTCCGACTCGGACACATGGGGCGGTCGGCGCATCCTGCGGCGCTGGGTGCGATGCTCGCCGTGCTGGAACGCAGCCTGGCGGATCTGGGGCGGCCCGTGGCGTTTGGAGCCGGTGTGGGCGCGGCGATGGCCACCCTCGCAACGTGGGAGTGAGAAAGGGGAGCCGATGGCACAGGTGACGGGACCCTCGTCAGGGGCACGGTCGCGCTGGCCCGGCGGCGTCCCGGTCAGGGTGTGGCACAAGTACTTCGGGAGCGAGTACGGCGATGAGGAACGCCAGGCGCTCGCCGAGGTACTTACGCAGGAACACCAGACCAACGGGCCGCAGGTCCAGGCCTTCCAACAGGAGTTCGGCGCGTCGTGCGGGGCGCACGCGTTTGCCACCTCGAGCTGCACGACGGCCCTCATGCTGGCCGCGCAGCTCTGCCGTCTCCGGCCGGGCGACGAGGCGGTGACCACGCCGCTGACGTTCGCGTCGACAAGCCTGGCGATTCTGAGTTGCGGCGCCACGCCCGTCTTCGCCGACGTCGATCCGCGGACGTTCAACATCGACCCTGATAGCGTGGCGGATCGGATCACGCCCAGAACCAAGGCGCTCTTCGTCGTGCACCTCTACGGCCAGTGCTGCGACATGGACCGCCTTGTGGCGTTGGCGGCGCGGCACGGGCTGGTGGTCATCTCCGACGCCGCCCATGTGGTCGGCGCAACCTACAAAGGCCGGCCGTCGGGCTCGCTGGGCGATGCGTCGGCGTTCAGCTTTCACTCGAGCAAGAACATGACCACCTTGGGCGAGGGCGGGATGCTCGTGACACCGCGGGACGACTGGGCGGCCAGGGTCCCGAAGCTCCGGTCGATGGGCGTCGACTACGAGATCCCGCGCGACGACCCGCTCGACTACTGGCTGCCTTTGCCGTATGACGTCGTCGAGCCCGATGGGTACGTGCCCAACAACTACCGCATGAACGAGGCCCAGGCCGCGGTGGGCCGCGCGCAGTTGCGCAAGGTGAGCGCGCTGAACGAGCGCCGCCGGCGCATCGCGCATCGCTATACCGACGCGCTGCAGGACCTACCGGGCCTTCGCGTACCGTTCGAAGATCCGAACGGCACGCACGTCTACTACCTCTACAGCCTGGTCGTCGACCCCTCGCAGGCGCCGTTCACGCGCGACGACCTGATGCGGGTACTGTTCCGGGAGTTCGGTGTCCACACGATCACCGGGTATCCGCCGGTCTACTGGTTCACGATGTACCAGACGCGAGGCTACGCGCGCGGGCTGTGTCCGGTGGCGGAGCGCGTGGCCGCACAAACCGTCTGTTTGCCGCTGTATGCGCAGATGACCGAGCGCGACGTCGACTACGTGATCGAGAGTGTCACCGTGGCGGTCCGCCGCCTCGCCGACCGTCCCGCCGGCCGGAGCACCGTGCCATGAGGACCGGAAAGCTGTCCCCGGCCGACCTGCGCGCGCGAGTGTTTCCGTATCTCGGAAACCGGCGCGATGTTCTGGTTCACGCAGGCGTCGGCCAGGACTGCGCCGTCCTCGACTTCGGCCCCTCGGTGTGCGTCGCAACCACCGATCCGATCACGGGCGCCGGTGAGCACGTGGGGCGACTGGCGGTCCACGTGGCCTGCAACGACCTGGCCACGACCGGCGCGGAGCCTATCGGGCTGCTCATCACGCTGCTGCTGGCGGAAGCGACCGCAGAGGCCGACCTTGAGCAGTTCATGCGCGAAGCCGGTCCCACGGCCCGTTCACTCGGCGTGGAGATCGTCGGAGGGCACACGGAGGTGACGCCGGGCATCCCCCGTTCCATCGTGGTGGTCACGGCGATTGGCCGCGCTCCGCGGCACGGATTCGTCACGTCGGCCGGCGGGCGGCCTGGAGACGTCCTGGTCATGACCAAGAGTGCCGGCATCGAGGGCACGGCGATCCTCGCGTCCGACCTGGCCGACAGGCTCCGGCCCTTTGTCGACGGCACCACTCTCGAACGCGCCCGGGCGTTCATCGACCGGGTCAGCGTCGTGGCCGAGGGCGTTATCGCCGCGCGGTGCGGAGCCACCGCGATGCACGACGTCACCGAGGGTGGAGTCGTCACGGGGGCTTGGGAACTCGCGCAGGCGTCCGGGTGCGGCGTGCGGCTGGACGCGGACGCCGTGCCGCTGGCTCCCGAGACCGAGACCGTGTGCCGGCTGCTGGGCGCTGACCCCCTGGCACTCATCAGCAGTGGTGCGATGTTGATCGCCGTCCCTGATCCGGGGCCCCTGCTGGCCCGGCTCACGGACGCGGGCATTCCGGCGACCGTGATTGGCGACCTCACGGATGGCGACAGAGTCATCGTGCGCGGCGGTGTGGCTGCCGAACTGGTCCCGCCGGATCGCGACGAACTCTGGCGCGTGCTGGAGACCCCGGCGTCCTGACGCGACTGGCGTTCGACTGAGGGAGGTGGCTCGCGTGTCCCGGAACACTGCTCGTGCACTGACCGTGTTCGCCGGCCTGTTGCTCGTGGGCGCGGTGGTCTCAGCGACGGCGGCTCAGCCACCCCGCCGGGGCGGCGTGCTCCGCATCGCGCACATCGGCGAGCCGCCGACCCTGGACTGGCACTGGTCCAGCGGCGCCATCGTCAGCCACATCCTCAACAACCTGTACGAGGCGCCGGTGGCGATGGACAGCAAGTTCCAGGTTCATCCGATGCTGGCCGAGCGCGTCGAGGTCAGCGCGAACCGGCTCACCTACACGTTCCGGCTGCGGCGCGGGGTCAGGTTCCATCACGGCCGCGAGATGACCAGCGACGACGTGCGCGCCTCGCTCGAGCGGTGGGGACGCGTGAACTTCCGTGGCCGCATCGTTTTCGCCAACGTCGAGTCCGTCGCAAACCCCGACGCGGCGACGGTCGTGATGAAGCTCAAGGAGCCGTACGCGCTGCTGCTGCAGGACCTCGGCTCGTTCCAGTCGCCGGCCGCGGTCTACCCCAAGGAAGTCGTCGATGAGGCCGGCGCGACCGGCCCCATCCGCCGCTTCATCGGCACCGGCCCGTACCGGCTGGTTGAGCGGATCCCCGACCGACACATCCGGCTCGACCGGTTCGACGAGTATGCCAGCCGCACCGAACCGGCCGACGGCAACACCGGCCGCAAGGCCGCGTACTTCGACTCGATCGTCTTCGTCCCGGTGCCCGACCAGGCCGTGCGGATCGCCGGGGTGCGGCGCGGAGAGTTCCAGTTCGCCGAGCAGATCTCAAGCGACCAGTTCGATCAGCTGCGGGCCGACTCGACCCTGGTGCCGTACGTGGCGACGCTGCCGTTCTGGAACGCGGCGATCTTCAACAATCGCCAGGGGCTCATGAGCCAGGCGAAGATCCGGCAGGCGTTCCAGGCCGCGATCGACCACGGTCCGGTCATGCGCGCGGCCTTCGGCCCCCAGCAGTTCTGGCGGCTGGATGCTGGCATCATGCCCAAAGAGCACCCGATGTACACCGACGCCGGCAAGGAGTTCTTCAACCAGCACACCCCGACCAAGGCCAGGCGGTTGCTGGAGGAAGCCGGGTATCGCGGCGAGCCGATCCGCTGGATGACGACCACCGAGTTCCCGCACCAGGCGACGTCGGCCCAGGTGGTCAAGCCGATGCTGGAACGCGTCGGGTTCGTGGTGGATCTTCAGGTGATGGACTGGGCGACGCTGGTCGGCCGGCGCGGGCGCCCCGACCTGTGGGACGTGTTCAGCACGCAGATCGCGTTCTTCCCCGACCCGGTCTTCGTGGTGCCGCTGCAGCACACGTGGCCGGGATGGTGGTCGCACCGCGACGGGATGGCGATGATGGAGCTGCTCCGGCGGCATACGAACCCGGCGACGCGCAAGCAGATCTGGCAGCGCCTGCAGAGGACCTGGTACGCGGACGCGGGGTCGATCAAGTTCGGCGACTACTTCGAGATGCACCTGCACCGGCGCGAGCTGAGAGGGTTCGTCGAGAACCCGACGCACACGTGGTACAATGCGTGGCTCGAGCGATGAGACCCGCACACGCGGCCTCGGGCGCGTCGGGCCCGCGGCGCCGGGCCGTTGCGCGGCCTGCCGGCGGTCCGTATAATGAGGGCGACAAACCGGCGCGCCGTTCGAGGTACACTTGAGTCGCCGTACGCTGCTAGCGTCGCACGCCACAGCTGATGAATCGCACACGAGGGGAGCCACGGGGCTCCCTTCTGTGCTTCCGCTGCCCCGGAGTCGGGAGGCCGCCACCGTGCCCGCGCGTCAGATGCACATCACCGACAACCTCGACTTGTTGCTCGACGTGCTCCCCCCGCACCTGCGCGACGCGCTCGAGCGCCGGCCCGACCTCGACCAGTTGCTGGAGGTCGTGCTGGATCTGGGCCGGAAGCCCGAGGCGCGATTCCCCGGCGAAGCGCTGCCGCTCGACGACGCGTTCGTCGATCGGGACACGCTGAAATACATCACCGAGCGCGTCGGGACCTTCGGCAAGGACAACCGCGCTGGGATCGAGCGCACGCTGCACCGCATCAGTGCGATCCGCAACCGGCAGGGCGACATCATCGGGCTCACCTGCCGCGTTGGCCGCGCGGTGATCGGCACCGTGGACATCATCCGTGACGTCATCGAGTCGGGCCGCTCGATCCTGCTGCTGGGCCGGCCGGGTGTGGGCAAGACCACGCTGCTGCGGGAGGCGGCGCGGGTCCTGGCCGATGAGTTGCGCAAGCGCGTCGTGGTGGTCGACACGTCGAACGAGATCGCCGGCGACGGCGACATCCCGCACCCGGGCATCGGCGCGGCGCGGCGCATGCAGGTGCCGGTACCCGCCCTGCAGCACGCGGTGATGATCGAGGCCGTTGAGAACCACATGCCCGAGGTCGTGGTCATCGATGAGATCGGGACCGAGGCCGAGGCGCTGGCGGCGCGCACGATCGCCGAGCGGGGCGTGCAACTGATCGCGACCGCGCACGGCAACACCCTCGACAACCTCCTGCAGAACCCCACGCTGTCCGATCTCGTGGGCGGGATCCAGGCGGTCACGCTCTCCGACGAGGAAGCGCGTCGCCGCGGCACGCAGAAGACCGTGCTCGAGCGCAAGGCGCCGCCGACCTTCGATGTGGTCATTGAGATTCAGGAGAAGGACCGGCTCGCCGTGCACCACGACGTCGCGGCGGTCGTCGACCGGTACCTCCGCGGCGTCACCCCACGGCCTGAAAGCCGGACGCGTACCGAGGCGGGCGAGGTGCAGATCTCGGCCTCGCCGGCGACGGCCGCGGCATGGGCGCCGGAAGGGCCCTTCGCCGCGCCCGCACCCGAGAACCACGAGCGCCCGGGTCGCCGCGTCCTGCGGATCTACCCCTACGCGGTCAGCCGCAACCGGCTCGATCGCGCGATCCGCGACCTGCACGTGCCGGCGTTCATTGTGGACTCCTCCGCCGATGCCGATCTCGTGCTCACGATCAAGTCCCAGGAGCGCCGACAGCCCGCCCGCCTCAAAGACGCGGCGAGCCGCGGCGTGCCGGTCCACGTGCTCCGGAGCAACACGGTCACGCAGATCCAGCAGTTCCTCCGCGAGTTCTTCGACGTCGGCGACGAGGCGACCGCGCACGAGGCGGCGCTCTCCGAGGTCGAGCGCGCCATCGCCCAGGTCTTCGAGTCGGCCAAGGCCGTGGAGCTGGAGCCGCAGAACTCCTACATCCGTCGCCTGCAGCACCAGCTGGTGCAACGCTACGGACTCGCCTCCGAGAGCAAGGGCGAGGAACCGCACCGTCGCGTGGTCATCTATCCCAGGTAGCCGGGGTCACCGTGGCGCCATCGCCTGACCGGCCGCGGCGCGGCCTGTTCGTCACCATCGAGGGCCCAGAGGGCGCGGGCAAGTCCACCCATGCCAGGCGTCTCCACGAGACGTTTCGAGACGTCATTCCACTAATACTCACCCGCGAGCCGGGAGGCACCGCCCTCGGCGAAGCGATCCGGACCCTGCTGCTGGACGAGCGCTACCGCGGCATGTCGCCCGAGGCCGAGATGCTCCTGTTCGCCGCCAGCCGCGCCCAGTTTGTGACGCAAGTCGTGGTCCCGAACCTCGAGGCGGGCCGCTGCGTGCTCTCGGAGCGCTTCGTGGACGCCTCGCTGGCCTACCAGGGCTATGGGCGCGGTCTGCCAATTGAGGTCGTCCGCCGGGTCAACGACGTCGCCGTCAAGGGCCTGCGGCCGGACCTGACGCTGCTCATCGACATCGATCCGGCCGCCGGGCTCTCGCGGGCGCGCAACGCCCACGGCAAGGACGCCCCGGCCGGGCGCGGCGACCGTCTGGAGCAGGAAGATCTGGCTTTCCATGCGCGCGTCCGCGCAGGATTCCTCGAACTGGCACGCGAAGAGCCTGCGCGGTTCGTCGTCGTGAACGGCACCCTGCCGCGTGACGAGGTCCACGCGGCGCTGGTCGCAGCGGTTCGACGGCTGCTGCGGGACCACGGCTGGCCGACCGGCGAGTGAGGCGCAGCACGGCCCGGTCGGACCGGTGCCAGGAGGGGTGGATCCATGAAGCTGGTGCTCGCGGTGGTTCAGGAGAAGGACGCCGCCAAGCTGATCGACGCGCTGAACGAGGCCAGCGTCCAGGCGACGATGCTGGCCAGCACCGGCGGCTTTCTGCGCGAAGGGAACGCCACGATCCTCTCCGGCGTGGAGGACGAGCAGGTCGAGAAGGTGCTCGGGGTCATCGGTCGCGTGTGTCACCGGCGCGAGCAGTTGATGACGCCGATCCCGCCGGTCGTGGAGCCCGTGGACTCATACGTCACCTACCCGGTCAAGGTCGAAGTCGGAGGCGCAATCGTCTTCGTGCTCAACATCGAGCGGATGGAGCGCGTCTGAGCCCGTCTGGGACGATGACATTCCGCGACGTCGTCAACCAGGATCACGCGATCATGCTGCTCCGCGGCGCGGTGCGGAGCGACAAGGTCGGGCACGCGTACCTGCTGGTCGGGCCGGGCGGCGTCGGCCGCCGTCTGGTGGCGCTCGCGTTCGCGCAATTGCTGAACTGCGCGCATGCCGACGGCGACGCCTGCGGTGAGTGCACCGCGTGCCGCAAGATCGCGGACGGCAATCACCCGGACGTGCGCGTCCTCGACATCAGTCGAGGTTTGTACATCGAGGCCCCGGGCAAGGACTACAAAGGAAAGGAAATCCCAGTCGACCAGATCCGCGCGCTGCGGCAGGAAGCGTCGTACCCGCCATACGAAGGGCGGTGGAAGGTCTTCATCGTCGCCGATGCCGAGCGCATGAACCCGAACTCGGCGAACAGCCTGCTGAAGATCCTCGAGGAACCACCGGCGCGGGTGGTGTTCGTGTTGATCGCCGAGTCGAGCGTCGCGCTCCTACCGACCATCGTGTCGCGCTGCCAGCTCGTCCGGTGTTCCTACCTGCGGACCGATGAGATCGAGCGGGCATTGACCGAGCGGTGGAACGTGCCGCGCGAGCGGGCGCGGCTGCTCGCGATCCTGGCTGACGGCCGCCTGGGCCGGGCGTTGGAGTGGGCGGCGTCGGAGGACCGGCTCGAGGCGCGCAACCGGCTGCTCGACCTACTCCCGGCACTGGAGACGGGTGATCCCCTGGTGAAGCTCGACGCCGCCGAGACCTTCGCAAAGCAGACCGACGTGCTGCCCGATCTGCTCGATCTCGCGGTACTGTGGTACCGCGACCTGCTCGTGTGGAAGCAACTGCGTGAGCCGGGTCTGCTGACCAACGCCGATCGCCAGGCGCAGATCGCCGAACTCGCCGGGCGCTACACCGAGGCGATGCTGGGTGCCCGCATTGAGGCAATCGAGGCGGCGAAGGAGTCGCTGCGGCGCAACGTCAATCCGCGGCTGGCACTGGAAAAACTCTTCCTCTCGTTCGGCGACACGGTGACCGCGCCATCCGCCTGAGGTGCGGCGGGGCGCGCCCTACCAGGCCTGGAGGATCAGGCACTTCAAGTAGCGCGTCTCCGGCATCGCGGCCAGCATGGGATGGTCCCGGGCCTGGGAGCGGAACTCGATCAGACGAAGGTCGCGCTTCGCATCGCGCGCCGCCTCGAGCACGGCCGACCAGAACTGGCCCTCGTCCACGTGCCACGAGCAGGAGCAGCTCACGAGGAACCCGCCCGGTCGGAGCAACCGCAGCGCGCGCAGGTTGATCTCCTTGTAGCCGGTCAGCGCGCGCGTCACCGCAACCCTCGTCCTGGCGAACGCCGGCGGGTCGAGTACCGCCAGATCGCACCGGTAGCCGGACGCCTCCATCCGCCGCAGTTCGCCGATCGCGTCCACCGTCCTGACCGTGTACCGGTCGGCCACGCCGTTCCTGGTCGCATGGGCCTGCGCCATCGCCGCGGCCTCGGCGCTCTCGTCCAGCGCGGTCACGACCGCCGCGCCGGCGAGCGCGGCGTGGATTCCGAATGCGCCGGTGTGGCAGAATGCGTCGAGCACCTCGACCCCGTGGGCCAGGGCCGCGGCCGCGAGCCGGTTCTCCCGCTGGTCGCAGAACCAGCCCGTTTTCTGTCCCCTGGCCACGTCCACAACGAACCGCGCGGGTCCCTCCTGCACCTCGACCTGCGTCGGGCCGTCACCCCGAAGGAAGCCCTGCCCGAGCGGCAGCCCCTCCAGCGTGCGGCTCTTCGCGTCGTTGCGCAGGTACACCGCGTTGGCGCCGGTCAGCCTGAGCAAGAGATCGGCCAGCAGGTCCTGCCGCCGGTCCATGCCCGCGGTGAGCGTCTGCATGACCAGCGTGTCGCCGTAACGGTCGACCACCAGACCCGGCAGCAGGTCCCCTTCGCTGAAGACCACACGATACGCCGTGGTGTCGCGCACCACGCGCCGGCGTAGCGCCACGGCGTCCTCCAGCCGGCGCGCGAAGAAATCTTCGCCGATCGGCTCGGCCTGGTGGGTCAGAATGCGAACGCGAATCTTGGAGGCGGGGTTGACGTATCCGCGACCCAGGAAGGCGCCGCGGTCGCTCAGGACATCAACGATGTCGCCCCCGGTCAGCTGTCCGCTGACCTCGGCGATTTCGCCCTCGTACACCCACAGGTGGCCGCCCTCGACCCGCGCCTCGCGGCCTCGCCGCAGCCGCACCCGCCCGCGCACGCTGTCGTGGGGCATGCTCCCTCCCGTAGATGCCGGCGTCGTCTGCGGTGATGTACCCGTTATCGAGATCGCGGGCGATCAAGGCCGCGTCCCGGCGCGCCGGATCGCCGAAGCCACTACCGCCCGCAGTCCACAGCGCCAGCGAGTCCCGCGCCCGGCGCAGCTCCACGAGCGTGCTCGTGTCGTCGCCGGCGGTGACGGTCCCACCGATCACATCATACCCGGCATCGCCGCCTGCCCGGCCGCCGAGCAGCCCCGGCATCGGTGACTCGTGGCCGTGCGCCAGGAAGTTGAGCAGCACGGGCAGCCTGTCGTCGTACAGCTTGCGCAACACCATACGTTGCGCAAGACCGCCGCGGCGTTGCCCGGGCCCACCGGTGCCGGGAATCAATTCCTTGCGCTCGACCAGCAGGGGCGTCCGTTGCTCGAACATTTCCACCGGGACGTTGCCGGCCGACGTAGGGTACATGAGGGCCGAGTAGCCGTCGGCGCGCTGGCTCGCGCCCTGTCCGCCGCCGAACATGATGTGATCGTTGTAGGCCCGGCCGCCCGCGTCCCATCCGTAGGCCGAGCACGTGGCCGGCAGGCCGGTGAACGCCTGCACCCGGTCGGGCAGCACCGGCGCCAGCGCGCGGAACACCGCCGGACCGCAGAACCAGCCGGTCATGGTCCGCTGGTTGACCGCGGCCGGGTACCGGCAGTTGAAAATGCTGCCCTCCGGCGCCTTCACGTGCAGCGGCCGGAAGCAGCCGGCGTTCGACGGGATCTCCGGGGTCAAGATCGACTTCAGCGCGTACGTCGTGTGGGCCGACGCGTACGAGTACGTGCAGTTGAAGCCGCCGACCGGCAGTTCGGGTGGCGCCCCTTCCCAGTCCACGGTCAGCTCGTCGCCCTCGACGATGACGGCGCATGGCAGACGCAGGCGCCGGCCGGCCAGGCTGATCTCGATCTCGCTCCGGTACGTGCCATCGGGCACCGCCGCGATCGCCTGACGCATGGCGGTTTCGGCCCGGTGCTGCACTTCGAGCGCGAGCGGGGCGAGGTCGTCGAGCTGATACTCGTCCATGAACGCCAGCAGCCGCCGCGCGCCCACGTAGTTGCTCGCCACCTGCGCCTGGACGTCGCCGAACACCATATCAGGGCGCCGCACGTTGCGGCGGATCATCTCGGCGACGTCATCGTTCAATTCGCCGGCCCGGTAGAGCCGCAGCGGCGGGATCTGCAGGCCTTCGTCGTACACCTCGCGCGCCCGGCCGGAGTCTTTGATGCCGCCGATGTCCGAGCAGTGCGCAATGGATCCGACCAGCCCGACCAGGCGGCCCTCGCGGAACACCGGCGTGACGACCGCGATATCGAACAGGTGGCCGGCGCAGATCCAGGGGTCGTTCGTAATCAGCACGTCGCCGTCGGCCAGCGCCGACGGCGGGATGATCATCAGGATCTCCTTGACCGCCCGCGGCAGCGTCAGATTGAAAGTCGGCATCGACCTCGGGGAATGCGCCATCGAATTGCCGTGGGCGTCGAGCAACTCGCACCCGAAGTCCTGCGCTTCGCCGATGATCGTCGAGAAGGCGGTGCGCCAGATCGTCACCCAGCACTCCTCGGTGATGTTGATCAACCGGCTCCACATGATCTCGATCGAGATCGGATCGAAGCGGCTCACCATCGATGGGCTCCGGCGGCCGCATACCCGGCGACGGCGGGCGTGCCTCCGACTGCGATCACGAGGTTCCGCTGGGCGTCTACGGAAAGCCGGTCACCCGGCCAGAGCACGGTGGTCGCCTCGGCTTCTTCAACGATGGCCGGGCCTTCGACGTCGGCCCCGACGCCCAGGCGATAGCGATCGTACACCGCCACCTCGGCAAACGCGGCGCGGTCCGGCAGGTAGACCGGCCGCCGACTCTTGATCGCGTCACCGGCGCGGCCGCCAGCAGCGAAGCTGCCTGTTAGGTTCACGCGCGGGGCCGGCCCCGCGACCAGCACGCGCCAGTTCAGTGCCTGGATCGCGTAGCCCTCGAGCGTCACGCCGTATCGGCTCCGGTATTCGTCGCGGAAGCGCTGCGCCAGATCGCGCCCGACGTCGCCGCGCAGGCGCCCGGGCAGAGGAATCTCGATGTCGTGGAACTGGCCGGCATAGCGCATCTCGGCGCGTCGCTCCGACGTCACGCGATCGGGCGGCGCGCCGGCCGCCACCGCGGTGGCCCGGCCCTCGTCTTCCATGGCCGAGAGCAGACGTTCCACCTCGTCCCACGGGAGGTCGTCGAGTGTGCCGGCCAGCGAACGGCCGAATTCGAAGCCCGGCCGCGCCACCAACAGCCCCAGCGCCGACGCCAGGCCCGAGGCCGGCGGGATGAGCGCCTGGCGCATGCCGAGCAGGCCGGCCACGCGCGACGCGGCGGCCGGACCCGCGCCACCGAAGCCCATCAGGCCGAAACGCCGCGGGTCGAGGCCGCGCTCGATCAGATAGAGCCGCGCGGCCGAGGCCATGTTCTCGCACACGATCGCGAAGATGCCCCAGGCGGTCTCCACTGCGCCCAGGCCCATCGCCGCCCCGGCCCGGGCGACGGCCTCGTGCGCCGCGACCGCGTCGAGCGGCATCGCGCCGCCCAGGAATGCCGCGGGGTCGTAGTACCCCAGCACCACGCAGGCGTCGGTCACCGTGGCGTCGCGGCCGCCGCGACCATAGCAGGCCGGTCCGGGATCGGCCCCAGCACTCAGCGGGCCGACCCGCAGCAGGCCCATGGCGTCCGCTGCCGCGATCGAGCCGCCGCCCGCGCCGATCTCGATCATGTCGATGACCGGCGTCTTGACCGGCAGGCCGGAGCCCGGCTTGAAGCGGTGCGTGCGCGCGACCTCCATCATGGGGACGACGCTCGGCCGGCCGTCGCGGACCATGCACACCTTGGCCGTCGTGCCGCCCATGTCGAACCCGACGACGTCGCGCAGCCCGGACTCGACGCCGAGGTGGCCGGTCACCAGCGCCCCGGCGGCCGGGCCCGACTCGAGGAGCCGCACCGGAAACCGCCGCGCGGTCTCGGGGTCGGCAAGCGTGCCCGACGACAGCATGAGCAGGAAGCGTCCGGGGAAGCCCGCTCTGGCAAGCGCCTGCTGCATCTCGCGCAGATACCGGTCGACGAGCGGCTGCGCGTACGCGTTGCAGACGGTCGTGCTGGTGCGCTCGAACTCGCGAATTTCCGGGCTGACCTCGCTGCTGATCGACACCGTGACCTGGGGGAACTCGGATGCGATCAGCGCCTTGGCGGCCTGTTCGTGCGCCGGATTGGCGTACGCGTGCAGGAAGCTGACCGCGATGGATTCGACGCCCTGCGCGACGAGCCGGGCCACCGCCCGCCTGACCGCGGTGCGATCGAGACGGCGACGGATCTCGCCGTCGCGGGTGACGCGTTCTGGGATGTCGACCCGCCAGCGGCGGGGCACGAGCGGCTCGGGGAACCGCAGGAAGAGATCGTAGATGTCGTAGCGCTGCTCCTTCCCCATCTCGAGGATGTCGCGGAACCCTTCGGTGGTCAGCAGCGCGGTGCGCGCGCCCTTGCGCTCGATGATGGCGTTCGTGACCAGCGTCGTGGCGTGGATCAACGCGCCCACTTGGGCGAGCGCAATCCCGGCCCGACCGCACAACTCGGCCACGCCCCGCAAGGCCGCCTCGGCCGGCGCGTGCGGGGTCGTGAGGACCTTGTGCCATTGCAGGCGGCCGGTCGCATCGTCGAGCAGCACCAGGTCGGTGAAGGTGCCGCCGATGTCGAGACCGATCCGGTACGGGGCCGACGGCGCCCCCCGGGCGGCGCGGGCCCCCCGGCTCACCGCGGGCCGCCCCAGGCGATCGACTCCAGGCCGACCAGTTTGTGGATCAGGACGACGATGCCCACGCTCATCAGGACGCTGATGGTCGAGACCGCGGCCGCGGTCGGATCGAACGAGAACCGCAGGTAGTCGAACAACTGCAGCGGCAGGGTCGTGTTGCCGACACTAACCAGCAGCAGGGAGATGGGAAACTGGTCGAACGACGTGATGAACGCGAACAGGGCCCCGGAGATCACACCGCCCTTGATCAGCGGCAGCGTCACGCGGCGGAACGTCACGAACGGACCCGCCCCGAGCGATCGCGCGGCTTCCTCGAGTGACCGGTCGAATCCGACCAGGACCGTCGAGATCGTCAGGAAGACATACGGCAGGCAGACGAGCGTGTGGCCCATGAGCAGTCCGCGCATCCCCCGCGTGCCGAAGTCGATGCTGTAGAAGAAGATCAACAGCGCGATGCCGGTCAAGATGGCCGGGAGCTGCAGCGGCGAGACCACGAACAGCCGCAGCAGGTCGCGGAAGCGGCTCGAGTGGCGCACGACGTAGAACGCCGCCATGCCACCGAGCAGCGTGCTGAGCACGGTCGTTGCCGCGGCCAGTTGCAGGCTGAACCAGAACGCCCGTACGAAGGGCCCGCTCTGCGCGAACTTGACGAACCAGCGCAGGGACAGCCCCTCGGGCGGGAACTTCAGGTACTCGCCGGCGTTGAACGCGGCGATGATGATGATGACGATCGGCGCCATGAGGAACGCGTAGAGGAGCGCAACCACGGCCTTAAACAGCGGAGAACGGTCCTCGGTCATCGCACGCTCCACCGTAGCGAGCGGTTCATGATCTTCACGTACGCCCACAGCAGCAGCGCGGTGAGCCCGAAGAAGACCATGGCCAGCGCCGAACCCACCGGCCAGTTGTAGGCGTCGAGGAGCAACTGCACGACCAGCATGGGAATCACCAGGACGTTGTTGCCGCCCAGCAGAATCGGAATCACGTAGGAGCTGACCGCGAGCACAAAGACCAGCAGGATTCCCGCAAACACGCCGGGCAGCGACAGCGGCCAGGTGACGCGCCAGAACGTCTTCCACGGCGAGGCGCCCAGCGACCGCGCGGCCCGCTCGACATCCGGCGAGATGTTCTGCAGCGCCCCAGAGATCGACAGGGCCATGAACGGCATGAACACGTGCACCAGCCCGATGATCATGCCGAGTTCGTTGTACATCAACTCGACCGGCGGGCGGCCCAGGTAACGCAAGAACTCGTTCACCAAGCCGACGCGCCCGAGCAGGATCAGCCAGCCGTACGAGCGGATCACGACGCCCACCAGCAGGGGCGCGATGAGCAGCATGAGCAGCAGCGGCCGGCGGCGGTTGGGCGCGCGCGCGATCGCGTACGCCAGCGGGTAGCCCAGTACCAGCGTGAGGAACGTCGTGAGCAGCGCGTACCAGAACGTGTTGCGCAGGATCTTCCAGTAGAACCCGTCGGTCAGCACCTTGACATAGTTACCCAACGTGAACTCATTGATGTAGGGGGCGCCGGCCGGCTTCACCAGGAAACTGATCCGCACCATGTTGATGTACGGCACGACGAGGAAGACGATCAGGAACAGCACGACCGGCAGGATCAGCCCGTACCGCCGCATCGCCTACACCCGATCCCCGCTGTCCGTCACCGTCCACGCGTCGCCCGGCGCGAACGTCAGCTCGACCTGCTGCCCGGGGTCGTAGACCCTCGAGGGGTCGGCCTGCACGCGCAGTAGGTGGCCGGCGCACTCGATGCGGTAGTCTAGCAGGTTTCCCAGGAATGCCCGCTCGCGCACCACGCCGGTCAGTCGGTTGGGATGCGAGCCGGAGAAATGCAGCGACTCCGGGCGCAGGACGACCAGGACCTCACCGCTCTCGGCCGCGCCGTTCGCCGCGAACGTGCCGGCAGGGGTCCGGACGGTGAGCCGCCCGTCCTGCCGGCCGACCACCGTGCCCCTGATGAAGTTGGACAAGCCGATGAAGTCGGCCACCCAGGCGGTCCGCGGCTTCTGGTAGATGTCGTGCGGGGGACCGATCTGTTGCAACAGGCCGTCCTTCATGACGACGATGCGATCGGCCAGCACCATCGCCTCGGCCTGGTCGTGCGTGACGTAGACGGTCGTGATGCCGAACTCCCGCTGCAGGTGGCGGATGTAGAACCGCATCTCCTCGCGCAGCTTCGCGTCGAGGTTGGCCAGCGGCTCGTCGAGCAGCAGTACCTGCGGGTTGATCACCAGCGCGCGCGCCAGCGCCGTGCGCTGTTGCTGGCCGCCGGAGAGCTGATGCGGATAGCGCTCGCCCAGTCCCGCCAGCTGCACCTTGTCAAGGATCGCCGCGACCCGCCTGGCGATCTCCGGTCGCGAGACGCCGCGCACATCGAGCCCGAACGCGACGTTCTCGTTGACCGTCAAGTGGGGAAAGAGCGCGTAGTTCTGAAAGACGATCCCGATGTTGCGCCGCTCGGGCGGCAGCCCGGTGACCGGGCGGTCGCCGAAGAACACCTCGCCGCCTTCGGGATGCTCGAACCCGCCGATGACGCGCAGGGTCGTGGTCTTGCCGCACCCGGATGGACCCAGGAGGGTGATCAGCTCACCCTCCCGGATTTCCAGGCTCAGCCGGTTGACCGCGACGACGCGGCCGAAGCGCTTGGTCAGCTCGTGCAGTCGGATGCGTGCCACGTCAGGCTTGCCCGCCGGCCGGCAACGGCTCGCCTACCGGCCGATGATCTCGCGGTTCCACTTCTCGATCATCTGCTCGCGCGCGCCGGTGTTGAACCAGTCCCAGTCCCACTTGATGATCGACCGGATCTGGGGGCCGGTGTGGATCGGGATCAACTGGGCCATCTCGCCGGTGAATCTCAAGTTCCGGTTCGCCGGCGTCAGGAAATACTGATTCGACCACTTCTCCTGCGTGGGCCGGCTCAGCATGTAGTTGACGAACGCGTACGCGGTGGCCTTGTTCTTCGAGCCGACGGTCACGTTCGTGTCCTGCTCGAACATGAACATGCCCTCGATGGGCGGGACGAACTCGAGTGGCACGCCCTGCCGCTTCAGCCGCGACGCCGCCGGCGCGTCCAGGATTCCGATCTGCACCTCGCCGCGCGTCAGCAGGATCTCCATGTCACCCGAGAAGTCGCTCTGCCGGAACGGCCGCAGTTCCTTGATCTTGGCGATGCCCGCGTCGATGTTCTTGGGATCGTTCGCGAAGAGCTTGGCCGTCAGCATGATGAACATCGGCCCGGCGGAGTTGTTGATGCTGTAGATCCCGAGCTTGCCCTTGTACTCGGCATTCCAGAGGTCCTTCCAGCGCTTGGGCGGCGTCTGGACGAGGTCTTTGCGGTAGCCGAGGCCGAGCGGGTTGAGCGCGAAGATCACGCCGACGTCGCCCTTGTTGCGCAACTCGGGCCAGACTTCCTTGAGGTTCGGGACGGTCTCCTCCGTGAACTTCTCGAAGTGTCCCTCCAGCCGCGCGGCCGACACCCAGACCGCGTTGGCGATGACCACGTCGTACGGCGGGTTGCTCTTGCCGGCCGCGCGGATCTTGGAGATCCAGTCGCGCGAGAGCCCTACCGCCAGTTCGACCTTGGTGCCGGGGTTCTCGGCTTCAAACCCCGGGATGATCACCTTGCGCATGAACTCTTCCCAGGTCCCACCGTAGCTCGTGACCACGATGGTGCCCGAGACAGCGCGGGACGGTGCTGCCGACCCGGCGCCACTTCCGACCACGAAGAGCGCCGCCACGGTCAGCAGCAGCAACATCGCGCGCCATGGATGACGTGCTGTCATGCGAGCCACCTCCTTGATGTCGTGTGCGTCCCCGTGCCTTCCAGATCACGTACGATGCCGGCCGCGGCCGCGCGCAGCCGGGCGACGATTCTCGGGATTCGGGCGTTCGACAGCCGCGAGACCGGACCTGCCACGGCCAGTGCGCCCAGGAGCCGTCCGCCGCTGAGTATCGGGACCGCGACGCCCACGACACCGGGCGTGAGTTCGCCGGTGGTCACGCCATACCCGCGCCGTCGGATGCGCGCCAGTTCACGCGCCAGGCGCCGGGGATCGGTCGTCGTGCGCGGCGTGATCCTGGCGAGCGGCCGGCGCAGGTACTCGGCCTGCGCGTCGTCCGGCAGGTGCGCGAGCAGCACTTTGTTGCTCGCGCCCGCGTGCAACGGCCAGGGTGTACCCACCGGTCGGGTGAGCTTGAGCGGCTCGCCGGTTTCCTGCGTGTCGATCACCACCGCGGCGTTGCCTTCGACGACCAGGAGGAATGACGACTCGCCGGTCTCTTCGACGAGGCCGCGCAGGTACGGCCGGGCAGCGGCCCGCAGGTCCACGCTGGCCAGCGCGACCTGACCCAGCCGCGCCACGGCCAGTCCCAGGCGGTACGAACGCTCGCGCTCGTTATAGACGAGCAGGTGGCCGGCCTCCAGGGAGCGGAGCAGGCGGTACGCAGTGCTCCGCGGGATGCCCAGGACACGTGACGCGCCGGGCAGGTCGAGCGTCGGGCGCTCGATCGAGAACAGGTTCAGCAACGCGACGGCTCGCTCCACACCCTTGAGTACATCCTCGGTGTCCTGGGTTCGGGGACGCGCCATCACCGTTTCCCGATATGCGGAATGCGTATCCGGATGGACGGAGATTCGCCGCGCTCGCGACGAGTCCTGCGGCACGCGGGGTCCGGGTCGCCACGCGGCGGCCGCGCCGGAGGGAACGCCTCGGGCCGCGTGGAACGCTTCGGCACAACCGGAGACGGCACTCTGGTTGGTCAGGAGGCGCGCGCATGCAGCGGATCATTCGCTGGTCTCTGCTCGGGCTCGTCGGCTTGGCACTGATGGTTCCCGCGCATCTCGCCGTCGGGGCGCCGCGGCCCGGGGCGACGCTCGTGTTTGCCCGTCAGGAAGAGACGGAGACCCTCGACCCCCACAAGACCACGACCATTTCGTCCGCGGAAGTCGACTACCTGATCTACGACACCCTGACAACGCTCGATTACGACAACACGGTCAAGCCCGGGCTGGCCGAGAAGTGGGACATCTCGCCAGACGGCAAGACGTACACGTTCACCCTCAAGCAAGGCGTCAGGTTCCACTCCGGCAAACCCCTCACGGCCGCCGACGTGAAGTACACCATGGAGCGCTGGAAAACCGTGCGCGGGTCACCGACCGCGTTCAACATCGCGCCGGTCGAGACGGTCGAGGCGCCGAATCCGCGCACCGTGGTCATGCGCCTGCGAGAGCCGCTCTCCATCCTCTTGATCAACCTGTCGGGCTACGGCGCCAGTATCCTCAATCAGGAGTTCACCACCCGCCTGGGCGACGACTACGGGACCGGCGTCGGCAAGGTTGACGGCACCGGCCCGTTCATGCTCCGGGAGTGGGTCCGCAACGACCGGCTGGTGGTCACCCGCAATCCCAACTACACCTGGGGGCCTCCGGTCTACAAGAATCAGGGCCCCGCAAAGCTTGAGGGCGTGATCTTCCGGACGGTCGTCGAGGACGCGCCGCGCGTGGCGTCGGTCGAAGTCGGCGAGGCCCACTTCACGCCGTCGGTCCCCTCGGCGCAGGTGGCGCGCCTGACCAGGGAGGGCCGGGTCAAGATCATCCGCTACACCGACATGAACACGACGTTCATCGGGTTCAAGACCGGCAAGAAGCCCCTGGACGACCGCAAGGTGCGCATCGCCATCAACCATGGTGTGAACAAACCGGAGATCATCTCGGGCGTCTACTATGGGTTGGCGGAAGAGGCGTACGGTCCGCTGGCACCCAACACGCCCGGCTGGTGGAAGGACGTCCTGAAGATCGGCTATCGCTATAACCCCAGCCGGGCGAAGCGCCTGCTCGACGAGGCCGGCTGGACCCAGCGCAGCGTCGGCCAAACCCGGGAGAAAGACGGCCGGCCGCTGTCGATCCTCTTCATGTACTCGCCGGGGCCCGAGAACGAGTCGCTCGTCAACCTCGTGCAGGCGCAACTCGCGGGTGTCGGCATCGACGTGCGCCCGCAACGGCTGGAGTGGACGGCGTTCCTGGCGGCGTTGCGCGCGGGGCAGCACGACATGTTCTTGATTGCGGTCCGGTACGTGACCGCCGATGTCCTGTACTTCTACTTCCACAGCAAGCAGCGCCCGGCGCCGAATCGGTTCGATTGGGTCGACCCCGAGACCGACCGGTTGCTCGAACTGAGCCGTTCGACCGTGAAGGACGATGAGCGGCTGGACGCCTACCGGAAGCTGCAGCAGATCGTGGTCGAGAACGCGATCTGGATTCCACTCGTCCACCAGAAGCGTACGGTGATCGCGTCGCCGAAGCTCGAGATTCCCAAGATGCACGCCTACGTGCTCTACAAGATGCTGGATCTGGAGTTCAAGCCATAGCCTGATCGCGCATGACCGCGTATCTGGCACGACGCCTGGTCCTGGCGATCCCCGTGCTGCTGGGCGTCTCGGTGCTGGTGTTCCTGATTCTCCACCTGACGCCGGGCAACCCGGCGTTGACCGTGGCGGGGCCGGATGCCCCGCCCGAGGTGGTGCGCGAGGTCGAGCGCGCGCTTGGGCTCGACCAGCCGCTCCACGTGCAGTATGGTCGCTACCTGAGCCGCGTGGTGCGGGGCGATTTCGGACGCTCGATCCGATCGCGCGAACCGGTCTTCGAGCGCTTGATCGTGACATTCCCCGTCACGCTGCAGCTCGCGCTGATCGGCGTCGCGTTCACGACGTTGGTGAGCGTGCCCATGGGGATCCTGGCCGCGTACCGTCGCAACTCGGTGCTGGACGTCGCCACCATCTTCGTCGTGCTCTCGGGGTCGGCGATGCCCGTGTTCGCCGTGGGGCTGATCCTGCTCTGGGTCTTTGGTGTGAGCCTGCGCTGGTTCCCGATCTCGGGATACGCGCCGCTCACGACCCTCGACGGCTGGCGCCACATGGTCCTGCCGGCCATCACCGTGAGCACCGGCACGATCGCCCTGCTGGCCCGCCTGACGCGTTCGTCGATGCTCGAGGTCCTCAACCAGGACTTCGTCCGCACCGCGCGGGCCAAAGGGGTGCGGGAGGTGCTGGTGGTGCTGCGCCACGCGTTCCGTAACGCGGCGCTACCCGTCGTCACGGTCATTGGCCTTCAGTTCGGATTCTTGCTGAGCGGTGCGGTCGTGACCGAGAGTATCTACTCGCTGCCCGGCATGGGTCGGCTGCTGGTTCAGGCCATTCTTGGCCGCGACTTCCCCATCGTCCAGGGCGCCGTACTCCTCGCCGCTCTTGCGTTCGTGGTCACGAACCTGCTCGTGGACCTGGTGTACGCGGCTGTGGATCCGCGCATCAGGTATCAATGAGCCGGCGGATGGTGCGTGGCTAGCACATCTGCTCCTGCCGCCGCCGCGCCAACGTCGGGGTCTCCCGGCGCCGCGGCCAGACGGGGCTCGACGCTCGGCCGGCGCCTGCGGGCGTCTCGGCAAGTGCGCATCGGCGGCGCCATCCTGGGCGTGCTGGTCTTTGTCGCGATCTTTGCCCCGGTGATCACGTGGCACAGTCCCGCCCAGCCCAACATCCAGGTGCGCAACGAACTGCCCTCGCGCGACCATCCCTTTGGCACCGATAACCTCGGCCGGGACATCTACAGCCGCGTCGTCTTCGGCAGCCGCGTCTCGCTGCGTATCGGGTTGATCTCGGTGGGCATCGCCTTCAGCCTCGGCGTGACGCTCGGTTTGCTGGCGGGCTACTATCCGCGGTTCGACAACCTGATCATGCGTACGATGGACGTCCTCCTGGCGTTTCCCGGACTCTTGCTGGCGATCGCAATTCTGGGTGCGCTGGGTCCGAGCCTGACAAACGCCATGATCGCCGTGGGCATCGCGGCGACGCCGTCGTTCGTGCGGATCTCGCGGAGCGCCGTCCTGCGCGTGCGATCTCAAGAGTACGTAGACGCGAGCCGCGCGATCGGCGCCACGGACGGACGTATCGTGCTCAGACACGTGCTGCCGAACATCTCGTCCGAGGTGATCGTCACCACGACCCTGAACATGGCGTCGGCGATACTCGCGGCCTCGGTGCTCTCATTCCTCGGCCTCGGCGCCCAGCCGCCGACGCCAGAGTGGGGCGCGATGGTGTTCGTCGCCAAGGACTATCTCGACATCGCGCCGCACAACGCCCTGTTCCCGATCCTCGCGATCTTCGTCACGGTGCTCGGGTTCAACTTCCTTGGAGACGGGCTGCGCGACGCGCTCGATCCCCGGTTGTACCGATAGACGGTCTGCACACGGAGGCGGGCACCATGGCGCAACCCCTCGCCCTGGACGACGTGCTCGCACTGAAGCATCCCGGCCGGTTCCGGTGGTCACCGAACGGCCGCGCCCTGGCGTTCATCTGGAGCCATCTGGGGGACGACCACCTGTGGCTCGCGGAGATCGCGACCGGGTTCCTCGCCCAGCTCTCCACCCGTCCCGGTTGCGTGACCGAGTTCGACTGGCATCCACGCGGCGACGCCATCGCGTACGTGCAGGACGACGACGTCTGGGTGTGGCGCTCCGCCGCCACAGGTCCCTCGCCGCTGCGCGTGGCGCAGACGCCCGGTCGAGAGTGGCTGCCACGCTGGTCGCCGGACGGCAGCCTGCTAGCGTTCGCGCGGGAGGACGGCGTGTGGACGTGGAGCCCGGCCGACGGCACGCTGCGCGCCTACGCGCTTCCGGGTCCGCTCGCCGCGGAGACGACGACGGGCACGCAGACGTTCCGGTGGGCTCCGGACGGCGCCGCGATGGCGTGCGTGTTTGCCGATGCCGACGAACGCGGCTGGGATCTCGCCGTGCTCCGCGTCGCCGACGGTAAGGTGGTGTGGAGGACGCACACCGTCGAGCCCGAAGGGCACGCGGTCTGGATCGATGCCCGGCGCCTGGTCTACTCGGTCGCGCTCGACCTGCACCGGCGGCGCGAGCACTACCTGGTGGGCCTGATCGGTCCCCTGTCGCGCGGCACGGCCGGGGGCGCCGCGCCCGTCGGGGCGCGGCCGCGCCTGCTGCACACCGAGAGCGACCCACGCGGCTTGATCTTCGGTGTCGAGCCCCAGGTCGCACCCGACGGCCGGGCACTCCTCATCGTGCTCCGGCACACCGGATGGGAGCATCTCTATGCGCTGGACGTCGAGAGCGGCGCGCTGCGGCAGCTCACAGACGGGACGTGCGACGATACCGGTCATGGGTTCGATCTCCCGCAATGGTCGCCCGACGGCCGACGCGTCCTCTTCGCGTCCAACCGTACCGATCCCGGCCAGCGACAGTTGTGGACCGTCGAGGTCGCCGACGGCCGTTTGCGCCAGCTCACGCATACGCCGGGGTCGGCGGTCCAGGGTCTCTGGGCCTCGGACGGCAGCCGGATCGCCTACCTCTACTCCGGGCCTGCGGATCCGCCTGATCTCTGGGTGGTGGATGCCGACGGCACGGCGCCGTACCGGCTCACCCGATCGCTGCCAGAGACATGGACGGCCGATCACCACGCGCAGCCGCGTGCGGTGACGTTCGCGTCCGTCAAGGACTGGACGATTCACGGGTATCTCTACCTCCCGCCGGGCCTGGAGCCGGATCGACGACATCCCGCGCTGGTCTGGGTGCACGGCGGGCCGATGCGTCAGGCCGTCTTCGGCTGGCACCCATCGTACGGCGACGCGCTGTTTCACGCGTTCAGCCTGTACCTGGCCTCCCGCGGCGTTGTCACCCTCGCGGTCAACTACCGGGGTGGCGTCGGCTACGGTGTCGCGTTCGAGCAGGGCAACTATCTCGCGCTCGGCGCGGATGACACCGCGGACGTGGCGGCCGCCGGCCGATTCCTCAAGACACTGCCCTACGTCGATCCCGGGCGCGTCGGAGTCTGGGGCATCAGCTACGGCGGCCGCCTGACCATGGCCGCGCTGACCAAACACCCCGACGTGTTCGCGCTGGGGATTGAGATCGCCGGCGTCTGGAACGAGAGCCGGAAGACCGCGTGGGCCGAACGCCGCTACCCGGTGGCCGCGGCGTACTTCAAGGCGCGCCTCGGCGGGTACGAAGATGAGCGCCCGGATGTCTGGCGCGAGGCCTCACCCGGTCTGTGGGTGCACCAGATGCGGGCGCCGCTGGTCGCCTTTCACGGCACGCGCGACGCCTCGGTGCCGTTCAGCCAGTTCGACGAGATGGTGCAGGACTGCGTGAGGGCGGGCAAGATGTTCGAGGCGCACTACTATCCTGATGAGACCCATGTGTTCACGTTCCGGCAGACCTGGGCCGATGTGTTTCGCAAGATCGAGCACGCGCTCGACCGGTACCTGAGGCTTGGGGGCTGAGAGTTCGTGCTCGACATGGCGTCGCATCTGGCCTTGGCCCGCTACCGGGGCCAAAGCCAGACCCCGCTGCCCATCATCCAACCGGCCGAGGAGGCCGCCAGGCTGCAGGAGGCGATGAAGCCGTCGTCGCGTTTATCGCAACCGGGGATCGAACGCGTCGCGCAGCCCGTCGCCCAGCAGGTTGAATCCCATCACCGTCAAGAAGATCGCCACCCCCGGCAGCGTCGAGACCCACCACGCCTCGCGGAGGTACGACCGGCCCTCGGCGACGATCGCCCCCCACTCCGGCGCGGGCGGCTGCGCGCCCAGCCCGAGGAAGCTGAGCCCCACGCCCGAGAGGATCGCGCCGGCCAGGCGCAGCGTCGTGAGCACCACGATCGGCGCGAGCACGTTGGGGAAGACGTGGGTCCGGATGATGTGCGCGTCGCCGCCACCGGTGACGCGCGCCGCGTCCACGAACTCGAGGGCGCGCACCGAGAGGACCTGACCGCGCACCAGCCGCACCAGCCCGGGCACGCCGCCGATCCCGATCGCGATCATCACGTTCTGCAACCCGGGTCCGAGGATCGCCACGATGGCGATGGCGAGCAGCAGACCCGGAAACGCCAGCCACAGGTCCACGATCCGCATGACGACGTTGTCGAACCTGCCCCCGCGGTATCCCGAGACCAGGCCCAGGGGGATGCCGATGACGTCCGAAATCGCGATCGCAATCAGGCCCACTGAGAGCGAGAGCCCGCCGCCGTAGAGCACGCGGCTGAGCAGGTCGCGGCCGAAGGAGTCGGTGCCCAGCGGATGCCGCCAGGACGGCGCGGCGAAGCGCTGTTCGAACTGCACCTGCACCGGGTCGTCGTCCGTGATCCAGGGCGCGAGCGCGGACGCGAGCACGAAGCACAGCACGACACACGCGCCGGCGACGGCGCCCGTGTTGCGCCGGAGCCGCGCGAACCCGATTGCCCAATGCGAGCGGCCGGCGCTGCGGGTCTCGTCTACCGTGCCCGCCGCGGAGGTCGCCGGGGACGAGGCCGACGCCATCAAGTGTACCTGATACGCGGGTCGAGCCAGCCGTAGAGCAGGTCGACCAGCAGGTTCACCAGCACGAAGATGATGGCCGCGACCAGCACCACCGCCTGGATCACCGGGATGTCGCGGTTGAAGATCGCGTCCACCGCGAGCCGGCCGATGCCCGGCCACCCAAAAACGGTTTCGACGATCACCGCGCCGCCGAGCAGGCTCGCAAACTGCAGGCCCACGATCGAGATCACCGGGATCATCGCGTTCTTCAGCGCGTGCCGGTACACCATCCGCCGCTCGGGCACGCCCTTGGCACGTGCAGTTCGGACGTAGTCCTGCCGCAGGACTTCGAGCATCGACGAGCGTGTAAGGCGCGCGATGATGGCCGCGGCCCCGGACCCCAGCGTGATCGCCGGCAGAATCAGGTGCAGGGCGCTGTCGGCGCCCGTCGGCGGCAGCCAGCGCAGGTGCAGCGAGAAGATCAGGATGAGCACCAGGCCGAACCAGAAGCTCGGGAGCGACACGCCGGCCAGGGCGATGACCATCGTGCCGTAATCGAGCGCCGACTGGTGGTGCATCGCGGCGATTGCGCCGAGCACGATACCGAGCGCCACGGCGACCAGCGTGGCGGCCACGGCCATGCGGATCGTGAAAGGCATGCGGTATCGGATCTCCTGCGCGACGGGCCGGCGCGTGTGGATCGAGCGGCCGAAGTCGCCCTGCGCGGCGCGGACGACGAACGTCACGTACTGCACGTAGATGGGCCGGTCGAGGCCGAGCTGCTCGCGCACGCGCGCCACCTGCTCCGGGGATCCGACGTCCTGGAGCATGATCCGGACCGGATCCCCGGGCACGAGGTGGACGAGCAGGAACACGAGAAACGAGATGCCCAGCAGCACCGGGACGAGGTGCAGCAGTCGCCGGGCGACGTAGACCACCACCGATCCGCCCCGAGTGCGCGCCTACCGCGCGCGGAACGCGTCGAGCACCAGCAGGTTGTTGTACTTGTCGTAGTACAGGTCCTGGATGTTGGGCTGGTGGAAGTTCACCGAGAGCGGTGACGCCAGCGGTACCCAGGGCACCTCCTGTAACAGGATCCGCTGCAACTGCTTGTAGACCTCGAGCCGCCTGGCCGGCTCGACCGTGGACTGGCCGTCCTCGAGGAGCTTGTCCACCTGCGGGTTCGAGTAGTGCACCCGGTTTGTGGTGGGCAACCGGCTGCTGTGGAAGAAGAAGTAGAGGATGTCGGCGTCGGGCCAGCCGTACGAAATCAGCAGGGCGTCGTGCTCGCCCCGCGGGGTCTGCGCGAGCAGGGTCGCAACCTCCACCTGCTCGATCTTCATGTTGATCCCGACGTTGCGCATCTGCGACTGCACGATGATCGCCAGCCGCACGTTCGTCAGCAGCGGGTACGTCCACACCGTGAACTCCAACGGCCGCCCGTCCTTCTGCATCATGCCGCCTGGACCAGGCGTATACCCGGCTTCGCGCAGCAGGGCACGCGCCCGGTCGGGGTTGAAGTCGAGCGCGAACTGTTTCACGCCGTCCCAGTAGCCCCAGATGGTCGGGGCGATGGGGCTGAGCATGGGCACCGCCAGACCTTCGTACCCGATGCGCGCGATCTCGTCGGTGTTGATCGCGTGACCGATCGCCCTCCGCACGCGGACGTCGGTCAGGCGCTTCACGTTCAGTCCCAGATACGTGCCGGTTGTCGTCGGCATCTGCATGAACGGGAACTTGCCCTCACGCATCATCCGGCGGGCATCGCGTGGCGGCGCGGTGGTCATGATGTCGATGTCGCCGCGCTCGAAGGCGACGACGCGGGCCGACTCGTCCGGGATGATGCGGATGACGACCTGGTCGAAGTACGGCGCGCCGCGGTTCTTGAAGTGCGCTGGGCCCCAGGCGTAGTCCGGGTTGCGGTCGAGGACGATGCGGTCGTTGGGGATCCACTGCCGGAACTTGAACGGCCCGGTCCCGACCGGGTTGGTACCGTAGTCGGCGCCCAGACGCTGGATCGCGGCCGGCGACAGGATGGCCAGGAAGTCGATGCGCAGTGACGAGAAGATCGGCGCGTAGGGTCGCGAGAAGACCAGGCGGACCGTGTACTCGTCCACAACCTCGACGCGGCTCAGCGGGCCCACCCACGAGGCGCCCGGCGAGTTCAGGTCACGGCTCAACAGGCGGTCGAAGGTGGCCTTGACGGCCGCGGCGTTGAACGCGGTGCCGTCGTGGAATTTGACGTTGCGCTTGAGCCTGAAGACGATGGACAGGCCGTCGCGCGAGACCTCCCATGACTCGGCGAGTGCGGGGATGAACTCGCCGGTCCGCCGGTCTACGCGCACGAGCGTATCGTACAGCAGGAAGTGCTGGATGCCGACCGACGGCGTGCGGTGGGGATCGAGCGACGGCGGGTCGCTGCTGATCACCAACGTCAGCGTGCCCCCGCGCTGGGGCGCGGGCGCCGCGCCTGTGTCGGCCGCGGCGGTCACGAGCAGGATGGTTGCCAGGATGACTGCGCCGATCACATGCCGCGCACTCATAGGTGTCTCTCCCTTCTGACCTCGATCTGCGTGTCCCGTGCGATGCTCAGAGGAGCCGCGAGAGGAGCAACACGAGCGTCACAACCGCCGCCAGTCCGACCCAGAGCCAGGTTCGGGCGCGCCGGCCGCGCGCGGATGGCGGGCGGTGGTCTGGAGTTTCGGCGCACACCGCGCAGTAATTCCCTGTGCTCAGACGCACCAGGCAGCTTGCGCACAGGGCTTTCCCGCAGCCGGCGCAGTAGCCCATGGCCGGGCGATCCGTATGGTTGACGCAGATGACGGTGGTCATCGCCGCGTCCCGACCCCGGCCAGGCGCTCGGACCGGATCAGGAACTCTCGGACCGCCGTGTTAAAGGTGTCGGCGTCTTCGATGTAGGGCACGTGACTCGCTCCGGGAATCATGAGGGTCTCGGCGTGCGGGATCGCCCGTGTCACGATCGCCGCGTGCGCGGGCGGCACCACGCGGTCGAGCGTGCCCCAGACGACCAGCGTCCGCGCCGTCACCCGTGCCGCGGCCTCGTGGACCCGGCGAATCACCCCCGGGTGGATCCCGCGCACCGTCACCGTTGATCGGACGATCCGGAGGCATGTATCTCCGGCGGGCCCCGCCCTGAACGTGCGGCGGGCAGCGTCGAGTATCGGGGGTGGAATCTGCTCGCGCCGGCGGAACGCGCTGCGGACACCAACCTGCGGCGCGCGCCGGATCGCCGCGACGAAGCACTCACCCACAAACGGCAGCGTCGCCAGGCGGGTGGCGAGCGTGACGTGCGGGCCAAACCCCGCCGGAGCCGCGAGGACCAGCGCCGTGCACCGGCCGGGCGTCCGACCTGCCACCAGCGTCGCGATCGTGCCGCCGAGCGACGAACCGATCAGGGCGGCGCGCCGCACCTCGAGCGCGTCCATGAACGAGGCCACGAACGAGGCTGCGCCTTCGGGGCTGAAGGCCGCGTCGAGTGGCGACGACTGCCCGAAGCCCGGAAAGTCGAAGGCGATCGTCGTGTAGCGATCGCGCAACGCCGGGATCGTCCACGCCCATGATTCGATGAAGGCGCCCAGACCGTGCACCAGTACCACAGCGGGTCCGGTGCCCTCCACGCGGTAGCGCACACGCGCGCCCGCGATCTCAATGAAGCGGTCGGCCATGCGCAACTCCTCTGAGCGACGACCTGCGCCCGCGGCGCTGTAGCCGGGCCAGCCGCGCAAGATTCCTCCTGTCGGGGCCTTGCCGGTCGAATCCCGGCGTTTCGATAATGCCTGGTAACGGTTGGACGCGCGGGTGATTCACGATGGCGCGGAAGCCGTCGCTGCCGATCTCACCCTCGCCGATGTTCTCGTGCCGGTCCACCTGTGAACCTAGCGGGCTGCGAGAGTCGTTGAGGTGGAACAGCCGGATCCGTTGCCAGCCGATCGCGCGCTGCGCGGCGGCGGTCATGGCGTCGACGCCGGCGGGAGTCCGCAGGTCCCAGCCGGCGGCAAACAGGTGGGCGGTATCCAGACAGACGCCGACGCGCGGGTCGCCGTGCAGATGGTCGAGTACGATCTCCAGGTCCTCGAATGACGCGCCCAGGGTGCCGCCGGCGCCGGCGCTGTTCTCCAACAGGATCTGGGCGCGTGCGGTTTTGTCGAGCACCTCGCGGATCCCGGAGGCGACGCGCCTCAACGCTCGGCCGCGCGGCGTGTTCAGGCGGCTGCCGAGATGCGTCACCGCCGCGTCGCCGTCCAGGCGCTCGACGCCGCGAACCGTGGCCAGCAACGATGCAACGGACCGCCGGCGATAGTCCTCGGACGGCGCCGCCAGGTTGACCAGGTACGCGGCGTGGGCGATGAGTGGCTCGAGGCCGCTGGCCCGCCGCTTGTCGACAAACCGGTTCAGGACCTCGTCGGTATAGACGGCCGCGCGCCACTGCCGGGGCGACCCATAGAAGATCTGCAGGCACTGGCACCCAATGCGCAAGGCGCGATCGACCGCCAGGTCCAGTGATCCGCTGATGGACACGTGAGCCCCAAACCGCATGGGTGTGTTCTCGGATTTCTCCCAGCCGGCGGGGCGGCCCTGCCCGCCGTGACTCCGGCCGCCGCGCTACAGCGGCCAGATGATGCGGACCACGATCACGAGCGTCACGAGCAAGAGCGCGGCAAGCGGGCCACCCACGCGCACATAGTCGCCGAAGTGATAGCCGCCGGGGCCCATGACCATCAGGCTGACAGGATGGCTGATGGGCGTCAACAGTGTCACCGAGGTGGCGGTGGCGACGGCGATCATGAAGGGAACCGGTGATGCGCCGATGGCGGTGGCCGCGCTGAGCGCGATGGGGGCCATGAGGATCGTGGCGGGGACGCTGGAGACGAAGTGGCCGACGGCGACGGCCGCCAGCAGCACGGCACCCAGGTGGAGCACGGGTGCGTCACCGCCCAGCGGCGTCAGCAGATCGGCGAGGACGGTCGCCGCGCCCGTGCTATGGAAGGCCGCCCCGAGAGGCAGCAGCCCGCCGATCAGGACGACCGTGGGCCACTCGATCACCTCGAACGCTTCGCGCGCTGAGAGACACCCGCCGACCACGATCACGCCGGCGCCCAGCATGGCGGCCAGGCTGATGGGCACGATCCCGGTCGTTCCCAGGATCACGATGGCGAGCACGGCGAGGACTGCGAACGGCGCGCGGGACAGACGCAGCGGCCGCGGTTTGTCCAAGAGCACGAAGTTGGGATCCTGCCAGAGGTGTCGGATCCGCTCGCGCGGACCCTGGAGCAGCAGGGCGTCGCCGATCTGCAGGGGCAGCCCGGCCAGCCATGTGCGCCGGGGGCGGCCTTCGTGCCAGATCGCTACGACGTTGAGCCCGTAACGCTGCCGGAACTCGATCTGCTTGAGCGTCCGGCCCGCGAAGTCCGACCGCGGCGCCACGACCACCTCCGCCAGCCCGATTTCCGAACTCTCCAATCGCTCGCGGCGCGCACCATTCTCCGCGACCGTCTCGATGCGGCCCAGGTGCCGGAGGCGGTCGATCTCGTCGGGGCGCGCTTCCACCAGGAGATCATCGCCGGGGAGCAGCGGCTCGTCGGGGTCAGGCGCAAACACCCGCCTCCGGCCTCGCGCGATGGACAGGATGACGATGCCGTACGCTTCGCCGAGCGCGGCTTCGGCCACCGTCTTCCCGGCGAGCGGCGACCCGGCCTCCACGCGCAATCGAAACAACCGTTCCGGCAGCTTGTACGTCGCCTCGTAGTCTTCGTGATGGGCCGCCAGATGAGAGAACCCTTCGGGGATCCGCGCCGGCAGGAGACGCCAGCCGCCGAACGCCATGAATGCCACGCCCACCGCAAGCAACGCGAGCCCGACCGGGAAGAACGAGAAGAACGAGAGCGCCGGGTACCCGGCCTGCACAAGCAGTGAGCTGACGATCAAATTCGATGGCTTGCCGACGAGGGTCAGTGCACCGCCCAGGCGGCTCGAGATGGCCAGGGGCATGAGCAGGCGTGACGGGCTGATTGCGGTCTCGCGGCACACCGCCAGGGCCACGGGCAGAAGGACGGCGGTTGACGCAATGATGTTGATGAACCCGGCCAGCACCCCGCCCATGACCATCAGCGCCACGATGAGCGCCAGTTCATTGGTGCCGAGCAGGCGCAGGAGCGATCGCGCGACCCTCGCGGCGACGCCCGTGCGCTCGAGACCGGCGCTCACTACGAACAGTGCGGCGATCGTCACAACCGTGGGGTCGCTGAATCCGTCGAATGCCTGCGCGGGGCTCACGATCTGCGTCAGGCCGAGGGCCAGCACCGCGGCCAGGGCCACGACATCCGGGCGCACGCGGCCCCAGGCAAACGCGGCCATTGCGGCGAGGACAATCGCCGTGACAGTCCAGGCCTGTGGGCTCACGGTGGCGGCCGACGGCTCATGCGGTCAGTCTCTCGGTCCTCCTGCGGCCGGCCTGGACCCGGGGGCGCGGCACACGCCGCGCCCCCGGGCGGCAGGTCCGGTTAGCGACCGGACTGCGTGTACTGCTTGAACGCCTCGAGGAAGATCGCGGTATCGAAGAAGCGCTCCGGCGGGACGAAGTCCGGGAAGGCGCCGATTTCCATGAACACGCGCTCGACCTGCCCGATCCACCGGGCTGCCTGCCCCTGCCGGTACATCTGCGCCCACTGGCCGTTCTGGAAGTACTTGATCTTGGTGTAGCCGTCGCGGATGTCGTCGTAGGCCAGGTCGGCGTACCCGGCGCGGTGGATGGTCAGGAGGCTGTTGCCCGCGTCGTTCAGGAGTTGCTGGTTGGCCTCCAGCCAGGCCCGGGCGATCCGCACCATGGCGTCGCGGTTGTTTTGGTAGAATGCGTTGCTCGCCACCCAGCCGCCCATGATCGCCGCCTCGGGGAAGTAGTTGCCGGCTTGCGTGACCTTGACCGCGTTGGGCCGGCTCCGGCCGATCTGGACGTCGAACGGCCACCACGTCGACACCGCCTCGGTGGATCCGGAGATGAACGCCCCGACCGCGGACGCCATGTCCATGTTGACGATCTGCACGTCCGAGTACTTCACACCCGCCTTGGTCAGCGCCACGTAGAGCAGCACGTCGGCCGTCGTCCCGCGCGTCGTGCTGATCCGCCGGCCCTTGAGGTCGGCCACCTTCTGAATGCCGCTGCCGCCCTGGGAGAAGATTACCGCGGTGGCGTGCTCGATGTTGTTCAGGAGAAAGATCTTGCCGACGCCCCGCGACGGGAAGTTCGAGATCACGGCGCCCATCACGCCGACGTCCACGCTGCCGCCGGCCAGCGCGAGGCCGAGGGCCGGGCCGGCGTTGAAGCGCACCAGCTCGAACTCGATGCCGTGCTTTCGCCACAGGCCGCGGTCGAGGCCGAGCCAGATGTGCCCATCCACGGCCAGCGTGTGCAGGTAACCCAGCTTGATTCGCGTCGTCTGCGCGGCGGCCGGTGGTTGGCCGAGCGCCAGTGCGACCAGGACGATCAGGGACAGGACTCCGAGTCGTTTCATCGTACGGCGCCTCCTCATCGATCTGTCGTCACGAGACCTCCACGTGTGCCTGCCGTGCCCGTGCGTACTCCTGCCTGATAAGTCCCTCGATATACTCGCGGATGTCCAGGAACGCGCGCGACGTGCGGCTGCGCCACGCTTCGTCGCGTGGATATGCACGAGGGATCTCCACGATCTCGCGGATCCTCCCCGGCCGCGAGGTCAGCACCACGATCCGGCCCGAGAGCAGCACCGCTTCCTCGACCGAGTGCGTCACGAAGACGACCGTCCTCCGCTCCTGGGCGAAGGTGTCGAGCAGGAGCTCTTGCATGGCGTCGCGTGTCTGTGCGTCGAGCGCACCGAACGGCTCGTCCATGAGCAAGATGGCGGGACTCACCGCGTACGCCCTGGCGATCGCCACGCGTTGCTTCATGCCGCCCGAGAGCGTCTTCGGATACGCATCCTCGAAGCCCCTGAGGCCCATGAGATCGATGTACCGCCGCGCCACGGCTTCGCGACGCCCGGCGTCCTGCCGGTTGGCGGCGACGGTCAATCCAAAGACGATGTTCTGCTTGACCGTGAGCCACGGGAAGACGGCGTACTGCTGGAAGATGACGCCGCGGTCCGGGCCGGGGCCGGTCACGGGCCGGCCGTCCACGGTGACGTCGCCGCGTGAGGGCGACAGGAACCCGGCCACGATGTTGAGCAGCGTGGTCTTGCCGCAGCCGCTCGTGCCGAGGATCGAGACAAACTCGCCCTCGCCCACGTCGAGGTTGATGTCCTCGAGCACGCTGAGCGTGCCCTGTTGCTCGTACTGCTTCCAGAGGCCGCGGATGCGGATCTTGGAGACGGGCGCGGTCATCATACCGTCTCCCGCCAGGCGACCAGGCGGGCGATGCTCGCGCGCAGCACCTGGTCCATCAACAGAGCGGCCACGCCGATCATGATGATGCCGACGAAGATCACCGGGATCTGAAAGAAGTTGCTGGCGTTCTGGATCATCGCGCCCAGTCCTTGCTGCGCCGCGACCAGTTCGGCAGCGACGAGCGTCGCCCACGAGACCCCGAGCGCGATGCGGAACGCGGTGAGGATGTGCGGCAGGCTCTGCGGCAGGACCACTCTGAAGAAGATCTCGCGGCCGTTGGCGCCCAGCGAGCGCGCGGCGCGCACGTAGATCGGTTCGAGGCCTGAGATACCCTCGTACGTCACCACGGTCGCGGCGAAGAACGACGCGTAGACCAGGACCACCACCCGCGCCGACTCGCCGATCCCGAGGTAGACGACGACGAGTGGCGCCAGCGCGATCGGCGGGAGCGCGCGCATGAAGTTGATCAGCGGGTCAAAGAACCGCCGGACCGCCGGGTACCAGCCCAGCGCGAAGCCCACGGGCACGGCGAGCGCCACTCCGACCACGACGCCCACGATGACGCGCCGGACGCTGGCACCAACGTGGCCCAACAGCCCGCGCCGCAGCAGCAGGTCCACGAACGTGTCGAGCACCTCACCAGGAGCCGGCAGGAGGTTGCGAGGGACCACACCCGACCAGGCGACGATCTGCCAGACCACGAGCACGGCGGCGAAGACGGCGACGCGCTGCAAGACCTGCGTGACCTTGCGGGCCGTGGCGCGCGGCGGCCGGTCGATCATCGGCCTGTCCCTCGTGGTGGTGTCGAACCTGCCGGGGCCTCGAGCGGCGGCAGGTGGTGGCGACGCCGCACGTCGTTGATGGTCTCGAGGATCCCACGTTCCATCGGGTATTCCGGTTGGAACCCGATCTCATCCTGCAACGCCGAGTCGTCGAGTTCCCACGCGATGCCGAACGTTCCGGGTACGTACTCGATCCGGGCCTCGGGCAGCAGCCGCTGGACATACTGCCCGGCTTCACGGATCGAGCGCAGGTCGAAACGCGTGTTGAACGTCGCCGTACGCGTGCGCGCGACGTCCAGGCACCGCTCGATCAGCCGCGCGACGTCCTCCACGTACTGCCAGTCCACAACGTCGTCGCCGAACGGAACGCGCGCCGGCCGGCCGAGCGCGGGATTGATCATCATCTCGTTGACGAACGTGCTGGCGCCGCGCACACGGCCCGGGCCGTAGACGAGGGTGAAACGCAGCCCCAGCGCATCCACCTGCCAGTGCTTCCGATAGTGCTGCGCGAGGAACTCGTTGAGCGACTTCGTGGCGCCGTAGACCGAGACCGGATGGTGCGCCGCGTCGTTGGGCAACGGCAACCGCGCGTGGGACGAGCGGTCGCCGAAGACGACCACCGAGCTGGCCCAAACCACTTTCTTGATGTCCCACAGCCGTGCGGCCTCCAGCACGGCGACCTGGCCCTGCACGTTCACCTCGACAGCCCTGGCCGGATGCTGATCGCTGGCCGGATGGAGTAGTGACGCGAGGTGAACGATCCGGTCCACCTGGTACGCGCGGATGGCTTCACCGAGGTCGCGTAGACTGTGAGCCTCGCCCGTCACCACGGTCACGCTGCTCAGCTCGTCCGGCGTGAGGATCACCTGCAGCACGTTCGAGGGCGAAGGGTCGAGCGCAATCACGCGACGCCCGGCTCGTACGAGCCGGCGCGCCAGATAGGCGCCGACGAACCCCGTCCCGCCGGTGACGAGGACTGTCATGATTGACCGCTCCTGGTCGGGGCGTGTCGCAGCGCGGGCTGGAGCCGGCTGACCAGCACCGGGATAATCGCGAGCTGCAGCGCCAGCCCCGGCAACCCGGCGAGCAGGGCGCCCTTGACGTAGACCAGCGCCGGAACCTTCAGGCCGAGCGCCGGACCCAGGACCACCGCGGCCACCGCGAGCGCGGCCCGCCCCGAGATCATCGCGACGATCAGCCAGAGGTACTCCCTGAGTAGCGCACCGGCGGCAGTCCCTGCTGCCCTGCCGGTGAGCGCGTGCCGCGCCAGGCCGGCCACCAGCCCGTAGATCGCCAGCTCAACGGTCATGAGCGGCGCGACCGGCGGTGACACGGGCGGCATGCCCGTCGCCAGGTGCGAGACGGCAGGCGCAAGCCCCCCGGCCAGCAGGCCGGCCCGCGGGCCAGACAACGCGCCCGCGAGCACGATTGGCAGGTGCATCGGCAGAAACACCGGTCCCAGACCAATCTGATGGAACACGGCCGGCAGCGTGACGGCGAGCGCCACGCCCAAACCGGTGCCGGCCACCCACCGCGCCGATTGGAGGTTGTCGCTCATGGCGGTGCCCCTTCCTCGCGGACCCGACGTTGCGCCATCGAGCGACCGACCTCGCGCAGTCGTGCGACCGTGGCGTCAAGCGCCATCCCCTGCGCCAGCGCGTCGGCGGCTGCGGCCTCGAACGGGCACGGACCGTCGCGCCGCCGGTTGAGGATCATCGGCACGCGGCGCTCGTGCGACACGGGCAGACGGCGGCGGGCGGCTTCCTCCAGCGCGGTGTCGCTGATCAGCTCGGCGTGCAGGGACCGGATGTTGGCCCACACAGCCACCAGCACCGCGGCCCGGCCGGCGATGCGGTCCGCGAGCGCGGCGCCGGCAATGCCAGCGCCGCGCAACTCCTCCGCGGCCTCGATCAACCGTCCCACGCCGGAGTCGGCTCCGCGGGCCACGACCTGCTGCGCGTGAACCGCTACAAAGCCGGCACCGGTCCGGCGCAGTTCATCGATCGCCATCCGCAGGTCGGGATGGGGCGCGACGTGCACGCCGAACAGCGTTTCGTACACGTGAACCAGTGCCGCCGTGTCCAGGTGCCCATGACCCTGCGCCCGGGCAAGTTCATTGAGGGTCTGCACGACACCGGTGATCAACGCTGGTGCATTGCCCTGGCGCGCCATTTCGAGCGCCAGGCCCGTATCCTTGCACAGCAGGGTCACGGGGAACGTCGGCGCGAAGTCGCCGGCCACGATCTTGCCCGCGACCTCCCGAAACAACGGTGACACCGTCGCGGCGCCGCTGCCGGATATCGTTTCGACGACAACCGCGGGCGGCAGCCCCAGCTTCGCCGCGGTTGCCAGGACCTCGGCGGTGACCGCGTTGATGGTCGCGAACATCATTTGGTTGAGGAGTTTGAGCGTGTGACCGCTTCCCGGCGGTCCGATGTGGACGACCGTGGCAGCGAACGCTTCCAGCACCGGCCGGACCCGCGCCAGCGTCTCGGGATCGCCGCCCACCGGCACGGTCCAGCGGCCGGCCGACGCCGGCCGGCCGAGGATGGGCGCGTCAAGATACCCGACCCCGGCCTCGGCGGCGACCCGCGCCATGTCTCGCGTGGTTGCCGGATCCACCGTGCTCGTGTCGATGATCACCAGGTCACGCGCGGGATTGATCACCAGGTCGGCCACGACCGCACGCACCTGCGGCGGCGCAGGCAGCGACAGCACGGCGACTCCGACCTGTGCGCCGATCTCGCGCACCGCATCCAGCACGCTCGCCCCTGCGTGATGGGCTGCGGCCTGCGCTGCCGGGTCGGGGTCGTAGACCAGCACACGGTGATCGCGCGCGAGCAGCGCCGCGACGATGATGCGGCCCATGGTGCCTGCGCCAATCACGCCGACGTTCATGACGTCGCACTCACGGCTCGGATCGTGGGACCACGTCGCCGGCTCACGCGGCCGCGCGGTCCGCGCTGTGCACGTGGACCTGCACGCTCGTCAGCCTCGGCACGATCAGCATCCGCGGGTCCTTGCCCACGAAGCGCTCGGCATGCCGCACCGCCTGGTCAAAGGTGGGGAATGTGTGGCATCCCATGCTTCGGGCGTATCCGGGTTCCTTCGCGCCGACGACATAGATGGCGCGCGCGTAGCGATCGGCGAGGGCGCCCATGTAGGCCATCGAAAACCCGTGAAACGGATGATACGCGTACCCGTGCCGGTACCGCCGGACCAGTTCGGGGTCCGTCGAGATGTCGTCCTCGTAGCGCACCAGCTCGTCGACGGTGTGGCAGTGCTGCAGCCGCTCGTAGATCGGCCGGTACGACGGGAACCACTCGTCGTTGAACCAGCCGTCGCAGATCGAGGTCACGATGATCACCGGCGACGGCTTCAGCGCGCCGAAGGCGCGGGCCAACGACGCGCCGATTGCCTGCTTCATCAAGATCGGGTTGGACCCCATGCCCGGCCCGTAGTGGAAGTTGCGGGGCATGCCGACCACGAGCACGTCGGCGGGCTCGCCGGGTACCGTGACCTGGGTACGACGGCCTGCCAGCGGCCAGGTGGCCTTCTCGACCTCGGGGATCGCGCCGGCGTGCACGGCGAGCTGCTGGTTCTGGCCGTTCAGCACGGCGTCAATGGCGAAGAACGGCCGCTTCATCGCGGCCTCCATCGCGCGGCCGATTTTCTGGAGTTGGTGCCGGAAGTGGCTGCCCGTCGAGATCGGCACGAAGTCCGGGCTGAACAGCGAGCGCGGGGTATGGTGGCAGCGGATGGACCGCCAGCCCGCCAGGCCGGTGCACGGCATCTTGTAACCGCCGCTGTAGCCGCCGTAGGGATTGCCCATGGCATGGCCGAGCAGGATCGTCAGGTCGGCCTCGAGTGCCGCCCGGTTGAGCTCGACGACGTCGCCCTCATCGGTCTCGCCGAGTCGCACCATCCCGTCGGGGTCCTCGGCGTCGTGGTTGACGAGCCGTGCCCCCCAGAAGCGATTGACGAGATCGGCGCCCAGGTACGCGTTGAACTCCTCGCGCAGGTTCTTGCGGTGCAGGCCGATGGCGCACACCAGCGTGATGTCCTGCGGCGACACCCCGGCCGCGATCAGGTCGTCGAGCACGAGCGGCAGGGTTACCCGGCGATGCGAGGTCTCGTGGAAGCCGCCCTTCACACGATCGGGGAAGGCGATCACGACGCGCGCCCCCGGCCCCACGAGGGCGCGCAGCCGCGGCGTCCCGAGCGGATGCTCCAGGGCCTGCTTCGTGAGCGTCACGGGATCCGCGCTGGGCTTCAAGTCCTGGTAGAGGTCGCCGGCCGCGACCACGACTGCGTGGTCGGGGACCTCCACATCCATGGCCCCATCGCCGTACTCGAGCGTAACCCGCCTCATCGTCGACCTCCCGGTAACGGACACGTACGCCCGATTCTCCTTACTTCCGCACTTTCGCGAAGGATTTGTCCAATCCTTCATACAATCCTACAAACTGAGGTGATGGCCCATGCGTCTCGATCGCTCCAGCGGCGTGCCGCTCCACGTGCAGATTCGAGAGCGTATCCGGCTGGGGATCGCCCAGGGCACGTGGGCCGTCGGCGATACGCTGCCGTCCGAAGAGGACCTGTGCGCGCGACTCGGTGTGAGCCGCGGCACCGTGCGGCAGGCGCTGGGCCGCCTGACGCAGGAGGGTCTCCTTGTCCGGCACCGACACAAAGGCACCATTGTCGCCCGTGGGGTCGAGAGCCAGGGACTGATCTTCGTGTCGCCATACCGCGCCATCCAGGCGGCCGGCATGCAGCCCCGTGTGGCCGTGCTGGCCCGGGCGCTGCGCCCGACTCCCAGGCGGGTGGCCGCAGCCTGGAATTCGAGAGGCCGCTCCGCACGGGTACGTCTGTCGCCGGCGGTGTACTTTGACCGCGTCTTCTCGGCCAACGGCGAG